>MGIS01000001.1:0-2420 GCA_001793865.1 Candidatus Wolfebacteria bacterium RIFCSPLOWO2_01_FULL_47_17b
GCCAAAGAACCTGTCAAAAATGTCGGCTCGAACTTTATGAAGGCCAAAAGCGGGCTTTTCTTTTCGGAAATAAAGCGATACATATGTGCTAACTATAGTATGTAGAACCAAAGTTAGCAAGGCAATATACTAGAGTTATCAAATCAAACCTACATGAGTAAAACAACACTCGAACAATTCGGCGAAAAAGTTAGATTAGAAAGATTAAAACAAGGTCTTTCTCAAGAAGAGCTCGCGACGCGAGCGGGTGTTCATCGTACTTATATTGGAATGATTGAGAGGGCAGAAAAGAATATAACTCTAGCGAACATTAAGAAAATTGCGGGCGCCCTTTCAATAAAAATCTCCGATTTAACCCTAGACCTATGAAGCCAAATACAAAATTAGTAACGCTTCACGACAACATTAAACAAATCGTCAATTTACTTGATGAGCTTGTTTTGCAACCTCGTATCAACGCAATTAAGTGGTCTCGAATAACAAAACAAACTCCAAATATAAAAATAGGATATCCGGGACAACATCTAGCTTCACTCATAAGTGGTATGAGCGGAGAGCGAACCGGTGCTCGGGGCAACGATCTTGTCGATGGTTCAGAAGTCAAATCTTGCTCAAGAATAGACCAGCTAGATAAATGCAACAATTGCGAATCGCCCGTTGCTAGACTTGAGGATAACTGCTCTGTATGTGGCTCTTCAGATATAAAACGAAACAATGACTCGAAATGGCTTTTTTCAATAAGAAATAGGTCGGATCTGGAGCTTCTGACAAAAAAAGTCCCGAGAGTTGTTTTAATTATTGGAGATTATCCAAATTTCGAAAAAGATGATTTCTCAACATTACGATTTCAATCTTTTGAAATATGGCCTTCGTCTCCGAGGCAAAAAGTTTTTTCAGAAATAATGACGAATTACTACGAGAAAATATATCTTGGACATAAAAAGGTAAACCAAAGCAGTAATCCTGCGCCAAAAAACTTTTGGCCGTATCAATATCAATTCTACATTTGCAATCCGATACAGACCTTTTCTTGTATTGTAAAAAATTCAGGCTCCACGCCAAAAATTACGATAGAGAATTACATTGAACCCAGCATTGATCGGTCAAAAATACCATCAATTTTAATGCCCGCCGAAATTCTTAAAGAGGAAGAAATCGATGTAATACTCAATAAAATTCCGGATATTATATTGAAGCGATATTTAGTCGGTTTTACTACTAAAAAACAAGCACTTTCTATGTCTTTGAAGGATAAAATGAAATTATTTTCGAATGGGGTAAACGAAGAGTTGAGGGCAGTTCTTCCGCTTAGGGATACGGATAAAATTTCTACAGCCAAATCTTCTTATTCGAGAAGAGGGCTAAAATTATTTTAGCTTGGAGCTTTCGGTGGCTATCCGTTTCTTAGCGATTTCAACATATTCTTTTTCAATTTCGATTCCGATATATTTTCTATTCAAATTTATACACGCAAGCGCAGTAGAGCCAGCGCCCAGAAACGGATCTAAAACAATCATATTTTTTTCTGTACTTGCTTTTATCAGTCTTTCAATTAGCTTCACCGGTTTTTGAGTGCGGTGGTATCTATCTTCGGAATAAAAATTGATGTCCTGCCATACATCGGTTATCCCCATCTCGATGTTAAAAGTATGACCAATCTCCGAATGTGGTAAATCAAACTTGAGCACTTTTTGTAATCTATCCCACATTTCTTTTGTCGGCACCTGTGCAAGGATATTCTCGCCAGTATAGAGAGACCAGACCCCGCCACCGTTTTCTTTTACGCCAAGACGCTTGTTGATTTCCTTTGCGTTTAATCCTGTTTTTTTCTGCTGCTCTTTTAATAACTTTTTAATATATGGCTTACTGTCATAAATAAAAAACAATATGCTCTCGGTGGTATTAGGAAACATCTTATATCCTTTTGTTGCTCTGCCACCTAAAGCTCTGATTCCCTTATCAACCATAATTTGTTGGCGAAAAGTAAATCCCAAATCTAGGATATCCTTATACAAATAGACAAGATTTCGGATATAACCAAAAAGATATAAACTTCCCGACAATTTAATCACCCGGGATAATTCTGTAAACCATTCAAAACACCATTTTGCATAATCACTTTCCGTTCTCCATTTGTAATCCCAGTGCTCACTGATAACTTTCCAATAGGGGGGATCTAAAATTATTAAATCAACAGACCTATCTGGTAATTCTTTTAACCCCTTTATTATATCGCCGCGAATAATGTAATTTGTTTTCATAGTCGTATCATTCGGAAATAGTTCCGATAACTCTAGTATACATGTCTTTAAAAAACACGGCAAGTGGATTAAAATGGAATTGAAAGAATCCGCCGCCAAAGAAAAACTTGAAATCGTCCTTTCCGCTCCGGTTCCCGCCTATCGGTCGGGCAGGCAAGG
>MGIS01000001.1:2433-5406 GCA_001793865.1 Candidatus Wolfebacteria bacterium RIFCSPLOWO2_01_FULL_47_17b
CGGATATTTTCAAACAGACACCGCCAAGTAGAAATTGACTGCCCGACAAGGGCGGCTTTTTCTTTGTTAGAGCCACTAAATACTGTTTGGGGATAGGTTCTAATCTTGGAAATCTCACCCTCTGCTTTCGGTAACGTTTCAAAGATTGTTTTGAACACTGGACGTAGTGTTATGGCGAGTTTCTGGTCTTGTATGACGAGGTGCGAACCTAGACAAGCGAAGATGGCTCTTTTGGTCGCCATATCACCGCGAGCGAACCACGTGCGTGCGTAGCGTGCGAAATTAAACGTCCTCTCGCTCAATTCAAGCCACTCCTCAATTTCTCTGTTCTGCGTGCTAATACTGCTCTCTAGTGCCGCTTTCTGCTTCAAAAGACGTGTTCGCACATCCTGATACTCTTGGTCGGATATAAGCTGTCCTTCAGTGTTTTCTGGTGAAGAATACTTGAGCAACAGATTATCCAACTGTTGCGTGATGCGAAGATGGTCGCGTTCACTGTTATTTAGCATAGCTTCGTGCGTCTGTGCTTGTGTCTGGCGTATTTCGTGCAAATCCCTGATAGCCCAATCCTTGAACTTCTCGGAGATGGTGAGCTTATTGATTTCTGCGTCAATCTGTGTGCTCAACTCCTTCAGCTCAATCGCTTTCTCTTGGCACTTCTCATCCTTCTGTTTTGTGCAGCGATAATAGATATAATCGTGAACGTTGCCATTTTTTTGACGTTTGATTTTTTGCTCTGCGGTAATCATTGCGTCGCAGTTGCCGCATCGCATCAAGCCAGTGAAAGCGAAGCGATGTTTTTGAGCACGCGGTCTGCCGTGCCGTCCGAGCAACTTTTGTACGATGTCATATTCCTTTTCGGTAATCATTGGCTCGTGCTTGCCTTGATAGAGTTTTCTGTTTTCTCCTTTTCCGTACTCAAAATAACCATAATAAAACTGATTGGTAAAAACTTTATAGATGTTACTACGTGATAGTGGTTTTAGTCCCGCGTGCCGTTTCGTGGGGCGCGTTTTGAACTTCCATTCGTCGTTTGCTATTTTGACGATTTGTGGAGGCGTGTAATTTCCCGTAATCATTAAATCCCACATACGACGCACCGCATCAAAACGCTCGCCATCTTTCAGTATGAAGTTTCTTCCTTTCTCCTCATAATTCTTTGTATTCAGGTAACCCAATGGAGCGCGCGATGGATACCAACCCGCCAAAAGTTTTGTCTTTATCCCCCTGCTTACTGCAACGCCATTATCATCAGACGACTTCTTCGCCATATTAAACTCAAGCGCCAACCAGAACTTATCATCGGGGTTGTTCAAGTACGTCTTTGTAGGAGTTCTAATCTCAAGCAGATTACCTTCGTCCATTAACGTAATTACTAAACCGCCGTCAAAAGCATTACGAGCAATTCGATTCGGGTGATAAACAAGCAAGCCGTTTGCCTTGCCATTTTCGATTTGTTGCATTACGTGATTGAAAATTGGGCGTCCTCGTTTGTGCGCGGATTGACTCTCGCCCTTACCTTTTCCAGCAAAACTTTCAACCACCTTCAAACTTTCCCTATCAATCAATTCATCAATCTCTCGTTTTTGGTCATCAAGAGAGAGTGTCTGTCTATCCTCACTCTGGCCCGGTCCCAATACTTTGGACACGGACATATCACTGATACGATAGCCGCATAACAACCTTTCCATGCCCAAAGGAAAACCCTCGGTCTCGCCCGAGCTCAAGCGCGAGATCCTCGAGCGCGTGAAGAGAGCGGAGAAACCAACGAAGGAGATCGCCGAGGAGCACGGCCTCTCGCCCCACGTCATCTATGGCTGGCTCTCCCGCGGGGCCATCGCCCCGCCCACCTTCGCCGAGATGACCAAGCTCAAGCGCGAAAATCACATGCTGACGGAGCTCATCGGAAAAATCACCGTTGAGCTCTCGGCGGAAAAAAAGAAGGGCGCTCGCGCGTGTGCCTGAAACGAGAACCGCGCTTGCCCGCACTCTCGGCGTTTCCGGTTCGAGCCTGTACTATCGGCGGAAGAAACCCGAACGCGACTGGTCCTTGAAAATCCGGATCGAGGAGGTCCTCCACGAGCACCCGAGCTACGGCTCCCGGCGCCTCGCTCTCGCGCTCCACCTGAACCGCAAGAAGATCCAGCGCGTCATGCAGGTCTTCGGCATCCACCCCTACCGGAGACGCCGGCAACGCAAGCATTCGCGGCGCATCACCGCGTTCGTCCCCCACGAGAACCTGCTCCTCGCGATCCCGTTCCCGCTGCTCCCGAACCTGGTCTAGGTCTCGGACTTCACGCACCTGGTCTTCCGAGGCGTGATGCTGTACCTCGCCACGGTCATGGATCTTTGCACCCGGGAGATCCTCGGATGGCATGTGCTCCTCGGGCACCCCGCGGAACTCGTACTCGGAGCATTCCAGGATGCGATCCGGAGCGCAGGCGCCGCGCCAGGGATCCTCCACTCCGACCAGGGCAGCGAATATACCAGCAAGCGCTACACCGCGATCGTGGAGGAGCAGCACATCCGGATCTCCATGAGCCGCAGGGGCTCGCCCGGGGAGAACGGGTACCAGGAATCATTCTACTCCCAGTTCAAGCTCGATCTCGGCTCACCGGAACGCTTCGATTCTCTGGGCGAACTCATTGCCGCCATCGCCCTCCACATCCACCGCTACAACCACACCCGCATCCACACCAAACTGAAAATGCCCCCGGCGGCATACGCCGAGCGGCATCGAACAAAGGTCGAAACCGGTATTACATGAGTGTCCAAATTTCGGGGTCCTTGCCAAACGCCGGTATTGCGTTGGGTTGTGCATACGGATAGGATACTCATATCCGTTGCGTTAAATGTCTGACTCCAAGAAGTAAAAAGAGAAAAATATGAATCCAAACAAAGCGTTGTGGGAAAAAGGCGACTTTACCAAGATTGCGGCCTTTATGCGTCAATCTGGCGAAGCGATCGTTAAGT
>MGIS01000002.1:0-12828 GCA_001793865.1 Candidatus Wolfebacteria bacterium RIFCSPLOWO2_01_FULL_47_17b
GAAAGGACTGAAGATTACCTACGAAGCTATGGCGGCATCACGACAGCGATAGGTTTCACCGCTGCAGCTCCGATTGGCTTCACGGCTGGATTCGTCGGCTCGCTTCTTTCCGACGGTGGCAACTTTCTCTACAGCAGCTCCTCGTACATCATGCACAATTTTCCCAACTATTCCATGAACGAAAGTTTTTCCAGCATTGTTAATTTTGCCTACAGCTCTGCAGGTCGCGCGATTGTTTCAGGCCTGAAGGATGGTTTTGTCGCGGGCCTCGGAGGGATTGTTGTTTCCAGGTGGATAAAGAGGAAGTTGCTTGGTTGAAGAAAAAGTTGAAGACGAAAAATTGGAGGTGAAAAAAATGGTTGAGATAAATTTGCGAGAAATTTTGAAGGAGTACGTCGTTGCAACAGTTGCCGCGTTCAATCTTCATCTTGCAATAAACAAGCTGCCAGAGTATTTCAGAAAAATTGGCGAGGAGCGCGCAAAGAAACAGGCGGAATACCAGACGCAGCTGTTCGAAAAAATGATGCAGTCATACAACGCGAGGGAAGCCAGGGCAAGAGGAAACGAAGCAGGTGAAATGCAATGAAGGAAGAATATGCCGAAATAATTGAGCTGCTCGAGCCAGTGCTCTACGCGCTGCCTGATGTCGCTGAAACTATAAGGAAAAAATCCGCTGAGTTCGGAAATAAAAGGCAAAATGGAGTTGCGTACTCAAGAGAGGAACTGGTTGAGGTTGGAATGAAAAGCTTAAGCGAACTGATGGAATATTTTGTGGATCAGGCAGGTAAAAAGGGATTGCTAGGAAAGCTTGTTGCAAAGAGGGCAGGCGATTACCTGACAAGGTCAGTCACAGATATGTTGCTGGGTAATGAGACATGAACTACGATCTGCGTTTCGACGTCTGCAAAAAGTTACGGGAGCTTGAAAATGGAAAGGGATATGAAAAAGAGAGTGCTGACGGCCTAAAAAATATTTTGCGATCATCGCAGGAATTTTCAAAAGACGAAATCATTTACCTGAATTCTGAAATCGACAAGATCGTGAAAAAGGCAAACACAAACACTGACGACACTTTGTCAAAATATCTGCCGTATGCGGCTGCCTTTGTGGCTGGTTATGGCGCGCGGTGGCTGCAGGACAAGGCTGGTGAATGGATTGAAGAAGGCGAACACATGGCACAAAAGGAACTTGCAGCTAAAATTTCTTTTTGAAAATTTCCAGAGTCTTGATCTGGCTGCTGATTGTTGAAAGTTGCCGCTCCAGCTTTTCCTTTTCGTTGAAATCGTTCGTCATGCTGATTCTGCTGGCAATTTCCGTCTTCAAAATTTTCAAACGCTCTATCTCCGCTTCAAAATCCGTCGCTGGCATGTCGTTCATTATTAAACTATTAAAGCTAAAAATTCATTAAGTTAGCGGTATGTTTAGTCTGGAAGAAAGGATAGACGCAAGGATGGAAGTGGGTGTCGGACATGACGCAAAACATAAGGAGTCCTATTGTAGTCACGGTCGGGCACGTCGACCACGGAAAGACGACTCTGCTAGACAAAATACGCGGCACGACAGTCACAGCAAGCGAGCCAGGCCTTCTCACGCAGCACGTCGGAGCTAGCTACGTTCCGATAAGCACTGTCGAAAAAATTTCCGGAGAACTTCTTGAAAAAATGAAACTGAAAATAGAAATTCCCGGCCTGCTTCTCATCGACACTCCCGGGCACGCTGCATTCATCACGCTGCGAAAGCGCGGGGGCGCGGTAAGCGACCTTGCCATACTCGTCGTCGACATCATGGAAGGTTTCCAGGAACAGACAGACGAAAGTTTAGCTGTGCTGAAGGAGTACAAGACGCCGTTCATTGTCGCAGCGACGAAGATCGACAAAATCCAAGGATGGTTCCCTGAGCCTGGTCACACGTTTCTCGACAGTTTTGCAAAGCAGCGCGAGCCTGTGAAGGAAGAAGCGGAGAAAAGAGTTTACAATCTCGTGCAGCAGCTCGCCGAGAGGGGGTTCAACTCCGAGCGTTTCGATAGAGTCGACGACTTCACGAAAAATGTTGCGATTGTTCCTTGCAGCGGCATTACAGGCGAAGGGATTCCCGAACTGCTGACTGTTCTGGCAGGTCTCGCGCAGACGTATTTGAAAGACCGGCTTGCGCTTGGCGAAATCGGCCGCGGCGCGGTGCTCGAGGTCAAGGAAGTGAAAGGTTTCGGAACAACTATAGACGTGATTCTGTTCGACGGAAAAATTAGGAAAGGGGATTGGATTGTTATTGGAGGAAAGCAGCCGCTTGCGACAAAAATAAAGGCATTGCTTGAGCCGCCAGTGTTGAGGGAGCTGCGTGTGGAAAAGCAATTCCAGCAGATAGAAGTGGCAGAGGCTGCTTACGGAATAAAAATTGTCGCGCCCGAGCTGGAAAATGTTGGGGCAGGAAGTCCGTTAATTGTTGTCAAGAGTGAGAAGGAGATTGAAGCTGCGAAGGCAGAAGTGCAGCAGGAAATCGAGGAGGTCGAGTTCACAAGCGACAGGGAGGGAGTCGTGCTGAAGGCCGACACGCTTGGAAGTCTGGAAGCGATGCTAAAGCTTGTCGAGGACGCGGGCGTGCCGGTGAGAAAGGCAGAAGTCGGCAGCGTCATGAAGCAGGACATAATCGAAGTGCAGAATTTGAAAGAAGACATCAGAAAAGTCGTGCTAGCCTTCAACGTGAAAATTCTCGATGAGGCAGAACAGTTTGCGAAGGACATGGGAATAACAATTTTCTCAAACAACATCATCTACCGCCTGATCGACGAGTACAAGGAATGGAGCTTCAAGGCCAAGGAGCGCGAGATACAACAGAAGCTTGCAGAAGTCAGCAGGCCGTGCGTGATAAAAATTTTGAAGGGCTTTGTCTTCCGCGTCAGCAACCCAGCAATTTTCGGGGTCGAGGTGCAGAAGGGGCTGCTCAAGCCTGGCGTTAGGCTGAAGAGGGAGGACGGAAAAGTCGTCGGAACCGTGAAGAAGATAGAGAAAGAAGGGCAGCAGATTGCGGAGGCGAAAAGCGGAGACAAAGTCGCTGTGAGCATGGACGAACCGACAGTAGGCAGGCAGATACAGGAAGGAGACGTGCTTTCGGCGGCACTGACGGAGACTGAGATGAAAATTTTGAGAGAGCTTTTTGAACATATCTCAGCGGACGAACGAGAATTGTTAAAGCAATAACTAAAGTAATAAAAACATCGAAGACAAAAATATGAAATATGGCTTCTCAAGCACTGATAGTCGCGATAATTCTGACGATAAGCTTCATTCTTGCAAGCATCCTGTCCCTAAACTCCGGAGAGCTTGCAAGCGAAATATCACAACTAATCGGCGGAGTGGTTCCATCACAAACATCGCAAACACAGCAACAGCCGCAAACGATTGATGACGTAATAAAACTTCTGGAGGATGAGCTCAACAGCGCGACGAGTCAGGTCAATGCAAGCCAGTTGCAGGATACTATAGCAAAACAAACAACCACAACAACATTTGCATCAGCAACACAGCCAAAACTTCCAACATCTACACCAATTACTACATCAACAGAATCAGCAACACAAATATCAGCACAATCTCAAACAAATCAAGCATCAACTGAAACTATGACCACGACTCAAACACAGCAGCCAAGAGTCGATTTCTCTTCCTTGTCGCCCACGCAGATTGTCGCGATTTTTGTCGGAGGTCTCGTGGCAACAATAATCATCCTTACTGCAGCTACAAGAATTTAGAATTTGATGTTAGATGTTGCCTTTGCGTATATTTTTCATCGTTCCGAGGAACGTCCCGTCAAGCATGTAAATGCTCGAATTTTTAACATCAACAAAATTATTTGCCAGGATTGGCCCAATAAGTTCCTCTTTTGCAAGCTTGTTAATTGCAATGCCGCTGAGCAACTGATTAAACACAGGCAAGACAATCAAGTTCAGCTCTCCAACTTCAGTTCCCTTCAGCTCAAACTTTTTTCTCACCTTTTCTTCGTCCAGTTTTCCCTTCACCCATACCTGTTCGACAGCGCGGAAACCAAACGCGTCCTTAAACTCAATCGCCGGGTGCAAGTGTCCCATGAACAGATAGTCGCAGGCGAACAGGCGCGTGGACGGCCAGGCATGCCCGTGGAAAAATCCGTAACGATCGATGCGAAAACCGTGCGAAGGATAAACCTTCACTTCTTCCGGCATGATCTCCTCGATTCGATCGTCATGATTTCCTTTGACGAGAATTGTTTTGATTTTTTTCGAGATATTCGTCAGAAATTTCGGTATCTCTCTGTCTTCAAGTAACGTGCTGCCCGGGACTTTGTGCTTTATGTCGCCAACAATCACGAGAGTTTTCGCCTTCGTGAGCTTAATCAAACTGCTGACAGTTTTTTCGAACTGAGGCCCTTGAGCTGGAACAAAAACGCCGCCCTTGTACAGGTCGACCTCGAGGCCGAGATGAAGCTCAGCGATGACAAGAGTTGAAATTTCCGGAATGAATGCGGCCGGCTGGTCTGTTACGAATTTTACAAACTCATCTTCGTCTGTCATGTTTATCTATGTTTAATATCTAAGCAATATTTATAACTTTTGTCACGCCGTCTTTTTCCTTCTCCCTCTCGAGCTTGTACAGGCTGCCTGTGACAGCATTCTCCAGCTTCTCGTCGTGAGTGATCAAGAAAGTCTGGTCGATTATGTCGCTTATCCTTTCGCGCAGCGTCGTGCCGAGAACTTCAATCGCGTTCGCGTCAAGGTTCGCAGTCGGCTCGTCGAGTATCAGCATGCGCAGCTGCGGCGCAAGCACGAGTGAAAATGCGATGCGCAGCGCGAGTGCGGCGATGCTCCTCTCTCCGCCGGATGCGATTCCCTCAACATTTATCCAGCTTCCGCTCCTCTCCTGCAGCTGCAACACGTAGTCTCCTTCCTCGACCTGCAGCCTCACGCCGACCAAGTCGTGATAGGGATAAATCGCCTGCCAGATCTCGTTCATGGTGTGGTTGACTGCTATTATGAATTCCTGACGTAATTCAACTTGCGTTTGTTCCAACGCCTGCGAGAAAATTTTCAAATTCCTTATAGTTTGTTCGAGCCGTAGCACTTCCTCCTTGTACTTCTCAGCTTCTTTCAACTTCTCCTCCTGCCCCTCGATCCGCTGCATGCGTTCCTTCAGCAGCTTCTCCATCTCGTTTATCCTCACATCGTACTCGCGTTCTTCAGCAATCGTTTGCTTCAATTCCGAATCCAGCGCAAGCAAGTCTTTCCCGGAAATCTTCTTCTCCTTTTCCTGCAGCCTGCTCTCCACCTGCTGCCTTTCCATTGTCAACTGCTCGAACTCGAACTTCTTTTCCTCATAGTCACCAAACTTCGCCATCAGCAATTCCAAATCATTCCTTCTTAATTCGCTCTCTCTCAGCCGCTCCTCAAAATTCTGCACTTCCCTCCGCATGTTCGTCAGGGAATTCTCCGCATTAAACACCTCATTGCTCGTCTCGACAAAATTCTTCTTCAAATCCTCCAAATCCTTCCTCAGCACGTCAATTCCAGCAATCTCAGTCAGCAGCATCTGCATTTTCTCCGCAGCCTCTCTGGCCTTCTCAAGCTTTTCGTCAGCCATCTCCTTCTGTGCTTTCAAGTTCTCAAAAGTTTCCTGCAACTGCTTGATCTGCTGGTATTTCTGCACAATCAAAAGTTTCTTTCTTTCCTCGCTAAGAATCGTCTCGCATATCGGGCATTTCGTTTCCGGTGATTGCAAATGAACGATGAATTCGTTGAGGTCGGAAATTTTCGCGTATGTCTTCGTCGCATCCTCTGTGGCTTTATCCAGAAGTTTCTTCGTCTCGCTTATCTGCCGCTCAGTGTCAGCTCCTATCTCTGACTTGAACTGCTCGTACTCCTTTTTTCTCGCAAGTTTCTTTTCATATTCCTTTCCCAAAAGATCGATTTCCTTCTTCAGGCTCGATGCGTTTGATTTTTTGTCGCTAATTGCTGAAGTTGCAGCCTCGAAGTCAGTTTTCTTTTTCCTTAGCTCAGCGTTAGTTTCGGAAATTTTTCTTTTGGTTTCGTCAAAATCTTTCTGGGCTTTCTCCTTCAGCAAGCCTTTCGTCGCTTGCTCCAGCGCTGCCAAATTTTTGCTCACTACTTCCAAACTTTTCTCTATTCCCCTCTCGTCGCGCTTCAAAAATTCAAACTCTTCCTTTACTTTCATCAAACCTTCAAACTCGCCTTCCAGTGCTTTCCTTTTCTGCGACGCATCGACTGTTTTTTTCCTCAGGGAGTTTATTTCCTGCGAAGTTTCAATATAAATCGCGCGAAGTTCTTTTAAAATCTGATTTATAGTTTCAACATCAATCTGCTCTATTACGCTCTGCTTTGCAGAACGCCTGTCACTAACACGATTGGCAAGAGTAACCGCGTTCGTTCTAGCTTTTTCGAACTTATCTATCATCAGCAACTCGTCAATTCTTTTCATTCTCTGGCCGCGCGGAATCGTCAGGAAGTAATCGAGCGCGTTCTGCTCGCTGTAGATTGCCTTGCTGAACAATTCGTAGTTGACCTTCAGATTTTTCTCCACTGCTTCCGAAACCCGCGACGAGTTCGGCGACTCCAGCACATTTCCGCCAGCAGAAATTTCTGAAAACATCGTTCCCTTTCCGCGTTCAATGCTTCTTTTTATCGTGTATTTCGTTCCGTTAAGATCTAGGACAACTTCAACCTCTGCAACATTCTTCTCGCTCGGCTTCTTCATTATCACGTCATCCAGCTTGAGCTTCTTCGACTGCAAATTCGGAAAAGTTCCGAACAGCGCAAAGCATATCGCGTCCATGATGCTGCTCTTTCCGCTGCCCATTATTCCGATCAGCGCGTTTGTTCCCGGAGTAAACTCAAGCGTCGAGTCTGCATGCGATCTCCAATTTTTCAATTTTACTTTTGTAATCATTACCTCTCACTTCCATTTCAAACTCTGCATCAGAGTCTTCTGCTCGCCCGTCAAAATGTTCAGCATTACGTCGACCCCTCCCTCGCTCAGCAGATGGAACGCCTGCTCGTAGTCGAAAACTGTCGCGAACTGTAGCTCTTCCAGATTTTTCTTCAGCACGCTCAGCCCGACTTCCTCCACAGACAGCTTCTGTTCGCGTATGTTTTGCAGGAATTCGATTTTCTTTGCAAGCTCCGGCGACTCGAGTTCCTTCACGAAAATTATTATCGCGCGGTCAGAATATTTTTTCTCAAGTTCGCGCAAGTCAGCATCGATGACCTCCGACTCCTTCCCGACAATTCGCAGCTTAATTATCGGCCTTTTGCTGTGGGGCTGATTCAGCAAGCTTTGTATTTTATTTTCGACCGTCTGCCGCAACGATGTCGCGCCTTGGGTGAAAATATCCTCATAAAAGAATTTTCTGTTGTTTTTCAGCGGAATAAATTCAACTTTCATTTCTCTGTCCAGATGGATTTTCCACAAGCCTTTGTTGAACTGGGCCTCTTCCTTCTTGAGTTGAGTAATTATAGTGCTTCCAGTTATCACAAAAGGTGTCCCGTTGATTTTTTCCTGGACCGTCGTGTGGATGTGGCCGTTCAATATCAAATCGAAACCTTTTGGCAAAGTCGAGAGCGAAAGGCTCGGCGGCTCTAGCGGCGAGAAAACGTACGGGTCGACGTTCTGATGAAGCAGCAGAATGTTCGTGCAACCTGCAACAGGCTGTGGATTCCATTGCTCGAGGAAATTTTTCGCAAATCTTTCAGGAACGGACGACATGCCGTGAATCGCGACCTTCTTTCCATCCTTTTCGAAAACAATATTTTCCATGTGCAAATGAACAAGCAGGCCTGCGTTCTCAAGCGCCGTGAGCGTGTTGACTTCCCCATGCCCGCGCCGCTCGTGGTTCCCATGCAGCGCGACGACGGGAATGTGGTTCAAACTGCGGATGGAAATTTCCTTCAAATCCTTCGTCGATGAGACGAATTTTATTCCTGGGTTTGGTTTTAGAAGTGGCTTGGTTAAAATATGCAAAGCTTTGCTCCATATCGCCGTCCTCGGCACTCGCGAGTCGAAAACGTCGCCGAGAATGAGAATCAGGTCGCAGTCTATCGCCTGCTGCATCGCTTCCTCGACCGCATCGAAGCTGTCGTCCTCAATCTCAGTATTGTAGCCGTGACCGAAGTGAAAGTCAGACATCACTGCAATTTTTATCGACAGTAGAACCACCTCGAACGAAGAAGCTGTATAAGTAATCTCAGAGAAAAAATAAATGCTTAAATCTAGCTATATTTATCCCTTCACACCAGCAATTTTTAAAAAGAAGCGGCGAGGAGCTTTAAAAAATATGGCAGAAAAAGAGATGAAGCAAGAAAAGCAAGAGGGAATGACAGTAAAGAAGAGCAATGACTTCTCGGAATGGTATACGCAGGCCGTGCTGAAGGGGGAACTCGTTGACTATGGGCCTGTGCAGGGAACGGTCGCGCTGAAGCCGCATGGGATGGGAATTTGGGAAAACATACAGAAGATTTTTGACGAGAAAATCAAGCGGACGGGTCACATGAATGCCTATTTTCCGTTGCTGATTCCCGAAAGTTTTCTGAAAAAAGAGGCAGAGCATTTCCAAGGATTCGTCCCGGAAGTATTTTGGGTCACGCACTCGGGAAATAACAAGCTCGGCGAGCGGCTTGCCGTGCGGCCTACGTCTGAAACAATCATTTACGATTTTTACTCGAAGTGGATCCGAAGCTGGCGAGACTTGCCGCTGTTGCTGAACCAATGGTGCAACGTGCTGAGGGCGGAGATAAAATCTACCAAGCCTTTCATTCGCGGTTCGGAGTTCCTTTGGCAGGAAGGCCACACGGCGCATGCCACGAAGGAGGCGGCTGACGTGGAGATGATGCTGATACTTGACGAATATCGTGACTTGATGGAAAGTTATTTGGCAGTCCCTGTTTTGACAGGCTACAAAAGCGAGAGCCAGAAATTCGCGGGCGCGCTCACAACGACAACTCTCGAGGCGATGATGCCTGACGGACGCGCGCTTCAGATGGGAACTTCGCACAATCTCGGGCAGAATTTCAGCAAACCTTTCGACATAAAGTTCCTCGACAAGGACGGCACTCAGAAGTATGTGTGGACGACGTCGTGGGGGATTTCAACCCGCCTGCTTGGGGGAATTGTCATGACGCATGGCGACGACAAGGGACTGGTGCTGCCGCCGAAAGTCGCGACCTACCAAGCTGTGATTGTGCCAATTTACTACAAGGACGAAGAGAAGAAGGCGGCAATGAAAAAGGCGGAAGAGCTGAAGAATTTGTTGCAGAAAAACGGAGTGAGAGTGCATGCAGACGTGAGGGAGGAGTACACGCCTGGATGGAAGTTCAACGAGTGGGAGTTGAAAGGAGTGCCGCTGAGAGTGGAGGTCGGGCCGAAGGACATCAAGGCAAAGCAGGTAGTTTTTGCGCGGCGCGACACGGGAAAGAAATGGACTGTCAAGGAAAAAGATCTGGCCAAGTCGGCCGGAGAAACGCTGGAGGAAATTCAGCAAAGCTTGCACAAGACGGCGAGAAAATTTTTGGACGAAAACATTAGCACAGTGAAAAATTATGTGGAGTTCAAGAAAGTGATTGGGCAGAAAGGCGGATTCGTAAAAGCCGGCTGGTGCGGCGAGCATCATTGCGAGGAGCAGATAAAGGTCGAGACGTCAGCGACAATTCGTGTCATACCGTTCATTAAAGAAAACTCTGAGAAATGTATTTATTGTGAAAAGGTAGCGAAGGAAACAGTTTATTTTGCAAAATCTTACTAAGAACCATAACATATTTAAATGCAGTTGCCAAATTTATTTTATCAATTTCTACTTAATTGATTGGTGAATTGATTTGAAAGGATTGTTTGACGAAAAACCTGAAATAAGAAAAACTGGTACTACGACAGTCGGAATGGTTTGCAAGGACGGGGTCGTGCTGGCTGCGGAGAAGAAGAGCACGCTGGGATATTTGGTTGCAAGCAAAGACAGTGAAAAGATAATTCAAGTTGAAGACCATGTAGCGATAACTATTGCTGGTTATTCTGGCGATGCGCAGGCGCTCGCTCGTTATCTGCGTGCTGAGTTGAAACTTTTTTCAATACAAAATGGTCGAAAGATTTCCGTCAAAGGTGCGGCTGCACTGTTGTCGAACATACTTCAAGGCGGTCGCTGGTCTTACTTGCCTTACATGGTTCAGCTTATTTTGGCAGGATGGGACGAAGGCGGGGGCGGAGTTTTCAGCCTCGACGCGCTCGGCTCGGTTGAAGAGGAGAGACGTTTCTTCTCCACAGGAAGCGGGTCTCCGATGGCGCTTGGTGTGCTTGAGGACGGATACCGCGACGGCATCACGGCTGCCGAAGCGGAGAAGCTTGCGCTGAGGGCGATAAGCGCTGCGATCGAACGGGACATCGGAAGCGGCGGCAGAGGAATCGACGTTGCAATAATTACAAGAGACGGAGTAAAACTTAACAAGCATGAATTCACTGCGAGAACGATTAAGTAGTTAAGTAAATTTGTTTTTATGATTATTTTTTTGAGCGAGTTTTGAAGTCGTTGAAAAGTTGTTTATAAATTAATTGCAAGTTGATTGAAACGGAAATTCTAGAGAAAGTTAGAAATGCATTGCCGCAGGAAGCGATAAGCAGGGTGGAACTCGAAGGCTCTGAGCTTATCGTTTACACGAAGGACCGCGACTTTTTCGTAAAGCATGAGGAGACTGTGAGGCAGGTAGTTGACCAGCTTAAGAAAAGGATTGAGGTAAGGCCTGAAGCGGCGATATGTCTGAGCCAGGAAGCGACGAAAAAACGCATCATGGAGCTTGTGCCTGCTGAAGCGAACATCAAGAACATTTATTTTGAGGAAGAGCGCAGCCTCGTCATCATAGCTGCAGAAAAGCCAGGCCTCGTAATCGGCCGCGGAGGCGAGACATTTCGCCAGATTCGCGCCGAGACTTTCTGGGTTCCTCGAATAGAACGCGTGCCTCCGATCAAGTCAGATGTTATTGACGGGATTAGAAAGGTTTTGCACCAAGAAGTCAAGTTCAGGAAAGAGTTTCTGAATAAGATTGGAGAGAAAATTTTCAGCGAGCGCAAGACGAACCGCGATTGGATACGCATCATTCCTCTCGGTGGCTTTCGCCAGGTCGGCCGCAGTTGTCTGCTTATCGAAACGCCGAAATCGAAAGTTCTGATCGATTGCGGAATCGCTCCTGGTGGTCAGGGCGCCGACGCTTTCCCACTGCTTACGACGAAGGAGTTCGATCCTGCCGAGCTTGACGCGGTGATAATCTCGCATGCGCACATGGACCACGTAGGGTTTGTTCCTTATTTGTTTGAATATGGATACGAGGGGCCACTGTACTGCACGACTCCGACGCTCGATCTTTTCGCGCTGCTTGACTTGGATTACATCGACGTAGCGCAGAAAAACGGAGTGAATCCTGCTTATACGGTGAAAGGAGTGAAAGAGGCAGTTCGTCACAGCATTTCGCTCGAGTACGGAGAAGTTTCAGATGTTGCGCCTGACGTGAGGCTGACATTCCAAAACGCGGGCCACATTCTCGGCAGCGCGTTGGTTCACCTGCACATCGGGGAGGGAATGCACAACATCGTTTACGGGCTTGACCAGAAATTCGCACGCACTAATTTGCTCGAGCCGGCATTTACTGACTTCCAGCGCTGCGAGACTTTAATCATCGAGTCGACGTACGGTGGGGTTGCGGACATCCAACCTCCACGACAGGAAACGGAAAGGATGTTTCTCGACGCGGTCAACAAAACCATGGAAGCAGGCGCACAAGTGCTGATTCCCTCATTCGCAGTGGAGCGTGCGCAGGAGATGATGACGATTCTCGCCACGAACAACTTCCAATATCCAGTTTATCTTGACGGAATGATATGGGACGCCAACGGCATTTTCACTGCATATCCGGAATATTTGAGCAGGCAGATGCAGAAATCCATCTACGGTGGAGAAGATCCTTTCAAGAATGAGATTTTCAAACGCATTGCGTCGCAGGCAGACCGCGAGAAGGCATGGGAGAACAAGCCGTGCGTGATAATGTCAACAAGCGGAATGCTGACAGGGGGGCCTGCGATCGAGCACATCAAGCAGCTCGCGGAAAATCCGAACAACCTGCTTCTTTTCGCCTCGTTCCAGGCAGAAGGCACACTCGGGAAAAAAATACAGAAAGGGTGGACGGAAATCCCGATCGGCTCAGGCAACAACGGAAAGCCGCAGACGATTCAACTGAAGATGCAGGTTCAGACAATAGAAGGCCTCAGCGGTCATTCGGACAGAAATCAGCTCATGAGTTTCATACACCGCCTGGCTGCAAGGCCAGACCGCGTTATAGTCTGCCACGGTGAAGCGACAAAGGCTGTTGAATTCGCACGCGCAGTTCACAAGAACTTCCGAGTTGAGACGCACGCTCCGAGAAATCTTGAAGCCATAAGATTAAAATAAATCTTAAATTTTTAATTAACGACCAAACGGAAAACCTAATCCTAGATTGAATTTGTAAACCTCAAACATGTCCTGGTTCGCTGTGTTTATGTACGACGTGAGGAAGCCGGCGCGCAGATTCGGCGAGAGGATTCCTATCGCCCGTTTGTTTGACGACCAAAGAATGAGCGACATCAGAAGCTGCTTCTCATCGTCACCGTAGCCGTCTTCAGAGAAATCGGCAACCCATGCCGCCCTGCCGACAGAGGTCCGATTCAAAATTACAACAGGGAAATTTCCCGGAGAGGTCCGCACAAGTATCTTGCCGTCGTCCCCGTCGCGGGGAGCAACATTCAGCACGCTCGTGCCTGCAAAATTTCCAAAATC
>MGIS01000002.1:12963-13074 GCA_001793865.1 Candidatus Wolfebacteria bacterium RIFCSPLOWO2_01_FULL_47_17b
GTTTGCATTCGTGTCGAAATAAACCGACGGCGCGCCGGCTGAGGACACGCAGTCCCAGAACTTGAAGGAGGTTTTGCTGAAAGTCATGTTGCCCTGGGTGAAGTTGGCGCA
>MGIS01000003.1 GCA_001793865.1 Candidatus Wolfebacteria bacterium RIFCSPLOWO2_01_FULL_47_17b
CCAAGGCGAAGACGTCAGACAACTGCAACGCTATCTCAACAACCAAGGATTCCTGGTAGCTACCTCAGGAGCAGGATCTCCCAACAATGAAACAACCCTCTTTGGCCAACGAACTCAACAAGCTCTGGCCCGCTTCCAGCAGGCACACAACATCAATCCTCCTTCGGGCTACTTTGGGCCGGTGAGCAGGGAGTATGTGGATAGAAATCCGTAGGGGTGTTCTACAGCTCTTCAAAGAAAATAATGGCTGGAGGAGGAATAACCGCTTCCTCTTCGCTTGGAGCCCCCTCCTCTGCCCCCGCCGCATAAAACGTGTTTGGGGCATTTTGGTTATTATATTCAGTGCTTGACCATGTCAGGTTTCTCATTGTGTTTGAAATGCGAATCTCGTCAAGCGTTCCGCCGAAATAGCTTCCCCAACCGTATTGGGCGATTGTCTTATTAGAATTAGTTGTATTTAGATATGACCCAGCGCTTGAGACGGTTTTTGTGGTGGTGTCAATAAGAAACAGCCAGCCCACTGTATTCTTATATCCAGCCGATACATAGTGCCAGTTTGTGTCCCAGGTGTAGTTTATATAATCAGCTGCGCCAGAGGTATTCGCCCAAAGATATGTTCTATTGGTGCTCGCATGGTTTAACCGAAGAAGCTGGGATTTTGTCGCTATTATATTATACTGGGTGGATGCGCTTGTGGGCTTCGCCCAGAACGAATAGTGCATCTCGGTTGAATATCCCGGATAATTCTTAAGCGTAAGGTCTTCGTTGCTCCCGTTGAATGTTATTCCTTTTCCTACCGGCGCAGTTGCTCCAAATGTTGGAGTATTTGCATCGGTACTATGGTTTGCGTTTGCAGTTGAATCTTTTATTGCATCGGTGCCGCCAGATGATTCATGTAAGTGATAGACGGCTTCATACCCGTTTGTCCATACATTGTTTGCTCCATAGGTATCCGATATCGCATAATCAGATGCTCCCGCGTTGCCGTAATAAATATAGAAATCCGTATCGGAAGCATCGGCGACGCTATCCGCCTTAAAATGCAGTTCCCCCGTGTCCGAGGCGGCGGTGTAAAAAACCACTTCTCTTGGAAGCTCGGTTGTTCCGTCCGTTTTGGTCACTCGGATATCCCGCGCGTCGGTCTGGTTGACATGTGAATGGAATCCCGCAGGCAGGTCTGAGAGGTCTACATATACAGGAAAATTGGTCAGGTCGGCATCAACTTCTGTATTTTGTACAGTTATTTTGACGCGGTATTGCCAACTTGCATTGTACCAGTCGACGGCTCGGACTGCTGATGGCTTTGACAATACCAAAGCTACCACCGCGATCGCGATAACACCAAGTATTGAAAGAATAAATGGAAGATGTTTTTTCATCCCGTTAGTCAGCGGTATCTTGGATGCCTATGGTCAAACTGCTTTTTGAAAAACTTGAAAATGATCCGACTTGTATATAGCGCGCTTCACCCTGTGTGAATGTGTTGTTGGTCGTGAAATCATTAAAACTCGTGCTTGAGGTGGTGCAGGAGAGCGTGTTTGACCAGTTCGTGCCGTCTCCGATGCGGTACGCGAACGATCCGGCGTCCGCCACGCATTTGGCGTTTACGAATGTCTGGGGGCGGTATGCGAATCCGAGTTCGATGGTGGATGTTGCCGAGGTTCCGCTGTATGCGGCAAGTGTGGATGTGGATATGTTCAGCGTTGCGCCGCGCGTGGGGTACGCGGTGCTTAAGGTGGTGCCATCTGCGAATCCGATGTCTCCGTTTACAGTAAGTGTATTTGACGGTGTTGTGGTGCCTATGCCGACGTTGCCGGTGCTTGTGATTCTGAATTTTTCAGAAGCAGAACCTCCTGCGATGGTTGAGATGAAAAAGTCAGCATCTTCACTTGACCCAGTTCTGTCAGTAAATTGTGCGCCCATTTTTACCCAATCACCAATCCCAGTAGCACTACCAGAAAATCCGATAGCAGCTATATTATTAATGGTAGCACTGCTGTTTCCAAGAGCTAGGACGACTCCGTTTGCCAAACTACCCGCAGTAATTGATGTTCCTGTTTGGCTAGTGGGAATATGTAATAAAGTCCCCGGCTCTGTCGTCCCGATGCCTACATTTCCATCGTTATAATAGATGTTCGTTCCAGTAGCACTCCACTGTGATGCTGAGCTCCATGACGACTGGCAGTCATCTGCGATACACAATTGTCCCGCTTTCACCTGTCCTGAAAACGCGCCATTGCGCCAACGTAGGGTGGGCCAGGTGCCAACATCGTACGTGGCATCGGTGGGCGGAAGCAGGCTTGAATCGAATGTAACCGCGTTCACGCGCGAAATAGCCGATGTAAGCGAGCGTGAGATGCGGTCATTGGTCGAAGCATCCAGTTTGGATATGGCGATGTGTATTTCAATCGTATCCTTTGCCCCGGTATTGCAGAGTTTTTTGAATTCCAGCGAATCCACGGTAACGGTATCACTCGTGAGTGTCTGTGCCGTCCCCGATCCCTGTTGGATGTACAGTTTGCTGTTCTGCGCGTATATGGAGGTAGGGCTATAGGCTTCCTGCGGCATAATAAGCGAGAGCGTGGTGGTGGCGCCGCAGCCGTCGAACTCAATGACGCTCGAATTCTTCACAAGCCGCTGTATGGTCTGCACAGCAAAATTGAGCTGGCTGGTAATCTCGTTTTGGGATGTTTCGGATATTTGTGTTCTGAGGATTGATTGGAACACGCCCGTGAATATGCCTGCTACGGTGGCAAGTATGCCGATGTATACGACCGTTTCGAGAAGCGAGAAGCCATAATGCCGTTTTGATTTCATTACGAATAAGTATAGCAAATTATTTTGCTAAAAGCTTCTTGAAGTCTTCAGGTGAAATGCGCACTTTGGCCATAGAAAGCAGCTTCTTTTTGCCCTCTTTCTGTTTTTTCCACAGCTTCATCTTGCGGGTACGGTCTCCGCCGTAGAGATAGCCGGTTACATCTTTGCGCATCGCGGGGATGGTTTCGCGGGCGAGTATGCGTCCGTGCGCTTTTGCCTGTATGGCTTGGGCGAACTGCTGTCGGGGCAAGGTATCTTTCAGCAAGCGCACCATTTTGCGGGACTCATATTCGATCGCGGATTTTGGCAATACCCGTGAAAGTCCAGGGACCAGTTCGTCGGCCACCAATATGTCGAGCCGCTCCAGATCGCCGCGCTCGTAGCCATCCTCTACGTAGCTGAACGAAGCGAAGCCGCCTGAAATGGATTTGAGCATATCATCGAAGTCCGATATAAGCTCGGCAAGCGGCATGCGTGTACGCAAGATGATGCGATCACCCAGTAGTTCGGTGCTCATGTGTCCCCAGCGGAATTTTTCCTTAAGTCCCAATAAACTGCCGATGAGCGTATTCGGGCATACAATTTCCATTTTGATGTATGGCTCTTGGATCTCATTGAATTCGTCCGGGAGGTCTTTGGGGTTCTGGACGAGAATGGTGTCGACCCTATACGCAACCGACGGGAATGAGGTTACGGTCTTGATACCGAATTCCCGATCGAGCCGCTGTGCGACAATTTCAAAGTGCAGTTTTCCCAAAAATCCTCCTTTGAATCCGCGTCCGAGCACTTCGTTGAAATCCGGCTCGAATGAAAATGCCGAGTCGTTGAGGCGCAGGCGCTCGAGCGCTTTTTTGAGATGCTCGTATTCGTTCGCGTCATCTGGGAAAAACGATACGAACACAACCGGACTTGGCTCTTTGTACCCAGGCAGCCGCAGATGCTCAAGTTTGAGTTTTGAGTTGATTATGGTGTCTCCGATTTTTATTTTGTTCGGATCCTTAAGCCCGGTAGTAACAAACCCGATTTCTCCCGCATGGAGCGCGGGTGCCGATAAGGGGCGTGGGATAAAATAGCCGACATCTTTTGACCATATACGTTCACGTGCGGCAATAAGATGCAAAGCATCTCCAGTTTTTAATTCTCCATCTGTCATGCGCACCACCGCGACAATGCCCTTGTGATCATCATAAAACGAGTCGAATATAAGAGCGCGGTTTATTGGAATCGGAGATTTGACCTCGGTTTGGGGAGGTCGAACCTCAGATACAACTTTTTCCAATAACTCTGTTACCCCCGCTCCTGTTTTTCCGGATATATGCAAGATTTTTTCTTCAGCAACTCCGGTAAGCGCGGCCGTTTCGGCGAGCGCCTCCTCGACGCGGGCTGCGGGCAGATCCACCTTGTTTATGGCGGGTATGATGGTAAGGCCTGCTTTTTGCGCGGCATAAAAATTGGAAAGTGTCTGGGCCTGGATACCCTGGGTTGCATCTACCAGGAGTATGGCGCCTTCAACCGCTTCAAGCGCGCGAGATACCTCATATCCGAAATCTGGGTGGCCGGGTGTATCGATTAGGTTTATGATGTAGTCATTATAGTGCATACGGACAGGAGCCATTTTTATGGTAATTCCGCGTTCCCGCTCCAACTCCAGCTGGTCGAGGTACTGCTCTTTCATCTTGCGTTTTTCCACCGTGCCGGTGATCTCCAGCAGACGGTCTGCCAGAGTGGATTTGCCATGGTCTATATGCGCGATTATACAGATGTTGCGTATGTTGTCTGCCATAGGTATGGGTCTATAGTACACGAACACTGTATAAAATGATATGCTGAATATATGCGAGTGAAGCGTATATTGATTTTGGTTGCATTTGCCTGTGTTTTGGTTTTTTTGTGGATACAGCTGTACGGCATGCTTCGTGAAACTTCGGAATTGCGTACCTCGGCCGAGGAGCGGGGCAAGGCCTACGGTGCGCTTGCGGAAGAAAACAAGCAGCTTGAATTAGAGGCGCGTTATTATGTATATCCCGAGAATGTCGAGAAATTCCTTCGCAGCAGATTTAATTACAAAAAACCTGGAGAGGGGATGATCATTGTGATTCCCGATTAACCGAATGAATAAAAAACTCCGCACCATTCTTATTATTGTTGTATCGTTTGCTGTTCTTGGAATGTGCATTGTTTCGTTTGGGTTGTATCCGATTCTTATCGTGTCGGGTTCGCCAGTGTATGCTTTCGAATATCGAGACGCGTACGATCTTTCATATGCGTACTACTCATACCTTGCGCAGGGCGGTCAGACAGCTGAACAGGACAAGAATATGCAGTTGCAACTGGATCGGGCGGTGCTTGAGGGACTGGTGGACGCGCATCTTATAGAGAAAAGACTGGTTTTGGATGTGGGTGCACGCGAGTTGCGCGGCGAAATAGCCGCAATTGTGGATCCGTTGTGGTCTGATTCCGCGTCGCGTGAAACGCTTCGTGCCATGACGCAGGCTTCCGATGGGAGCATTAAAAAGTATTTTTTGGAGCATGAAGCTCGGAATCAGATTTTGAGCAGCCGTTTGCAGGCGGAAGGATTGAGTTTGGAAGAGTGGCTGCGTGAGGCGAGAAAAGATGCGTCGGTGATTTTTTTGTTTATGCCTGATGTGGAATGGACATCCGAGGGAGTTGTGAGTAAATGATGAGCGGGTAACGGGAGTCGAACCCGTGTCTCAACCTTGGGAAGGTTACATAATGCCGTTATACCATACCCGCATGGCATGAATTATCTGCAACTGCTATTATTGAATAAATGAAGTTTTTGCGCAACATACCAAAAGCAAAGAAAGGCCAGATCGCGTTGGTGCGGATTGATTTGAATATAAAAGCGGGGGATGAGCATGCATCTCTGCGCGTTGAGCGCGCGATCCCCACGATTCGGCACCTGTTGAAGAAAGGGTACCGGGTGACGCTGTTGAGCCACCGAGGGAGGCCGAGGGGGAAAGAAAGACTGCTTTCTCTCAGACCTTTTGAAAAAATTTTTAGCGATGTATTGAAGACAAACATAACAGTATTTGAAAATTTGCGATTCTTTAAAGGAGAGGACTCGAATGATTTCGCGTTTGCTCGAAAGCTTGCGAAATTGGGAGATGTGTACGTACAGGATGCGTTTGCTTTCTCGCACCGCAAAACAGCGAGCATGGTCCTGCTGCCGAAGCTGCTTCCTTCGTTTGCAGGACTTGCGATGCAGGAAGAGATTGAAAAGTTGTCCGAAGCTCGACGAGCGGCGCAAACACCTCTTACGCTTGTGTTAGGCGGCGCAAAAATATCCGACAAAACGCCGCTGATACAATCATTTGCGCGAAAAGCGGATCACATACTTGTTGGCGGAGGAATTGCGAATACATTTTTCTACGAGCAAGGAATCCCCGTGGGTGACTCTTTGTTCGATAAGGATTTTAGTATCAGGAGGTTTGACCTTGGTCTGGGAAGGTCGAACTTCATGATTCCGATTGATGTTGTCATTAGGAATAAGCGGATTCTTGATATAGGTCCGCAAACCGCCGAATTGTACGCGGACATCATACGGAAATCCAAGTTTGTCATATGGGGAGGACCGCTTGGGGATACGGATAATAAGGAGTTTTGGGGTGGTTCAAAACGGGTGCTCGAAGCGATTTGCGCCTCGCACGTGACCGCTGTTATTGGCGGAGGAGAGACGACTTCGTTTGTTCTGAAGCAGCACAAAAATCTTCCCAAGAGAATATTCCTTTCGACGGGCGGTGGGGCAATGCTGGAATTTCTCGCGGGCCACAAGCTCCCGGGGATAGAGGCGTTAAAATAAGATATATGAAAAAACGTACAAAAAAGGTATACGTGTACTACCACAAGGATTGCTTTGATGGTTTTTGCGCTGCATGGGTTGTGTGGAAGAAACTTGGGGAAAAAGCCGCCTATACCGCTTTGCTCCCCGACAGTCTTCCCAAAAAATTACCCCACAATTCCTTGCTGTTTTTTGTTGATTTGTGCCCGAGAGGAAATAAAATCGCGCTTCTTAAAAAGAAGGGGAATGTTGTTACGGTTATTGATCATCACCAATCCTCGGCTGCGTACGTGGCTTTTGCGGATGATTATCTTTTTGATACAAAAAAATCAGGAGCAGGGCTTGCGTGGAAATATTTTTTTGCGGGGGGAAAAGCACCCTGGCTGGTCCGTTATGTGGAAGATGGCGATCTTTGGAGACGGAAGTATTCACAGACAAACCTAGTTCGCAATATGCTTGCATTGGAGGGAATGGATGATTTTAACAGATGGGGACTATTCGCAAAAAAAGTGGAAAACCCTAAAACAAGGAGAATAATATTTACAGGGGGGAAACTGATCGAAAAATATCGCCAGCGGCTTATTGAAGAATCAGCAGCGCGCGCACAGAAGGTCCGCTTTGAGGGGCATACCGTATATGCGGTGAATGAGTCTACCGAAAGCATTCGTTCCGAGGTTGCGCATGTACTTTATGCGAAGCTGCCTCCGTTTTCTATTGTTTGGGCTCAGGATGAAAGTGAAATCCATATTTCTCTGAGATCCGAAAAGGGACTATTTGATGTTACAAGGCTTGCTAAAAAATATGGAGGAGGAGGTCATCCGGTTGCTGCCGGCATCCGTCTCCCATTGGGAACCCCGCTTCCGTGGAAAATAGTAAAAAAATCGAATGGAAAAAAATAATCGTAAAGAAAAAGACGTAATTATCTACACCGATGGGGGATCGCGGGGAAACCCGGGACCGGCGGCGGTTGGAGTATATATACCGGTACTTAACAAAAAGTATTCCGAGTACTTCGGTGCGGCAACGAACAATATTGCCGAGTATCGCGCGATTGTGTTCGCGTTCAAAAAAGTAAAGCAGATCATCGGCACCAAGAAGGCAGAGCAGACGAATGTGGAAATTCGATCCGACAGCCAGCTTATCGTGAACCAGCTGTCGGGGTACTTTAAATTAAAGGAGGAGGAGCTGTTTCCGTTTTTCATACAGATATGGAACCTGAAGCAGGATTTTTTGGACGTGCGGTTCACGCACATCCCACGGGAAGAAAACAGGATTGCCGATGCGCTCGTAAACGAGGCGCTGGACGAGGCGACCGCCCGCACGCTATTATAAGCATATGAAAAAGTTTGAAGGCCCAAAAGAAGATGTTTCTTTGGCAGAGTATGTACAGAGCAATCCGGAGCGTTTGGAGCATTTTAAGGATGTCTTGGGGGGCTTTTCGTTTGAACAGCTTGAGTCCGAGTGCGAGCACGCCCCCCGTTTTCTTGAAAAATTTAAAAAAGCGGTAATGTATGCGGTCCTGTATACCGAGAAAGTAATCCGTATGGAGCAGTTGGCGAAAAGCCTGAAGTATGATGCGGCAAGCAGGGATGAAATGGAGCAACTTATTTTGGAACAATCGGATGATAAGGATATATGTATTCGATCTCTTGAGGAACTGCACGAGGATATGCAGAAAGATGGCATACAAGATGCGCTTGGCTCATTGTTTGGCAAAAGTTCCACATTCAATACGCAACTTGCATTGTATGTTGCATTTTCTTCGATCAGCAAAAAATCCGGCGATTGACCGGATTTTTTGATCTTGTTTGGCACACCGTAAGCCGGATTCTGTTTTTCCGCCATTCGCCAGCCGGCGAAGGCGGAAGACAACAATTTATCTAGCCCCTCGATTGCTCTCGGGGTCAAGCGGATCAAATCCCGACTCCGCCAGCTGGCGGAATACCGGGAAGTACGTCCTTGCACTCACGTAAGGATTTAGCCGTTTCACTCCCCGAAGGGACTCGTCTCTGTTCGCACCTCTAGGGTTACCCCCGACGGGCGTTACCCGCTACGCGCTCCCAACTTGCGTCGAGATAAGTGTCCGGACTTTCCTCCCAGCACCACTTTTGGTTCGAAAAACGATGCTAGGTAGCCGTCCATGTGCCGAGGTGCAGTATATGCCACTTTACAAGAAATGCAATATCTGTAATACTGGGGGTCTGTTCCCAAACGGTTTATTACGGACGGTTTGAAGAACAGGTTAGCTAACTGTTTCTTAAAACTAAATCATAGGGAGTTGTAATGATGAATGTAGGCTTCGTTCTGCCCAATGAGTCTGTGCTTGGCTCGGTAAAAACAGAAGCACGTAAGGCAAAAATTATCAGATCTCGATGGAATCCTTTCTTCTTCGACGGGATTGATTATAATAACTTCTTTGGTATTGATGATGTAGCTCCGGAGATCAACGAACAGGTTCTCCTGGCCGCTCGAGAAGTCACGGAAGACCCTTTCGTTTTCTATCCCAATCCGGATATCCATCTTGGGATTCTGGAGGCGATAATGGAAAAGAATTATCATCCCATTGAAATCCAAGGAGGACTGCTTCGCCAAGGAGTGCGGGATATGTTGAAAAGGGAGAAAATAGAGACAGGCTGGTATGCTTCAAACTGTTGTGTGCACCACCTAGGGTTGACGTATGACGAGCACGTAAGCAAATCTCATGACATGGATACGAGGCTTATAAATGCCGTTGAAGCGATCAATCGCCTTGTCCTCTATTTTTTAAAGAACAGCAGGTTTCCATCCGATAGCGGAGTTATTCGAACTTCCACACGCGGCACCATCACGTGCGAGTATGGGGAGTTTCAGGTTGAACTTGGGGTCGCAGTGTTTAGAGATCGAGTACAAGTTCTGCCTTATACTGTGTCTGAGCCAAAAATGGGCATCATTACATTCAAAAAACTTTTTATCGAATGAACTTTGATAGAAAGCACCCAGCGTTTGCGCGCTGGGTTTTTTGTTGACAAATATACATGTTTTGCTATACTGTTTGTCGTTTTTTAACAAACTTCTTCCCATGGTATCCCTATGTCATGGGAGTAACCGCGGAGCGCTAGGTGCTCTATATGGACGAACGGTACCCGAGAGGGGCGCTCGTGTGCTCTGCGGACTATTTTATCCCGATACTTTGATCGGGATTTTTTATACTCATCCCGCAAAATAATTTAGAATAATCCGATATGTGAAGTAAATGTAAAACAGTGCTGCGAATACCATAACAACATTGGTTATGATGTTGGGGCGGATCTTTTTGGGTAGTTTGGTGTTGTTCGCGTATATGAGCAGGGGAGTGTAGATTGCCATACTTATGCCGCCCAGCACCGAGCTTATTACGAGGAATGTAAGCGGCTGTTGCATAGGCAAAAGGATCGCCTGCGCCACAACGATAATTACGATAAATGAATAATAGAGCTTATGTATTGAAATTCGCGTACCCACCTTCGTATTCGTATGTAGAATATCCGATATAATGCGTGTGAGCGCGTCCACCACTGTCCACATAACCGCAAAAAGCATCAGATACGCCATCGCCAAAAAAAGCTTTTCTCCCAGCGCGCCGAACTGCGCGCCGAATATTTCGGCCTGCAGAGTTGCGACTTCCACGCCTGAGGGCACCAGCCCCTGCGGTGCGAGCACGGCGACCGCGTTGGCACTTACCAGTACAATCGATATGACTCCCAACAGCCAGAAGATGATTCCCTGATCGATGCGGACGTAGCGCATCCATCCTTTCCATCGGGACATATTTTCGTCTGTCGTTTCAAATTGATACGCGTGAGCCGCTGATGCGGTAGGCTTGCCGGTGATGGGATTTTCGATTCGATCCACATACGCGCCCATCGCAATCTGCTTGTCGCGATACCAGAACGATACGCACAAATTCAGCATGCCTCCCGCCCCTGCGAATACGATCGCGCCCAAGAGTACGGCGATGTCTATATCTCCGGGGATGTATCCGAAGTTTACCAGTCCCGCAAGTGCGTTTCCGAGCGTTTCACCTGAAAGGTTCAGAAAACTCACCACAACAAGGAGAACAAGAAACACTGGCACTATTATTTTGAGTGATCGCTCGAGTGTCGCGTACGCGACCTTGCCCAAGAAAGTAATGGCCAAAAGCAGCCCCAGCGATACATACGACCACAGAAGGTAGTCGCCGGTCTGGAATAGTTTACTTGCTATAGTCCCCAAAATGCTTGCCCAGCCGGGCCACATATACAGGAGTATGCCCGCTATGAGCCAGAAAAATGGCGACCATCGTATGATGCGGCCTGATGTAGAAAAGAAGCTCTCGCCAGTTGCCGCCGCGTGGCGCGCGACTTCCTGGTTGATAAAGTATTGCAAAGTTATGCCCACAAGCGCGAGCCACAGGATGCCCAGCCCGTGCTTCGCGGTCAGGTGCGGCCATAAGATGAGCTCGCCGGTTCCCATTGCCATCCCCATTACAACGATTCCCACGCCGATCGCCTTGGTCCACCTCGGGGGAATGGGGACCTCTTTCGTCTCTGGTTTCGGATATTCAGCCATACGGAAAGTATAACATAAAATAAAAATGCCGTTCATTATTGAACGGCAAAATTATATAAGAAGCTCATCCACGCGAGCGGAGACCGCGATGCCGTCGAGTATGTGTTCGATAGATACACCTAGCAGTACCGCGCGAATCGCCAGTGCTTTGGTGATGCACCACTCAACTGATTTTTTTGAAACCTCCTGTTGTTTTTTGAGCCATTCTTCCAGTTTTTTGAACTGATCGCTATACACGTCTTTTTTTATTTCAATCAAAAAATGAATTCCGTGTTTTTCCTCTGTGGCCGCTATTTCATTAACACAGCTTTCACATACGCCCGTAGTATCGGAGAAGATGATCATCTTTGCGCTCGGGTGCTTTAGGCATCTCATGGTAACCCTCCTTTTATTTATTTACTTTTTTGAGTTCGATTGTGTAATTGTAATCCTCTTTTTGTCAGATTGCAACTAAAAAGCATACCGGTTGCGATATACTTTTTATAGGTTCGCTTCTTAATAAAGCTTTCCATTGTAGGATTTTAACATGAGTTTTCCGTCTGTTCCCTTTCTAAAATCTCCTTTGTATATGGTAACCCCGCAGTTTATGGGTTTTTCTGTTTTGTCTATTTTAACGAACATTTCCCGAGTCCAACGTTCCAGATTTGCTCGCAGACAGAGTAGTGTCAGATGATGTGAGATAATAAGCACCTTTTGTTGTGAATACTCACGGACCAACGTGCTTAAAAAGCTTCTCACGCGGTCTCGGACATCTGCTTTATTTTCTCCATTCATGTACCTATACTCATATTTTCCCTCAAGTTTATATAGTAATCCTTGTATTGGATTGAATACGAAATAAAGGCGCCGGTCATTGTATAATGTTGCAATGCCATGCTCTTGTTCTCTGATGCGTTCTTCAGAAATTACTTTTACTCTTTTTAATTCGGGCCATCCGTTTATTATTTCTATAAGTGTTTCGATATTGACTGCTGCGGGGCCAGGGATCGGACCTGGAGCTCCTGCTTCAAAGGCAGGCGTGTTACCATTGCACCACCCCGCAATTACACGGCTAGTGTAGCTTTTTTTAGGACACTTTTCAATAAAGATGTACATTCTCAACGGGTTCTTTACAGTTTTGACTCCTTTTGAACGCGGGACAGATATAGTTCCAATCGCTGCAGAGGAGAGATCCCCTTG
>MGIS01000004.1:0-17551 GCA_001793865.1 Candidatus Wolfebacteria bacterium RIFCSPLOWO2_01_FULL_47_17b
GGAGCAGATGCAAGGAATCTATGAGGCTGATTTTGATGGTACAGGGCTTCCCTCCGGCACCTATGTGTATGCATTATCCGTAAACGGCCAGCGCATCCAGGCCCGGAAAATGATCCTTTTGAAATAATCTCCCCTTTTCGGGACTCCTCACGGAGTCCCGTTATTTATAATTCCAAACGTTGTCCATACGTCTCGATCGTGACATATGGACAAACTGATTGCTACACGCTATTCCTCTAAAATACTCCCTCTTCTTGTTGATTTAAGCAGCTTTTACAAATTCGTCTTGATTTAACCCTCTTTTTAACGGTTTCGAATGGCAAATCAATTATAAAAACACCATTTATTCCAATTGTTTGTTTATTTAGTATCTTTAAAAATTCAGGAATCTCCCACTCATATTTTGGGAAGCCATCAATAATAAGAGCATGGAATTTCGATTTAGCTGTCTCTATTTCTTTTTCCATAACTGTAGAAATGAGTTTTGCGGGGTACTCAATAACAGCATCAAGACATTTTTTCAGCTCTCTTCCTAGAATGGTTTGCCTTGCAATCTCTTTTCTAGTTACGAATCCAACCGAGATATATTTTGCATTCAATCTATTGGATAGAAAATCTGCAATAGTTGTTTTACCGCTCGCCGGCGGACCATACAATAAAAAAGCTTTTATTTTACGCTCTTCTTCCATTTGTGTGATTGAATAAATATACAACATTTATAGTAGCATGTACATACTACCTGGCGTCCGATCTGGAAAAGATACAAAAAAACCGGTAGTGTCCGCTAAAATAAAATATTCCAACATTCTGCAGAATGTTGGAATATTTTTTGGTCCATAAAAACCTCCTACTGCACTCCGAACGGGCGGGTATTGCCGCCGCCCAGTGGTGTAAGCGGAACAAACTGCTTCGGTTTTTTGAAAAATTCGCTTTCGGTCACATCACGCGGATCAAACTGCATCTGGGAAAACTCTTCCAGCGATTGCAGATTCCGTGATGTTACCGCCGTCAGGATATCTGGCTGGACGAAAAACAGGTAATACAGCGTCACGCCTAAAATAACGAGCACCACGATCAGTATGCTGAATCCAAACCAACTGCCTGTATTTCGTTCTTCTTGTATGACTATGGCCATGGTTAATCTGTTTGATAATAACTATGCAGAGTAAGCGTATACTCAAGCACCTCGCTTGATCCCACGCTACCCTCCTTTTGCGGCTCGACCGCAAATCCCATCAGATCTATCAACAAAAGATTGTTTTCCAACTGGTTTACGTATGAGCGCACGCCGCTGTACGTACCGCGAACCTTCACTTCCGTTTTCAATATGCCCAAACTCCGTATTACACGGGAATTGGAACTTTCGATCGGCTCAAGTTCATTAGTAAGCGACATAAGCGTAAGTCCCTGCAGTTTGGCAAACCCAACCGCTTGCGCGGATAGATATGCGTCATCCGGCATATTCGGCAAAATGCGCGAAACGGATTCCTTCAGCTGATTTACATTCTGGCCGCCAAGCATCTGTTCCAGTTTCAAAAATGCGGTCTCGTATCGCTCAAGCGTATCGGCTTTGGCGGCAAGCCGTCCGCGCAGTTCCGATACAAGCGTGTATTCCGGTTGGATAAAATTGGAATATACATAAAACGCCGCGAGTACGAATACGAGCGAGAGTATGATGAACAATAGCCGTTGGCTTAGGAATTTCATGGTTTGGTGAAATAGCCTTTATCCATAATCAAACTCATCGTAAAGTGCGCACGCCCATCTTCCCCTCGTACCGATGAGGTAAGCTGCGCATCAGAAACGCCTGCCACAATACGATACGTTGCCGCCTGGCTTACCACGATGTCGTGATCCGCCGCAACACCCTCAAGCAAAAGTATGTTCTTCGCGACATCCGCTTCCGCTTTGGTCAGCTGAACCGAAGGGTTCGTGCCCGCTTCCAATACCGAAAAAATCTTCGATCCATATATATGTTTGCTCGAAAGCATCTGGATATTATACAACTGCGAATACACATCAAACACATCTTCCTCGTCCGCCTGCAGAGAGAGCGATACCGCGTCAAGCTGCGCATCCATTTGCGCCAACTGGCTTTCGATATAGGGCCGGTACCCGAACGTGATGCCCCCGTACACCAGCACCATCATACCCAGAACAACTCCCGTCAAAAGCAACAGGCGCCACGGAAAACCCGCCTGACGCGGCGCCGGCTTTGTATATGATTGGGTTTGTTGTTGTGGACTGTACATTTAAAAAAGTGTTTAGTGGTTAGTGGTTAGGGTTTAGTGACAAATCCCTGACCCCTAAAACCTAATCCCTCGTCCTACAGTAGTCCCTTAATCGCTAATCCGATGGCAGTCGCAAATCGCGTTTCCAATTCCTTGGCTACGACACTCAACTCCGCCGGAGCGCCCACGTATAAGAGCCCATTACCGAGCACGACGGGAGTCTGCAGTTTCTCTTCGGCATACTTTTCGATGCCCAGAAGATTCGCCCCGCCGCCCAACAGCATTAACCGCTGGATCTTATTCTGAAAATTCTGCTCATACTCCCTGCGAACAGAGTCGGCTTCCTGTAGTATAACATCCAAGAACGGAATTTCCAATGTGGATAACTCGTACTCGCCGCGGCCCCCAAGAAGACCTCGCTGTTTTTTCAGCTCTTCCGCTCGCTTGGAATTAATGCCCAACCCCTTGGCGATCGCCACGGTCAGCGAATCCCCCGCGTAATCAATCTGCGTATTGTGCTTTACAAATCCCTGATCCACCACGGTGATATTTGTAGACCGCGCGCCGATGTCCAGCACCACAGTCGGCGTCTGATCGGTTCCGATCACCGCGCGAGTAGACGCGAGCATTTCCACCTCAAGCGCCCTGAGTCTCAGTCCGCATGCCTTGAATATGCCGCGGTAGCGCTCCACGGTTTCATTCGGTATGGCAACCATGAGGATTTGCTGTTTGGTAAATCCGCTCTCATCCTCGCGCTGGCCGACCACCGTCCAATCGACGGTAATCTCCGAAAGCGGCAACGGCACATGTTCCTGTATCTGATACAGCATGGTCTTTTTCGTTTCCTCGGGGTTCATATCCGGCAGCTCGATAAGCGTGGTAAACGACGCGAAGGAAGGAATGCTCACCACCACCGAGTCGGCAGAAAATTTTCCTTTCCGCAAAAGTGTTTTGAGAAGCGATACTGTTTCGCGCTCGGAAAGTTTGAGCGCGTTTGCCTGAATGACATTATTGGACCGTTCGAAGTGCCCAAGCGTTTCCAGCAACGCATAGTTATGTAGCTTCGTCGCGCTGCCGCTGCGCTCAAGCTCCACCATTTTAATAGAGGTTGTACCGATGTCGCATCCAAGAAATTTATTCGGTTTAACTAACTTTTTGAAAAAATCAAACATGTTTGAAACTAATTTCGAATTTCTAGTTCTGAATTTTGAATCAATTTCTAATGTGTTAATTTCGGAATATCGTCGTTTCATAATTCAATCATTCGGTCTTGAATCGAAACTCGAAATTCAGAATTCGAAATTATATATGCGTATGAAACTTCAACTTTGGACTCACCAGAGTATACTCTATAGTATAGCGCATCCGATGAAAAATATCATCAAAAGTCTGTCATCCTATACCCTAGACTCCCTCTTTCCTCCCGTATGCCTTAACTGCAAAGCGCCCATACCGGACCAAGATCGGCTCCTGTGCGGCAATTGTTTTGCGCATATCCACCTACGTATCGGACGCCCCCAACGCGAGCCGGAATTCTACATACTCGCGGCCGCCACGGACTACGAAGAACCCATGCCAGCGCTTATCCGCTGGTTCAAATACGGCAAGCTCTACCCTCTTGAAATGTTTCTTTCGGCACTGCTGGTCGTCTACCTGAAAAAACTCCGCGTCCCGGTGCGTAGATACCGCATTGCATCGATCCCTCTGCATTTTTTGCGTGAACGCAAGCGGGGATTCAACCAGTCCGCCGTGCTCGCAAAACACATCGCCGCGTATTTTGGCGCGCGGTATGTGGACGTACTTTCCCGAACCGACTACACCAAACCGCAAGCGAAACTCAAAATAAAAAAACGCGCGAAGAATATCGCCGGCTGTTTTATATGCGCCAGACCCGATGAAGTAAAAAATAAAAACATCATCATCGTGGACGACGTTACCACCACCGGCGCCACGTTGCGCGAAGCGTGCGCTGTGTTGAAAAAACACGGCGCACGGAGTGTAATTGCACTCGTAATCTCCAAAGCCTAACTCTTTTGCGGAGGGTACAGGACTCGAACCTGTAAGCCCCTTGCGGAGCCCTAGTTTTCAAAACTAGTGCCTTAACCATTCGGCGCAACCCTCCGAAATACGAACCCGCTCACATGGGTTCGAAAACATCAAGCGGTATCTGTCTTCTGTATACCGCAAAAAACTTCTAAACGCAATATCTTCATGCTAACATCCACATCATGAACACACTCTCGTTCGAGGCAGTATGGCGCTCCGGCTTCTTTCTTCTATTACTGTTGATTACGCTTGCCGCTCCATTCGCATATGCAGGCGATCCGCCTGAAATCTACTTCTTTTACGGTGAGGGGTGTCCGCACTGCGCGAAAGAAAAAATATACCTGCAAACCGTTGAAGAGCGGTTTCCGGACGTGCGCGTGAACCGATTCGAAGTGTACTACAATCACGACAACGCCCAACTCTTTCAAGATGCCGCAAAAAAACTGGGAGTTACTTCGGGAGCCGTCCCGTTCACGGTTATCGGAGATAAAACTTTTATCGGATTTTCGGAAGAGATTTCTCCACCGGAAATGGACGCCCGCATCCAAGAGTGCGTAGCGTCCACGTGCCCCGATTCGCTCGCCCCGGACCCTTCCCCCGTTCCCTCCGTTCCGACACAAGGAACCATTTCCATACCTGAAAAATATAAAGATTATTCGCTTCCCGCGCTTGCGGTCGTGCTGGGGATACTTGACGGGTTCAACCCGTGCGCGATGTGGGCGCTATTGTTCCTCATCAGCCTGCTCTTGGGTATGAAAGACAGAAAACGAATGTGGATATTCGGATCGGCGTTTATCGTTGCCTCGGCGGCGGTGTATTTTGTATTTATGGCGGCGTGGCTGAATCTCGTACTCCTACTGGGAGTTGTGTTATGGATCCGCCTGCTCATCGGCCTGCTTGCGCTGTTCGGCGGCGGATACAGTCTGAGAAAGTTTTTCACGACAAAGGAGGCCACGTGTGAAGTTACCGGAGCGGAAAAAAGGAAAAAAATTTTTGACCGCCTTAAAGAATCAGTCCAACAGAACAGTTTCTGGCTCGCGCTCGGAGGGATCATATTGCTGGCGCTTGCGGTGAACCTCGTAGAGCTAATCTGTTCTGCCGGACTGCCTGCCGTATTCACGCAGGTACTCGCTATGAACGACCTTGCATCGTGGCAATACTATGGGTACATACTGCTCTACATCCTATTCTTTATGCTGGATGATCTATTTGTATTTTTTGCCGCGATGCTTACACTTCATCTGACCGGCATCACCACAAAATACACACGCTGGTCACGCTTAATCGGCGGACTGCTTATGCTTGCCATCGGGCTCCTTTTGATCTTCAAACCCTCCTGGCTGATGTTTGGGTAAAATTGAAATCGCGAAAAAATCTGCTACACTTACGCGGTAACCGGGCCCTTAGCTTAGCTGGTAGAGCGCGTCATTTGCAATGACGAGGTCAGGAGTTCGAATCTCCTAGGGTCCACGTACATTTATTCCTCCTTCTCCGTGTCGGCGATAATCTCGTCAAACCTGCTCATTTCAGCCTTATATTCCTCATTGAGCTTGTTTATTTCATCCGCGGCTTTGTTAATATCCGCGATAGAGTCGTTCACATTTTCAAAGCCTCCGCGGGGATTTGATACCGCGAGCCGGAGCTGCACCAAAAGATCCTGCAGTTCATTCACGTACGAAAGCAGCTGAGCGATAAGCGCGGCCTCTTTGCTTGTAGCCGAAAGCGCAACCTGCGCCGCCTGATCGGAACGAATGTTTGGGATGGCCTTTGCCATTTTCTCCAATTCAAGCGCAAGCTGAACCGCGCGATTGCGTATGTCGCCATCTTTTTTTGCCTCTTCGGTCACGATTTCAAGCGCTTGCGTATATTTATACTCTCCAATGCGCTCCTGCACCTCGCCGATGCGCCCCGTGGTTTCCGACAGTATGGAAACAAGCTGTGCCGCTTGATCGGACGCGCTCACCCGCGCCTCAACAAAACTCGCGGGCACAATGCGCCCCGACGCGGACGAAAACACGTACGAAACGAATATAATCACCAAAACCACGACAATCGCCGCGATAATGGCAACTATTTTATTCTTACTTACAAACTCAGCGATCTTCATATCGCATAAGGGTAGCAAAGGCTATTCCATTTGTAAATTCTTTGATGTATACTCATTTTCGTTGCGGGATTAGTATAGTGGTAGTACACGACATTGCCAATGTCGAGACGCGAGTTCGATCCTCGTATCCCGCTCCAAAAGAAAAATTGCCCCTCCGCCGGCTGGCGGAAAGGCGATTTTATTCTTTCATAAGCATTGTTCGTAAATCTCGTAGCCCTCTATGAATCCTAACCGATACGTTATTTTGCGTCTGATTGATCGCACGGGCTATTTCCTTTATGGTCATCCCCTCCATCGGTACGCGGAAGAAAATTCTGTATACAGTGGTTTTTTGTATGAATGTGTTCTCGTCATATGTGTAATACAAAAACAACTGCTTAATTAAAAGGCATAAAAACGAGGGCATGGGTATATACGATCAACCCTGGCGGGTATAACAAAAAGAAACTATTCGGTGGACCTACCGGAAATCGAATCCGGGCTTCGGCAATGCGAATGCCGCGTCATACCACTAGACCATAGGCCCATTTCTTTGCGGACCCATAGTGCATAAAAAGTTGTTACACTAAAAAGCCCAAATTGTTTCAAAATGTTAGCGGATATCCGCTCCAGACGCAATATCGCCGTCAATTGTCAAAAGCATCGGCGCGCCTCCATCCTCGGACGCCGCCAGCAACATCCCGCGGCTTTCGTGGCCAAGAAGGGATTTTGGCTCCAGATTCGCTACGATAATAATCATCTTACCCACAAGCGTCTCGAGATCATATGCTTTGCCTATGCCCGCCACAAGCGGGCGCGTCTCTTCGCCCACCTCCACCTCCAGCTTAAGCAGTTTGTCTGACCCCTCGATCCGCTCAGCACTCAGTACTTTAGCGGTCTTGAGTTCTACCTTTTTGAAATCATCGTATGTTATCATGTTTACACTGAATGTATCGAAGTGTCGGGCCGCCGGGAATTGAACCCGGTTCTTACGCACCCGAAGCGCATATACTACCGGTGTACTACGGCCCGATTAGCTTACACGATAGCGTTTTTTTATCTCTTCTTCAACTCCTTGTTCGAACTCCTCCTTCCGATCTTTCGCTTTCTTCTGTAATTTTATAAGTTCGGCATCACTCATCGCATCCAGTTCCCTCGCGCGCTCAAACAGCTTCTCTTTGGAATTCTTTTTGGAGTCATCCAGCACCTCTTCCAAAAGAACCGACATAATCCACCCGACTTTCGGACCCGGGTTCAATCCAAGCTCTTCCATAATTTCAGTACCGTCAATTTCAAGCATGCGGGTATCTATGGCGTCTTTCTTGACCTTGTCGATCATAAACAGCAGATGCCGCAGTTTATACGGAAATGCCTTCGGCACCCCCGACCCAATCCTATCCGCCTCGCGGATCTTCAGAAGATCATCCACGTTTTCGGAGCCAACGCGCTTCAAAAACCTCCGCACGCCCGCTTCGGTCACATCACCCACGTTATAGTAGAACAAATGAAACCGCACGAGATGTGTCACGTGATCTGCTATTTTTTTTGGGAACTTGAGCCGCTCCATGATTTTTTTAGTCATCATGCCGCCCACGATCTCATGCGCGTAGAATGTGCTGTTGATACCATCCCCCGCTTTTGTTCGCGGCTTGCCCACATCATGCAATAAAGCGCCCAAGCGGATCTCCAATGGGTATCCTTTTTCAACCGCGTACTCCAATGCCCTTTTATTGTGCTCCCACACGGTATAGATATGATGCTTGTTCTGCCCCACTCCCACGCCCTCCAGAAGCTCGGGAATAATATGCTTCAGTAGCCCCGTTTCATGCAAAAGCTCAAGTCCCCAGCCGGCACGGGGCGTCATAATAAGCTTTTCGAACTCGTCACGGATCCGTTCGATTGAAATATGTTTTAATAAATCGACGTTGGTTCGTATCGCATCGTAGGTAGACTCTTCAATTTTAAAATCAAGTTGTGCGGTCAAACGTACCGCCCGCAACATGCGCAATGCATCTTCATTAAACCGATCATTCGCATTTCCCACCGCCCGAATTATTTTCTTTTTGACATCGTCCTGACCTCCATAGAGGTCAACAATGCCCTTGGGCCTGAATGCAATAGCATTTATCGTAAAATCTCTCCGCGACAGATCTTCTTCGATTGTTTTTGCAAACACAACTGCATCGGGACGGCGGTAATCAGAATACGAGCTCTCCACCCGATACGTGGTCACCTCCACCAACGCGAGCGTCTCATCGTCCAAGCCGGTTTTCACCGCAACTGTTCCGAATGCGTTTTCGTATACCGAGTCGGGAAATAATTTTTGAATCTCTTCTGGTTTTGCGTTTGTCGCAATGTCCCAATCGGCCGGCTTTCTGCCAAGCAGGAGATCACGCACACATCCGCCTACCGCATACGCCTCAAATCCCGCCTCCGCAAGCGTTTTGGAAATATCAGCCACTTCTTGTGGAATAGAAAAGTTTTTCATGTCTGAAGCGCGCCCTGCAGGACTCGAACCTGCAACCTCCTGCTTCGAAGGCAGATACTCTATCCAGTTGAGCTAAGGGCGCCTCACTTGTATTCTACAAAGAATCATCAAAAAAGCCAGAGAACATCACAAAACAACCCAAGGACTGTTTTGTTTTCTGGAGCGGGTAAGGGGAGTCGAACCCCTCTCTCTTGCTTGGAAAGCAAGGGTAATACCGATATACGATACCCGCAATTCCTCCACTATATAAAATCAGCCGAAAATTTTCAACTCGCCATTTGTACATCGGCTAATTCGCACGAATTAGCCGATGAAAAAAAGCGTCCAAAACTTCTGCCATGGCAGAAGTTTTGGACACCTGCATATTCTCGTCTTTTGGTTATAAAAACCATCTGCGGGTTTTATAGCAGTATAGAAAAACTTTGTCCGCCCGCCAGGAACCTCACCGCTTAGACCCGACTCATCCCCGTTTTTTGCCTGTCAAACGTGATATAATGGATTCATTATGGCTGTCAACAAATACACTTATCTTGGTAAAAGAGCGGTCGAACTCCGAAAACAAGGTAGAAGCTACAAAGAAATCGGAGCAGAGTTAGGAGTATCAAAAGGTACACTTAGTTTATGGCTGAAAGGTGTTCCTGTCCCGCCCGAATACAAAGAACGGCTCTATAATGCCCGTGTCTTAAGCATAACCAAAGGACAACACTGCCAGAAGGAACGGAGAAAAAGAGAAATTGAAAAAATAGTCACTGACGCGAAGAAAGAAATCCCTCTTCCCGTTTCGGATGAAACATTCAAGCTTTTCGGAGCGGCGTTATATTGGGGAGAGGGATCAAAGGGGAACAGGTTTCAAGTTACGAATTCCGACCCACGCTTGATTCTGTTTATGGTCCACTGGATCGAAAAGATTTTGCGTATAAAACGGAAAAATTTAAATCTGCGACTGAACATCTACCCACAACAAAGTGAACTTGAGATAAAAAAGTTTTGGTCACATCTAACAGATATTCCGTTGCAAAATTTTGGCAAGAGCTTTGTAAAGCCTCTAAGTACAGCGTACAGAAAAAATAACTTATACTATGGAATGATTAGAATCGAGGTTCCAAAAAGCTGTGATTTTGTACACAAAATTTATGGTTGGACACAAGCGATATTGGAAAAAGAAAATAAAAAAGCAAAAAAATCGAAAGAAGATGGGTTCGGTTGACGAAAGGAAAAAGACCCGTTAATCTTTCATAATAGTTAACCACCCATAACTCAATTGGTAGAGTAACTCGCTCTTAACGAGAAAGTTGTAGGTTCGAGTCCTACTGGGTGGACACAAAAAACACTCCGTTGAGGAGTGTCTTATATTCCGCTTAGTTCGCAAATAAAACTCCGGATTTCAAAGAAAGATCCTTGAACGTTCCGTAAATATCTTTGATAATCTCCTGCGCCTTGGTCATATCCGCGTCTACATCTTCCAAAGAAAAAGTTTCTTGAGCAAGCATTGCCCGCACATCGTCCGCAAATCCTTTTACTTCATACAACTGGAGGCGAACTCGCTGCAAAGCGGCATCAAACTCATCTGTATTAATTCCGTCTTTTTTCGCACCATCAACCGCCTGCTTCATTGCGCTGTAGCGATCCAAAGCAGGTACATAGACATCGGCCATAAACCGCTCCGCAAAAGCAACAAGCATCGGCTTACGAACAGCAGTCGCGTAAGAATCAATATACTCTTTAAGCTCATCCGCAACCGCCTGCAAATCTTCTTCGTCTGCAACTTGCAGTACCGATTCGTTCAGCGCTTGCAAGTAGTGCGTATCCTCTTCGAGTGCACTTTGTACCGATGTTACTCCCTCTTGAAGAATGAGCGAATTCTGTGCGATAAACACCTTGATCACCGCATCAAGATACTTCTTGTGATCGTCCAACGTTGCCGAATTCTGCTGCACTTTGGCATGCAGTGACATAGCAACCTCGACGTATCTTTCATATATGGTATCAAACGGCTCCGAAACGCTGGGCGACTGCGCATGCACGCCCATCGGTGCCACAGCAAACAAAACGGTCAAACACAGCAGAGTTTTTACAAACATATTAGTCAAATAGTAGTGAATAAAAATAATCGAAATTCCCCTCTAATTGAGCCACCTCCTGCAGATGCCAATTCTCTTTAAACACCGCATAATAGCTCACTTTTTGGAATTCAGCCTCTATTTCTGAGGCTGTAAATGCAGTATAGCCTACTTTATCGGTTTGCGCAAGAGAGGGTTGGGATTGAAACTTGGATATATTGCGCTCACGGTCAAGAAAATCGCCAAAGCCAGACGAGAGCGTATCCGCTCCCCGCTCCGACTCGGTAATACGCCGAAGATCCTCTACCTGGGCCCGCTCCCGTTCAAACGGCTTAATAACAAGCACGACAACAATAGCAAGAACAACCAAGACAAACGCCCCGATTTGCACCAGGGTCTTCTTCTTAATGATTCCGTTGTTTTCTTTCTCACTTCTCATAACTCACATCTCACTTCACATCCAATAATTGTCTCATGTTCTCATCCAAAAAATCAACGTACGTTCCCCCGGAAAACAAATATCCAAACGGATCCAGCAATATGATGCGGTTACTGATGCGCTCATCTTCTATACCCGTTGCCGGAAATATGACTTCCGCGAGTATATACTCGTCCGGTTTGGCTGAAAGCCGCTTTCGCACGTCTTCTAGTGTAAACGCCACCGTCACGCCTTTCTTCAGATCATACGCTTCCAACAATATCCAAAATCCCTCCCCGACCGAGCTAAACGTCCGTTTCCGGATGTCGCCAAGCACCTCACGATACGACTGATGCAATTCCTCAAGCTCATACGCGTACGCGTACGCATTGTCGAAGTATTGCACTGCATGTACCGGATCCACTTCGCTGAAGCTTCGCGCGATAAACCGTACCACATCGGCCATCAGCTCCGGCGATAGCCAGTAATAGTCCCCAACAGCATGTTCCCCTCGAAGATAGAATGTTTTTATCTCCTCGCCTGCCCGCACCCACGCATCGGCCCGCTCATCAAGTATGAAAAATGCGTCCACCTCATCGATCTCATGCGCCGCATGTCGTTGGATTTGCCGGACCTCCACAAAGTGACCTCCAACCCGCGCAAGCACATCGTTTATGAACGGATACGCGCTCGCGGCGATAAAAAGCGCCTGCGGAGCAATAACGTCTTCTCCGCCGGCATCAGCGACAACCGTATCGACCGATGCAGTAAATGAATCCGAATTGAATACACCAATGGAGAATATCCCGGCTACCACGATAAACACAGTAAAAAAGAGTAGAATATTTCTTAAACGGCTCATATTATTATTTAAATAGGACCTCCATCGGATCCAAATATCCGAACAATATCGGATCCTCACTCGTGGAGCCTACGCACGAATGTACTTCCGCGCTTATGCCGCACGCCGGATCGGGCACAGGCGCATCCAGCACCGGCTCCGTCTTAAATTCCAAGTGCAAGTGCGTATCGGGCTCGTTCGTGCTGTCACATCCGTCTTCGCCCACGCGCCAAAAATCACACCCGTATCCGCTATTGCCTATGACACCAACCACATCGCCAGCGTTTACCTTCGCTCCTATATACATAGCAGGATCAATTGAATCCAAGTGCGCATAGAGGCCGTACATGGCCATTCCATCGATTGTATGTGATAAAAGCACGGTATTCCCCAGCCCCCGGTCTCCCTGGCCGTTTCGCACAACCTGCACCACTGTACCATCGGCAACCGCGTATGCCGGAAAATCGACCGCACCGGATCCGCCAGCCGGCGGAGGCGCAAGATCAATGCCCGTATGCTGGATATAGTTTTCGGCCGTATCCTCGCGCCACGTCCAATCAACTTTCAGCGGCGAATTAAATCGCTGCCGCACCCAGAACCGATCCTGCTCAACGGGCTGCACCGTACCTTCGCGAGATACAAGCCCCGCAAGAGTCGTGTAGGACACAATGCTGTCTCCTCGTTGTATTTCATGGTAAAAATCAGAGGCAATATCGTCCTCAAGCCGGATGCATCCGCCGGAGAACTGGCTCGTAACCCTTGTGCCGTCTTCATAATACGGGATGCCATGTATGAAAAAATCCTCATACAGCTGTACGGCATCTTCCATATACACCGGTACGATAGAAGACTTGAATTTTGGCTTTTTGACTCCGGCTTCAAAATATCCTGTCGGGGTTTGGAACCACTTGCCATATGCCGCTTGGTACGCAACTGGAAACGTTTTTTTAAGCACGCCATGCTCATAAAAGAGTATTCTGCCGCGGGAAAGGTCTATCTCAAACAGCCGGAATCGGTCCAGCTTCGGTATCTGTGAGCAAAACAAAACGTCTTGAGAATCGTAGAGTTGAGAGGCAGAGGTACAGTAGTTCGACTCGCCTGCCTGCCGATAGGCATGGCCCGATATGTCGGCATGGCTATAGGTAGAAATATCGCGTACGCTTGCGGTCTGGCTTTCACCGCCGTAGGTAGCGTACGCTCCCGCAATGGCGGCAATGCATATGAGGTATACGGCGAATCGTATCATTACACTCCACGGTACCAAAAAAAGGGCGCGTAGACAATAGGCATTTTGTATGCGAATATGTAAAAAATGGCACGGACCCGAAACAATTCCACATTCCATTCGTTATCAATGACAGATGACCCAACAAAAGAAGCTACCGATGAACGGCAGCTCATAGAAAGGTCAGTCGAGGGTGAGTCTTCGGCTTTTGGCCGCCTGTACGATCGGTATCTCGAAAAGATTTACCGCTTCGTATTTTTCAAGGTCGGCCACCGTGAGGAAGCCGAAGACCTTACCCAACAAGTGTTCACGAGCGCCTGGGAGAATATCCAAGGATTCCGTGAGCAAGGACTGCCCATTTCCAGCTGGCTATACAAGATAGCCCGTAACAGGATCATCGATCATTATCGCACCAAAAAAACGCATACGCCGCTCGAACGGATTCCGGAAGAAATCGCCCATCTGACAGAGGATATGGAGGATATGGACAAGAAAATTCTTCTCGAGCGCATTTATACATCGCTGCACACGCTGACTGACGAACAGCAGGAGATCATCGTCTTGCGGTTTATTGAAGAGTTTTCGCATAAAGAGATTGCCGCCGCGATGGACAAGCAGGAAGTTGCCGTACGCGTATTACAACACCGTGCGATCAAAAATTTAAAAAAAACGCTGGAAGACCAGCTTGCACAGCATGACTGAAAGAGATATCAAAAACACATTAAAAGAATTCAAGAACATCGTGCCAACGGAGAGTTTCGCGCGGCGTCTTCGCATGGAATTGCTTTCCAAAGAAAATCGCGTACGCCCCGTCGCTGAGCTTGTAAATGTACATGCCATCGGCCCGGGTGCCGTTCGCTCGCTTTCTCCATTCGCACGTCCTATGAACGCACTGGCATTCGCGGTAGCAGGCATACTCGTCATCATGGGGGTGTATACCATCACGCGAGAGCTTTCACCGCTGTTTCTGCCGGGGCTGAACCAGCGCGCGATGAGCGCCGAGGCGGCCGCCATAGAACGGGAGATCGACATACAGCTTTCACACATCGATTATTTCCAGCAGACATCGACCGAAAGCTCCGTTGCCCTTAAACAGGTAACCGAAAAGAACCTTGACCACTTGAATGAGGCGCTTATAAAAAACGAAGCAGCGTCATTTGAAGAGCCGGCAACCCCAGAAAGCATAGATGCCCAGCTCGACGAGATGCTCAAAGCGGTCATAGAGTAAATATAATTTCTAATTTTGAATTTCGATTCAATTTCGAGTTTATGAATTTTAAAACATTAAAAATTGATTCGAAATTCGGAACTCGGAATTCGAAATTACAGCCATGAAACCACTGAAATACATCATTACATCACTCATAATCGCCATATTGGCCAGCATTCCGGTGGTCGATGCCGCCACCGATATTGAGACCAAAATAGCGGAGACAAAAGCAACTATCCAGAAACTGCTCGAAGTAAAGGACGACACCTCCCTTCCGGTCAATGAGCGCCAGCAGCTCGAACTTCAGCTTAAAAAGAGCATCACCCTGAATATAATCGATATTGCGGCTTCACAAATTCAGGAAATGCGTCAGCAGATGGACAAGGTAAATTTTCCCGACAGCGAAGATTGGGGAAAAGTAAAAACATACGTATACAACTCACTCGATGCGTACGGCACATTCTATAAAGAATCACGCATATCGCTCGAAGCAAGCGACATAACACTTGAAGAGGTACGAGGCATCGCGCAAGAGATAGAAACAAAAAAAGAAAGCGAAATTGATCCGTTTTTGCAGAAAACTGCAAATATAAGCACAGCGTTCGGAATCAGCAACATCATCAAACGGGCCGACGAACGCCGATGGAAAGTATTGGACGACGTGAACAAAATCTACACGCAAAAACTTACCGATAACCGCGACCTTCGCGAATCGTTCAACAAAGCCGCCGACGCCATTAGCGAAGCAAAAACACTCAACAACAAATCAAAGGAGATTATGTTGAACCGCTACATACCGAAAGAAGAACCGATCGAAGTCACTACGGCAACCACAACAGCAACCACAACAGTTTCCGAAGTCATCGATACGGAAAATGCGGAGGATGCGGAACTTAAGGAAATTATCAAGCAATCAGCGGAGCATATACGCCAAGCGTACAGCATATTTCTTGAGATGAGTATCACCGTCAAGGAATATCTGGATCAATAATTCTTAAAAATTTAAATATCGCGCAAACAAAAAATCGCCCGGTTACGGCGACTTTTTGTTTTCAATCTTATTTTACCGCTTCTTTCAGTGCCTTTGCGGCTCTGAACTTCGGCTTGATTGATGCCGCGATGTGAATCTTTTCCCCGGTGCGAGGATTGATTCCTTCGCGCGCCGCCCGCTTCGCAACTTTAAACGTTCCGAATCCGGCGATTGCAACCTCTTCTCCTTTCACCATTGTTTTGGTGATGGTATCGAAAATAGCATCCACAACAGCTGCCGCGGTCTTTTTCACTTCAATACCGCCCGCCTGCATGACTACTTCCGTAAAATCTTGTTTTTTCATATACGTGTACGATGGACTAAATTAATAATGAGGTTTTATGCGACCTTATTGATAATAATACATAGTGTACTAGAAATAGCAAGTAAATACAATGTTTTATACAGCCCCAATATGTTGGATTGTTTTAGCCGCATGTTCAGTGCCTTTTTCAAGCGCGTATTGAAGGTGGTCCGGCCGGCACGTCCCTTTCTCACAATTCTCACCTTTCTTAATAAGCGCCGCTACAAAAGCGCTCCCAAATGCGTCCCCGGCTCCGGTCATATCAACCACTTTTCGTACACGCACGGCGTCTGATTTCAAAATGGTCTTCCCATCCGATACGAACGCGCCCCGCTCGCCATCAGTCATAATCGCGATACCCAGCACATCCGCGTCCAGCTTTTTGAATATTTTCCTCTTTCTACGGATTGAAACACCGGTAAGTGAAGCTGCTTCCTTTCTATTCAACAGCACAACCCGCGACCTGTTGAGTATCGGCCGTATTTTAGCGAGCCCGTGCGCGAGCATTTCAGATGACGGATTTATCGCGATTCGGGTTCCACGATCGTGCAGTATCTTTACAAGAGCGGAAAGCACGTGCAATGGCATCGCGCCCGTGCTGATATACGCCCACTTTGATTCAGGCATCTTCGAAAATTCATCCTTTGAAAAAATGCCCGATACTCCGCGTTGCGTCAGAATCGTTTGATCACCTTTCGCGTCCAAAAGGATATATGAAACACCCGACGAGCCCGAGGAATCCGTTCGTATCGAAGCTTTGATTTTTTGGGCGTGTATAATTTGCTGTATTTTTTTTCCAAACACATCATCACCAACTCGTGTTACAAGCTGAACCTTTAGGCCGTTCCGTTTGAACGTGACGGCGCTATTGTGCGCGCCACCGCCGCCACATATCGTTACGGCATCGATCTTCAGTTTTGATCCCACAGGAAGCCGGTTACGGAAAGGAACCGGGATAAATATATCCAGCGTTGAAGATCCGATTGAAACAACGTCAAGCATAAAATAAAAATTTTGAATTCATAATTTCGAGTTTCGAATCAATTTCTAATGTTTTAATTTCGAAATTTCAATCGTTCAAAATTGAATCGAAATTCAGAATTCGAAATTAAAAATTATCATGTCACTTTCGTTTTACGACCCTTTTCGACGCGTCTACAATATCTTTCGCGGTTAAATTATATGCCTTTGCCAATTCATCGGCGGTTCCCGATTGCCCGAACTGGTCCCCTACACCAACGAATTCCATCGGAACCGGGTAATTTCCCGACAGCAATTCCGCGACCGCTGAACCAAGACCACCGCGCACCGAATGCTCCTCGGCGGTAACCACCGATCCTGCCTTCTTCGCCCACTCCAATATCGTCTTTTCATCAAGCGGCCGTATTGTATGCATATGTATAACCGCCGTTGCTATCTTTTGTTTTTCCAAATCATGCGCGGCAACAAGCGCTTCGTATGACATCGGCCCGGTCGCAATAATCGCAACATCGGGTTTCTTGCCCGCCGTAGCCTTGGCGAAGGCGGGGCCTTTCCCAGACACCCACAGTACATTCGCTCTTCCAACGACAAACGGCGTACGCGGAGTTGTGAATACAGGCGTTTTTGCGCG
>MGIS01000004.1:17560-30301 GCA_001793865.1 Candidatus Wolfebacteria bacterium RIFCSPLOWO2_01_FULL_47_17b
CGGGATACACAACTCGCATATTCGGCAAGCTCCGCATAAGCGCGATGTCCTCAAGCGCCTGGTGCGTAGCACCATCGGGACCCGTCGAAACACCTGCGTGGTGCCCCGCGATTTTTACATTCGAGTCGTTATACGCAATCGTAGTGCGGATCTGCTCCCAGTTCCGCCCCGGAGAAAATGTGGCGTATGAATTGATAAATGGGATCTTACCGCTTATACCAAGACCCGCCGCGCACGCGGCCATATGCTGTTCGGCAACACCGCATTCAATATACCGCTCGGGGTAAATCGAGCCAAACCAGTGGCACCGTGTCGATTCGCCCACATCCCCTGCCAGCACCACCACGGCATCGTTTCTGCCAACTTCAATAAGCCCTTTGCCATACCCGTCCCGCGTTGCTTCCTCGGGGATGTTTTTGGAGAATATATGATGTGAAAGATTTTGTTCTTCGTTTAGCATATTGGAACCCGTAGGTCGGACCTTGGTCTGCGAAGGTTCGACCTTCGGTACAATTATGTATTTAGATTACGTTTGATTATCCTGAAATGAAACGCGAACAACGGTATGCCTACCAGCAGAAATGAAATCCCAGTCGTCGCCTGCCGTTGCCTGTTCCGTGCCGCGTCCTGACGCTGGTATGCATCCAGCTCCTCTTGTGTCGGACCGACCGTCGTCGTGGTGCCTATTTCAACTGGCTTTGGTGCAGGATACGACACATACACGTCCGCCTCCGGGAACACCCATGCGCGAAGGCCCAGCTGAATAAGCTGCACAAGACCAATAAGAATAAATACCAACCCGATCGCCGCAAACAGATAAAAATATATATTTTTTATAACGTTACTCATGTTCACTTATTATTTTATTTTGTAAACTCCGCAACTGGCGCATCGCTTCCTGTGCCTGCTCCTTGTTTGGCGGCACGCCGTGCCACGCATATTTCCGCTCCATAAAATCAACTCCCTTGCCCGGAATCGTATGTGCGATGATAACCGTGGGCTTTTCAAACACCGACTTTGCCTCATACACCGCCGATACGAATTCCTCAATGTTATGCCCGTCCACTTCCAGCACATGCCAACCGAACGCCTCATATTTGTCTCGCAGGGAATCAAGCGGCAGTATATCCTCGGTAAAGCCACTGATCTGAATATTATTGCGGTCAATGATCGCGGTCAGGTTCGAAAGCCGGTTTTTTGCCGCGAACAATGCCGCCTCCCACGTATTGCCCTCATTATGTTCGGCATCGGACATAAGACAAAATACACGGTGCCTCTGGTCTTGCAGCCGTGCCGCGAGTGCCATACCGCATGCCTGTGAAAGCCCAGACCCTAACGGACCGGACGTCGTTTCAATCCCAGGCAATGAGCCGCGATGAGGATGTCCCTGCAGACGCGAACCGTACTTTCGAAGTGTCTTTAATTCCTTGAGAGGGAAATATCCTTTTCGTGCCAACGCCGCGTACTGGATGGGACAAATATGCCCGTTGGAAAGTACGAGCCGATCACGCTCATCCCAGTTTGGCTTTTTCGGATTATGGCGAAGCACAAAAAAGTAAAGTGCCGCGAAAATATCCGCCATGCCAAGCGGCCCCGCACTGTGGCCTGACTTAGCTTCCACGAGCATTTCAATCACATCCTGCCGCAGATGATTTGCAATGTCGTAGAGATCTTTGATACGTTTGTAGGATAAGAGCATAATGTTGAATTTCGAGTTTCGAATTTCGAATCAAATTCTAATACATTAATGTTGAACCTTCAGTCATTCAAAATTGAATCGAAATTAGAAATTCGAAATTAGAAATTAGAAATTTCTGAGCTCGTTGTATGCATGTATCGGATTATCGCTGTCCCAGATGTATGATCCCGATGTAACCGCGTTGGCACCTGCTTTAAAAATTTTTTTTGCGTTTACGGGCGTGACACCTCCGTCAACCGTAATTGTAACATTCGGGAGCTTCTTTTTCAAAAACCGTATCGTTTGCAGTGCCTTGGGATTGAATGCCTGCCCCGATTTCCCCGGCTTCACCGCCAATACCAACACATGTTTTATCCCCTCCGGAAGAGGTTCAACCTTGATCCGGGAAGGTTGAACCTCAAATACCATCCCCAGCTCTTTTTTATATCGTTTCGCCTGCTCCTGTGCCCATGACAGCTCGCTGTCATCCTGAGTCCGCCGGCTGGCGGAGCGAAGGATCTCATCCCAATGCACATACACCCTCTCAAACGGCATCCGCAAGTAGGCTAAAAAACTCCTCCTGTTCCACGGCATCATCAAATGCGCCTCAAACAGCAACCGAGGTTGAACCTTGGTCTGGCCTGCCCTGAGCTCTGTCGAAGGGGAAGACCGGGCCTTGGTTTCCCGCACGGCATACTCTTTCAATGTTTTCACACACACCGCATTTCTCTGAGGCGTAAACGGCGGCCGCCCTATATCAATATGTACACGAGGCTCGGCGCGGAAGGTTCGACCTCGGTCTGCGGAGGTCGAACCTTGATTTTGCAAGCGCCGAATCTCAGTATTCAAAATCTCTGCTGCCTTTTTCACCCTCCCCCGAAAACATTTTAACGTCGTGCAATTGATAACCGGAATAACTTGCATATTATTTCCACAAACCAAGTTCCACCTCCATCTGGCGGATTTGTTCGATGCGGTCTTTGTGGCGCTGTTCTTCATCAAACGACGTCTGCATCCAAATCGCGATGATCTTTTTTGCCTGCTCCGGCTCCAGATAATCTGCCGCGAGGCACAGCACATTCACGTCATCTTCCTGCTTAATAGCACTCGCATGATCAGGCGAAAACGCGATACTTGCACGTATGCCCGCAAATTTATTCGCCGTTATGCACATGCCGGCACCCGATCCGCACATAAGTATGCCGCGACGATTAGCGGTATCTCCCTGCACTTCGTGCACAACCGCCTTGGCAAATGCAGGATAGTTATCCGATTCATCCTTGGAAGCGTTGCCCATATCCAGCACCGAATATCCCGATTGATCCAGGTATTTTTTTATCTGCTCTTTAAGATTGAAACCCTTATGGTCTGCCCCTATATAGATAATCATTCATTAAGTATAGCGAGTGGCTCAATTTTCTCAACTTGGTATTCCTTATTGATATACGAAACGAAAAATTCCGGCTCAATCCGCTCCTCGGAGAGACCTACCCGAGCCACAAGCCCACGCATCGTTTCTTCGGAAAAATTCTGATCGAATACGAAATTTCCCAAGCTATACAGGATAAGCGATCTGTTATACCACTCGTATTCCTGCGCCACATGCGGATGGTGTCCAACTACAATATCCGCACCCGCGTCCACGAGTGAATGAGCGATATACCGCTGTGACGCACTCGACGTTGTTTCATATTCGTTTCCCCAGTGAAACGAAACGATGGAGTAATCAAGGCCAAGCCGTTCCTTGTCCAAACCTATCTGCGGCACAACTCGATCCACATCAAAGCTATTCACCCCTTCCGCCTGCAAAAGATCCGTATACGCATATATGCCTATACGAAATCCCCCCGCCTCAAAAACCTCAACTTCATTCGCAACAGGCCGTATATCCGCCTTCCGCAAGCGAGTGGAGGAATCGAAAAAAGCTTCCCGCCCCCAATCAAGCGAGTGATTATTGACGACCGAAACCGCGTCAAACCCCGCAGCCAGCAGTCCTGCAAGCATCTTTGGATGAGCACGGAACGAATACAAATTTCTTGCATCACTTCCAGCATCGGAAATCACGCTTTCAAGGTTGCCGAATGTCATATCCGCCTCCTGCAGAAACCCAAGTACGTTTCGAAACGGCCACACCGGGTCCTCATGCGCGTCGCTGTATTTTGCTACATACCGGGCAAGCATAATATCTCCCACAAACACAAACGTTGCCTTTTTTGGGATAGACTCCGCGCTGTGCTGCACCACCGCATCCCGAACGAAAGCCGTTGACTGCTCCAACTTGCTGTCGCGAATGCCCAATACTAATCCCGCGAGCATCGCGAGCGTTACAGCCATAAGCGCGAATCTAATTTTCATATCCTTGTATTATAGCTCCTCCTAATACTTTTCCACGCCCAGTGTACATCACAAACGACTGCCCCGCCGCGGGGAAAATCGCCTGCCTTTTTTTAAGCGTCACGAGCAGATTTTCGCCCGCTACGGGGGGTAGTGAAACTCCGTTTCTACTACCCCCCATTCGTACATCACACGCAAATGCCGGCTGATGATATCTGCATCTCCCGTACACGCGTATCACTTCACCGTCTTTTAATTTTTTCTCACTTCTCACATCCAACATCATGACTCCGCGTGTTATAAATTGATCCGTATTGAGCTCATCGTCCCATTCATGTACGGCGGTAAGCGTATTACGTGCGACATCCTTGGCGATTACATAGAGAGGTTTATTGGTTTTATTCACAAATCCATGCCGCTGGCCGATAGTATACAGATGCACGCCATAATGCGAGCCAATGACATTACCCACCACATCCACCACATCCCCTTCTTTGGCACCGAGCTTCTCTTTCAAAAATTCGTTGAAATCAAACTTACCCAGAAAACATATACCCTGCGAATCTTTTTTATCGGCATTCGGCAATCCGGCTTTCCGCGCAATCGCACGCACTGTATCCTTTTTCAGCTTCCCGAGCGGGAATAAAATCTTTTCCAACCGCTCCTTGGGCACCTGCCATAGAAAGTACGATTGATCCTTGGTTTTATCCTTTGCTTCGTATAGATGCATCCGAGGTTTAAGAATCGCATAATGCCCAGACGCAACCGCGTCTGCCCCAAGTTTCATCGCTTGGTCATAAAAAAGTCCAAACTTTATCTCGCTGTTACATACCACATCCGGATTGGGAGTGACGCCTTTTTTGTACCCGTCCAGCAAGTAATCCACCACGCGTTTTTCGTATTCCTTTTCCATATCGAACACGTAAAACGGAATATCCAGGTGCGCCGCAACTTTGGCGGCGTCCTCCGCGTCACTATCCTGACATCCATCCACGTTATAGCCCTTTATAAATCCGCCCAGTACCTCGTGCCCCTCCTGTTTGAGTAGATACGCCGCGACCGCGGAATCAACTCCGCCGGAAAGCGCTACGAATATTTTTTCCTTTTTCTCCTTTTTGAACATATCCACAGAAAAGCTATTGCATTCCTGCGCAATCATACTATCATAAAAACTTGGCCTTTTAACAATTCAATAAAGTAAATAAAAAGGAGGATTATGAATTGAAAAGAAACGCAGTGCCCACACCTGATTTTTTTATCTTCTTTCCCAAAAGGGAAGAGGAAGAGATGCGCAGCATCATTCCCGCCATCGAAGCGACCGGATCAACGGTCGTGCCGAAAAGATTTCTTTTAAACGAACATGTCCTTCTGGACAGAGAAAGACATGTAGTCACCAAAGGAATAGAGGGGATACGAAACCACTTCAATATCGCCTTACCCGGCATAAAATAAAATTTTAAAACCCCGCCTTCGGCACAACCGATAGACGGGGTTTTTGTTTTATAGAAAATGTCCCATCTTCAAAATGAAAACGGGACGAACTTAATACCTAACCATCAACGCGAACAAGAACCCGACAACCAATATGCCATAATGCATCGGGATGACGATCACCAATTTTAAGAACATACAATCGAAGTCCATGAAGATCACCGTTCCGATATATTTCTATGGGAGTAACGGACTTTTCATCTTCCTTATCTAATTGAATGTAAATAAGCGTCCATTCCCCATCGGGAGGTACTGCATTTTCATCGATAATGCCTCGAATAATCGCGACTCCTTCATCTAATAGATAAATTATTCTTTCCCCTAACTCCTTAAAAATATCATGGTCGGTCATGTGCGTTTTGAGCGTTACTGTCATAACGCTTCCTGAAAATGGGGGAACTTTTCTTATCCTAGATAATACAAGACTTCTAAAGTCACGGATGGTTATATCGGCTTCCGTAAGTTCAAGATATGTGCCCTTCGAACCAGACTTCCAGACTGTCATTTTCTTAAACCACGATACATCAAAGGCATTTGTCACAATGTGAGTAACAAGACCAACGCCATTTGAAACGCTCGCAATCATAAGCTTTGCCAACTTATTCTCTTTTGACTCGATTATTTTCTGAGATAAGTTTTCATCCAGTCCCGCTTTTTCAAGCTTCAAAAGAACTTCATGTTCCCTATGAAGTGGAAGGGTTCTTTTCTTTCTGAAAATTGAGTACAACATCCAAACGCTAAGAATGAGAAAAACTTGTATCACGGTATATGCATACAAAACTGTTCCGAAGCTCACAATGGGATTACCCATCGCATACCTCCTATTTTGTTTTAAAAATACATACCGTCCACAATTTGACGATATGCCGTAATTATAGTGCAGTATAATTAAAAAGTCAAATGGATTCCCGCCTTCGCGGGAATGACAGAGCAATTGCTTCGCTCCGCTCGCAATGACGTTCCTAAACTAATCCCTAACGACTAAACCCCCAATCCCTCTCTTTATGCCTTTTCCACACGCTCAGCATACAGCCCCGTTTCGGTGTTCACGCAGATCACATCCCCTTCTTCGATAAACAGCGGTGTATTGATCATCGCGCCTGTTTCAATCTCAACCTGCTTCGTGCCTCCCGATGATGTATTGCCACGAATCGCGGGCGGGGCCATAACCACCTTGAATTCCATTTTGACAGGCAGTTGTACGGAAATGAACGCGTCTCTGAACATCAATGCCGTCACCTCCGTCTGCGGCTTTAAAAATTGCTCTTTGCCTCCAAGCTCTTGCGCAGAAAACTTAAAACGATTTTTGGGATTACCCGCCTCGTCAAACCAGTACTCCCCTTTGTTCTCGTACAGAAATCGCGCCTTCATCCGCTCCAGCTCGGCTTCTTCAAGCTCGTTGCTCTGCTGGAATGAGGTTTCTTTTACCTTGCCGCTCATCAGATCGCGGAGCTTGACCTTCATCACCGGCTTTCGCTGCTGCATACGCAAAAAATCGGCCTCGAGTACCTCGCATACCGATCCTTCGTAGACAATAAAATGTCCCGGACGTAATTCGTTATATGACAACATAAATAATAATTTCGAATTTCGAGTTCCGAATTTCGAATCAATTTCCAATGCATTAATTTCGAAACTTCAGTCATTCAAAATTGAATCGAAATTAGAAATTTAAAATTCATAATTACTCCTTCTCCTTCCCCAGCGCTCCCCTGATAAGATCCTTAATCTCATCCACATTCACATCCTTATGTTCGCGATGTTTGTGTTCGCGTGGTTGATTTTCGGCACTCTTGCGGAATGTTTCCGCAAGCGAGCGCTCATCACGCCGATCGATCGTTTCCTGCACCCCAGCCCCCACAAGACCGTAGCCCTCGCGTATCGTGAGTTCCACTTTGTCTCGTGAGAGCGCGTAGCGTTCGCGCGAAGTCTGCAGGATGGTATCAAACGGAGATGGACTTGGCAAGGGCGGCGGAGGGAGCGTTTGTGCCGAAAACGGGTTAGACGATACCCCGTCTATCATAAGCTTTATATATATGTGTGTATTGGCAAGATTCACAAAATCGTTTGCCGAGAACTTTTCGAAAAACTCTTTTTCCAAAAACTCCGCGTCGTCCGCGCCCACGCGGAACACGATCGTAGTTCCCACATTTCCGAATATGGCTGACTCTACCTCCTCCTCAAGCTGATCAATATACTGGTGCGCCAATATAAGCCCAAGTCGGTACTTGCGCGCCTCGGAAAGGATGTTGGCAAACGATTCGGTCGCGAAGTTTTGAAACTCGTCCACGTACAAGAAGAAATCCTTGCGTTGCGCCATGGGTATATCCACTCGCGACATCGCCGCAAGCTGTAATTTCGTAATAATCATGGCCCCAAGCAAGGCGGAATTATCTTCGCCCATCTTTCCCTTCGAAAGATTCACGATGAGTATCTTGCCCTCATCCATAATCTTACGCACATCAAACGACGAATACGCCTGCCCAATAATATTACGAATAAGCGGATTTGCCACAAATTGCCCCACCTTGTTCTGAATTGCCGCAACCGCTTCGGTTTCAAGCCGCTGGGTATATTTCGCGAATTCATCCACCCAAAACGACCGCACCACGGGGTCCTGCAGGTTCTCCACAATCTTCTTGCGGTATTCTTTATCCGAAAACATCTTCATAATCCCAAGCAGCGTAGAGTTTGGATATTCCAAAAGCGCCAGAAGCGTATTATTCAAAATGTATTCCATACGGGCGCTCCACGCGTCGGGCCAGATTTTTTTGAATACCGACATAAGACCAGATGCAATCAAGTGGCGCATCTCAAAATCCACCCGCTCAAGCGGGTTAAAGGGAATCGGGTACTGCACGTCCGCGGGATTAAAGTAAATCACATCGTCAATGCGCTCCTCCGGCACGAAGTGCAAAAGCTCCTCCGCCGCCTCTCCGTGCGGATCAATCAGGCACACGCCGCGCCCCGCCTGAATATCAGCGACAATCATATTCACCAACAGCGTTGTTTTTCCAGTACCGGATTTTCCCACCACATACATATGCTGCCGCCGGTCGGCAAGCTTGATGCCGAATTTCCGCTCCTGGTTCCTGAAATTAGTTTTGCCAAGAAATAAAACGTCGTCCATGCTTTTTAGTATAACAGTTTCTATGGTAGATGTAACGAGAAGTGAGTTATGAGTAGTGAGTAGTGAGGCAGACTCAAAACCTCATCCATACCTTGCGCAGACTGTATATTCTTTTACCGAGTACATCATACTCTTTGATTAAAGCTCGAGCCAACAAAACGTCTCCGTAATGAGAACCCGCACAGTCTTCCAAATGACTCCCTATTTCATTGCATGAACCCAGAGATTTTGTTAAATAATTCCTAAATTCCGCAGGAGACCTCCCAAACCCTTCTGCTATATTTGCACCAACAGAATTTGCCGCTCTGGATAGTTGATCTTTCAAATAAAAAGATTCTCTTGGAAAACAATTAGTTAATTGTATAACTAATGTGTATAGTTTTTGAGCTTTTTGATATATCTCTAAATCTTTATATGACTTTATCATGACAGCCTTTTTTCTCACTACTCACAACTCACTACCCACTACTCAAACGGCAAATTAACCGGCGGTTCCGAGCGGCGCGAACCAATGCGCTGCAGCTGCGGCGCTTTCACGTTGCCAATCGGATAATGGTAAATAGTCGCCAGCTCTTCGGTCGAAAGAATGCCAAGTTTTTCCGTATCGGACAGACGGTTTGTAAGCCCAAATTGCCGCTGTACATACGCATCGTACAGCATACGTTTTTTTATGAGCACCTTTGAGTTTTTATATGAAGGAAACAGCCGCGCCAGCCACCCGCCCATCAGCGTAATCGTCCCATCCGGCTTGAATGCGTTCATATTCTGCGTGTTAAACTGCTGAAACGAACCCATAACCGCTGGAATATTCTGCCCGTTGAATTCCTCTTTGGGGGCGATATACAAAAAACGCAAGGTGAACTGAAACAAATGCTTTGATGCTTTATTCTCTATTCCCTTGATGATCTCCTGAGTGCCATGTGTGGGGGGCTTTCGGGTTATCTTACCCTCCTTATCTGCCTCCTTACTTTTGTCCTGTATGTCCTGTATGATTTTGCCCATTTCCTCCTGTATGTCATAGCCCGTCGGCTTGCCCGTCGCGCTCACCATACATTGGATCCAAATGCGTTCATTTTGCTGAAGCTTAGACATCGCCTCAAACAGAGCGGACATCGGATCGATACGTTTTTCATCATCCGGCTCGAATTCATCGAACTCTTTATAGGTACGTATGGGGTATGGCGCCTCGTTAGCTAATTTAAATCCGGTTCCCCATATATCGAACGTTTCGTTCGGCAAAGACGACGGAAGCTCGTGTACATAATCCTCCGCCTCAAGTATTTCCGCCTCAGGATACTGACCGTATATTGACGACTCCACAAGATTACGAAAGGACTTTGGCGTACGGACATAAAAGCGAATACTGCCCCCTTTTGCCGCAATTTCAAATGATACCCACAAATCAACCTTGCCTTCCATGTACTTAGGTATCCAAGGATTTCCGAAAGAGTAAATTCCGTAAATCCCGGAAAATACCTGCTCCATCGCTTTGGGTCGTTTAATAATGTTTGACGGGATGCGAACTTCGAGCATATCCCATTCCTGCTTTTCCAGAAATTGCTGACGCTTGTGTATGAGCCGCAATCGCCAAAAGAGCGCTATTAAAAATATAGGCACTGCAAACCACAGCACTATTTCAAGCGCCTGCCAAATTGAATATATAAACGAGTCCATGTTCGGTATACGGTATACGCTATACGGTATACGGTTACGCTACCTTATAGTGCCCTCCTCCTGTCTTTTTGAAATACCTCTTGTTCTGCAGATTGAAGAAAATGGTATTGTATTTGAGAACGCGCTGTTCTCCTACGAGCTGAACGATTTTTTCAAGCGGCAACGGACCCTTTTTCTTTAGTATGCGATGGAGCACTTCCCGTGTCGTTCCTGGTTCTATGCCGAATTCCTTAAGCGAATACAATCCGCGCCCAACAAGGACAAAATTAGTGTCTTTGATGAGCTCGTTATGCACCGTCTGCGGATGCGCACGCTTGTGGTCAAAGCGAACCTTGTTGATCTCAACCGCAATCTCGCGAAAATGCATCGGACGGCGAACTTTTTTCAAAAGCAGGTATGCCTTGTCGCGAACCGTTTTGGGCGCGATCTCCGGCCATTCCGAAAGCCCGAAATCACCAAACGCGTTGACCGAAAACTTCTTTGAAATCAGTGCGTAATTAAGCGCGATAAAATCTTTCACGCGGTGCTGATGCGCCGCCGCCGCAAACAATTCATCGAATTTGTTCTTTTCGATGAGCTGTTCCTTTTTGGTCCTCAAATACTGCGCAAGTTTGGAAACAAACGTCTTAAGCTCTTTGACGTTCGGCTCTTCCAAATACCAGAACGGAAAAAAGTCGTTCGTTTCGGTAAAGTGCTTTGGCTTGCCGAAGATGGAAAACAAAAGGGTGCTATCCGAATCCGAAATCGATGAGTCACGAAAAACCATTTTCAAATCTTCAACCAACAGATCCTCCCGACGAGCGCCGCCAAGCGATTCAAGGTGGTCAATCGCTTTTTTCATATACGAAACCAGGCGATCATTTCCTTCCGCCTCTTTTTCGAGGAGCCGAAGCCCCGCCGCCTCTATCTGCCGCACGCGCTCACGAGTAATACCATATTTGGTACCCAGCGCCTGCAGTGTTTTCGGCTTGGATCCCCCCATCCCGAACCGTTGAGAAATAATATCCCGCTGTCTCTTGGGAAGGGTCGCGACCAAAGCCTGCAATGTGTCGTGCAATGCCATAGTAATAATAGATTATGTATGTGAAGCCATCTTACTCAATTTGCCCCACACTGTCAAGAGGGGACTCGCCACGCATATGGATGAGTATGTTCCGATGACTGTTCCGACTAACAGTATACCAACAAACAGCTGCAAAGTCGAGGATCCGAACACGAGCATCGCCACCAGCATGAGGACAAGCGTAAAGGATGTATTCACCGAGCGGGCTATCGTCTGCCGCACGCTTGCATTGACCGTATCGGTGAATGATTCATTCTTGTGCCGAGCGAGAACCTGCTCTCTGACACGGTCAAACACCACAATCGTATCGTGCACAGAAAAACCCATGATGACCAAAAGCGCCACGATGAAATTGGTGTCTATCTCAACTCCCCCGAACTCCCCCAGTACCGCCAAAATACCCGTCGGAATAACGACGTCATGGAATAGAGTAATAAGCGTCGTCAAGCCGTACTTCCATGACTGCACCGGATACGAAACCTTCCGAAACGAAATGGCTATATACACAGAAATAGCTAGCAACACGAGGATTCCGGCCCAAATGGCCTTGGACCGGAGTTGGGACCCGATCGTCGGGCCTATGGACTCAAACCGCAGCTCTTCCACAGAACCAACCCGTTCCTCAAGAGCCGAGAGGATTTGCTGATGTTCAGCTTCCGAAAGAGGCTTTGTCTTGATAAGAAAACTATCGGACGACGTTTCCCTCAGTACCGATGGATTCTCGATTCCCTGCTCCACCAGGGTTTCAATAATCTGACTTTCCTGTATACGGTCTTCGGTATTCGGTATACGGATCTGCCACAGAGTCCCTCCAGTAAAATCAATCGCCGGCCGCAAACCAAATAGCACGATTGCAATGGCACTCGCCAATACCAAAACTCCCGAAAATCCCAGAAATATCCACTTGTGTTTTATTATATCCATTTGATTTGAGTCAGAGGTCTACATTAGATGTTTTTTGTTCGCAATCTCATTAGATTCCTCGTCACCGTGATCGCCGTAAACATGCTCACCAGCACACCCAATAGAAGCGTCAGTGCAAGCCCCTTTACGAAGCTCGAGGTGAAGTTGAACAGAATAATGGACACGATGATGGTAGTCACGTTGGAATCGCGTATGGACGGCCATGCGCGCCTGAACCCTTCTTTGATTGCCGTTGCCTTTTCGGATCCCTTTTTCAGCTCCTCCTTGGTACGCTCAAATATAAGAATATTGGCATCTACCGCCATACCTACGGATAGTAAAAATCCCGCGATTCCCGCCAATGACATGGTTACGAATAATTTAAATATGGTAAGGGACAAAACCACGTACACCAGAAGCGCGATGGACGCCAAAATCCCGTTGAAGCGGTAATAGCCGATCATAAAA
>MGIS01000004.1:30402-30841 GCA_001793865.1 Candidatus Wolfebacteria bacterium RIFCSPLOWO2_01_FULL_47_17b
CGCGCGCCTCTTGCAGTGTATAGTTTCCGGTTATCACCGCCCGCCCGCCGCTAATCTTGTCCTGCACGACCGGCTCGCTGATAGCTTCACCGTCCACAAATATCGCGACAATTTTCCCTATATTCCGTTCCGTGATCTGCTCAAAAAGGTCCGCGCCCTCAGACGTAAACTCGAGCGCGATAACGGGAACACCGGTTGTTGGATCAAAATCCACCCTTGCCGTGCGGACATACTGGCCGTTGAGTCCGGTTGCGACATAAAACGAGATTGACTGCGGTGTCGCTGTTGAATTTTCTTCGGACTGAATTTCTTGCTCTTGAATTTCCATAAACTCCAAATATGGTGTGGCTCCTATCTGATTGATTGCTTCCTCCACATCGGTCACGCCTGCCAAATCCACGTTCAGGTAATACCCGTCGCTCGTATTGGAAATCGCCAC
>MGIS01000004.1:30915-69294 GCA_001793865.1 Candidatus Wolfebacteria bacterium RIFCSPLOWO2_01_FULL_47_17b
ATCCTCGGAGGCGATATGCGACGTATCTATGCGATAAATAAGATGCGATCCGCCAACCAAGTCAAGCCCCAACCGCCACGGCATCCAATTCGCAAAACTTGGCAATACCGGGTTGTTCGGATACACAAAAAAAGCACCCGCAATGGTTACCAGAAATATAACAACAAGAAATGCAATGACTCCCCCTCGAGACATAATAGGAAAATACTACCCTCTTAAAACCAGAATGTCAAAAAAATCGCTTTATTTTTTCCGAACTCCTATCCAAGTTCTATATTCATCAACTTTCGTCTCCACCTGCGCGTCAACCTTGTCATTCTTGCCGATCATCATCTTCTTCGCCCCCACCTGTCTCATAAGCTCTTTTTCATTGTTTTTGACAAGGAGCTCGATTTGCTCACTGCCCGCCACCCACAACTGAATTCTATCCTTTGGTTGATACCCGGCGTCCTGCCGTAACCCTTGCACCGTGCGCACAAACTCCCGCAACAACCCCTCCGCTTTTAGCTCCGGTGTAATTTCTATATCTAGCTCGAACTCGGAACCAAGTTTCGCATCCATAACCACATCTTTTACATTTATCTCCTCTTTCAAAACCTCAAGCATCTCTTCAACCCGACTTCCTCGTTTCGCCTTGGGAATATTTTTTACAGTGAGCTTTGCAAGCGGCTGGCGCACCTTAATGCCGAGTTCCGCCCGCTTCGCGAGCACCGCGCTTGCCGTGTCCCGCACCCATTGCATGAGGTGAGAAGTTGGAAGTTGGAAGTTGGAAGTTGGAAAATCCAGGCGCGACAAATGGACTGATTCTTCGGGAACGCCTTTGAAATCTTTTTTAAGCGACTGGAATAAACCCTCCGCAAAGAACGGGCTGAATGGCGCAATAAGCTTGGCGTATTGCAACAGCACATACGCGAGCGTCGCCGATTCGTTTGATATGCGCTTGCGCGACCGCCGGATGTACCAGCGAGAAAGGTCGTCGGTAAATGCTTCCAGCACAAGAGCGGCACGCGTTACATCATACGCGTCCATATGTTGCACGACCAACTGTGTTGTCTGGGTAAGACGCTCCAGAATCCACGCGTCAAGAATATGAGAAGGCGAAGGCGGTTTCGAAAGCGAAACGCCCTTCTTCCCATACATGCTAAGAAACGCGTACGAATTGTACGCCACCATATGAAACCTCCTCAGCGTCTTGACCACATCTTGTTCATCGAAATTTTTTGACTCTCCGGGGTCGTTCACCGTAAAAAAGTACCACCGCACCGCGTCCGCTCCGTACTTCTGCATAAGAGCCCAGGGATCAACCACGTTTCCTTTTGACTTGGACATCTTCTGTCCTTGTTTATCGTGAATAAGCCCAACCGATATCACGTTCCTATACGGCGGAGGCGGCACATCCAGAAGAGTTGCGACCGCCAGCAATGTATAGAACCAGCCTCGCGTTTGATCAATCGCCTCACAAATGTAATCGGCGGGATATATACCTCGTAAATTTCGAATTTCGAATTTCGAATTTCGAATTTGAGCGAAAGAGCTATGCTCTTGAGCAACAGGCATCGCGCCCGAATCAAACCATACATCCGCCACCTCCGGGATTCTTTTCATTTTACCAACCTCCGACTTCTCATCTCTCATTACACACTTCTCACATCTCACCTCAATTTCATCCACATACGGCCGATGCGGATCAAGGCGTCCCGACATATCTGTAGGCAGATTATCGTATGAGAGTTTTTTTAATTCAGCATTTTTGAGCAGCATATCAAACGAGTGCTCCAGAGATTGTTCATTTGAGAAATGTTCCAGGGCAGATTGAAGCATCCACATTGTATCTCCATGGCTTACGATCAGAACACTTTGATTCCTATGTTCCGCCGCTATTTTGGTAAAAAAGTCCAACACCCGTTCGCGTACCTGACTTAATGTTTCTCCTCCTTCCGGAGCAACACTGAATTTATCAATTTCCTCTCTTCCATCAAGGGCATAAAACTTCAGCCGCTCAGTAACCTTCTTATGGTTGAAAATCCCCGAATTTATTTCGCCAAGCCGTTTGTCAAAGATCACTTTTGCCCCCGTTACACCAGAAATAATCCTTGCGGTTTGAATCGTACGACAATACGGAGACGTATATATGATATCTATTTTTTTCTTTTTAAGCTCCTGAGCAGCCCTTCCCACCTGCTCGATTCCTGTTTTCGTCAGCTTTGAGCGGAATTTTCCGCTCTTGGGCTCTTTCCCTCCCGCAAGCCACCCCTCCACATTACTCGTCGCCTGCCCGTGCCGCATAATAAAAAAAGTGTTTCCCTTATCCGCCTTTTTTGAAAGCTCCACGAAACTGCCTATAACATCTGTATGCCCGCATGAATCGCACTTCCATACCGGAAGTGGGGTGCCCCAATACCGCTCGCGCGAAAAATTCCAGTCCTTCACGTCTTTAAGCCACTCGCCAAACCTGCCCTTCTGCAGGTGCGAGGGAATCCAATTAATTTTTGCGTTTGACGCCTGCAATTTTGACCTCAACTTGGACATCGCCACAAACCACGATCCGCGCGCGTAATACAAAAGCGGCGTGCCGCACCTCCAGCAATGCGGATATTCGTGCTCATACGATTCCGTCTTGAAAAGATTTTTATTTTTTTGAAGGAGTTCGAATATTTTCTTTTCCGTTTCCGAAGATTTCACGAACATCCCCGAAAGCCCTTTGACGTCTTTAGTGAATTTCCCCTGCTCGTCCACCGTATGATACTGCGGAAGCCCGATCTTTTTTCCGAGTTCGTAGTCATCCTCTCCGTACATCACCGCCGTATGCACAATGCCGGTGCCGTCTTGTGCTGTTACAAAATCAGCCGCATATACCTTGTACGAAGCGTCCGACTTCAGTGCAGGAACATCGAACAACGGCTTGTATGAAAGTCCCTCGAGTTTTCTGCCTTTGAAACTTTCAACTTTTTCAAAGCCCTTCCCCAATACCTCTGCCCGATCCACCGCAACAATAACGTATTCCTCCGTCTTGATATTTCTAAAAAGTCCGTAGGCAATATCCTTTCCGACTGCAAGCGCTACATTCCCCGGAAGCGTCCACGGCGTCGTAGTCCATGAAAGCACACATACAGGTGCTTTCGTGCCCTTCGTAGCTTCAGCGAAGAAGGGCTTCTCAATCCTAAACTTAACAAAAACGGATTCGTCCGTGACCGTTTTATACCCCTGCGCGAGCTCATGCGACGAAAGCGCCGTCCCGCACCGGGGGCACCACGGCACCACCTTATGCCCCTGGTACAAAAGCTTGCGATCATAAATCTTTTTAATAACTCCCCACAGCGCCTCCACATACGAGTTTTCGTACGTCACATACGGATGTTCCAGATCCAGCCAGTATCCCATCCGTTCGGTGAGCTTTTCCCACTCGCTTTTATACTGCCAGACCGATTCCTTGCATTTTTTGTTAAACTCGGCGATGCCGTAGTGTTCAATATCCTTCTTGGACTTCAAACCGAGTTGTTTTTCCACCTGCAGTTCCACCGGAAGCCCGTGCGTATCCCAGCCGGCTTTGCGCGGAACCAAAAAGCCCTGCATCGTCTTATATCGCAACACCACATCCTTAAACGAACGCGCAAGCACATGATGCAGGCCGGGGCGGCCGTTGGCAGTCGGCGGCCCCTCCCAAAAACGAAATGTTTTACTCCCTTTCTTTACACTTTTTTCAAAGATATGTTTTTCCTTCCAGAACGCCAGCACTTTTTCCTCCAGTTCGGGAAGATTGAACGATTTCAGATTCCGTAGCATGCACTATATACTACAGGAAAAAACGGCGGTTTTCCATCCACACATATAAAAAGCGGCTCTTCCACGAGCCGCTCCAAATTGTTATACAAACAATTTAAAAATCAGGAAAGATAACAGAACAAAATAGACAACACCAACAGCATTAAGAGATTTCTTTAGTTTCATACAACCTCCCGATAAGAAAACCGTTCAAAAAAACAAGTCAGCTGATCCGGTACAATATTTTGGGCCGATAGAAGATGATATTGGTCTGGCGGACATATCCCGTGTTTTCGTACCTATACGGGCCGAATCCCCCAATCGGAACATCATACGAAGCATTCCCCCTTTCCCAATACACAGTCGGTACAACCCTCATATAATCAGGGCGGACAAAGCGCGGGAACCCCATCGCGGCCATAGCTATAAAAATAGAAATAACTATAACCGCAATGAAAAATTTATAATAATCCATCTTTCCCTCCGATATTTTAGTGAAACTATAATTTGAATTATATTATAAAAGAACGAAATGTTTTGGCTACTCTTATAATACCACACCTAAAAGAATGGGTATGTGAAAAACTTTTTAAAAATGCGATCTTGCGGTATACTAAAACATATGAAAAAAGAGAAATTCATACTGCCTGAAAAAGGAGACGAGCCGAGAGAAGGCCCGGATGATATTATAGAAGAATACATGCATGCGGCGCAGAAAAGAGGGTCAAACGATGAAGAAAAACATAAGAATATTAAGGATACTTTTGAAAAGCTGAAAGAGTTCAAAAAGGAGGAAACAAAAAAATAAAAGCAAGCGGCCTTTTGTTCGATTTCCGATTCAATCCTCCTAAGCCTCCGCATTCTCTAAAATAAAATACCCTCGGGAATGAGAGTATTTTATTCCAGTGGAGGCGGGAGGATTGAACCCCCGTCCAGAAAAAACTTCGAAAACCGTCTACAGACATAGTTTAGTCCGAAGACTAAGCAAATTTTTCTTCCTTAATGTCCCCACACCTACGGAAGAGCTTGGTGCGGGTACATCTCATATATAACACCGGAGATTCTCCTATGAGATATCAGGGTCCGATGTGCGTACGCGAGAACTGTACGTTCTTAAGCGTATGCAGGTGCTAATTGTTTGTTAGCAGTTGTTGTTTGATCGGATTCAAGAGGCGATCAGCTCTGCCTGCAGTTTTCAAAGGAGTTTCTCCGTCGAAGCGTGCGCCCCCTCACTTTATAAAACGTTTTAATGTGCGCTTTGTTTCACGCTCTTTAATGACCTCGCGCTTGTCGTATTTTTTCTTGCTCTTGCAAAGCGCGAGTTCTACCTTGATCCGTCCACGGTTGGCATACAACTTGAGCGGCACCAGAGTATAGCCCTTTTCTTTTGTTTTGCCAATAAGCTCCTTGATTTCCTCTTGTTTTAATAAAAGCTTCCGCGCCCGCTTCTGATCATAGTCAGCGGGCGTATTTTTTTCCTGGTATGGCGAAATAGTTGCATTAACCAACCACACCTCATCCGCGTATACCTTCGCGTAGGATCCCACAATTCCCACTTTGCCGGCACGAACCGCCTTGACCTCATGCCCAAGCAAAACAATCCCCGCTTCATACGTGTCTACAACTTCATAGTCGAAATATGCTTTCCGGTTCACAATCGGTTCCATGTTCCCAGTGTAAAGTGAAAACCATAAAATGAAAAGCGGAAAGTCCGCGGGTTTCTGTTGACACTGAGCCGCTTGCTGTGCTATTTTTCTTCCATAATCAGAAACAAATACACCATCAATACCCAGATCACGACAAAGGAATTGCGTGTCGTTGGTAGTGAAGGAGAGAACATCGGAGTACTGAGCCGAGACGAAGCATTGCAAAAGGCCCAAGCAGACGGGCTTGATCTTATTCTCATCAACGCCATTTCCTCGCCTCCCATCGCCAAAATAGCCAGTTTCGACAAATGGCGCTACCAGCAGGAAAAAGAGGAAAAGAAACAGCACGCGCATAAAGGAGGAGAACTCAAGCAGATACGCATTACCGTCCGAGCCGCAGAAAATGACCTCCGCCGACAGGCGCAAAAAGCGGATGAATTTTTGAAAGAAGGCCATAAAGTGGAGATTATGATGGCGCTTCGTGGGCGGGAAAAATCGCCCAAAATGAAGGGCTGGGTGCTTGAAAAGTTTCATGCATTCGTCGCGATGATCACCGAAGAACATAGGGCGGCATCCGAGCCGAAGCCGGGCGGACGAGGAATGATAATGCAGATTGTTAAAAAATAACAATAGTAATCCAAATGACATTCAAATGTATCCGAATACCGCGAATAATTCGAAACATTCGGATTCATTTGTAGATTAGGATTAAGTTTTTAAATATATTTAAAAACATGAAAAAAGCAGTGACCACACGACTAAAAGTCACCAAAAACGGAAAGGTACTTGTACGCAAACAAGCGCAGTGCCATTTTCGCGCAAAGAAAACAGGTCAACAGCTCATGCGCAAATCACGCACCATCGAGGCAAGCGCCGGTATTGCTCACAAATATTTTAATAAAAAAGATCAGTTCTAAAGTTATGACACGAGTTAAGCGAGGCACTATTGCCCACAAAAAAAGAGAAAAATTGCTAAAGAAAACAAAAGGGTACCGATGGGGACGCAAATCAAAGGAGCGCGCCGCCAAAGAAGCCCTTCTGCACGCGCAGTCCCGTATGTTCCGGGGACGGAAGGAAAAAAAGCGCGTCTTCCGAGCTCTCTGGCAAGTCCGGCTCAACGCCGCCGTACGAAAAGAGGGTATGACCTACAGCAGATTTATAGACGCCCTCAAAAAGAAAAATATCGCGCTCGACCGCAAAGTACTCTCAGAAATCGCCCGCACCAAACCCGAAGCGTTCAAAAAAATAGTAGCGGAAGTTTCCAAATAACCCCGACATCAGGTCGGGGTTTTTTTCTTGTTTTTTGTCAGGAAATTGTGCACGAGATCAAGAATCTTCCGATTCTCGTCGTTTTTGGCGCCTATAAATATCTGCTTTGCCCACTCATAACTGAACCAGCCATACCCCTCAAACTTATCCTCAATGCGCACCTGCTTCCGACGTGTTTCGGCAAGATATAAAATGACCGTTTTGTGGATTTTTTCATTGCGTTTCACAAACGTCCAATTCTCATATGCCTTGAAGTAGTCCACGAAATGAAGGTCGTTGCGCCCCAGGCCCGTTTCTTCGCGCGTTTCCCGAAGCGCCGCCGCAAAGCTCCGCTCTTCCCCTTCTATTTTACCCCGCGGGAAAGTCCATTGGTTGTGCCCACGATACAAAATCAAATACCGAATCCCGTCCGGAAGCTTTCGAAATACGATAATACCCGACGATATCTCGCGTGCGCGGGGTTTTTCTTTTTTCTGCTGTTTTAACGATTGTTGTTGATTTGAAACCATATCTCAAGAATTTCGAATTCTTAATTCCGAATTTTGAATCAAATTCGAATGTTTTAAATTTAGAAATTCAGTCATTTAAAATTGAATCGAAATTAGAAATTCGAAATTATAAAATTACTCTGCCACAAATTTAAACTTCCCGTCGCTGTCCAGCGTCACCTCAATACTATCACCGCGCTGAAGTTCTCCGGAGAGTATTCTTTCAGATAACACGGATTTGATCTGCGTGTCCAGTACTTTGCGCAGCGGGCGGGCTCCAAACGCTGGATCGTAGCCCAAGTGCGCCAGTTTCTCCTGCGCGGAGGCCGATATTGTAAGTTTGATCCCCTGCGCCTCGGATACCTGCCGAGAGAGCGAAACCGCCTGAAGCGAAACAATTTGAGTCAAGTCCTCCCGCGACAGCGGCTTGAATATAATAATATCCGAAAACCGGTTGGTAAGTTCCGGACGGAAGTATTCCGAGAGGCGTTGCTTCAGCTCATCCGTAAGGCCTTCAATGCTTCCGTGCTTCTGGACATGCTGCTGTACCAGAACCGAATGCGCGTTGGATGTGGCTATAATAATCGTATGCGTAAAATCAACCGTCCTGCCGGTGCTATCCGTCAGTCGCCCTTCATCCAACACCTGCAAAAATAAGTTTAGGATGTCCGGATGGGCTTTTTCAAACTCGTCCAGTAGAACAACGCTGTAGGGCTGATGTGAAACCGCTTCGGTAAGCTGGCCGGCGGTTTTGCCGTCGCTGGAACCGATGAAGCGCGCGACCGCTTGTTTCTCCTGATACTCACTCATATCGAAACGGATTAAAAACGACTCGGCTCCGAAATAAAGTTTTGCGAGTATTTTGGAAAGTTCGGTCTTTCCCACGCCGGTCGGCCCTATAAACAGGAACGACGAAATAGGACCCCCTTTTCTTCCAAGACCGCTCCGATATGTCCGCAGAGCTCGCGCAACCGCGACAACCGCCTCATCCTGATCGATGTACGAGGTATGGATGGTATCCTCAAGCTTGAGCAGTTCTTTGGCCTCCATGCCCGATGCCACCCGCACCGGCATATGTAGCGTGCGCTCTACCACCGCGGTCACATGCTCCGAGCGTATCAGCTTCTCGCCGCGTTGCGCGGCGTCAACCGCCGTTTCCTGCAAAAGTTCCTGCGCGCTTGAAGGAAGCGGTTTGGTGCGGATGTATTTTGCCGCGAGTCCAACCGCTCGTGTGACAGCTGCCGTACTAATCGTAATGCGGTATTTCTTTTCAAGTATCAAAGCGGAGTACGACAGCAGACGTATCGCATCGGATTGAGAAAGCTCCTGTATCCGCAGAACCTCAAACGAATCGGCAAAAGCCGGACGAGACTCTATAAACTGCCTGAATTCCTTCGGATACGTAGCGGCCACCACGGGGAACGTGCCGCTTTTTAGTATGGGCATAAACACATCCGCCAAAGAAAGTGTGCCTTGAGCGGCGCTTTTTTCCAAAAGATGCGCATCCGGAATGTAGAGTAATATGTTTCCCGCTCGCAAGATTTCTTCGGCTATCTGTTTGAGCCGACCAGTCGAATCTTCCCCCGAAGTTCCCGAGAGCATATCCGCAAGCGAAAGCTCAACCACTCGTCGGTCATACAGCGCGCCCGGCACCGCGTCGGTCACAATACGGTGCGCCAAATGGTACACAAGTGCTTCCTTGCCTACTCCCGACTCTCCGACCAACAACACATTCCGCTCACCCGGCCGAGACAGCACATCGACCATGCGATCGTATTCCTCTTCGTGCCCGATAAGAAACCCGCCATATCCGTCACGCACATAATCAGTCACATCGGTCGCGTACATATCCAGTGTCGGCGTGGGACGTGAGGTGAACGATCGGTTCACGCGATGCGCCCGCGTCTGCGCGTGCCGCATCGCAAATCCGCCAAGATATGGAGCAGTGCGTGAGCGCGTATGCGATCCGAATACCAGCGCCGCATCCACATCAGCGGCCGAAAGCGAATAGTAATCCAAAAGCCGTAAAATGCGCGGATGCGTGGTGTGCGCGAGTGCGGAAAACAGGTTCCCCACGCCGACAGCGTCTTGTCCATGCGCGGCCGCATGCGCCGCCGCGGATATGCACAGCAGCCGTATGCGCTCAATGTATGCCTCCGCAACAGGCTGAGGATCTTTATGCACGGTCTTATCAATATCCGCGGAAATCCTATCTTTGAATTCAGACGGCTTTACTTCAAGACGCTGGAGTGAGCGCTGTACAACCCGCTCGTCCGAAAGCCGCAGAAGAAGCGCAAATTCCATATCTACCCCGCGGGTAATCGCGGATTCGTATGCGGACAAAAGCGCCTTCAAGGACGCTCGGTCCAAACAAAGGGCAATGTTATTGTTCCGGACCCGTCCGCGCCCAAAATCCGTGAGCGAATAATGCGGACGGCGGACGTGCACCATATAATCGACAAGCATCAAGACAAGAAGCGCTCCTAACCAATTCAGCTGTACAATATCCGAAACCAAAAACGCCGCCGCGAGACCAATACAAAAAATCAAGAATGAATACGATACCACGCGGATAACAAAACGAGAGGCCGGATGCAGTTTGAACATCCTCCTGTCAAACGTCGCGTGCTGTAAACGGTCAATCATGGTAAAATTTTAAATTCATAATTTCGAATTTCGATTCAAATTCTAATTTCTTAATGTTGAAACAATTTTCCCAAATATAAGTGTTAATTCATGTGTTTCCTTCCACAAACGTCTCATTTCTTCCTTCTTGTTCGGCACACACTGCGCCATCATCCTAAGCCAATACTGTGTTTCCTGAGCTTCCTTCTTGCAGATAAATATCTTATTCTTAAAGTCTTTCTTTGAACTGGCGGCATTCGCTTCCATATAGTTTGCTCCAATACTGGTTCCAGAGCGAATGAGTTGATTGATGATTGGTCTGGTAATCGTGTCCTGCGGAATGCCTCTGCAAAATGCAATAATGTGTTCGCCAAATAGAGACGTACGCTCTTCAAGATTATATTTTGTATTTGACAGCCTGTCTTTCATAATTCAATAATTTAAAATTGATTCGAAAATCGAAATTCGAAATTAGAAATTAGATCATCATCCTCGAACCGCCTGAATTATAAGGTATGCAGGAATAGCCAACCATATCAAAAAAACGAGGCAGATAACGGAACTCAAGATGATGATGAATACTCCCCCTACGCCCAGCCGCAGCAACCGAAACAAAAATCCCAGCACGTAACCGGTAATGTTGCGCTCCTGGTACAGCGGCTTGAACAAAAACCGGAGGTTTACCCGCATACCAAACGCACGGTCTATGCGCCTCCATACGCCCAAAAGCTTGCCGTACGCGAACAGCGCCCCGTCACGGTACCAATGCACAAAAAACGCCCAGATGCGGAATATAAGTAATTTAAGGAGATAGATGAACATGAAATGCTATGGTCTTTATTATATCTCACTTATTATTTCAAATCCGCTAAAACTGCCCGTTATCGCTAAACCAACGACTTTTTTCGCCACCTTTTGTTTCTTTATTTTTTGCGCAGTTTCGTTCAAAGTCGAACCCGACCCAAGAGCATCATCAATTAAAAGCAGAGAATTAAAAGATCGCGTATCGTTCACCATAATGGTGCTTCGAGCATTCTCTACACGATCGGGCAATTTTGTAAGCGTTTTTTGAGGCACCACGATAGGCGTTTTTACCTTGACCAATGAAATATTCGGAGATGAAAGATTCAGTTGCCGCTCGAGTTCTTTCATAAGCTGGACTTCACGCTTTACCGTTGGAGGAATAAAGCCAACCGCGTCAACGATAAACTTTTTCATAAGCATATTGACAACTGGCTTTACGCGTACAGCAAGTTCACGCATAAGACTTCTGTTTTGACTTTGCTTCGCGTACAAAAGCAATTGTCCAAGCTTTGTTTTGCCAAAACGCTCAATACTGTAAAAATCGAGATAAAAAATCTTATCAAGGTACACCGAATCAAAAGTATGTTTGAGCTTATACATGCCGTCAATAAGTCCATTTTTCTTATATGCTTCATATTTTCTGAGTGTACGTTCGTATTCAACTGCCGTTTTCAGTATCGGCAGATGCTGCTTCTCGCACCAATACGCAAATCCTTCCACGCCTTCTTTTTGTTCACCCGCGGGCGTAATGATCAAATAATGTTCCTCTATCACTTTCCTAAGATGATTAGGAATTACATCGCCTTGCGCTTGTTCTTTTTCTTTTTGCACAAGGTAAAAAACCCTTGGCGGCTTTCCAATCTTATACACTTTTCCCTCCGCAAGAAGATTGTTCAACTGCTTCCGAACTGCCCGATCGGTAATATTAAGCGCTCGAGCAAGTTCATTGCCTGATGCCTGACCTTTGTCTTCTATATATTTTAGTATCCTTTGGGAAGTTTTCGGTATAGCGTCCATACAAAACATACTATCACAAATTTATAAAAGTTCCTAGTGTATTAGGAACTAGGAACTTTTCTCATATAAAACAGCGCCCCATCACGGTACCAATGCACAAAAAACGCCCAGATGCGGAATATAAGTAATTTAAGGAGATAGGTGAACATGAGCGTATACGCTCATTGTACACGACTACAGATTTTTTTGAAGTGTCTCGTAAATATTGAGTACGGCTTTGATGCCATCACCTATAGAGGTATTGATTTGCTTATAGGAAATGTCGGTAATGTCTCCCGCCGCCCACACGCCCTGCGCCGACGTCTGCATCGTACGCGGGTCCACCACAATGTGCTTGGAATCGGATAGGGTAAGTGTTTTTTCGAACAGTTCCGTATTGGGCATCTGTCCGATTTCTACGAATGCCCCCTGCGCTTCCACAAATTGCTCTTCATCCGATCCGAGTGCCGAATAATATACCTTTTCCATAAATTCGCTTCCCGCGAATCTGCTTACCGTCACACTACGATGCACATGTACCTTCTCTTCTTTGAAAATACGCTCCTGATAGATGGGATCACCTTTGAGTTCGCCGCGGACAAGTAGATGAATCTCGGTCGCGTACGGCAAAAGATCCACCACCGCCTCAAGTCCCGCGTTGCCTCCGCCAATCACCGCCGCCTTTTTATTTTTCATAAGCGGAGCATCACACAAGGAGCAAAAGAACACCCCCTTGCCCTCGTACTGCTTTTCACCCGGTACGTTAAGCCGCTTATACCTACTGCCTATGGCAACAAGCACCGCCCGTGCCTCATATTGGTTCTTTTTTGAATCGGTCACACGCCAAAGATCGCCCTGTTGCTCCAGCGCTTCTACGGTAACACCCACCTTGATTTCAATATCCTCCTGCAAGCGAAGTTGAGCCTCCAGCACCCGAGCAAATTCCACGCCCGATATGCTGTTATGGCCTATGAAGTTTTCGATCATCGCCGAATCAACCGATTGCCCCCCGAACTCCTTGGTCAAAAGAAGCGTTTTCATACGCTTACGCGCGGCATATACGCCCGCGCCTATAGCCGCAGGCCCGCCTCCGAGGATGATTAGATCAAACATATGTTTGATAAATTACGAATTTCTAATTTCGAGTTTCGATTCAAATTCTAATGTTTTAATTTCGAAACTTCAATCATTCAAAATTGATTCGAAATTTATAATTTAAAATTAAAAATTTGAAATTCTTCATTGCAAATGAAGAATTTCATCAATGGATCCTCTATCAAACCCCACAATAATCGTGCCATCGATATCTATCACGGGCACGCCCATCTGGCCGGACTTTTTAATCATGTCAGCGGCCGCGGCATCATCCTGCTCCACATTAATGTCTTTGTACTCCACGTTGTGCTGAGTAAAATAATCTTTTGCCATTTTGCAGTACGGACAGTGTGTTGTTGAGTAAATTGTTACCATATTAAAATTAATTATAAATTTCTAATTTCTAATTTCGATTCAATTTCCAAAGTATTAATTTCGAAACTTCACTCACTCAAAATTGATTCGAAATTCATACTTCGTAATTCGAGATTCCAATCCTATTTAATCAAATTTGCATATTCTTCAAGATCGAATGGATTGGCCACCTTCGTTCCATTCACGAACACGGTTGGTGTCGAGACTCGCGCGCCCATCGCCGCCTCCGCGTCGTTGGAATATGCTTCTAATACATTTTTTATCCGATCGCTTGCGATACATGCATTGAACACCCCCTTATCAAGCCCGATGGCCTCTGCCGTGCCTGCAAAAAAAGCATCACTTAAGTTCCCGGAGTTTTCGGGATTTCCTCCGTCAGCGGCTTCTATGCGCTCCGCCTCGTAAATCGCATCGTGCATCGCCACATACTTCCCTTGTTCTTTGGCACATTCGGCCGCTGTTGCCGCACGCACAGATTCAGCCCCAAGAAAGGTAAGCGCCTTGTAGACCAACTTCGCCTTACCCGAATCTATATACAATTCGCGCAGCTGCGGTTCCGTCTCAGTTGAAAAAAGTTCACAGTACGGACACTGGAAATCCAAAAATTCCACAATAGTGTTCGGAGCCTGCGGATCCCCGAGCACCGGTGCCTCGCCTATCTCCAAACCCCCACCCGCCACAATAGGTTCATTGGTTCCGCCGCCACGATTTCCCTGTCCTGCCCATATGGAACCGCCGATAATAAGGGCGGCAACAACAATAGCTGAAACGATTATAATGGTATTACTGTCAACTTTCGCCGCGTTTGAACTTTGCATTTGTGTAATTCGCATTGTAACCTGAAGTATAAATGATTATTCGTATAAAGCAACTCACACTCATATTCGGCGACATAATCGCGCTCTACGCCGCTCTCTTCTTAATGATCGGCATCCGCTATGGGGTTTTTTCACAGGAATTTCTCGGAGCGCACCTGATGCCCTTTACTATTATTTTCGCTTTTTGGCTGATTATATTCTACATCGCCGGTCTCTATGACCTCCGGGTGGTGCGAACCTCCTACGAGACCCTCCGAACGCTTGCGATCGCGGCCTTTTCGGGCACGGTGCTTGCGGTTATCATATTTTACCTCGTGCCCTACTTTCACATAGCCCCCAAAACAAGTCTGGTCATATTTTCCATCGTGTTTTTAGCGCTTGGCACAGGATGGCGGCTTTTGTTCTCCGCCATCAATCCGTCCTACCGCCGCAACATTGTCATTGTCGGCTCCAACAAGGAAACCGATGAGCTGTACGCGTTCTTTAAGCAAAATCCTCACGTCGGCTACAACGTAATCGGATATCTGAGTTCCCCCCAGCTTCTGAATGCCAAAGAGCTGAAAAATACCGCGTCCAAGTACAACACCTCCCTCTTTGTGATAGCGAAAAAATACGATCTGCCTCCGCACATTCGAGAAGAAATCCATCGCTACGCGGCACGCGGCATCGAGGTTATGGACAGCAGCACGCTCTACGAACTCGCCCTCAAAAAAATGTCCCTGGAGTTCCATGAGGATCTACTATCGCTAGAGCCCTACACGAGACAAAAACGGGTGCAGGACGCCATCAAACGCCCAATAGAATTTATTACCACGTTTATACTCGTACTCATCCTTTCGCCAGTTTTGCTCATCATCTTCCTACTCATCAAGCTCACGTCACGCGGACCGGGCTTATACACGCAAATCCGTTTCGGAAAATATCAGAAAACATTCCGCATTTACAAATTCCGAACCATGGCGCATGGCGCCGAAAAAAACGGCGCGCAGTGGTCATCGGGCACCGACGATCCCCGTGTCACACGAGTAGGAAAATTCCTGCGCCGAACTCATATAGATGAATTTCCTCAGCTTCTCAACGTACTCCAGGGCACTATGTCGCTGGTAGGACCCCGCGCCGAACGCCCTGAATTCGTTACCGGCCTGCTGGATAAGCTGCCCTACTATGAACTACGCCACATCATCAAACCCGGTATCACCGGTTGGGCGCAAACCAATTACCGCTACGGCTCATCGATTGCCGACGCCCGGGCCAAACTGCAGTACGATCTTTGGTACGCCAAACACCGCTCGCTTCTTCTGGATCTGCTTATTATCCTCCGCACGATCAAGCACTTTTTTGCAATCCTCTGATCTTTTCCCAAAGCAGGCGGAGTCCTGGCTCCTTGAGCAAAAACGAAACAAAGAGATACACCGCTCCGCCCACAGCGATCATAACGTACGTATCGATCTTCAACACGCGGAGAACAACAAGCACCGCCGCCATCGCGACGGATGCGAGCAATACCTTCCACACATTATGAAATATCCTGAAAGAAAACTCCTTGCGCAAAACATATACCAGATAGCTGGTAATAAGTAGCTGGCTTAACACCGCCGAAAGCGCGGCGCCAGACATGCCCCATAGGGGAATGAGGGCCAGATTCAATACAACGTTCGACACGATGCCAATACCGACGTACATAAAAAGCTTCTTCTCCTTATTGAGCGCGAACAGCGCGTTGCCGAACATAGTAGAAAGAAACACGGGAAGAAACGTAAGCGACGTGATGCGGAATACTTCGGCAGCGACGGTATACTCATCCCCGAATACGACAAACATAATTTCCCAAGCCAGCAGAATCCCCGCAGCAGTCATCGGCACCGCGATAAGTGTCAGAAACGACAATCCGCGCTCCAGAATTTTTCGCATTCCCTCGGTATCGGCGATAAGCTTTGCCATCTGGGGGAAAAACGCGGAAGACAAGAATCCCGGAATTGCGTATAAAAGCCACATAATGCGCTGTACCGCGCCATAGTACCCGACCTCCTCAATGCTCCGAAACCACCCGAGCATGATCGTGTTGGTATTGAGCATAATCGCCCCCATAAGCCCTACCATCCCAAACGGCCAGCTCGCGTACAATATCTTTTTTATTAGGCCCCGATCAAACATTTTGAAAATGTTCCGTACATATGATCGGTACGGCGCGTACGCAAAAATCATACCGACCGATGTGCCAATAAGATATCCCCACACAAGCGACAGCGCCGTTCTGGAAACAACAAGCGCCACAAATCCGGCGACAACAATACATACATTCGTCAGAATTTGAATCCCCGCTTCCACCTCCATTTTTTCCCACGCGCGCGAAAGAGACGCCCCGAAATCACGAAGCCCGTCCACACCAAGCATAAATACCACAAGCGGCAGCAAAACAAGCACCTCCGGTATGGAAACAAAGAAAGGAACGACAAGCACCACAAACAAGGTGATAGCAATAAACATAAGCACCTTTATGACAAATGCCGTTGAAAAGTACCTCTGCTGAACCGAAAGATCCCGCGAGGATTCACGCGTGATGACCGCGTTGATTCCAAAGTCCATAAAAAGTGTAAACAGCGCCGCAAGGCTCATCGCGTAGGAAAAAGTTCCCCACTCGGAGGCTCCGAGCACTCGGGCGGCATACGCAACCAGTACGGCTTTGATAAGACGGGACACAATCTGGCCCGCGGCTATCCAGAACGTATTTTTTGCTATGGTCTGGCCGGATGTCCGATTTTCAAACAAAAATGACCTCACGCGTTGCATCATAATATGTAACCCATTTTATACGGTTTGACGTATAATGCCAGTGCAAGCATATGAATCCCACACATAATAAGCATACGCATGGCGTTTTGCATAAAAAATGCTTATTATGTGTGGGATGAAAGTCTTGCTTATTATCACACACGGAAGTATGGGCGGAGCAGGCATAATGGTGCTGGATCTTGCCCGCGGACTCAAAGCGCAAGGAGTGGATGTAACGGTCGGCTTCGGAAAAGGGGAATACCTTGAGCGCCGTCTTAACGAACTCGGCATCCCGCGCGTGCGCTTCGCGTCTCTTGCACGCAGCCGTAATATCTTTTCCATACCCCTTTTTGTCCTCGAAATACGCAAATTTCTCAAAAAGAATCGCTTTGATGCGGTGCAGTTCAACAGCAGCAATACCCTCGCCGGGTGTTTTGGCGCGAAACTTTCCGGCACGGGCGTACGTACCGTGTTCACTATACACGGGCTTTCGGTTCTGGATCGCCACTACGCATCCCCATTTCTGAAACTGCCATATTGGGCGTACTTCAAGGTTTTTTTGCCTTTCGCGGATGAAATCGTATTCGTATCCCAAGACAACCTTCGCGAAGCTCGGCTTACCGGGCTCACCCGCCGAGGCAGGGTCATATACAATGGTATGGACCCGACCGCTTTGACCTACTGGACGAAGGAAAAAGCGCGCGCAGAACTCGAAACAATCACCGGGCAGTCTTTTGCAAATGCCTATCTCATAGGATCCATCGGAAGACTTTCCTACCAGAAAAACTATTCGTTCCTCATCCGCACGCTTCCGCAGATTCTTAGCATCCAGCCAACCATACGCTGCGTACTTATAGGGGAAGGGAAAAAACGCGCGCTCTACGAACGGCTGATCAAAAAATATCGGCTTGAAAGTATATGCTTCCTCGCCGGCGGATTGGAAGACGCCGCGCGACTTCTCAAAGCATTCGATCTGTTCGTACTGCCGTCTCGCTATGAAGGACTGCCTATCACCCTTGTCGAATGTCTATTTGCGGATGTGCCTATGCTCGTTACCGACGTGAATGGAAACAAGGAAATCGTGGAAAAAGAGAACCGATATAAAATGGATGACACAAAAGATTTTATTCAAAAATTCTCCGGCATCGTGTCACGTCCGCAAGTTACCGGGTATGAATCACTGAAATCGAAATTTATGTTTGAAAAAATGACGCACGCATACACTTCCTTGTTCAAAAAACCCTAAATCACTTCTTCTTGCTTCCATACTTCTTATCTACTCGCTCCTTAATCCACGCGTAGTGAATGGCTATTCCTTTGCGAAGCGTGAATTTTGACCTCCATCCGGTTGAGTAAATCCTCCGATTACTGAAGTTTCTTGCGGCAACCCCTACCGGTCCAGAGACATATTTTATTTTCAGCTTTTTTTCTGAAGCAGCAATAACGGTTTCCGCTAGCTTCCCGACGGTTACATACTCCGAACTTCCAATATTGGTCGGTTCAGAAATATCTGACTTCATAAGAGCGCGAATTCCCGATATAAGATCATCCACATATGTAAAAACCCGCACCGCCTTGCCGTTTCCCCAGACTTCCAAAAATCCGCCGTCCCGAGCCAATGCGGCTCTTCGGCACAATGCATCAGCGGCCTTCTCCCTGCCTCCCTCCCAATTTGACTCTGGCCCGTAGGTGGTATGGAACCGCGCAATGCATATCGGCAAGCCGAATCGCCTATGAAATGCCTGTAACAGTCGCTCGCTATACAACTTTTCCCAACCATATTCGTTGTCCGGGTACGCGGGATATGCATGTTCTTCGCCCAACTTTCCGGATCCGACGGACATATCGCGATACACACAGACCGAAGAAGAATAAAAATATTTCGGTTTTTTTTTGAGCTGTGCTGCTTCGGAGACCATATACACATTAATGAGCACATTATTCTCCATCATTTCACACTCTTTGGGGACCATGTACCCGATACCGCCGCGATCCGCTGCCAATTGATACACCTCGTCAAACCCTCCCGATACGCGCAACGCTCTACGACAATTTTTCCTCTCACGAAGATCCAGAAGTAAAAACTCGTCCGCAGCGGTCCGACTGTACTCGGGCTTTTTAATATCAACTCCACGCACCCAATATCCTTCTTTCTTTAAACGGCGCGCAAGGTGAGTCCCTAGAAAACCGCCCGCACCGCATATCAAAGCTTTTTTCATATAATTATAAGTTAGCGCTTCGTCACAATATCAAAAAGACCGATAGATGTCTATTGCGATTTCAGCAACGTGCCTCGGAGAAAATTTTTCACGGATCTCGGCCGAATTTTTCGACACATACCCCAGAACCTTCCTATCTTTGTCGATCTTTCGAATACACGACGCAAGCTCATGAGGCTTATTCGGTTCAATCAAAAGGCCGTTATATCCGTCTCTCACATATTCGGAGATTGATCCGGTGTTCGTCGCGATAACCGGAATACCATACGAGAGCGCAAGCAATACTACCGCGGACTGTGTCGCAGTTTTGTAGGGAGCCGCCACGATATCAGTACTCTCCAGCAAAGACACGAGGTCTTCATTCGATATCCAGCTGTTTAAAAGATGGATGCCGAGCAGAGAAATCTTCTCACGCAACGACAAGGGTATATCTCCTCTTCCCGCCAGCGTCAGAGAAATTGGAATCTTCTCATTATGGAGAATCTCAAATGCATCCACCAGCGTATCGATGCCTTTATATGTTTCGATCCTGCCGAAGAAAAGAATGCGGAGCTCTTTAGCAAGGGGCTTCTTGTTCAAGGCTCCGTATGCAAGCTCGGGAACAATAAGCGGCAAAATAAAAACATTTCTCGAAATATAAGATTGGATGTCGTCCCGCGCAAACGAGCTGTAAGCGATAACCGCATCCGCATGACGCGCAAAAAAACGCTCAAGCACATCCATAACCGGAGGATGCGGCTCCTTGGGCCGAAAGGGATTGTCATGGCAAGCGTATAATATTTTAAAACGGCAAAAAGGACGAACGGCGTACAGCAAGAAAATCCAAGGGTGAAAATTGGCAACGTGCACAATGTCCGCCCGTGTTTTTACAATTTTCAACAAAAAAACAAAAGGCCGTAGTAAAAATATTGAAACAAGAAAATCCACCGTACGTGAACCGTGCGTCCGCACAAGCAATATATCCGAATTATTGATCTGTTCATGCTCGTCACGAAACTCATTATGGAAAGAAATGCACGCTGTATGAAAAAATCCTTTCTCGCTCAAACCTTTTGTGAAATTCAAAAAATCGAGTGCCACTCCCCCTGATTTCTGCAATGAAACAAGTAAAATATTCTTTTTCATACTATGAGAAATTTTTATCAAACAACTCCAAGTACGCTTGGGCCGTCACGGCAACATCGAAAGAATGTACAACCTCGCGCGCTTTTGCACTCATCGTCTGGCGCAAAACCAGGTTCGTGCAAAGTTCCTGTACTTTTTCAAAGAAATCGTCATAGGAATCGGCAATAAGCACCGCGTCTCCCAGCTCCGGCGAATACACCTCTCGGAACAGCACGACGGGCAAGTCCGATGCCAATGCCTCCAGAACCGCGTTGCTGAATCCCTCCCCGATTGAGGGAAACACACAGAAATCTGCCGCCCGCAAATACATGGGAACGAGACTGCTGTGGATATGTCCGCAATACTTCACCCGCTCATCTATATGTTCCTGCTTTGCCTTATCCATAAAGTTTTGTAACTCAGAACCCTCGCCGCCCAATACGAGCGTAAAGCCCGGTACGCGTTTAAGCACGTCTACAAGAAACGCGTGATTTTTTTGCGGAGAAAACCTCGCAAGATATACGCCTACCACCCCTTCTGGAATGCTCAGTTTCCTGCGAAGTTCATCCTTGCCCTCCCCTAGCGCGAACCGGTTCATATCAACGGCATTGGGAATAGTCAAAATACGCTCCGTAAGCTCGGGAAATACCTTGCGCAAAGATTCCGATACCTCGTGCGAAACCCCCACAAGCGAGTCGAACACACGCAGTACGCGAAGATACGCGGCTCGCGTCGCACGTTGTTCAGGGCTTTTAAGAAAATGGTGTGAGTAAATAAGCCGTTTTGATTTCCTTCCGTACAGAAAAGAAAGCACCACGACAAAAAAGTTTGCGGGAAATCCTCTTGCCCACACGACTGGATGCTCTCTATATAATTTCCGAAGCCTCCCGTCCCGGATTGCCAACAATAATATCCGAAGCATATGCCGTACGTACGAAAATCGCGTAGGCGAAAATCCCACGCCTTGAGCGGTTATGGTATAAAAAGGCACGTGTATGCCTGCCAGAGCACGCTCAAATTCCTCCGATCGGGCGAGGTTTACCACCTGCACCCCCCTTCCTCGCCCCAAAAAATCCCGGCACATCAAAAGGAGCTGTGTTTCTCCCCCTCCGAACGTTATAGGCGTATGAAATATGAGAACAGGATTCATGATCTCACAATACCATTTACCCCCACACCAAACAAGAAAGTTTGGTGTGGGGGTGTACCGAACCCCTTAGAAAGGGTATGATGGCTCTATGCATTTTCTGCGGCGCGGAGCGCTTTTGGTGCGAGTAATCCGAAACATATCCAATTGGCATATCTATCTGCTCGATTTTTTTCGCCTTTTCCCCCGTGGAAAAAGGATTGTGTATCGGTTCCGGAATGGCATGAAAATCACGGTACGCGGCGGTATGGCTGATAGGTGGATACTCAACGAAGTGGTACTCCGAAACACGTACTTCCCGCCCGAATTCAGTCTGCCTGATGACAGCGTTATGGTGGATATAGGCGCACACATAGGAACATTCGCCCTGCTTGCCGCCAAAAAATATCCCAAAGGCAGGGTATTCGCGTGCGAGCCAAATCCGGATAATTTCGCGATGCTGGTTGAAAATGTCCGTATCAACGGCTTTCATAATCTCAAAGCAATCAATAAAGCCGTGGCGGATACATCGGGCACCCGTACATTTTTCATAAACAAAGACGATTCGGATCGACATACTCTTGTAAAGGACTTCGCGGTACATGAACATGATTCTCTAACCGTCGAAACGATCTCTATGAACGATCTTATGCGCGACGAGCACATTGAGCGCGTCGACCTGCTTAAAATCGACTGCGAAGGGGCTGAGTACGAGATACTGAACGAAAAAAACGGTCAATTTCTTGATCGTACGCGGCAGATCATAATCGAAATACATAATCTTGATGCCGCCCACAGCAAAAAAGATCTTATCGCATGGATTGAAAAAAAAGGCTTCCGAGTATACGGCGCGGACAAAGGCGTCAGTTATTTTATTAAATCCCAATGACCAAAGTCGTACTCGCCATAAACTCAGACGTAGGAAAACCGGGGAAAATAGGCATGCGGACATACCACATAGCCAAAGTATGCCTTGAGAAAAACGCGCTTGTAAAAATATTCTGCAGAAGCGCGTATGCGAAAGATATCCCCCGGCGCCTGTATTACGTGCCGTTTTTGCAAAAAACCATTTCACTGTTCATCCGAGCGATGAACCTCCGCGTCCTTACGCCGAAAAAACAGGTGCAATCGCAAAATAAGGTGCTCGGTATCTTCGATTTTTGGGTACGCCGGCATATGCCTCCATGCGACATATTCCACACATGGGAATACCTCGAAAAATCGCTCCAAAAAGCCAAAACACAGGGCATACAAACCATACTCGATATTCAAATGGCTCCGGTGCTGTATGTAGACGGAAAGCCCACCCCATACCAAAAAGCGGCATATCTCAAATATCCGGAGCTTATTGATTATTTTATCGCACCCTCGGAATTTACGAAGGACATCTTGCTGCAGCTCCACATTCCCGAAGAAAAGATATTCCTGGTCCCCTTCGGCGTGGACACTGCCATCTTCCGCCCTACTGAAACAAAAAAGGAAAAATTCATATGCATGTTCGCGGGAACGCTATGCGAACGGAAAGGGACGCGCCTGCTGTTACAAGCATGGGAAGAATTGAACCTGCAGGATGCCGAGCTGGTATTATGCGGAAATATAAAAAAAGAATTTAGAGGAACACTGCACACGTATAAAAACCGGCTCAAAAATCTCAGAACAACCGGAAGCATATCGGAGAACAAACTTATGCGCGAATACCAACAAGCATCCATTTTTGTATTTCCGTCGCTTGTGGAAGGATCCGCGAAAGTAACCTACGAAGCGCTTGCGTGCGGGCTTCCTGTCGTCACGACCAAAAACGCGGGATCAGTGGTGGAAGACGGCGTTAGCGGCTACATCATCCCGGATATGGACGTACAATCCATAAAAGAAAAAATGCGGTATTTGTACGATAATCCGCAAGAAACGATACGAATAGGCAAGAACGCCCGCCTGCGCGCCGAACAATACACATGGAAACACTACGGAGAAAACATAATGGAACTATATGAGCGCATCAAAACTTGCACTCGTTGAGGGCGGTTTGCATAACGTATACAAGGAGACGTACCGCGTACTCAGCGAGCTGTTTGATGTAGTCATCATCACGTCCGACAAGGAGACACGCATTCCGATACGGACTGTGGTGCTTGAAAGCACTCCCTTCATCATAAAATCATTCAGGCACTACTCGGGCATATATGCCGCTTTGAAAAAAGAAGATTCTGACATTATAAGCGTGCGCGCGTATTACCGGCCCTACGCCATTGCCGCGCTCGCGTATGCCATAGTGCACCACAAACGATTCGTCATAATGGAAGAGCAAAAAAACGACCCTCCCTCATTGATTCATAATATCGCATTAAAAGCGCTTCTCCTTGTCATTCGACCGATTATAAATAAGAAAGCCCAATCCATCATATGCATCACGCGATCGTGCGCCGCATATATGGCACGCCTGGGATTTAAACGCGTAACATACATTCCGGTACCATTTGCCACTCCCGACAAATCCCCCATTCCTGCAGGCACGGGAATTCATTCCAATAACCTACGCCTACTCTGCGTAGCTCGATTCGAAGCATATAAAGGACACAAAACGCTTTTACGAGCGATAGCGGATATGCCGCAAATCCACCTGACTCTCGCCGGAGAAGGAGTCTTAAAAAAACAACTTGAGGAATACGCGCGCGAATCCGGTACATCGGATCGAATCACCTTTGCCGGACACGTATCACAGGAAAAGCTGGCCGAATTATATCGATCGCATCATATATTCATGCTTCCAAGTATTTCAGAGCCGGTCGGCGCGGTTGTATTCGAAGCAATGGCATTTGGTATGCCGATTATAGTATCATCAACGGTGGGAGCAAAAGACGCCGTGCACGAAGGAAAGAATGGATTCATATTTGAAAGCGGTAACGCGTCGGATCTGCAAAAAAAGCTGGAACTGCTTCGTGACTCCGGTCTCCGAAAAAAATTCGGCGAAGAATCCATTAAAATAATTCGGGAAGAATACGACCCCGAAAAAATTAAAGAACTATATAAAAAAACTCTCATGCCAGGTAGTGAAAATTAAACGTAACCGATGTTTGATCCATACGAAATAAGAAAAACTCCGCAAGAGCGCCCATGGTACCGCCCGGCCTTGGATATGATAAAACACGTGCCCGCTGGAAAAGCGCTTGATCTCGGATGCGGGCTGGCGGAGTTTTCACAAAAACTTAAACAAAAAGGGTTTGAGGTAACATGCGTCGATGGCAGCGAAAAGTACGTGCAAAATGCTCACGAACTTGGTTTCAAAGCTTTGCGGCATGACTTCAATGAGCCATTCCCGTTCGAAGACGAGGAATTTGATCTGGTAGTATCTCTGGAAGTCATTGAGCACGTCGAAAAAGCGGAGCAGATGGTGCGGGAAATATACCGAATGCTGAAGCCGCGCGGATACGCGCTTATAAGCACCCCGAATTATGCGTTCGCCGGAGTGCGCCTTAAAATGCTTTTGGGAAAATCGATTCCCGGTGAAGGGTACCACTTCAGGTTTTTCACCCGAACGACACTCAAAAAATTGGTTGAAAAAACTGGTTTTTCGATCATGCGGGAAAACGGCATAAGTTTTTTGCCTTTCTACAAAATGACAAAAAACGTCCCCCGGGCCATCAGAATTCCCGTATGGAAAAAGTTACTCGCGAGCAAAACAATTTTATTGGTTCAAAAGCCGTAAAACGAATGCGGCGTGCTCCTGTATGATAGGATTCGGAACATCCCTAAAATATTTCAATTCTTTGGCATTCTCGTCAGGCCGCACATTGCCGCTTCGCGGCCTCACCTCAACAACAATGCTCACCGTGTGAATAGACGCCCCATTTCTCATTTCGGATGGAAACTCCATAAACCCCCTATCACCGATATATGCAACGTCCAATCCGGTTTCATTTTTCGCGACACGAATAGCAGCTTGAGAAATTTTCTCGCCCTTGTATACCGTCCCCCCCCCCGGCAAATGCCAAAACCCCGCGTGCGGCTCGATTGAGCGAAGTCCAAATAAAATACCCTCGTCAGAGCGGATAACAAGATCGACGTTTAATCGCGGCACCTTGCCGTATATATCAAAAAATTCCCCATCAGTGAGTTTGTACTCGGACATACCTTTAGTATAGCACACGCACACAAACATTTGACTTTCCCCTTAATTGTGTAACGATAGCCCCAGTATATCGAAAACTGAAAGGATACAATATGGACACCATCTATGGTCTTCCGATTATTAAGTATGAAGATCTCGAGCAGAGCTTATCGGAGTTGGGAATTTTACGAAAAAAGATTCGCATAAGAAAAAAACCCGAGGAAATAGATAAAACGGTTCTTGATCCGAATATTCAAGAACAATTCAAATACGCTCCCCAAATTGAAGTTATTCAATACGAATCGGATCCGAATCTCTGGTTTGTCAGCCGGCAAACAAATTGGGTGCGCGTTTGCGTGCCACTTCCGGATAATTATGTACTCCTGACCGCGGAGTTTCTCGCCGGAATAAACGACATTATGATCGGCTTCTGCGGTGGGTGTATCGATGAAGGAGAGACTCCGGAATCGTGCGCAATCCGTGAAGTCCGGGAAGAATCGGGCTTGATTCTCGCGACGGTTGTCCCGCTCGCGTCAAAAGGACTTCCGATAAGCGGACGAAAATCTTCTGAGTTGGTTTTTCCGTTCTGGGGAATACCGAGCCTTAATACCAGCGGAGAGATCCAAAGGGTTAACCCGACTCCCGATAGAGAAGAGGGTATCAAGCCGTTTCTTATGTCATTCACGGACTATTGGAAGTTCATTGAGAATCCAACAATGCTCCATTCCACAGCAAGCCGCGATTGCGCGTACGCGACATTCAGAAAGATTGGGAAAATATCCATTACATAACTTTTGGCACATGCACACCATGTGCCTTTTTATTTTCGTATCGCGATATAATTATCGCTGGTAAATTCTTCCGTTAACAATCTAAAATTGTTTTCCTTTAAAAATGCAATAACATTCGCTCCGGAATATCCGAAATTTCTGTAATTATCCTCGTTATACTCAAAATAAATTTTTCTAACATCCGAAATACGATCACCAAGCGATTTCAATACATGCAACTCCGCCCCCTCGACGTCTATTTTCAGAAAATCTATTCTACCAAGTCCATTCTGCTCCAGTATGTGCCTCAAAGTAACTGAAGGAACCATATACGCATGGGCACTCCTGTTCTTGGATCGAACCAGCGAGCTAAACGTATCCGTGTGGCTGTACTCATAGAATTCTACATCACCTTCCTTTTCGGATATCGCCGCATGTACAGGAACTATATTTTTAAAACCATTTTTCCGAATGTTCTTTTTAAGGCTTTGAAACATTCGTATGCCCGGCTCTACGGCAATGACCGTTCCATTTTTCGCCCGCTCGGCCATAACAAGCGCCAAATGCCCCACATTCGCGCCTACATCCACGCACACATCTCCTTCACGCACCTCATTTTGCACAACCTCAATATCCTTTCCTTTCTTATCTCGGTTCAGCCAAAGCGCGTGCGGAACCGAAAGCGGATCCAGAGCTATTCGTACGCGGTCCGTAACCCGCACGCGGAAAGGAAGCGGTATATGCAAAAAGAAAAATAATCTGCTTATCCAAAATTTCGGCCTCAATAAGCGCTTCATTGCCTTTCAATTTCCACAACCAACGTTTCGCCAAACATCCTCCCTCCGATCGGGAAAGGGACGGTAAACGGAATCTTCATAAGCCCTCGGGTATACGAAAACTTCGCCTGAGGATACACGTTTTCAACCATAAACGGATGCATCGGCATCATATGTTCCCTATTCCCAAATCCGAATTTGTGAGGCGTTTTTTTAAGAAGAATTTTTACAAGAGAATATACCGCGTCAACATTTGGCGTCGTGAAGTACGCTTTCCCTCCGCGTTTCAAATTCGCCATACAGCCGCGAATGAATGCGTACGGATTTTCCAGGTGCTCAATAACCTCTGTAGCAATCACGAAGTCAAATTCACCGAAATTAAATTCATTATTCAAATCCGCAACAGCGAACGTCACTCCTTCGACACCCTTGAGCTGAAATTCACCCTCGTCTATATCAACGCACATACTTGAAAATACTACGCCAATCTTCTTCAGCTCCTCTCCAAGCTTCCACGCGTTATACCCCTGTCCGGTTCCCAGATCCAAAACGGAAGCTTGCCGCATGCCTCTGCTCCGTATGTTTTGCAGAACTTTTTGCACGACAACATCATTCACTCCTTTTGCCGCCTTTGGTCGTATATTCATTGTGATGCCTTTACCGTACCTGTTCCCAAAAAGCGGAGTATGCCATATAAGATATTTGAAAGTGGCTTTGGTGTCTTTGCAACGGCAACATAGATAGCGTAAATATACAAAAATCTCATAAACATTTTCACTCTTCTCACAAACGAAGTCGGGGTCGGAACCAGTTTTCCGTCAGCAAGCCGATGGGTAAAATTGGTCGTATTATAGACAGATACATACGGGGCAAACTTAAAGTTGCGGATCGAATCGGGATTCGTAAAAAGCGCGTCCCATAAATATTTTCGCGTCACGGTAAAAGTATAATCGTGATTCTGGTGCACGGCAGTAATCGAATCGGTCAGATTTATCATCGGAATGCCGTTTTTATGTGCGAAGTAAAAGAACCAGTTATCCCAAAAAAAGCGGCCAATCACATAATCGGGAATAGCATCAAACGCGTCCTTGGTAAACAAGAAGTAGTCCGGACCTCCCCATATCGCGGTACCTTTTTTAAACATATCCGGTAGACGATCAATGAGTCTTTTTTCGTCTCCGTTAAATTGCAGCCGATCCCGAAAGTCAACGTTTATCCGCTGGCCGCTCGCAATAAAACGCTTGTGTGTTTCATATATCTTTTCTAAGGCGGTCTTAAAATCCCCGTCCAATATAATATCCGCGTTCACATAACACAGGACATCGTACTTCGCGTGTTCCTTTGCCGTACCAAAGAGCGACCCGATCATCGGTATGCCCTTGGGCGTCGTCTCCACATCCGGGATATGGGTAAGTCCCAACTTTTTCGCGGTCTCCGCGGTCCCCGGGTCATTCCCCATCAGGATAACTTCTTTTTCAACTGGCAATTTCATCCAGCTTCTGATGGCATTTGTCTGAATATCATCAAACATGCCTTCAAACGCCTTTGGGCAAGTAAAAAATGTAATCATTTCTTTTTAAATACAAAGTTAGCCGTTGAACGATTGGAATAAATGTAATTCAAGACATCCTCAAACCTGATTTCTTTCACATCCCCTCCGGCAAGTAGTTCATATGGCGCGTATCCGATATCCAGGAGTTTTTTTATTGCGCGAAGAGAGAAATTAAGACCCTTATCGCCTGACCACACCTCCATCCCGATGACTGGATAATGTTTCGAAAGCGTTTCTTTCCCGCCCGCAATAGCATCCGCTTCCGATCCTTCTATGTCCATTTTTATATATGTGGGTGCCGTGTTTTTCTTGATATACGTATCAAGCGTAGTTGATTGCACCTGTATTTCGGTAAAGTCGCGTATATTTTGCTGTGCCGCGTCTTTTTTAAGCGTGCTTGATCCTATGAGCGTCAGATTCTTTACGGGAATATAGAGCGGAAACGTCCCTTCTTTGTCTGAAACCGCAACATTATTTAAAAACACCTTCACGCCTCCCTGCACTTCCTCTTTTAGAATAGCGAACAGGTCGGCGATAGGTTCAAAAGCATGTATTTCAACTGCATCCGCGAATGCCTGCTGTACAAGCCCGCTGAAAAATCCTTCATTTGCTCCTATGTCATAAAATACATCGCCCTCTTTCATATTTCGTATAAAAAACTGCGCAAGCTGCATTTCGCGAAGTCCGGTAAGCATACTCTCAAACACCGTCACGTCTGAAAACGCACGGCGCATAAACCCCGCCCGCGCGAGAGTATACTTTACGTACGCACCACGAAACTTGGCGAGCCGTTTCACTTTCTTTAAAAGTCCGGGACCCGCGTAAATATCCTCAAATTCCGCGAATTCTCTCTCGCTTTTTCCAAGTTCTTCAAGAACCTGTTGTTTTTTATCCATGTTCATTTTCTAAAAAATTTATAGAGTGGACGAATAACGTACAAAAATTTCCTATATGCAACATCAGTATTACGCACTAAGCGTGCCTTCGCAACTTTCAATAACGGATGAAAAAGCTCCACGTGCGACGCAACCAAAAATAACCTTTTTTTGGGGCGCTCTAGTCTTCCTTTGAAATCAACATGATCTGGAAGCGCCTCAAGCTGATATACATATGAAAACCCGGCTGCATATAGGGTAGTAATTAGAAACAATTCGGAAGGTCGCATGGCAAGATAATTAGGCGCTTGATCAATGCCCTCACCCTCCTGAATAAGCACAGCGGACGGAAGTTTGAGCGGAGTCACGACCGACTCAATGATCAAAAATTTTTTTGTAAGCCACGCCAAATTACGGATCGCCTTGAACGGATTTTCAAGGTGGTACAGAAGCCCTATACAAAGCGCCATATCGAATTTCTTCTCAAGTTCCGCATGCCGATCGGCCTGCTCAATATCCAATACCGAATATCGTCCCTCCGGATGCCTTTTCCTTGCCTCGGCTACATTCTCCTCTCTGAAATCAAAACCTTCAACGCAATCCTCCCCGAACATACCGGAAAGAAAGTCCGTAAAGTGGCCCACACCGCATCCCGCGTCCAGCGCGGTCACCGCACCCGTCGATCGCACAAGTTCCGGCACGAACCGGTTCATAAAATCCTTGCGCTTTTCGTTTATCAGAAGCGCGTGCGGCTGGTCAAAAACTTTTTCCATTTTATAAACCCTTACCGAACACTACGTACGTTACCGAGTCGCCAAGCGGAACATCTTTTAATATCCCCCACGGATCAATTACCATCTTGTTTTGTTTACCACGAAGGTAGTGCTCAAGCGCGAGAAATTTCTTGTCCGGCGTACCCAAAAAATACACATTTGAGGATTCAAGAAGATCTTCCATACTCTCATGCAATATATCTTCCGGAAGTTCATTTCTCACGTGCTCATGCCCTGCGGGTTCATGCACGGCAACCTTATAGCCAAGCGCGATAAGCTTTTTTGCTATTTTAAGGGCATGGGATTCTTCAACAACGGGCGTATCTGTTTTATACGCTATACCCAGAAAACCGATAAAATCTCCCTTTTTGGCGTTTTTAGAAACCAAGTCGGCAATACGATCAACCATTTTCTCGTTGTATGCGTGCACTACATCGGGTATTGGAGCATCGCATCCGCGTGATTGCGCCATATAGCTGAACGCTACATTGTCTCTTGGAAAGCACGGCCCGCCGAATCCAAGCCCGGGCTTAATGTACAGCGAACCGATTCGCTTATCTTTGCCGAGCGTTTCCAGTATACGCATAGCGTCCGCGCCGGGAATGTGCTCGGCAACCTCTGCAATCATATTGGCAAACGTTATTTTGGTGGTCACAAACGCGTTCAATGAGATTTTCGCAAGCTCAGCGGACGGGATAGACATGCGCTCTACAGGTGCTTCGTTGTCACACACGGCCGAATAGAATTCCGAAAGTTTGTCCCCCGCGCTGGCATCGCTTTCTCCGATAAGAAAAAAGTCCGGATTCAATAGGTTTTTTATCACGCTTCCAATCGCGATAAACTCCGGGCTGTAACAGAAACCAAAATCCTTTCCGCAAACTTTTCCGGAATGCTGTTCAAGCACGGGGATAATTTTTTCATCGCAGCTCCCGGGAAGCACGGTGCTGGTGAGCGTCACCAGATGATACGATTCTTTTTTTGAAAGAGCACGTCCGATCTCCTCGCATACTTTTTCAACGTACTTCGTCGTAAACCCACCCGTTTCATCGGTGGGAGTTGGAACAATAATAAATGTCGCGTCGCTTTCTAAAACCGCCTTCTGTGTATCTGTCGTCGCCTGCAGATTGTCCGCCCCCTTCAGAAGATAGTCGCCGAGCTGCGGTTCGGTTACGGGAGGTTTTATGGCATTTATCGCGTCCACATACGCCTGATTCAAATCAACACCCACCACTTCAAATCCTTTTGAAGCATATACGGCGGCCATGCACGATCCCAACTTTCCCAAACCTATGACTGATACTTTTTTCATGTTTTTTGTAACTGTTCCTGAATCCAATGGTAGGTGAATTCAATTCCTTTCCTCAACGGCCAGCTTGGAGCCCATCCAAGCTCTTTATTAATAAGGCGATTGTCCGAATTCCGTCCCCGCACGCCCAAGGGGCCTTCAATGTGTTTTATAGAAAGTTTTTTACCCGCAATCTCCATTGCCATTTCCGCAAGCCCGTTTATCGTAACCATTTCATCGGAACCTATATTAACCGGCCCCCTGAATGACTTTGCGTCCATAAGCCGGCGGATACCATCCAGACACTCATCAATATACAGAAATGACCGTGTCTGCTTTCCATCCCCCCAAATTTCTATTTCTCCTCCATCTTTTGCTTCGGCAACTTTTCTGCAAATAGCCGCGGGAGCTTTTTCCCTGCCTCCGATCCAAGCGCCTTCCGGTCCAAATATGTTATGAAACCGCGCAATTCGCACATCAAGCCCATAATTCCGATGAAACGACATATACATGCGCTCGCTGAAAAGCTTCTCCCACCCATACTCGCTGTCGGGAGCCGCCGGATACGCTGAATCTTCCGAACATTTCGGATCGTGCGGGTCTATCTGATTATATTCCGGATAAATACATGCCGAAGAAGAATAAAATATTTTCTTTATGCCCGCCTTCTGGCCGTAATACGCCACATTCAGATTAATGGTCGCGGAATTATGCATAACATCCGCGTCGTGCTCTCCGGTAAATATATAACCCGCTCCTCCCATATCCGCCGCAAGCTGATACACCTCATCAAACGGCCGATCTAAAACTTTTTGAACCACTTCCTGATCCCGCAAATCTCCTATGACAAAATCATCGGCCGCGGATTTACTGAATTCATTGTGCTTAAGATCCACCCCACGTACCCAAAAACCTTCGGCTTTTAACCACTTCACGAGGTGCCCACCTATGAATCCTCCCGCACCGCACACTAAAGCTTGTTTCTGCATAAAAAAGCTAATTTCCTATACTATATGCTCATATCTTCTTAAAATCAATCTTCCGCCACGTTCTATCCCGCGCTTCTTCCCGGACAACGTCCATGTTGGATTTCATCTCGGGAACTATTTTTTCAAACGCATCGGCAGCGCGAATAGAGTTTGTTGCATCCTTCTGCGTATAAAAATGCTCAAGCAAGAAATAGAGCGCTTGTGCGGGATTAATGCCTCCACCATAACCTTCCCCGCCAAGATCTTCGCTTATAATGAATTCGTCCAAAGCGCGCTCGTATTGTTCCAAATCCCCTGCCGAGGTCAGAAATAATCCGAGATAGAAGTGCGGCCCCGCGACCCGCGAGTCAAGTGCGATCGCCTTTTCCAGAAGCCGTATCGCTTCATCATACCTGTTCTGCAGGGAAAGGTTGAAACCAAGCAGATAATATACATTCTGTCTCGTTGGCGAAAGCGAAAGAGCCTTTCGGTACATCTCTTCAGCTTGGGTATAGTAGGCGGGATCTTTTTTTCTGCCAAGCGCATCGTATGCTTCGCCTATGAGAATATAGTATCGCGGATTATACAACTCCCGATCCGCGACATCGCGCATAAGATCAACGCTAAAAAGCAATAAATTCGTTTCGCCGTTCGTTCCGGAATACTGTTGCGTAACGCTTTCTATGACGTTTTTACGTATTATTTCCTGAGTAAACGTGTATGGCTTAAAATAGCCCTCTGAGAGTTGCTTTTCGGTTGATCGAGATTTTAATAGCTGCATATATGAATGTATCTGCCCGTACGGCACCCAAGTCCACGCGATAAACGCCAGCGCATAGAACAGAGCTGCCGCCGCAAATATCCAGGCATGAGTTGTGAGTTGTGAGTTGTGAGTTGTGAGTTTTTCTCCTTTCGCATCATTCGCATTTGAAGCATTGGAATATATTCGAAGATTTGAATTATATATCACAAACGCCAAAAACATGAAGAATGGAATATATGTCGTGATCGCGTCAAACACAAACAGATTCTGCACAAAATACGCCACACTAAAAAACAATACCGGCAGCACAAAGCGCGTATGAGGTTCTAAGGTTCGACCTTGGTCCCTAAAGGTCGAACCTTGGTCTTGAACCTCATGTGCACGGTCTTCGAATTGAATTTTCCTTCCTTTCAGCCCCCACCACAACGCCACCCAAATTCCCATATACGCCACAAACCCCAGCACGCCGTGCATAACAAGCACATCCATCAGTTTATTGTGCGCCCGGTCGAACCATGCCTGCTCATATCTGTAAAATTCCGGATTGTAATACGTATTGTATGCGATGTTAAAGTTTTCCGGCCCCCATCCGACAAGAAATCTGCCTATGCCGTTGTCCGCAGGATTGATTCCCCTTAAACTCACCCCAAGCGATATCAGCCGTGTCTGCACTGTATTATTTTGGAACGTAAATTCGGAAATACGATCAAAGCCCGGAATCCTGTTCCAAAGTTCCGCGTCTCTTGTTGTATAAAAAATCCCCCCCAGCACCACCAGCACTCCAAGTGCAACCACCGCAAGCTTCCTTGAGGTGGCATCAGCCGAAGGATTTCCATTTGAAGCATTCGAATCAATTCGTTGATTTGGATTGCGTACGATTATATATATAAGCGTAGCCATAATCGCAACAGCGATTCCTACAATCACCCCTCTGGTCTCAGTAATAAATATCCCGAGCAGCGAGACTGGAACCATCACAGCACTGAACATTTTCCAGAATTTCCCGAAGGCCCAGCCTCGGTCCCGGGAGGCCGGGCCTTGATTCTGAGAGAGTCGGACCTCGGTTTGTAACACCACCCATCCCGCGAATATCACGAATAAAAACACCACCGCCAAATATATCGGATTCCCCGTAAACGATGCGGGTCGCGGTATCTTCTGCGAAAGCTGTACAAGTTCGTGTATAAAAAGTACCGCTCCCGAAATAAGCGTAAGCTTGAAAAACATCAGCCAGTTTTTGCGCTCGAAAAGAAGCGAAGCAAACACAAAGAATCCAAACAAGAAAAGCATGGTCACCAGCCCTTCCGCCCGCTCCGTATCTCCAAAAAATGCCCTGTATGGGTTCACCGCAAACAAGGTGCTTATAATCATCAGGACCATAAACGCCCCCACAAACCAAAATACTTTGTTTTTCAGCAACTTTCGCATCCGTATTGAGGTTTGGCCTCGGTCTGCGGAGGCCGAACCTCGATCCTCGCTTCCGCGTTCTTTAAATACAAGCCACGCAAACCCCACCGCCACCAATGTCACCACCAACCGAATAAAAATCGATTTCCCGCTTATGAACGGAAAAAAAAGTGATTTCGTCACAATCAAAGGTGTAAACGCCAGCGCGTACAAAAGCCATATAAGAACTTTCTTCATTGGAAAATAATACCAGATATTCGCGTTTTCTTCCATCCAAAAACCCCCGAAGGGGTTTTTGGTGGTTTTTAGTTTAACCAGTATTACCGATCAACCAAGTATACATTTCCAGTCTTGAAATCTTCAAGATTGAAGTTGTATAGGATGTCGCCGTCCTCGTCAGACGTTGTACCATAGGTCAAACTACCCAGAGAGATGCCAGTGTATCCGGTCGACGTAGCAACGATGGTCGCGCTGATCTTAAAGCGAGCCGTATCATCCTCATTGATAGTGAATGAATTGGATCCTTCGGTTACCGCATCACCACTGATCCATTCGATGTCTGCCGACAACGTTCCCGTTCCGGTGATGTTAAGGTCGTGTGTTCCAAGACCTCCCGAATCGCTCGGATTTGTGCTGTCAAGATACATAGCCGCATCAAACGCTGTTACGTCGAATACGATCTCATACGTACCGCGATCAGACGATGTCGTCTGCGCGCCGCTCAAATCGACTGCGGTTGCACTGACGGAAATGAGTTCAACCATGATACCAGTGTCATAGAACGTAACCGCCTCTCCGGTTGCTGAACCGGTCAGATCCGCTGTCGCGAGATCTTCTCCGGATTCATCCTCCGCTTGAATGCTTGCGACCTCAACGCGCGCCTGCGCGGTGTCTCCTTCATCAAGAGTGCCAGTCAAATCCTGTACATCAATGGTAACAAGAAGCTCAACGGTGTCTCCTGCGTCAATAGTGAAGTCAAGGTCATCAAATGTGACTGCACCACCTGCCGCAACATCCTTTGTGCTGAGTGTCTCACCATCCATAACAAGGTTTGCCGCTTTGATGATAACTGACTCATCCGTCTCGCCCGTGGTGGTAACGGTAATCGGAATATCCTTCACGAGAACATCCGAATCTCCTTCCGCTTCAAGCGTGAACGAAAGGACTTCAACATTATCCGTGTCGGTAGATCCCGAGTTCACATTAACCACGTGTGCTTCGTTGATTGCGTCATCATCGTTGTTCAGAGAAACTTTAAGCTCTGCGTCCGAAACGTCCGCAAACGCGCCGAAGTCGAATTTCTTCTCAAGCGTTTCGTCTGCGCTGTCATCGTCGATATCAAGCGTAAAGCTTTCGGTCAACGAAACTCCCGTTCCGTCCACAAAACGGATGCTGGATACACCAACGCTCCAGTCGTCCGAATCGATATCTGCGGAATCGAGGTTAGTTAACGCGGATACTGCGATTGCAACGGTCATCTCATCTCCTGCGCGAATGATCGCGTTGCTCAGTGAGATATTTTTTGACCATTCATCGTTTGACTCGCTGAATGAATCTGTGTCCTCCTCTCCAACTTTGTCGCCTTCAAGGAAAACCGATACTGACTCGGCATAATCGGGAAGATCGCGGTCGCTTCCTGTAGTGTCATCTTCATGGAACTCAACCTTGATGGCGGTGAGCTGAACGTCTGAATCATCATCCGCTTCAACGTCAAATGCCAATATCTTCACATCCTCTTCGCCCTCTCCGACCTGCTCTGCTGAGTAGGTGGAAAGCGCAGTCACGGTTATATTACCCACTCCACCGCTCAGACCTGAAGGTGTCGGAGACACGCCAGGTGCTGTTGACGGAGAAACGGACGGATTAACCACGACCATCGAGTTCATGTGTGCTCTGGTTATAGGACCAAAGTAACCTGCTGCCGGCGAAATGCCGACTGATGCCTGATAGCTTGCCAATGCTGATTTGGTCAAAGGACCAAAGTAGCCGTAGCTTGCTCCCGCAGGCATGGTGAGGAAGCCCTTGGAAACCAAGAATTGCTGTAAAGCGGTTACGTCTGCACCTGTTGAACCGAGGGTGAGGTCCGCGGTATAGGTGTAGGATGCGCTGCCGCCTGTGCTGCCTCCTCCTGCAATTTGTCCTTGTAGTTGTGCGATCATCGCCAAAAGGCTCTGGATCTGCGCATTCAGCTCGTCAACCGTCTGTGCTTGCACAGGGGTGTACACGCCGATAACGCCAAGCATAAGAACAACTGCAACAAATTTCGAAAATTTACTCATTGTAGAATTTTTGTCTTAACTAGTTGTAGATTTGTAATGTGTCTCTAACTCTCCCTCCCAATCCGCCAGCTGGCGGACATCGGGAACCTACCACTACTACCGACCCGCTGCTTCATCGGTGAGGACGAATCAGCAAGCTAATAATAATAAGCAATTTAGGAAATTAGAGTTCATGCATCCCGTTAGACACGCGGTGCGCTGTCTAACCGGGACGACTTCCACTAGGGAAGTCGGACATACAGGGAACGAAGCGGGAGGTTCTAAGGTTCAACCTTGGTTTTGGAAGGTTGAACCTTGGTCTTGAACCTCGGTCTGTAAGCTTCGTTCTCAATATCTCCGATCCCCCTAAAAAGAAAACTCTCACTGTTCGTGAGGTTCGACCTCGGTCTGGGGAGGTTGAACCTCGATTCCCAAACCGCCGCTCTCCTCCTCACAAGAAAAGCGAATATATTCTATTCTATCACTTATAACGCCCCTCCGCAACAAACGTTACCCACTTATCCACAGTTTCGAAATTAGAAATTCGAAATTAGTCATTCCTCGTTTTTACGGCTAAGCCGCAAAAACGAGTCTGGTCCTCCCTTGCCCACCCGCTCCACCAGGCGCCTGTCCACCAGCCCTTTTACGTCATATCTGAGTGTCCGCTCACTGATATGCGGCAAAGCCGTTGCAATCTCCCGCATCCCGCACATAGACCGCTCTTTCAATAGGCGTAATATCACCTGTTTTCGCTCATATGACGTCATCTCCGAGTCCGGCAATTCCTTGCCAGGTTCAATCTGGTTCAAAGGTTGAACCTCGGTTTGTCCAGTCCGTAAGGTTTGGCCTTGCTTTGCGAAGGCCGAACCTTGGTTTGCGGACTGAATTTCTCCATTCTTTCCATTGCCTGACTCCGGCAACTCTTTGCCAGATATTAGATTCCGAGGTCGAACTTCGGTCTGTTCAGCTCGTAAGGTCTGGCCTCGGTCCGGGGAGGCCAGACCTTGGTCTGCGAGCTGAGTTCCAAAAATCCCCTCAATAGATTCTCCCAACTCTCTCTGCGTCCCCTCGCTACGCGATCGCTCCGCGATCGCTTGTCGCAGATTCTCCGTCTCCCGCAAAAGCACCCGTCCGTTCACATCCTTTATCTCTCCTATCTGTACCGCCAGCCGGACCGCCTCCTCCAACCCAACCAAGTTATCCACAGTTTTATCTGAAAGGTAGCTAAGCGCTCGCTTCTCCAGAAGCTCACGCAAATCGGTGCGCTTCACGAATTCCCCCACGCGAAACACGGCCCACACCACCTCAAATGACCTCTGCATGAAGAATTCTTTGGAGAATTTCATCCCGTTAGAGAAAGGAAGCGCTTTAGCCGATTTTTAAGATATCTCTTACCCATGCCGGTTTTGAGATATTTTTCTCGTGCAAAAGCGTCTCCTTTTGTTAAGCACACTTCATAATATAAAAGCGTGAAAGGACCGCGACCTCTTGTTGATGCAACCATACCATTATTATGCTCGCTAAAGCGCTTCCGTAGATCATCGCTACAGCCGGTATACCACTTCTTATCCTTGTCGCTTTGTAGCAGATATGTATACCACATATAGACTTTCTCTAACGGGAAGCATGCCTGCAAATTACCCCATTTCCCCCTCCCCCGTCAATGTCCAAGGTGGTGAATTCAACCCTGAAGTGCAACACCAAGCATCTGTAGCGGTGTTTTGTAGCCCAGCCGCTTTCTGGGCCTA
>MGIS01000005.1 GCA_001793865.1 Candidatus Wolfebacteria bacterium RIFCSPLOWO2_01_FULL_47_17b
TTCGCGGAAACGGGAAATAGGTAAACTCCGTCTTTATCTCGTCCTTTTCAAGTTCAAGGAAGAAAAGATTTCTATTGAACGACTGTTCATACCTCACACGGATAATTCCCGCGGCTTTCTGGATTTTTTTCAACACGGCCGAAACATCTTCCGACTCAAACTCTTCTTCTGAAAAAAAATCTAAATCTTCCGAGAATCTGTGGTGCAAATAGAATTCTGCGAGCGCCGTCCCGCCGGACAAATAGAATGTCTTGCAAATAGGAGCATCTTCGCTCAACAGTGTCAGCAACAGTCGCTGGTTTTCTGAAAGAATGGAGGTCATAGTGATAGTATGAGCGAAAGAAACTTCTTTTTGTACGGGTCTAAATCAAGCATGTCCCAGTATTCGAGAAGGTCTTGTCTCTTGATTTTGCCGTCGCGAATCCCGAAATTGACGGCATTTTCAAGCTCCCACACAGCCAGTGCGTCCGGATCATTTTTTAGTCTGCGCACGTCTACGGACCAGTGCCTCATTATCTGTATTATACAGCTATAACTCCCTTAGCACCAATGCAATTCTTGGTAAAAAGTAAAGAGGACGGCCACCGTTTATTTCATATGTACCTACTAGCTATCCTGAGTTTTCTATTCAGTACATAGAGTGAAAAACAAAGTGTGGCGATACTTAGGGCGGCAAATGCCGTGCTTTGATATGGTATAAAAATTAACAAACTTGAGGCGCTGAAGAAGGAGGCTAGAAAACCGACGATAAGCGAGCCGCACGAGGCACAGCTAAGAGCGACTACCCCGCTCGCAACTCAATTTGTTCCAGAGTACCGCACTCACGACGTTTTTTTCTGCACAACGATAGCCACAAGCAGAACAGTCAATATCAGTAAAAAAGAAACGGGAAATAATTTTCTCAGATTCGCGATTCTCTTCTTCATAGCAGTCCAGCCAGTATAGCAAGAAACTGTCCACAGCATATTCCTGCATTGTATGCTATGATGTCATTGCGTTGGACATATCGGTCCAACTTCAGATTAAGGAGGTTGCCATGAAAGTGAAAGCATTGTTCTTTACAACTGTAGCACTAGCCCTTTTCGTTCCACATGTATTCGGACAGGAGGCATCGCCACAGCCGCAAGAAGTAAGAGGTGTCGTGGGATTGCCCTCTTCTCTGTCCCCTCTGTCCGGTGTGTACTACGGAAACGTTGAAACTGGCGATGGAAGCGGTTTCCGCGCTTTCGAATTGATTCTTGTACAGAATCAAAGGACAATAACTGGCACGTCCCAATACTTCAAGGCCGACAAAGCCTGCAGGCAAATAACGCCGGTCGTCGGCATCATCAAAGACGACGGCACCGCCGAGATCAAAGCTGGAGGCGTTGTGAGGGGTTGCGACAGAACCTTTAGGCTGGAAACCCAGCCTGACAAACAACTGGCCGGAGAAGTTGTCGGAGTCCGCGGAGGGACCTGGAAGTTCAAGCTAGAAAAAAAATAACAATTAGGCGCGCTTTTAATGCGCCCTTGGGAGACCCCGCGTTGCTGGTGGGGTCTTTTTGTTTATTTGAGGAGTTCCCGAGCTTTTTTTATTCCCGAAACAAGGGTGTTGATATCAGTTTGGTCGTTATACACATAAAAGCTGGCGCGACAGACGCCCGATACGCCCAAACGGTTCACGAGCGGCATAGCACAATGGTGTCCGCCACGGATCGAGATATGTTCATGATCTAACGCCTTGGTAAGACGCTGGGAACCGATTCCCAGTACGGAAAATGAAACGACCCCAGAGTTCTTTTTTTCATTTTTTTCAGAAAGGACGGTCAGATAGGGAATGGCGTCCAATTTTTTAATAGTGTAGTGTACGAGTTCTTGCACGTGTTCTGTAACCGTGCCCATACCTAAGGAATGGACATATTCTATTGCTCGTGCTAGACCGATGGCGCCGGCTATATTCGGTGTTCCAGGCTCAAAACATTCTGGTATATCCAAATATGTCGTTTCTTTCTCGGTAACGCTTTCGACGATGCCACCGCCAAAGAAACTCGGATAAAGACGAGTCAGTAATTCTTCGCGCCCATATAATACCCCGATACCGGTCGGACCGAGCATCTTATGCCCCGAGAAGAAGAGAAAATCGCATCCTAGGGAACGCACGTCCACCCCTATATGCCCTATCGCCGTCGTCGCATCGACAATGGTAATCGCACCGGCTTGTCTGGCCCACTGCACGATGCGCCGGATGTCATACAGGGTGCCCAGAACATTGCTCGCGAGCGGTAGCGTAACAATCTTCGTCCCTCGCCATATTAATTTCTTGGCGATATCGTAATCCAAATCGGTGCCTTTGAGCGGAATGAGGCGTACGACTGCTCCGCTCCGTTTCGCGAGCTCCTGAAACGGGATAAAATTCGAATGGTGTTCCGCGACACTGATCGTAATCTCATCTTTTTGGCCGAGTTTCAGATATTTTTCGAGCATCAACACAAGCATATTTACACCAAAGGTGGCGCCGGGGGTAAAAATAATTTCCCATTTTTCTGCACCGATGAACTTTGCTACTGTGGTGCGGGCATTTTCATACGCACTTGTTGCAGCCGTGCCAAGTGCGTATGGCGAGCGGTGCACATTTGAACGGTAATTGAAATAATATTCATTCATAGCTTCAACAACCTGCCGAGGAGTCTGTGACGAGGCTGCGGAGTCAAGATAGACAAGCTCTTTGCCGTATCTCTCCCGATACGAATCGAAAATGGGAAAATTTTCTTTAATTTTTTTAACATCTAACATACGGTTCCATGGTATTTCATTATACCCAATGATTCATAGAGTATACTTTTCTTCTCGGACAAAGGGTAGGTTATCGAGAACTCGTACAAAACCTTGACTAGCCAAATTATGGTGTGCTAGCATGGGAGGAGTATTCCTTGTCCTTTTCAACAATGAACTGTATGGAGAAAAAATGCATTCATCAACCTGTGCTGGTCTCGCTTTGTTTTTTTCTGTTCTTGCCATTCAACAGACGGATGCGCAAACCTATCGCGGTAAAGTAGTTCGCATGTTCGTCGGTTCCCCCGCCGGGAGCAATACTGATCTCTTAGGGCGACCGGTCGCCCAAAAACTCAGTGAGGAGACTGGGGGTATGTTCCTTATTAACAATCGGCCTGGTGGTACGGGGATAATCGCAAATGAAATTGTGGCCAAAGCAAAACCCGACGGTTATACACTACTGATTGCACCATCAAGTTCGATCACTAGCGTTCCGCACTTGCATTTGAAGATGCCGTATGACTCACTGGACGACCTCATTCCTGTCATACAAATCGGTACTTCCTCAAATGTGCTCGTCAGTCACCCAATCGTGCCAGTAAAAACTGTCGAGGACTTGATCCGAATTGCAAAGATGAAGCCAAACTTCCTCACCTTTGGTTCTTCGGGAGTCGGTAGCGCATTTCATCTTTCAGGTGAATTATTCGTCCATATGGCAAATGTGAAGATACTACACGTGCCTTACAACGGGGTTACACCCGCACTCACCGATCTTCTCGGCGGACGTATTGATTTCTTGTTCTTCCCCTACGTGGTTATACGGCCCTTCATTGAAACGGGGAAATTGCGTGTAATCGCAGTAACCGGTTCCGCACGTAACCCATTACTGCCTGTTATTCCAACTATCAGCGAGTCGGGGTTACGTAAGTATGAAGTGAACAATTGGGTCGGCGTATTTGCACCAAAAATGACGCCACTGGTGACAGTGGAATACCTCAGCAATGTAATTCAGAGCATTCTCGTCACTCCAGAATTGAGAATGTTTTGGAGAAATCAAGGAGTTGAATTCAGGTCGAATACGCCGAAAGAATTTTCGATCATTGTTCGTGACTCGTATGATCGTTACGGAAAATTGCTCGCAACAGTCGGTATAAAGCCTCAGTGAAACCTGAAGAAAAATAGCGGCGGCGGGCCTGGAAATATCCAGGCCCATTTTTTAACCGACTTCGAAGATAGTTGCATAACGGTCTTCGAAGTCTTATCATTTGGCGGTAATGCGGGCATTTAGCGATACTTTTTTCTCCTTTATTTATCAAACGCTCCTTGATAACTGGGGACGATTCATACCCCATTGTTTTTTGCAGAATGACGTTATAACGAAGAGCGGTTTAGAATTCAGGTTGTACATAAGAATTGTCAACGCATATGTATACACATTGAAACGAATCGAGGAGCGCGGACAATCCTTTGCCATTAAGCTTCAAGAGAGACGCCTGCGCAAAATGCTGGCTGTGGCAAAAAAAAGCAAGTGGTGGGCATCATATTTTGAGAGAAATAATATAGACGTTGGGAAAATAAAAAAAATATCCGACCTAAAGAATATTCCACCGGTCAATAAACATGCTCTGCTTGATGTGCCTAAAGAGGATGTCTCGACCCGCACGGTAGAGAATGCTTCAATAGTGTGGCGAGGAACCGGCGGAAGTACAACCGGTATTCCATTTGTGTGGGGTATGAACAAAACAACATCAATAATTAATATTTTGGCTCATTTTATTAAGGAGTTGGAATGTGATGATTTCTCTTTGGGAGAAAATGGTTTGAGAAATTTCCATATGACATTTAATTTTCCACGTAGCGCCGTTCTGGGACCATTTAAATGGTTCTCAAATGGAGATCTTTTTCTTAATGCTGATGAAAAAAATATGGCTAGCAGAATACGAGAAATTTCTGAGATTGTAACAAATCTTAATAAGGCGGTTATCCAATGTAGCCCAAGCGAATTGAAATTTCTTGTAGACACTCTGAAAGAATACGATCTTCATCCTGCTATTTCACTATGTTTATTTACCGGGCAGTTTTTGGAAGAATCTATCCGTCTCTTAGTTAAACAGTATCTAAAGTGTGGCATAGTGGTCTGTTACGGTGCACAAGAAATAGGATTTTTGGCCTTAGAATGCAAAAAGTACCATGGCTTTTATCATACCTTTTCAGAGAGAGTGGTGGTTGAAATAGTAGACGACAAAGGGGGTAGAATTCCTCACGGGACTGAAGGTAACGTCACCATTACTTGTTTAGACAATACCGTCATGCCGCTCATCAGGTATCAGCCGGGAGACATCGGCACTCTTCATTACGATATGGCGTGTGAGTGTGAAAACAAATCTCCACTGCTTGAAATAAAAGGCAGAAAAACAGATGTCATAAAATTTAGTAGCGGGGAAAATAAATCCGCGAGTAGAATATTAAAAGGATTTAGCAAGGAACCATTTCTATCGAACGTACGTCGATTTCAAGTGCGTCAAGATAACCTTGATGAAATTGGGGTACTTTTGGAAGTAAGAGAACACATTGCGAAAAAATTTATCGCAGCCCTCGAAAAACGCTTGTCTCTCTCCTATGGAGGAGCGCTTAAAATACAGATAAAGCAGGTTTCAACTATTCCAAAAGACGGACCAAAATTTAAGGTTTTCGTTCCGCTCAAGGATTAATATTACGGTTTCAGACCGAGGCTGGTAAGAAAATCCTTAAATTCAGGAGATATTTGGGCCAAGGCAAGAGCATTCACTTTTTTGAAATCCGTGTCCGACCTGGTAACGAGGTCCATAAATCTTGCACGCGTTGCTTTAAAAGATGGATCTGAACCGGAAACGGCACCGCCGAATGGTTTCAGTAAAGTCACTATATCCGAATAGCGTTCCTTACCGATATTCCTGTTCAAGAATTGAGCATAGAAGAACCGAACATCCATTATCACTGCCTTCGTGGCATAGTCGTTGCCATTCTCATATGGCGCGCCTTTACTCAAAGCAAGTTTCAATGCATCTTCTCTCTCTGCCAAACTTATGTTTTTGAGAATCCTATTGCTTCCGTTAAGAGCGATGGAACGATAAAGATACCGTTGTACAATTATCTCCGGCTTATAGGTAGATTCATCAGTCGGAGCGAGAATGTCAGCTTTTTTCACATAGTCCTGCATTATTTTCGCAACCTGCTCTGGAGTGGCGGTACCTACGGGAATGTCATTGGCCGACAGGGGTGCGTAATAATTTCCGGCTATCAGATACTCGGCATATGAGTTGGGGAATGTTTCATCCGAAAGCTCCAGAATCTTCAGATACACGATGGACATTTTTGAACTGCTCGTTCCGGAGGCGGGAAGGAAGTCGCTGAAGGGCGGTTCGTTGAAATGTGATGTATAAAAAGATTCATCCTTACTCCTTATTACCACACCGGCAAGGTCGGTAAGTACCTTGGCACGCACATAGGCGGGTACCAGAGGGTCGTTCCAGACTTCTTTGTACATCGCTATACTTTTGGCTTGGTCATCTCCCTGATTTCTTGCGAAGAGGTTTGCGGCAATAAATATCTTTACCTTTCCTTCCGAGGCCTTGTCCGGGACACTCTTCAAAAGAGCGTTGAAAGCATCCAGGGCACCCGAATAATCACCGGAATTTTGGAACGCCTGGGCTCCTTGATATTTTTCGTTATAAACTGCCATAGTATTATTATCTTGATTCTGGTAACCGTATTTTGTGTATAAAAAGAATCCAGCCGCCACAACGAACACTATACCCAGAACCACCAGTATCTTATAGCGCGGACGATCTTGCATCATATCATACTGGTGTCTTAACAACCCTCGTCGCCGCCGCCCTCGCAGTCGCTGCTGCTGCTGCTGCCATAAGGAACATCTGCAGATGCACGTTCAGCGCCTAAACCGAACGTCAGCAAGGGTATCAGTCTTTTTATTTCGTTCTCGTTCGTACTACTTTTTTCAGTAACCCTAACCACAATACCGCCTAGGAAGACGATGACAGCGAGCGACATGATGGAGAAGATGTATGTAGTTATTTTCAATATTTTTTTCATATGTTCTGCAATTATATACCCTTATACACAATATAATATCGAGGGGTCGGCGAGCGCGAGAGGTTTCTCCGTCGGTGCCGAGCCATCTACCGGCAATCCTTCGGCTATCCAATTCTCAATGCCACCATCTATGCGCTTTATATTGAAGAATCCGTAATGCTGTAGGTAGCTGTACGCGACCCCCGATGCGCGACCGCCACTACAAATAAGGATAATCTCCTTGCCGTTTTTCGGAAGCACGTGACGCTGGTCGTAGAGCGTATGCAGGGGCATATTTATCGACCCGACGGCATGCACTTTATTGTAGGCTGTCTCCGAACGGACATCGATAAAGATGTATCTGTCGCTATTTTTCACGAAATCGCTCTGGAAGGCGACCGGGTCAATGTCCTTGATGGTCGGTTCTATGACAGTCACCCACTTCAGTGGAGTAAGGTAGATTGCCACTAGGGTCAAGAGCGCCGTGGTTGCATACGGGAGAATTTTTTTAATCGTCATTATAAGAAGATGTTATCATATAAACCGCGTCGGAACGCGAACGAGTGTGTGGATAACTAAACTGCCTTCTGTACACCCTTCAGCCGAGCTACGCCGATAAGTACGTGCCCGACAGCATCAATCCAGACCGCTTGGTTCATATAATCGTGCCTGAATCCCCCGATGATCTCCTTTCGTATACTCTCTTCCACGAAATAGGTATTGTTCTCGTCATACTGCATCTCCGATAACCAACCAACGATCCGCCCGATACAGACCTTGTTCTTCTCCGGCTCAAGGCATAAAACCTCGAAGATTTTCCCGCTACCTCGAACGTATGAAAAACGTGAGCCGATGGCGCTTGGGAATGAACCGTCATACAACTGTTGTGAGACGTACCACTGCGAAATTTCTTCGGATTTTCGTATCATTCCTTGGTCGGCGTGCAGGTTCCCGATGATACGCAGGAGCGGTATAAGTTCCGGAAATTGCACGAGCTCTAAGTTGTCTCCGCTCTTTATGCGGTGCTCATACTTTCTTAGTACGGCATTCGAAAGTTCTTCGGCTTTTGCAAGTACTACAGCATCCCCTACGCAGGACTCGAGAAGATGCAGTGCGACTTGAGAATAGAAGATGTGTCCGTAAGGAATCTTCGGGAATAGGTCTAGAATTTCCGTGTGCATTCTTGCGGCTTCTCCGGTTTCTCCTAATTCATTTGCCAGCCTGTATGCATAGATGAACGCCGAGCAACGCTTTTTCTCCGTAATGAATGGGTGGCCGTACAAATTGCTAACGATATATGTGAATACTTTACGCGCCGCCTCGACATACCGGTGGTTTTTATCAACCTTCCCTATCAAGGCGAGCGCCCACGCGGTAAGGGCGAGGCGAATCCAGTCAATTTGGTCTTTCCTACCGGTAAGAGGATTGATAATTGGCGGAATATTGCCATCTGCTTCCTGCATTCTGCAGAGAAAGTCCGCGCCGCGCGTCGCAATATGGTCCAGTGTTTGCGTAGCGTCGTCTGAGCTGATGTCGTGCCTAATAATCGGACCGCGGAGCGCGAGCGCCATCCGGGGTATCCTGCTCGATTCGATGAAGTTGTCCACATCGAATATTCTGAGACTTAACGTCGGCAAAAGGACCTTCTGGACGCCGGCCTTTTTCTCAATGAGACGCAGAAAATCATTGAGGTCTTTAAACGTTACTCTATTGAGGGTTGCCGGTAAAAACCAACCTCGCTTGCCCTGTGCGAATAGCAGATATCCCTTCTCTGGTGCGATGGTATTCGCACGTACCTCCCTGTCCAGAAGCGGCAACTGCAGGTCGGAGAGTACGGCTATCTCAATAGTCGCCGTATCCAACTCCTCTGCGGCAATCGGTTTGAATCGCTCGTCGCGACACGAACGAATCGCTGCTTCATGAATAGCGGCAATGAGAGGCAGGCTTTCCACGATGCGCGAACCGCGAAGCGCGCCGCGTACCCACAGCGCGACGTCGACATTTGCCGTCTCAAGAAATATGTCTGGGACGTTGTTCGCGGACGCAGTACTGAGCTTTCCTGTTTTCAAATATTCACTGAGCGTGCAGCGGGCATACCCAAGGGCAAATTCCTTCTCGTCGTCCGAGAGACCGAAACGAAGCGGTGTCGCCCTGTCAGTATATTTTTCCTTATTTTCCCAAATTTCATATTCAGCAGAACGAAAAATCATGCACCACGCATAAGCATCTTGCCGGTCCTTCTTCTTAAGAGCGACGGCGAGCCCGCCGGGCGCGCAAAAAATAAATGAGAGGAAGCCGGAATTAATGGAACGCTCTTGCCGTGGCAGATCAATGAAAATATTTTCATGCTCAAGCGAATGCCGCTTGAGCCACTCTGTAAAAGCGATGATTTGTCTGATATAGTACACGTCAAGAAACTTCTCCAAGAAATGAAACCGAGGAAGAATCATCAAATCAGAATAATACATCGCATATGGAATCACAACGACTCAAACTAAGAGGGGTCATAGAGCAAGAAGTGTTCGTGACGAAGGACATGGAACGGAGTGTTAATCCGAACGGGACAGAGGCATTGTGGCTATTTGACTTCAGGCGAGTGCTTCTGCGAGCCGAGGTGCTTGACTGGGTTGGCGAGCTCTTCTGGGAGAAATGCAAGAACGAATACCCATTTCAAGTTGGAGGCATTGAGGTGGCGGCCATACCGCTCATCACGGAACTCACCCTTAAGATGAGAGAAAAAAGAGCGCCGGCAAACGGATTTTTCATACGGAAGTCCCGAAAGAAAAGCGGGTTACTGCGAATGATAGAGGGAGAACTGACCGATGAGAAAGTCATACTGGTGGACGACACGATCAACACCGGGAAGAGCTTCATACGGCAGGTGGAGGTGATTGAATCGCTAGGGAAAAAGGTAAGCATGGTATTCGTCATTCTGCGCTATCGCGACGAATCGTACTACGACTATTTTCATAAAAAAGGCATTAAGATATTTTCGCTCTTCACTCTGGATGATTTTAAGGACTCGCTCAACGTAAAAAATGTCGTGGACCGGGAGCGCAAGTCCGTCCCGATGCTATTCCATCCACAGTGGTACTGGAAAGCTGAAAAACCCGACTATTTCCACGTCATTCCAAAATCAACGCCGCTTCTAGACGACACAAAAATATACTTTGGCACCGATAATGGAAGCTTCTGGGCGCTGAACCAATCCGACGGGTCAACAGTATGGGAATATAAGACGCTACTTGTCTCTCGAAAAAGAAAGGTCTTTTCTTCTGCGGCTCTGTATAAGGATTTCATATACTTCGGTGCCCACGATGGCAACTTTTACGCTCTAGACAAGAACACTGGCAAGCGGAAGTGGGTATTTATGGAGGCGGATTGGATACGTTCGTCCCCGTGTGTTGCGCTGGACCTCGGACTAGTTTTTGTCGGCCTAGAGTTCGGTTTGTGGAAAAAGCACGGCGGGATTGCGGCGATTGACGCTGAGACGGGCAAGAAGAAGTGGGAGTATGTTCTGCCGGAATATGTTCACTCATCGCCGACGTACTCAAAAAAGTTCGGCCTGGTCATCTGCGGTTGCAATGATTTTTCAGTGTATGCGTTTGATGCCGCGACCGGAAAACTCCTTTGGACGCGCAAGACTGACGGGGAAATAAAAGAGTCCTTCGCCTTTGACGAAGAACGCGGTCTCGTATGCTTCGGTTCGCTGGATTCATATCTCTATGTTCTGAAGACAAAGACCGGGGAGCTTGTCCGCAAAATCCGAATGGACGGATGGATGTATTCCACCCCCCTCATCAGCAGCCGTTTCGTGTATGCGGCATCGCTGGATAAGCATGTGTACTGCATTGACCTGGAGACGGGCGCGGTCGTTTGGAAATTCGAGACCCAGGGCAGAATATTTGCATCGCCAGAAATTATCGGCGATAAAATCTACATCGGTTCAAACGATGGGCGCCTCTATGAGCTTGACGCTGTCACGGGGAAAAACACCGCTATATTCCAAGCCACCGAGCGCATCACCAATAAAATTGTCTACAATGCGGAAATGGAAACCATTTTCCTGCCCACGTTTGCGAATGAAATATACTGCCTGAAGAAAAAGGCCGGCTAGAGCCCGTTCAGGATATCAATTTTATCAAGGTCCATAAATTGCATGGGAAATTAAAAAAGTTTTATGGATTTTCAGTTGATTTCCGTAACCGCATAGTCTTCGACTATCTATCGGAGAATGAGGTTGTACTTTTAACAATTGGCGACCACGATATTTACAAATAATTCACAGAGGATATAAAGCACGCGCTTATTGAATATTCGCTCGCATGAAGGAATCCAGTTAATTGTTTGAAAGGAAATCTATATTGCCTTGGATACTCTCGGCGAGGGCCATAACGCTCCTGGCGTAGGTTCTCCCAGCTGTGGCCCACGTGCCGCCGGCATAATATTTTGCCGCGGCTGTACTCTCGGCGCTATAGCCGCCTGCGCCTGCGCCAAGCCCTCCAAGATAGATTGACATCGCCATTATTGCATCTCGCGGATCCCAAGGATTCGCGATGGAGACTCCGCGCGCCGACGCAACTCTAGAGGCATACATCGCCCATGTAGAAGGAATGAATTGCGAGGGACCCATCGCGCCTCCCCAGCCGCCAGCACTTACGATTGGACAAGAAACCACTTGTCTATGCGGGTCAAAACCAAGTTGTAATCCAAGTTCTATAAACGGCGGTACGTCACGCGTAGGGTTCATTACTTTTGAGAAAACGGTACCGGTATTTTTCCCAACACCAACACCTGTGGCGTTATTCGTGAGATAGCACTGCCCAACATTTTTCCCAAGATTGGACTCTTGTGTGAGCACTGCGAGTATAAGCGCCGGACGGA
>MGIS01000006.1:0-699 GCA_001793865.1 Candidatus Wolfebacteria bacterium RIFCSPLOWO2_01_FULL_47_17b
AGCGACGATGAAGGGAAGCGCACCGAAGGGAGGCAGTTCATCTTCTGGGGCATCATCGGCATGGCGGTACTCTTCTCGGTCTGGGGATTCGTTAACCTATTGTTATCCACGCTCGGCATCGCGCGCGTCGCGTAGTCCTGTATACTTCAAACACATGGGACCATACTATCAAACATCGCAAACATTCTTTTCAGGCGGCGTTACCGGTTACCCATTCCTCGGTGGATGTTCTGGCAGTATCTGCGGCATCGCCTCTACGATTCTCTATATCATCAACTCGGTCTTGGTGCCGCTCATCTTCGCCATCGCCTTTATCGTCTTCCTCTACGGTATTGCGAAGGCGTATATCTTCTCATCGAGCGAGCCGGAGGAGGTCAAGAAGGGCCATACGCTCATTCTCTGGGGACTCGTCGCGTTCGCGGTCATGATTTCCATCTGGGGTCTCGTCAATATCGTCGCGAACACCTTCGGTCTCGCCGGCTACTATGCGCCGCCGTTGCCGATGTTATAATCAAAGTGCTATCCACATTCCGCACAGAAGCTTATTGACACCATTCACAGGAACGTTACAATTACCTCGTTATTCACTCATCTCTATTATGAAAAAAGCCATTGCCCTCGCTTCAGGAACGCTTGTCGCCCTCGCCCTGCCGCTCGTCTCGTCTGCCGCGATAAACAACCTCTCGGACGCAGGTTCGT
>MGIS01000006.1:815-2950 GCA_001793865.1 Candidatus Wolfebacteria bacterium RIFCSPLOWO2_01_FULL_47_17b
TCTCGTGAACATTCTTACGGGTACCGTCAGCTTCGGTAACAGCGCCGGACCGACGAGCGGCACGCCAAAGGCGGGCGTCCAGATTGGCCAGTAAATGGTCGTTCTAAATCAATTTCTAGGGAAGGTCGTCGTGCAGATTATTAATCCGATTATCCTGCTTCTCGCGGCCGCCGCGTTCATCCTCTTCCTCTGGGGCGTGTTCGAGTTCATCAAAGGGGCGGGGGATGAGGGCAAGCGCGAGGAGGGCAAGCGCGCCATCCTCTGGGGCATTATCGGACTCGTCATCATCTTTGGCGCGTACGGTATTATCAATATCGCGCTCGGTACCTTCAACATCGCGCCGATACAAAGAATCTCGCAGTAAGGGACGCATGGAAAAAGAAAAAGGCCGCATAACCATGCGGCCTTTTCGTTGGACGACCCAACAAAGAACTTCAGTTTGGGCGTATGAACACATATGTTGCTGTGTTCGCTTTTCCCGTTGTATCTCGGACGTACGACTCCCTCATCGGACCATCCCTGCAAGGACATGTCTGATCCCCAACAATTCCCTCGCTCCCGTCACGATAGACGCAGTGGATGGTAAATCCACTGCCGGTATAGTCAATCGCATAGCCGGGCTTTGTTCTCACACGAGGAGAATCGCCGTTCGCAGGCATTAAGAGCACCGGTTTTTTGAGCTCTTGCCCACCACTTCCGTCCTCAGCAATCCATGCTATAACCGGCACGACGACAAAGAGCAAGAACATCACTCCCGCCGTCAGCTTCTGAAGCGTCTTCGCCGTCGTTCCCAACGCTTTCGCGTTGAGTGCGATGAGAGCGGCGAGGACGCCCCAGAGGATGAGAAGCGGAAACCAGTACTCTCGGCCCCAACTCCCCATGTCTGCTGGTCGTACCTGGGTGTTAAATCCCCAGTACACGACCACCGCGCCGGCAAGGACAATCAGGATGGACAACGCATTCACTACAATGAACTTTCTTGCGCTTGGTAGTGGGGCAGTGAGTGTAGCTCCACCACCCGCTGTCGCTGGAGCCGCAGCGGGAGTTCCCCCGCTCGCTCCTAGTCTCATGCCTGGCAATACAATCCGCCAGATCAAGATACCGACCAGAAGAGAAAGAACAACATATGTCATCATTTTGTTGCATCTCCTTGTTTAGCCTGTAGACTTTCACCAATGGTCGTGGCTACGCCGATTAGATCGACGAAGCCGCCAGAACCAGCAATGATTGTCCGCTGACTAGATTTGTCGCCTTCTCCCGCAATAGCACGGGCAGTTTCGGCACCGAGGACAACTTCGCCTTTCACCGACAAATCGACCATCATTTTCTTGAGCCCATTGGTGCGTCCATCAAGGATAGCCTGCTCCTTACCGCCGAGACCTTCGCCTTCGAGGATGTTTGCTCGCTTTTTTCGCTCTTGCACCACTACATTTTGGACTGCATCATTGATCGTATGGGTAAAATTGATAGCCTTGATCTGGGCGTTCTCGATCTCAATTCCCCAAGATTGCACCAACTTTTCAATTTCCGTTTGCAGATCATCGCTGTATTGCTTGATGCGAAGAAGAGCAACCGCGGGGCTTACCTTTGTGAGAAGTTCGGTGAATGTCTTTACGCAAGTATCCTCCATTTGCTTGCGTGCACTGTCGACTGAGCCGATGGTTTTCAGGAAAATGGCGAAATTGTCGATTTTCCAGCGAACCACAGGAACAACTTCGACGGTCAACCGACGATCGTAAGGATCGTCTTCCTTGATTTTCTCGGCCTCACTTTCTTTGGTACGACCACTGAATGTGACTCTGATTGGCGGCTTCATGCCGAGGAGTTGTAGTTCCTTCGGAACGGTCCTCCCAAATTCATCACCCGTGCTTCCGCGATAGATTTTGTCCGGTTCCGCAGGGAGCTCGTCTTGTATGACAAGTCTCGTTTCGGTTACCAGCTCATAAATCCAAAGAGGGGCAAAGGTCAGGCCGGAAGAAACATTGTCGATCGGTTTCCCAAAGAGAAGTCGGCATCCAAGCTCGGTCGGGCCGACAATGCGCATGCTTGCCGCCGTATAGAGGAGGAGAGCATACAGCACAATCGTTCCGGCGCCATATTTTTCGTCGAAGATCGCGACAGGGTCCTTGAAGAGG
>MGIS01000006.1:2968-5222 GCA_001793865.1 Candidatus Wolfebacteria bacterium RIFCSPLOWO2_01_FULL_47_17b
CACCGATAGCCAACTCTTGAGTTGCTTATCGGTGGCGTTGATTCCGAAACGGCCAAGGGCTTTCTTCACTTGCTCCATCACTTTCGCGATAATCTTTTTCATGATGTTTCTCCTATGTATGAGCAGCGAAAAGGGCTGCGTTCCGAGATTTAGAATACATGGAACTATTAGAAAGTCAAGGTGTTGAATCTTTCACAGGTGCTTGTGGATGGACTCCAAAACACTTTCAATAGCACTATCAATAAAATCCGCTATAGCGGAAATTATGGATAGTGGCTATTTAATCAATGGGAAGGTTGAAGTGCTTACGGATTTGCGCGTCGTTCTCGATTTCCTCAACGACAGTGTAGAGAACATCCTTGCCGATATGCAAGTCTGCCTTAAGTAGCGCAATGAATTCTTCGCAGTCATATGGGTAAATCCACGCACTGTCTTGTATTCTGAGAAATCCGACATCCTGCATCTGATATCGCAATTGATCACGAGTTTTCTTACGCTTTTCCGGCACGTCAAACATCACCAGTCGGTAACGGCGATCCCATTTCCGCGGTCTACCTTTTATCAGCGATATTTTTTGTCGTTCGGTGGCCAGAACTTCTTCGCCGCGTTTAGTCAGTCGTGCATACCTATTCCCATCGCGTTCAATATATTCAATCTCGCCCCTCATTTTTAATCTCGTAAGGATTCCCTTGGTTTGATATTTTAATCTGGCAAGCGCGCCGCTTCTTCCAAGAATTTTAAACATATTCGGCGCAATGGCCGCGATGGAGATAATTCCGGCGACGCCTATCGTCATTAACATTGCATTTCTCACATTACGCCGATAACGTTTTTTCTTCGCCCCCGCCTCAACGGATTTCATCTACTTAGCATACGCAAAACATAATCAATAATTTCCGCGATAGCAGAAATTGTGGATAATGCAACAAATCTCATTTTCTGATTTTGTGCTGGGGGGGAGACTCGAACTCCCATGCCTTTCGGCGCCAGATCCTAAGTCTGGTACGTCTACCAATTTCGCCACCCCAGCAGCAACTTTAGAACTATACCAAGTCAAATAGTTTTGTGCGCCCACCAGGACTCGAACCTGGGACCAACGGATTAAGAGTCCGATGCTCTACCAACTGAGCTATGGGCGCGTTTGATTAGATGTTTACTGGCGGTCGCTTAACCTCCTTCAAATGTGACCAACGCAGTATTTTTGATTCTATTGCGGGAACCAAGTCCTGTAAAGCCGCTTGTATCCACGCGAATGTCTTGTGTCTCATATCTGTACCTTTTGGCACATACACTTTAATAGTTCCATAATACAGATTATTTCTCTTAAATCCTTTGCTTGCAGGCTTGATGAAACTTTTTCCAAAATTCTCAATCGGAATTTTCGTAATCTCTGACCAAAACTGTTTTACCTCTGTTTCATTTTGCTGGGAATAAATATTTAAATAGGCTTTGAGCGTAGAAGGGGAAACGCCGAACATTCTTTCAAACCATCGCGTCATAAAAGCAATGAGAACAGGGTCAGAATTTGTTATTTCAAAGTTCTTTGTTTTGCTTCCTTCTGCCCAATAGAGCGCTGCACCTATGAATCGGTGAGTCTCTAACGAGAGTGGCAATGAAATTTCCTTTCTGGCATTTTCATTAAGCAAAGCAATTTCCCGTTTTCTACGCTTAACCTGACTCGGCGTTCCGCGCGAAAGGATCTGTATCTGCTTGGTGTACAGACGTGCGCGATGTTTTGGCGAAAGCCGTATGTGTTTAAGCCACAGACTCAAAGAACTTTTGGAAATCGGAACTTGTTGGCGTATCTCGTTATAACTTAGACCCTTCTTCCGCAAGGCGATTGCCAATTTACGCATATCCATTTTCTGTTTCATACCTCCCATTATACACTACATAGCAGTTGCTCTAGACAATAGCATTTCATCCAACTGAACAACTTTAGTACCGAGGGTGAGACTCGAACTCACACGAGAGTTTTTAGGCCCTCTCAGGATTTTAAGTCCTGTGCGTCTACCATTCCGCCACCTCGGCATCTTTTGATGATACTATCATTTCTGCTATTCTCGGAGCGTGGCCCGGTGGTGAAGTGGTAACACGACGGTCTGCAAAACCGTTATGCGCGGGTTCAATTCCCGCTCGGGCCTCCTGTTAATTCGCCGTTATCAAGGAGGAAATCAATACGCGGGAGGCGGAGGCGGGCATGACTTTTTAAATGATCGGAGAATGCTTTGCGCTGTCGTTCAAGAAACGCGAG
>MGIS01000007.1 GCA_001793865.1 Candidatus Wolfebacteria bacterium RIFCSPLOWO2_01_FULL_47_17b
GGAAACAAATACGTATCTATGTCGGTTATCAAAAACACCGAAATTATGCAACAATTATCAATACCGATCGTGTCCAAAATGTGCGTGTCCTAACCAATCCCAAGCATCGGGGAATCTCACTTGCCGCTATCCTGTGCGGATAGTGCATCAATGTACCCTTTCATTTTGTAGGCAAGTTGTCTGCCATTCACCCGTACAACCGCTGTTCCGTGAGGAAGAAAATTTTTTGGTCTTTTAAATCGACTCGCTGAGCTAGCCTGATTTGTAATAAAAAAACTGTCAGCTCGTAGTTTTGTTTTCTCTGCCCAAAATCGTCTCACTTCCGATTCACCTATATTTTTGTGTATCTGAATTCCCGCTCGTATCTTTCCTTCATCCACATTTAATACTTCTCTAATAAAACGAAGAAATAACTTTATTAAGTTAGGATCAGTATTTGAAATTTCAAGTCTATAGCAATTCATCTTTTCTCTTATTTTTGCTCCTTCACCCCAATATAAGGCAACACCTAAAAGAAATAATTCACTCCTTTTTAGGGTTTTAATTTCTTTTTTGGCGGCTTCATAACTTATTTTATTTTCTATCTGGATTCTCTTTGTTCTTTCTTGATTAAACCTAAAAAGTCCTCTCGCCTGTGCCAATTCAGTGTTCTTTCTCAATCGTTCTTTGGCATAATCGTCCAACTTCAGATTTTTAAACCAATAGCTAAGCGTTCCTTTTGATTTTATCCCGAGTAATTCTCTAATTTCTCCATAACTTTTTCCTTCCATTCTCAATCCGAATGCTTTCTCTTTTTTCTCTTTTTGTATAAAATTTCTCATATTTTTATATTGAACTATAGTATAATATTCATTATAGTATATTCTGTAGTACAAAACAACCCTCTTATATAGAGAAATCTTGTGTTTTGGTCTATGGAAAAGATTGCGGTCATTGCAATATGCTTTCTTCTCTGCTTAAATATGTTGGTCAATATTGGCCCTATCGTCTAATGGCTAGGACAGCGCCCTTTCACGGCGTAAATCCGGGTTCAATCCCCGGTGGGGTCACGAACAAAACAGACCACCTCGATGGTGGTTTTGTGTTGCTCGTGATCTCCCAAGGGAGATGAATCTTTAGGGGTCGGGGTATTTGTAAATACCCCGTGTAGGAACATATAAGAAACCGTGGGTTCCTTACGAGGCGGAGCGGAGGTGAAATCCCCGTGTAATAATGGTTCGTTTTTGCCTTGGCAATGTATACGTACCAATCCATGTTGTTTTTCTTGCACTTCAACAAGTTCAGGGTACTTCTCCTCGCTTCTTATTCTTATTTATTTATACTGAGATCATGCTTGTACTGAGTCTATCGTATTTCCACTAAACTTGCTGTGTTCACACTGAGCGAGCGTAACGAGTCGAAGTGTGCCCGGGGTCGGACTTGAACCGACACGTCCTTGCGGACAACAGATCTTAAGTCTGTCGTGGCTGCCAATTACACCACCCGGGCGTATTTATTTTTGAGGCCATGGCGGGATTCGCACCCGCGTGTAACGGTTTTGCAGACCGTCGTGTTAGCTACTTCACCACATGGCCAGTGAGGTGATTGTATAAATTATACCGCACGAACACAAGGCATCCTCTATTCCCACTCGTAGCCGGGGAAGTCGTCTTTTTTGATGTGTTCAGTGGGTACGCCCATGCCTAAAAGCATCTTTTCGTAAAACACCGCCATCGGTTCGGGGCCCGATACGTAAAATGTCGGTTTTGCTATATCCGGCGCCGCGCTTCTGATCTCTTTTTCGCCTATACGATTCGGGTCCACATAATGGGTGATATGAAAGCCGGCATGACGGCTCGCGATGTCGTCCAGTTCTTTTCTGAATACGAATTCATCGTTGCGGTTCGTGTACAACAGCTTTCCTTTAATGTCCTTCTGCGCATGATCCGCCTCCACGAGAATTGATCGAAACGGCGTGATGCCTATGCCGCCCGCGATGCATACGAATCCTTCGGATGGGTCCCGTAGTGTAAAATCCCCCTCGGGTCCCTCGGCCTCGATGTGGTCTCCGATCTTCAGCGCTTTGAGCGCTTTTTTGAATGAACTTCCTTTTTCCGAGAACCGCGTCGTTATGCGGACGTTTTTTTCAAACGGCGCGGCGGAGATCGTGAAATATCGATCCGCTTTGCGATCGTCCTGGTCTTCGTGCGGCAGTATGTAGTGCATATACTGTCCTGCTTCCCACACTATCGGCCGTTCTGGCTCAAGCAAAAACGACCGGACGTCCGATGTCTCTTGTTGCGTATGTATGAGTGTACATTTCATTATTCGAATATAAGGTGAGGGATTTTCCGAATTGGGATGTTTTTTAAGAGGAAGTGCTGAAGTTTTTTGGTTTTGCGTCCTAGCTCATCCAAAATGGCCCGTTTGTCGCTTTCGGGAAATACTTCGACGTGCACCGTCGCGCGCTCCATGTTCTCATCAAGCGACACATTCGTTATGGTTATCAGCTGTCCTTGCAATTCAAGCGTCTTTACAATCTCTTTTGCAAGTAGATGCTCTATATTGCTCTCCAACCTTCCTTTGCGAAACTGGCTCATGAATGCGCTTGTTCAACGACCAATATGTCCCCTTTCTGGATTTCTGTCTCTGATTCTACCATCAGTCCGCATTCCGTTTCCGCTTCGACTTTCTTCACGTCATTTTTCCCTTTTTGCAGGTTTGTTATTTTCCCCCTGCCTACCTCTTCGCCTGTCTGCGCGGGCAAGCCTGCCTGCGCGGGTATGACTCCCCGCACGATTTTGAATCGCTCATTGAGCGTAAGATATCCTTCAGTCACTTTTCCACCTATGACCTGTTTTTTGTTCTTCTGGCTGAATGTCGCGAGCACTTGGAGCTTTCCAAGCGCGACCGGTTCGCCGATATGCTTGGCTTTTTCCTGCAATTCTTCTACCAGCCGGTAGATGATGTTTGAAAGGATTATATCTATGTGTTTGCCTCGCGCGTACGTATCGGCGCTTTTGGTCGGTTTCACGTTGAATCCGATTATATACGCGTCGAATGTTTCTGCGTTTTTGACATCGCCATCGGTAATATCGCCCACTTCCCGTGAAAGTATTTTGATTGTTTTCCCTTCAAGAGGCGCATTGGTTATAACCTGTTCGAGCGCTTCAACCGATCCGGATACGTCCGCCTTCAGAATAAGTTTGATGGTATTTTCATTCGCTTCTTTCGTTTGCGTAACCGCTTGCTGTGGTCGTTCTTCCGGTTTTGGCAGCACGTCCGTGCTCAGCTCAAGCTCCCCCGCGCGAAACTCTTCTCCTACTTGCGGCAGTTCATCAAATCCAAACACCACCGCCGGACTTGCCGGTACCAGCTCCTTTGCGCGCTCTCCGAGGAACGTTTCGAGTATTTTTATCTTTCCGCACGCGCTTTTTGTAGCAATGAATTGGCCCGACTTGAGAGTGCCATTCGTTATAATAACCGATGCCATAATCCCTTTTCTGCTGTCTCGTTCCGATTCAAGCACGAACCCTTTGGCTTCGGCGGCCGGATCAAACGTTGGCTTGTCCATTTCCCACATCAGAAGCACATGATCCAGTAGCTCATTGACTCCCGTACCTTCCTTTGCCGATATTTCCACCCACGACACATCGCCGCCGTACTTTTCAAGCAGTACCTGCTCTTTAAGAAGTGACTGTTTCGTGCGCTCGGGATCTGCGTTGTTTTTGTCTATTTTATTTATGGCGACAACGAAGGGCGTTCCTTCTCTGCGGAGTATTTCGATCGCCTCTTTGGTCTGCGGCTTCACGCCGTCGTCCGCGGCAACGATAAGGATCGCGATGTCCGCCACGCGGGCGCCGCGTTCGCGCATTTTGGTAAACGCCTCGTGCCCCGGCGTATCAATAAATGTGATCTTCTGCGGTACCTGCCCTGAGCTTGTCGAAGGGTGCTCAACTTCGTAGGCACCTATTGACTGGGTTATGCCTCCAGCCTCGCGAGCGACAATATTGGTCTTTCGAATAAAATCCAGCAGTGTGCTTTTGCCGTGATCGACGTGCCCAACCACCACCACAATAGGCGGGCGCGGAATAGCTTGTGTTTTTTGTGGAGTAACTTGCATCCGCGCATTCTAGCAGAAATTTAAAAAATGACAATATTTGTGTCATTTTTTGTTGCGGGCAACTCGGGTACGGTACCCCACGAGTCAATCAGCATGAGGATTATTGAGCATACTTTGCCGGACTCTATTGGGGTGTTCGGGTCATGGGTGGCACTGGAAGATTCGGAACTTGAAACACTAGACGTCAACAGTCTTATTGACCATCTTATCTCTAGATTGCGAGCGGTCAGTAGTGGCAATTCTGATGCAGGAGCTTACCACGCTCTCATGGTGGGAATATTAGAATTTATTTTCTATCCAAATCTCATAAATCCCGTTAAAGAACTCGAAATCAACCAGGGAAGAAAAAGGATTGATATTTCATTCGATAATGGCGCTCCTCCTGATGGCTTTTTTTATCGTTTGCAGCATTCATTTCAAATACCTTGTCCCTACATATTTTTTGAATGTAAAAATTATTCGAGAGATGTCAGCAACCCAGAATTAGACCAGATGATCGGCAGACTATCGCCAAACCGCGGTCGCTTTGGAATCATCGTGTGCAGAAATATTGAAGATGAGGATGCCTTCTTGAAACGATGTGCAGACTCGTACAAGGACCAACATGGCTTAATAGTCCCATTAACCGACGCTGACATTACTCAGATACTTGAACAGAAGAAGGCTGGGATCCTTCATTTTGAAGAAGACATCTTAACCGAAAAGGCAAGAAAAATTATGACCTGAAGGAAAATGCGCTTCTCCGGGATGTACTCGGGTCTGCTGATAAAAAGTTCTTACTGCGGAGAGGCAGGGATTCGAACCCTGGGTCCCCTTGCGAGGACAACACGTTAGCACCGTGTCCTATTCGACCACTCTAGCACCTCTCCTTTTGTTAGACTATATATTCTATGGCTTCCAAAAGCAACCACCTTGAAATACTTGCTTTTCCATGTGGGTAGTATATAGTGTATCTATTGTAAGAAAGTTCGTTTGTACAGACCTAGTAGGTTCCGGCAGCGAAGTGGTCGTCTTACAGTATAACAAGCCAATATGAACCAGAAGTTATTCGTGGGAAACCTCAGCTATTCTTCGTCTGAAGACGAGCTTCGCGAACTGTTTTCCCAAGCTGGAACTGTTTCTTCGGCACAGATCATCAACGACAAGTTTTCCGGACGCTCGAAAGGGTTCGGATTTATCGAGATGTCTACACCCGAGGAAGCGCAGAAGGCGGTGGAAATGTTCAATGGACATGACCTCGGCGGCAGGAAACTGACCGTCAATGAGGCCCAGCCGTTGCAACCCCGCCCTCCGAAAAGAGAATTCCAGAGATAAAATAAAAACCGCCCTTTTACGGGCGGTTTTTATTTTATAGTGAGTTTATCAAACTATTCACACCTTTCCTCAAACAGCTCCTCCAGCTCCGTGTCTCCTATCTTCAGCCATACGTCGGTTTTTTCTTTCGCGCGCTTTATGGCTCCGCAGGGCGCTTTTTCAAACTCTTCCTCAATCTCCACGTCTATTTCTATTTCACTTTCTCCATCCGGTTCTTCTGTCGGCGTAGCTTCCGGCGTGCCGGGTGGTAGAAGCGCGCTTTCACTATCCGGCGTGCTTGATGCGGTCGGAGTGGGTGAAGGAGACTCTTCGGCGGGCGCAACGAATAATGTAGCTCCTTGTTCTAATCTCAGCGCCGTATCGGGTACGGAGAGTTCCCGCACGGGAAGTGATTTCAACGATTGTTTAAGTTCGGCGTTCGCTTCCATCGCTAGCCGTCCACTACCCCCTTTTTCAACCTCCTCGACGCGCCGTACCGCCAGCTCCGTTTGGAGTTCCTGTTTCTTTTCATCTGAACTAACCGCGAAACGGACGGATTCGCTGACGCGCTTCAGCGGATAGAGCGGGCTTTGTACGCCAACATTCGACTGGTCCGCGTAGACTGACGCCGTTCCAAGCACGACCATGCATGCCGCCGCAACGCTTGCGGCACGCATCAGGTACACTTTCCACGGAGAGTTCTTTGCGGGAAATACTGCCTCATACAGCGCCAAATAGCGCTCCTTGGCATGGTGCGCGAAATCCGGATTCGGCTCCGTTTCTTTCCTTATTCGCTTTATTAGCGTATTAAATCTCATGTATGATCTTTTACAATTGCTTCTAGTTTTTTCTTTATGCGATTGACAGCAACCCGCAGCGCTCCTTCGTTTTTCCCAACAATCGCCGCTATGTCGCTGTAGGGCAACTCCGAAATAAATCTTAGTTCAAATAGCTCCCGCTCCTCCTCTTCAAGCCCCTGCAGGCATTCATACAACAGCGAACGGCGGTTTTTTTCGTCCAGCTCTTCTGTTACATCTTTATCTCCGGCCGGAATTGCCGATTCAGGAAGTGATTCAATGTCCGTGATGGCGCTTGTTTTACCTTTCCTGAAAAAATCTATAAGCATATTGCGGACCATCTTCCAGTACCATACCACAAAGTCGCCTTTCGAGGCATCGTACTGCTGAATGGATCGCACCAGCCGCATAAATACGTCCTGCGTGAGGTCCTGCGCGTGCTCCCTATCGCGGATTCGGGAAACATAGAACCCGTAGGTTTGCCGCATAAGCAATTCATACACGCGTGATGCCGCCACCAAGTCCCCTTGCTTCATCCGTAATGCCAGTTTTTGTATTGTATGCCTGTCGGTAAATGCTTCCATCATATAGTACGTTTCCGTGCGAGTATCCGTAACAGTATAGCATGCGCGGCGTATATGTCGGATATCACTCGTCTGCCGAAGCCGCGGCGAAGGCGGGGATATAGCATATTATAAGTAACACTACATACAACATATTATGAATATTCTTATAACTTTAGCTGTCGCGGCTTCTGTAGCCACGGGAGCGGCAGTTATGCCAACCGTTTCGTCCGATGCATACGTGCAGGAGGAAGCGCGGATTGAGGCCAAAACTGTAACCCAGAGTCATGCGCAAGCCGATACGAATACCGATGCAAATGCTTCGATTTGGTCACCCAGGATTGATGCTTCGGCCGATGTACATGTGTCGGGATAATTACGCTAATACAGTGCTTGAAATTTGTCTACACAAGCCCTTCTGCCGCAAGCTCGCGCGCGATTTCCTTGTGTATCTTTTCTTTCAAGGAAACCTTTTTTCCTTGGAGCATATCCCGCAGAATTTTTCCTCGAAGCTGCCTGCGTGATCCTTCGAACTTCGATTGCTTCGCGTAGTGCTTGCTGTGTGTGCGATTGAAATTTCCTTCTGTTCTTTTTATATGCGAACCCAGATCCATCAGCGCCCAATACCATGTGCGAGGGTTCTTTTTGTCCAGTGTTTTTTCAATGAGTTTTAATATATCTTTGTCGGATACATCTTTTTCATACGGAAAAAAGTATTTCAAAAATACCGTACGAATGTTGGTTTCGATAAATATGACCGGCATATTATACGCGAACGCGCATATGGAAGCCGCGGTATTGGACCCGATTCCCTTCAATTTTCGAAGCTCTTCTGTGCGAGCGAAGTGAGCGAGGTTCAACCTCGATCTGAGCGAGGTTGAACCTCGCTCATGAGTCCCCGTAAGTTTTTTTGCGATTTCGTGCAGCCACACCGCCCTGCGGTTATACCCCAATCCCTGCCACGCGCGCAGGACGTCCGTTCGGTTCGCGCGCGCCAGCGCGCGCATGGTGGGGAATTTTTTCAAAAATTCATGGTATTTGGGCACCACCCGATCAACCTGTGTCTGCTGAAGCATGATTTCCGACACGAGAATCCTGTAGAAAATAGAATCCGAGGTTCGACCTCGGTTTGCGGAGGTCGAACCTCGGATCCCACTTTTAATTCTCCACGGCAGTTTTCTGCCGTGCTTTTTGTAGTGCGCATATACGATTTTTTGAAATTCTGCGGTTCGCATATGAAAAGTATATCATATAAAAAAATCCGCCCGTTACATTTCTGCAAATGGACGGAAAATTTCAATTATCTTATTATCTCGTTTATACACGCAAATTTATTTTCTCGATCAGTATCGGTTATACTAAATAGGTACACATTTAGTCTCACTTTCTGCCCTGCTATAACTTCAAAAGAATCTGTAACGAATGCGGTAAATATAGATCCATCATTTTCCCTAGCTACATTTACGCGCCTCACAAACCCAACAGGACTCCCTTCATTCACAACGGTATAAATAGATGTTGTGTCATAGGTGTTTCTCCGTACATCCAAATGTCTTGGTAGAGAATCTTTTTGATCGAACAACATTTTACCGTATTCAACCATCCCATACACCACTGCGGCAAGAATTGATATGATAATAAAGTAATTTTTAACTCTCTTCTTCATTTCTATCTCCTTTGTTTATTTGATTAGTTAGTTTCTTAGGGCCCCCGCACCGGGACCCGGAGAAACTAACCAATCGGGAGATAATTCACTTTTCAATGATCGTGTTAGAAGTATAGCATATTTCTTGTAAAAAGTCAAGCAATAGTTGAGCTCAGCACATTTTGGACATAGAATCGGCACACAAACCTATGTCCTATCAATCATTCACTA
>MGIS01000008.1 GCA_001793865.1 Candidatus Wolfebacteria bacterium RIFCSPLOWO2_01_FULL_47_17b
TAGAAGAGAAGTCGCCACGCAGTCCCGTCATACGGAAGGGGCGTTTCTTGCTTTCTCTTTTCAATATGGCGCGTAACGATATTTCCCGGGTCGTATGTGGCATAACTCCCTATGATATTAACGCTTGCCATATTCGCCATATCCCAAGCGACCACATGGTCGGAGTTGGGGAGACCTGGATTTGTATATCCCATTTGGTCCTCCTTGTGTGCTGTGATTGTTATATATTCTTTCGCGAAATATGTCAATATTTTCTATACGCCAATTTGACAATATGCCATCTGTAAGATATTTTATTTCTGGTTCATACTAAAAGGAAAGAACGTATGCCTTGGTATTTCTATTCATTCATAAGTTCTCTTTCGTTCGCTGGAATGATTCTTTGCGTTCGACGGCTTCAAGACCTTGGTTTCTCTTCAAAGCAGATTCTTCTCTTTCTCACGGGGTTTTCCTTTTTCGGCTTTGCTCTTTTAAATTTAATAAATCCAGGTATCCTGTGGGGTTCTTCAGATGTGTGGAAATTTATTTTTGTTATGCTTTTTGCAGGAGCTTTTGCTGTGTGTGGAAATTGGGCAGATTTTGAAGGTATTCGTAGGGCAAAAAATCCCGGCTATGCTGTCGCGATTCGAAATACGACAATTCTTCCCGTCGTTTTTCTTTCTGTGCTATTTTTCAATAGTTCCCTTGGTACGGCTGAACTTTTCGCCGTCGTCCTTATTCTTTTCGGAATTTATTTACTGGTATTCAAAAGGACTTCAGAAGAAAAACATTCCATCCCCGAGAAAGGCGTGCACTGGTATTATTTTTCACTTCTCGCTCTTATCGCATTCACTGGTCTTGTTCTTCTTCTGAAAAGGGCAACGCTTTTTCCTGCCACATCAACAAAAGAAATCAATCTCATTCTTTTTGGATTCAATATAATCGCTTTTCTCTTTTTTTCTCGCAATAATATGAGAGAATATTTTGCGAATTTGCGGACTGAAAAAGCGTTTCTTTCGTGGGTTTTGGCGGCAGCCGGCTTCTCATTTTTGGGGAATTATGTAAGTATTCTCGCGCTGGACGCCGCGCCAAATGCGGGATATCACGAAGCTATCAAGAATGCGAATGTTCTCTTCGTCACGCTTATTTCAATCCTTCTTATTCCTCGAACATTTGAGAAATACAAGATATTCGGGGTATGTCTCGTGACAATCGGCATTCTCGTTTTAGTTCTTTATTGAAAAGGAAACTAGGGTAGATTTTTTGCTGTTATAGAAATGTCATTATGAAGAAAGAAATTCTTGGCATTATTCCAGCCCGCGGCGGATCGAAATCGATTCCTCGGAAAAACATCAAACTATTCTTAGGGAAGCCCTTGATCGCATGGGCGATTGCGGCCTTGAAAGAGAGCGGGATTGTCTCCCGCATTGTCGTGAGTACCGACGATGATGAGATTGCCTCGGTTGCGCGCGAATACGGAGCAGAGGTTCCATTTATGCGGCCGCGCGAGCTTGCCGAGGATAGTACGCCGACGTTGCCGGTTTTGGTACATGTGCTTTCGTGGCTCAAGGAGCATGAGAACTACGCGCCGGAATATGTCGTGCTTTTTGAACCGACGTCTGCGGCAAAGCGGTCGTACCACGTCCGGGAAATCGTTGAGAAGTTGGTCGCGACCGGAGCTGATTCGGTTATCAGTGTTGCAGAGGTTCCTGGCGTATTGAATCCGATGTGGCAGGTGGCTATGGATGCGAACGATCGCCTTTCTATTTTTACCGGCGGACCCTTGAAGAATTTTATCCCGCAGAGACAATCGCTGCCGAAGACCTATTATCGGAATAGTTCCATCTATGCATTTAAGCCGTCGCTTTTGTTTTCTCCAGAGCCGAATATCTACGGCGATGATTCGCGCGGGTGCATCGTGGACAAGAAATTTGCTTTTGATATCGACGAGCCGCCAGATTGGGAAGCCGCAGAAGAAAAATTTAGGAAAATACTAGAAGAAGAAAACAAAAATGCACTACCGTAGAGGTAGAGCATTATCTGGCTCGGACTATGACAATTGTAATACCCACAATTGATAGAAATATTCCAAAGAACTGATAAGGGTCGAGGGTTACTGGTTTAAAGTAATAGGGGATGTATTTTCCGAGAATCCAGGAGATAAAGAAAACGAATACGACTGAACTTCCTTGAATCGCTTGTGGAATGCCAGGATTAGGTGCGTCGGGCATAGCGCTGAAGAGAAGCGCATTTGCTCCCGTGCTAAGAGAAAATCCGATTATGAGAAATACACAGACGAGATTTAGTGATGGAATAAGTTTGGTTGTTGGACTAGTAAAAGTTATGAGCAGTGCACTACCGAGTGCAGCTGCAAGAAAATACCAAACAAGTTGTACTTCACCTCGTACTGCGAAATTCTTTTCAAAGAAGCCGAGCGCGAGCCACGCGGGTATCACGAACGCAAGGGAAAGAACTGCTTTGGGAAGCCAGGGCAATTCAAATGGGTTCATGGCATATCCTCCTTGGGGGTGCTGGCATATTAGTAACATAACGGGAAATGTATGTCAAAATATATTCAAATAGGAAATAGAAAAATCGGTCCTGATTATCCGCCTTTTGTGATTGCAGAAATCGGCATTAATCATAATGGAAGTATCGCGAAAGCAAAGCGGATGATCCGCGACGCAAAGCGGGCCGGAGCAGAATGCGTAAAATTTCAGGGCCACGTTCTTGAAGATGAAATGCTCGAACGAGAAGCGCGAAAGACCATTCCGGCAAATTCAAAAGTTTCGATCTGGGAGGTGATGGAGCGCTCCGCGCTGTCGGAGGCGCAGGAGCGAGAACTCAAGCGCTATACGGAAAAACTCGGGCTCATTTTTCTCTCGACGCCGTTTTCGCGGGCCGCAGCAAATCAGCTCAATCGTATGGGAGTCAAGGCATTTAAGATCGGATCCGGAGAATGCAATAATTATCCGTTGGTCGAGCATGTGGCGCGATTCGGAAAGCCGATGATCGTTTCAACCGGCATGAATGATATTTCTTCCATCAGAAAGACCGTTGCGATTTTGCGAAAACATAAAGTCCCGTTTGCGCTTCTTCATTGCACCAATATGTATCCGACACCGTGGAACCGCATATATCTTCAGGCGATTACGAAATTGAGAAAGGCGTTTCCCGATATCGTCATAGGACTTTCAAACCACTCTGAAGGTCCGTGGGCAGCGCTTGGCGCGGTGGCGCTCGGCGCCTCAATTCTTGAAAGGCATTTTACGTCTGACCGCTCATGGCGCGGTGAAGATATTCCGGTTTCCATGGACCCCGCAGAGCTCAAAATGATTCTTCGGGGTGCGCGCGCAATTTGGGAATCGCGCGGGGACCATAAGGGTCCTTTGAAAGAGGAAAAGCCCACGATTGATTTTGCGTTTGCATCTGTGGTTACAATTGCGCCCATAAAAGCCGGAGAAAAATTTAGCATGAAGAATCTTTGGGTGAAGCGCCCGGGTACAGGCGAAATGCGGGCAGAAAAATTTAGAAGTATTCTCGGCAGGAGGGCGCGAAAAGATATTCCGAAAGATATACAGCTTCGATGGAATCACGTGATGTAAGAAAAAAGAAAAAAATCTGCGTTGTCACGACGAACCGATCCGACTATGGGCGCATGAAGCCCATTATGGAGGCGATCAGGAAGCGCGACGATCTCGAGCTCCAGGTTGTTGCCGGGACTCCTTTTTTCTTTGACCATCTTTTTTGGTATATGCGCCACGGCGAGCCGCTTTCGTTTTGGCGATCTCTTCCGTGGCATATTCGCGCCCGCACCATGGCGTTTTTCGAGAAAGATAAGGAACTTCAAAAAAAAGAGCAGCTTATGCGGCTTTTGGTCGCTGACGGGTTTCCCATTCACGCGCGTCTCCCTTTGTTTCTTGAGGGAGGGAATCTTCGCGTGATGGCGAAGACTGTTGGGCTTGCTCTCTTGGGTGTTCCCGATGTCCTTTCAAAATTGAATCCGGATATTGTGTTAATGAATGGAGATCGTTTTGAAATACTTCCAATCGCCTTTGCAACCGTTGCGTTAAATATTCCGCTTGCGCATATCGAAGGCGGCGATGTTTCTGGTACGATTGACGAAAGTGTGCGCCACGCCATCACAAAGCTCGCGCATATCCATTTTCCCGCGACCAAAATGAGCGGGGAGCGCATTCGGGCAATGGGAGAAAACCCCGAAAGGATTATAGTTACCGGTTCCCCGGTCATCGATACGCTCGCAGGTCTTGATCTTTCCCTTGATAATTCAATTTACGACCGATACTACATCGCGGGCGATCGCATCGATTTTACGAAGCCCTATCTTCTCATCATGCAGCATCCCGTTACCACGCGGTATGAAGAAAATAGACAGGAAATGGAAGAGATTATAGCCGCGGTTCGTGATGCGCCGATGCAAAAAATATTTCTTGATCCGAATATCGACGGGGGGTCTGATGGCGTCTCTGTGGCATTACGCACGTATCGCGACACGCATCCTTCTGGTGTCGCGTTCGGAAAATATTTCCGGCCGCATGATTTCTATCGCATTATTTCAAACGCCGCGGTTTTGGTCGGCAATTCTTCGAGTTTTATCCGTGAGTCCGCTTATCTCGGCATTCCGACTGTGCTTACGGGAGATCGGCAAGCAAAAAGAGAAAGAGGAGGGAACGTGCTCGAAGTTCCCGCAAAAATCAAGGCAATACAGGAAGGGATCAAGCGTCAGATCGCGCATGGTCGATATAAACCCGATTTTCGATTTGGGACCGGAACTTCAGCCGAACAAATTGTGCATGTCCTCTCTGGTCTTAATCTCGAAAATCTTTCTATTCAAAAAACTTTTTACGAATCATGAAATCTGATTTTTTATACTCATGTAGTGTGCTTTCTCGCACCTTCCGTGATTATAAATGGAAGATTATTTTGCTTTGTGTTTTGGGTCTTTTGAGCAGTATGCTTGCGGGAGTCGGAGTGGGTGCGATAATACCTTTGCTTTCTTTTTTCATGGCGGACGATGCTACTCAAAGCGCCGAAGGAACCATATCTCAGGCCGTTATAAAATATTTTGAGTACCTGCCATTTCATTTAACTCCCGTATTGATGATGATTATAATAGTGGCCATGTTTTTTCTACGCGCGGTCGTGCTTTTTTTACTGAATGCCATCGGTGTTCAAATTCGAACGGAATACACAGGCCGCACAAAAGCAAAAGTCCTATCGCATCTTCTTAATTCTTCTTGGGCGTTCTTTACCAAACAGAAGCTGGGACATATAAGCGCGACGTTGATGCAGGAGATAGGTACGACGGGTAAGCTTCTGGACGATATAGTTAACATTCTTCTTTCGGTAACTAATGTAATCGTATTTTCCTTGCTTGCTTTTGCTGTTTCGCCGATGATCACTTCGTTTGCTCTTCTTTTCGGCGGTATGGTTTTTATTCTATTTCATAAACTATGGGCAAAAGGGAAAGAAATAGGACGAGGGATGATGTTTCTGGGTAAAGAAACCACCCAGTTTATTGTAGAGCATATATCCGGGGCAAAAACGGTTAAAAGTTTTGCGGTTGAGGACTTCGTGCGCGAACGAGGAATTGGATATTTTAAGGAGACAGAGGCCCTTTCCTTCAAAAATGGGCTTTTAACTGCTCTCTATTCTGTTTCCACCGAGCCATTAAGTATATTATTTATTGCCGGAGTTTTTTTGTCCTCCTTTTTTTCCTCAAATTTCAATCTCGGCGTTTTTGCGGCAACTCTGATTCTGGTTCAGCGCATATTCGTGTATTTGGGCTCGGCACAGCTTTCCATCCACGTGGTTAATGAAAAAATAGCGAATGCCATTCATCTGCTTGAATTTGAAAAGCTTATCGCCGATTATAGGGAAGAATCGGGAGGAAAAATGCCCTTTTCATTTCGCGATAAATTTTCTTTTGAAGAGGTGGCATTTAGTTACTCGTCCGAATCTCCGCTATTTTCCGGGTTGACTTTTGATATCAATAAAGGAGAAATGATAGGCATCATCGGCCCTTCCGGTTCCGGAAAGACCACCGCGGCGGACCTTTTTATGCGTCTGCTTGAACCTACGGCCGGCAGATTAACGCTTGATGGAAAGGCGGCTCAAGAATTCGACCTAAAATCTTGGCGTGAGAATATAGGGTATGTTGCACAGGACCCGTTTTTACTAAATGATACCGTGGGCGTAAATATAAAGTTTTATAAGAAGGACTTAGATGACGAGGCGGTTGCCAGTGCCGCTAAAAAAGCCCACGTGTACGATTTTATTCAGGCGCTGCCGGAAAAATTTAATACCGTGGCGGGAGATAGGGGGGTTATGCTTTCCGGCGGCCAGCGTCAGAGAATAACGCTTGCTCGGGTTCTTGCGCGAACTCCCCAGATTCTTATTTTGGATGAGGCAACAAGCGCGCTCGATAATGAATCGGAATCTCTGATACGCAGAGTCATAAAAGAGCTTAAAGGAAAAGTTACCATAATAGTTATAGCCCACCGATTGTCTACTGTGGCGGATCTGGATAGGATTTTAGTATTGGATGGAGGAAGAATTACGGAGGAGGGAAAACCTGAAGCATTATTAAAAAATCCGAATTCATATTTTTATCGTATGCATTATCTTTCTTCGCAGCAATGAGAATAATAAAAGAATATCATTTCGTATAAGTTATGTATGGGATGAAAACTTTTTTTATTACCGTACAGCTTGGATCAGAAATAAAAAACTGGTTCTATGGCGATTTTTATCGTCTTGCGAAAGAAAATTCGGATATTCGTCTCGTGGTCTTTACGCACCCCATCACTATTGAGGCATATCGTAAGGATTTTGGACATGAACGCTGTATATTCGAAGTCTTCCCTGATCTAAAACTTTCCAACCGGCCGCTTCGGCAATTTTTTCGAATTGTGTCTCAGGCATCTATTCCTACAGACGTCGTGTCGTTTCGCATTTGGTATTGGTATAAAACAGGAGGATCGTTTCTTTATTTTATAGTAAAGCAAGGTGTGTGGCTTTTGAGCCACCTTTGGATCTGGAGGGCGTTTCTTCGTTTTGTGGAGTATAATTTTTTTCGAGACGAACGTGCGTGGGAATCAAGCTTTCAAAAATATAAGCCGGATGCAGTATTCGCAACAACGACGTACCGCGATTATGATACGACTTTGTTAAAGTATGCGCGGAGACATGGCATTCCGAGTGTTGGGATGCTTCGCGGGTGGGATAATATGTCATCAAAAGCGTTTTTATTGGTACATCCCGACATTCTGTGTGTACAAAACAATGTGATGGTGGATGAGGCAAAGAATTGGAATGATCTACCGCCCAATCGCGTCAAGGTGGTAGGGTTTCCGTATTTTGATCATTATGTTGATTCCGCATGGCGTATGACGCGTGAAGAAATCGGGGAAGCGATTGGAGCTGATCCTTCAAAAAAATGGATTGGGTTTTTTGTAGGTGGAATTTTTGTCGGATTTCTGCGCGCAGGGGACGGATCATATCATGCGGGGCTTCTTGATGATGCCGCAGCGCGGGGCGAGTTTGGAGATGCCCTTATTCTTGCGAGTATACACCCGGGATTTCGCGGCGAATGGGGATTTTCGACCGACGGCACCAAAGTTCAACAAATCCGCCTCACCACGCAGTGGAATTTTAGCCAAAACAGCATGAAAGTAATTATGAATTTGATGCGTGAGTGCGAAGTCGCTGTTGATTTTGGTTCGAGTCTTTCTCTCGAGACCGCAATCTTTGATCGACCCACGGTGTTCGTGGGATTTAACGGACCGGATGATTCGACAGTTCCGTGGTATAAAAAAATTTCTGTTGCCTACGACAGGTATACTCATTTGCGCTATATTTTTGATGCGGGTGGTGGATGGATCGCAAAAGATCCCGGGGAACTTATATCCGCAATTAAGACATATCTTATTGAGCAATCGCTTCACCGAGAAGGAAGAGCGCAAATTGTAAAAAATCTTGTGGGCCCGCTTGACGGAAAGGCGGGGGCACGGGTTTTCCAAGTACTCTGTACGTTAGGCGACAAACCCATTCATGACTAAACACCCGCTAATTCTTCCGTACGATACCGTGATTATTTATGATACCGAGTATACGACGTGGAAAGGGGCTTTGGAGCGAAATTGGAGCGACCCAAATGAGTATAAAGAAATTGTTCAGATCGGGGCCGTACGGATTGAGACACAAAATTTCAAGGAATTGGATTCATTTTCCGTTTTTGTACAACCGGTAAAAAATCCTCGCCTTTCTGATTTTTTTATTGCACTTACTGATATCACCCAGGAACAGGTGGATACCCAGGGAATGAGTTTCCCTAATGCGATTGCAAAATTTTTTGATTGGAGTAATTCATTCCATCTTTATGCATACGGAACAGACGCTGATACACTACGAGAAAATGCAAACCTTTTGGGAATTTCATTTCCTTTTGATTTTTCACGGTTCCATAATATTCGAGAGATATTTCGGGCTCATGGCATCGATGATTCAAAATATATGTCGAGTACCATTGTAGAGGCATTCAGCCATATGTCGAATCGAAGGGGGCACGACGGCTTGAATGACGCAAGAACCATTGTTGACGGACTTCGCCTATTGAAGGTGCGTATTGGAAAAAGTGAACGAAACCGGGGTTAGCCTTTTATTGTTTTAGAGATACTACCATTGCTATGAAGATCACAAACGTAGAGATGTTCCATGCTGATGCCGGGTGGCGCCCCTGGTCATTTATTAAAATTTCGACGGATGAAGGAATTATCGGATGGAGTGAATGTACAGATTCGCATGGGTCTCCGCGCGGGATGGAGGGAGTCGTGAAGGATCTTTCTCCGCTTCTTATGGGCGAGGACCCCCGGTCTATCGAGAACCTTTTGTGGCATATGTATTCGCGTACGCGTCAAAGTCCGGGATCGATTGTTCAAAAAGCGATCGGCGGGATAGAAAACGCGCTTTGGGATATCAAGGCAAAAGCGTTGGGTGTTCCTGTGTATGAGCTTTTCGGGGGTCCGGTCCGCGACACCATTCCTCTTTATTGGTCTCATTGCGGAACATCGCGGGTTCGTGCATGGCAGATAATCGGAAAGCCCCAAATTAAAACATATGAGGATGTGAAGGAATTCGGACGTGAAGTCCGCGCGTCAGGATTTAAAACACTCAAGACGAATATTGGGGTTCTTGGCGAGAATCCGTACGTCTACATGCCTGGGTTTTTCAAAAGTCCAGGAGGTCCTGAAATGAATGCGGATTATGATATTCTTAAAGCGGTTGATGGCTGGATCGGTGGGCTCCGAGATGCGGTTGGTCGTGATGTGGATATTGCGCTTGATCTCAATTTCAATTTTAAAACCGAGGGGTATATAAAAATCGGTCGGATGCTCGAGAAGTATAATCTTTCGTGGCTTGAGATTGATTCGTACGATCCGGATGCGCTTCGGATGATTAAGGATTCAGTCAGAACTCCGATAACGTCATGCGAGAATCTCTATGGTACGCGTCAGTATCGACCGTTTTTTGAACGGCACGCCATGGACGTCGCCTCAATCGATGTTATTTGGAACGGGTTTTCGGGAGCGAAGAAAATTGCCGATATGGCGGAGCTCTACGAGATGAATGTAACGCCGCATAACTATAATGGCCATTTGTCGACATTCATTAGCGCTCAATTTTGTGCGCTCGTCCCGAATATGCGGATTGCGGAGATCGATATTGATGACGTGCCGTGGCGCGATGAGCTTTTTACGAATCGCCCGGAAGTTGAGGATGGTGTGTTGAAGATTCCTGTCCTACCCGGATGGGGAACGGACGTGAATGAAACGGCACTTGCGGATCATAAATGGACGAAATAGAAAAAAAGATGAAAATCGGCATTCTCGGGCCAGGAGCTGTTGGCGGTTTCCTGGCTAGTTTATTTTGGAAAAGTGGAGAGCGTGTTTTGTGCATTGGAAAAGCGGGAGACGTGAGTGCGATCAAGGAGCGAGGGATTACTATCGAAAGTCCTATTTTCGGAGATTTTGTCGCGCGGCCAGAAATAGATACAGAACTCCGCGTTCCAATTGATATTCTTTTTATTACCGTGAAGTCGTCGTTCCTGAAAGAAGCGCTTCGTGCGGTGAATAAAGAGTCAATAAAAAGCGCGGTGATCATTCCGCTTTTAAATGGTATTGGGCATGCAGAGATTATTCGGGAGATTTTGGGCACGTCGGTTGCGGCTGGAACGATCGGTCAGATTGAGGTCGTAAAGGATTTAAACGGGAGCGTGCGCCAAGTATCCCGCCAACATCCGCATATTGACATTGCGTCTGATGGTGATGTCTCATCGAGTCGCCTTGAAGAAATCGTGGATGCAATCCGTCGAGCCGGAGTATCCGCGTCTATTCTTCGGTCCGAAGCAGAAGTCATTTGGAAAAAGCTTGTGCGTCTTAATGCAACAGCATCTCTCACCGCCGCATTTCAGAAGCCGATAGGGGTTATTCGTTCTGACCCCGACCTGCGACGCCTGCTCGAGGGAATCGTACGTGAAGGAGTAGCAATCGCAGGGCGCGAAGGAACAGAGATTGACTCGGAAGAAACGATGGAAGAAATTGACCGGCTTCCCGAAACACTCATGACGTCTCTCTCACGCGATGTCGCGGCGCGCGTCCCGTCTGAGATTGATTCGATCACGGGCGGCGTGCTGAAGAAAGCGAATTTTTACGGCATACCAGTTCCTTTTCTTGAGGGTGCCTACAAGAGAATACAAAAGAGAATTTCGTAAATTCGACAATGCGGATATCTATAATAATTGATTTTCTATGAAAACCATTTTCATGACATGCCAACTCGGGCAGGAACTTCGCGATTTCATGGTCGGTACGTTTTACAAAATTGCCCAAGCGGACAAAGGCGTCCGTCTTATTGTATTTGCCCCGCCGAATACCATCGACGACATGCGAAAGAATTTTGCAAACGAGCACTGCATTGTAGAACCGCTCATTATCGAAAGACCGAAAGGCCGGATGGCAAGGATGTTTTTTGGATTTATGGCGTCCTATCCCATGATTCCGACAGAAACGATTTATATCCGTCAGCGTTATGCCTATCTAAACGGGGGGAGTTTTTCCGGTTTCGTGGTCAAGAGAATTTTATGGGTTCTGGGGCACACGTCTGTCGCGCGGAAGATCGTGCGCGCGATCTGGTATCGGTTTTTTTGTGACGATTACAAGTGGAGTGAGTATTTTGATCGGTACAAGCCCGACGTTGTGTTTGGAACGAGCGGGTTTCGCTGGTGGGATTTTACTATATTAGCGCACGCGAAGCGCCGGGGCATTCCAACGGTTCTTATGCTCCGAAGCTGGGATAATCTTTCGACCAAAGCGTTTCTTTTTGTTATTCCCGATATGCTCCTCGCACAAAATCCCGTGATGGTGACTGAGGCGATCGATTGGCATGACGTGCCGAAAGAAAAAATACGTCTTGTCGGTTCTCCTCCCTATGACCACTATGCAAATTCGTCATGGTTTTTATCGCGTGAAGAAGTTGCGCGCCGAATCGGCATTGACTTCCGAAAACGCTGGATCGGATATTTTTCCGGTCCGCTTTTTACCGGTGTCCTTGGATGCGAGGATACCGGCGAACATATAAAGATGATTCAGGACGCGATTCAGGGCGGAAGAATCCAAAACGCTGAAGTTATTGCAAGCATTCATCCGGATAATAAATCGGTCCTCGAGGCGTATAGGGTCCATTGCCCGGTATTAAACCTTGTCAAAGGATGGAAATTTGATGTTGAGCAGACGCGGCTTCTTGCAAGTTTCATCAGGGAGTGCGGCGTCATGACGCATTTTGGTTCGACGGTGTCCTTGGATGCCGCGATTCTCGATACGCCGTCTATCATTGTCGGTTTTAACGGATATCGGGAAAAAGATTTTCCGTGGCAGAAAAAACTTTCCGTTGCGTTTGACCATACTCTCCATATGCACTATCTTCTCCGGACAAAGGGGATGATTCGTGTAAATACTGAAACAGAATTTATAGACGCAATTAATACGTATCTGGGAAACCGCGTGCTCCACCAAGATGGGAGAGCGCGGCTCGTTAATGACCTTGTGGGACCGGTTGACGGCAGGGTCGGAGAAAGGGTATTTAACGCCGTTCTTTCGATGGCGAAATGACGCGCTACCAAGGACGTTTGTGTGGAGTTATAAGGGGAGGAAAACAATATGACCTCAACGAATCCTAAGAAAATACTTGCCGTGATCGGCGCCCGCTCGGGGTCCCGGGGCGTACCCCATAAAAACATCCGTGATTTGGGCGGCAAACCATTGATGGCGTGGATTATTGAGACTGCAAAAAAATCTCGGTATGTGAATCGAGTTGTTGTGTGTACCGATTCGGCTGAATACGCAAAAATTGCCAAGAGGTATGGCGCAGAAGTTCCATATCTTCAACCACCGGAAGTTTCTGAAGGAACAGATTTTGAATACGTACGTTATGCGCTCGCACAATTGAAAGAAAAAGAAGGGTATGATCCTGATATTATTGTTCGGCTTATGTCAGTTGTGCCGTTTCAGAAAGCGGAGGACATTGATTCCTGTGTGGAAGAACTCCTGCGCCACCCGGACGCTGATTCCTCTGTCGTTGTAGCGGAAGCCCGACAAAACCCTCATAAGGCCTTGAAAATCACTCCAGAGGGAAGATTGGTATCATTTATGACGGGAGAAGGAAAAGGGGTAGAGCCTACCAAACGGCAGTGGTATGAAAAAGCGTATTTTCGCGCGAATATAGTTGCTACGTATCCACGAGTGCTTCGCGAAACCGGAACGATCGTGGGAAATCACGTACGGCATCACGCGATTCCGCAGGAGCGCGCAATTGATATTGACTCTGAAATTGATTTTGTGATTGCAGAAGCACTCTTAAAAGAGTTTGGCATGAGAAATAGTGGAGATTTTGTATAGCTATGGAAATACGAAATAAACTGAGTATTCTATATAAGGGCGGGGTATTTTATGATTGGTGTTTCCACTATGGCGGATAGCGCCAAAAAAATCTTTATTACCGGAGCGGCGGGGTTTGTGGGTTCTTGTGTTACCCAGAAGGCGGTAGAGAAAGGATATGATGTTCATATTCTTGTCAGGGAAAATACCGATCTGAGAAGGATTGAAGGTATCAGGTCCGGTTTGAAAATCCATACCGGGAATTTATTGGATTTTAAGGGCTTAAGAAAAATATTCCTTGATGTGAAGCCCAATGGTATAATACATTTTGCTACTTCAAATATGATGAGCGGCGTGAGAGCTTCGGATGAAGTAGTGATCAAAACCAATATTCTGGGAATTGTTAATTTATTTAATGCGGCAGAGGATATTGCGTACGAGTTTTTTATAAATACTGGTAGTCCTTTGGAAATTGACCCTGGAGAGTTATATGGCATCACCAAACTTGCCGCGACTCTTTACGGTCAGGCGCTTGCCACGACCAAAGGTAGGCCGATTTTGACTCTGCGTCTTGCCACCCCGTACGGCCCCGGGATACAGGAAGGCCGGTTGATTTTTAATATAATAAGTCAGGCCCTCCGCAATTCGGATCTGGCGTTAAGTAGGCCCGAAGTTTCCAGGGACTTTATTTTTGTTGAGGATATAGCAGAGGTTTACTTTGAGGCCATAGAAAAATCGAAAGATTTGAAAGGAAAGATCTTTGATATCGGCAGCGGGGTCTCCACTTCCCTGAATGATCTCGCACGTCTCGTCCTTAAACTTACCGCTTCCCGAAGCAAGGTGCGCTGGGATCCTACTCTTGCTACTTCTTATGATAATCGTGTTTGGAGGACTGATACGGAGAAAACATTTGCCAATTTTGATTGGAGGCCGAGGTATTCTTTGGAGGCGGGGCTGAAGAAAACCATAGAGTGGTTTAAGGAGATTTACCGGGTATGAAGATAAAAAATAGCACTATAAATAAAAGCGTTTTAGTTACCGGGGGGTCGGGATTTATCGGATCAAATTTTGTCCGTCATTTTTATCATGCCTACCCGGATTATCGAGTAGTAAATTTAGATTTTTTAACGTACGCGGGAAATACGGATAATTTGAAAGATATTGAGGAGCTGGAGAAGGGCATTTTGCCGGATGAAAGGCGGTACCAGTTTGTTCAGGGAGATATATGTGATGTCGAGATTCTCGCAAAACTTTTTGAAAAATATAATTTTGAGTTTGTTTTCAATTTCGCAGCCGAAACCCATGTAGATCGTTCAATCATGGGCATTAGTGATTTTATCCGTACGAACATAAGCGGCGTATGCGCGCTTATTGAGGCGGTGCGCCGCAATAAGACAACTCGTTTCGTTCATATTTCTACAGATGAGGTGTATGGCTCGACCGTAAGAGGCGGAGCGGATGAAGACGCACCGTTTCGGCCTGCAAGTCCTTACGCGGCTTCAAAGGCCGCTGCGGATTTGATTGTCCAGGCATTTATGAGAACTCACAGCGTTCCCACGGTGATTTTACGCGGATCAAATAACTATGGACCTTTTCAGTATCCGGAAAAACTTATTCCTCTCGCGATTTCCAATGTGATTGATGGGCGTAAAATTCCGGTTCACGGAACTGGCGAGCACGTACGAAGCTGGCTTAACGTTAACGATTTTTGCCGGGCCGTGGATCTGGTAGCCAGGCGCGCGCCCGACTACGGGATTTATAACGTTTCCGGCGAGGAGATGACCAATTTAGAAATTCTTCAAAAAGTTGTTTCGCATCTTGACATCCGGCTCGCGGACCACAAAGAACATGTAAGTGACAGGCCCAATGCCGATCTGCGTTACGCTCCGGATTCAACAAAAATACGGCGTGAGCTCGGTTGGGCGCCGGAAGAGAATGTAGAAAAATCACTCGGTAACGTAGTGGCGTGGTATCTTACGAATCAGGATTGGTTGAAAAAAATCAAGTCAAGGCGAGAGTATCAGTATATTTATGAAAAGCAGTCAAGAGGGCAGTGGTATTAATAATTAGATAGAAGCGGGAATCATCATGAAAATAATTATCTTTTGCGGCGGACTGGGTACCCGCATGAAAGAAGACACCGAGTTTAAACCAAAGCCACTGGTCAAAGTGGGCGGCGTTCCTATTTTGTGGCACATCATGAAAATTTATCAGCATTATGGCTTCAACGAGTTTATCTTACCGCTGGGCTACAAAGGAGAAATGATTAAGGAATATTTTGTCAATAACCCCCACGATTTTACCGTTCACCTGGTTGATACCGGCCTTGAGAGTTTGACTGGGGAACGTATACATCGCGTGAAGCATCTTATCGGCGAAGACGAGTTTATGGTAACGTACGGTGACGGCGTTGCTGATATTGATATCCGAAAGTTGGCGGAATTCCACAGAGAGCAGGGTACCCTCGGTACTATTACCGGGGCGCATCCTTACTCAAAATACGGCCTTATTGTGAGCGACGAGAAGTCAAAATTAGTAACCGGGTTTGCGCAAAAACCCCGCCTCCACGATTTTGTAAACGGCGGATTTATGGTGTTCCATAAGAATGCGTTTGACTATTTTGACCACGGTACGATGGAAGACGCGTTTCCAAAACTTGTTGCCGAGAAACAGCTTTCTGTCTATGAACACAAAGGGTTTTGGAAAGCGATGGATACCCATCGTGAGATGGAAGAACTTAATGAATTATGGAACACCACACGGCCCTGGGCTGTATGGGAAAAGAGCGGACAGGAGGGATATATATGAAAGATCCATTCCACTTTTTAAGTCATACTTCCAAAATTTGTAGAAATTGCGGCCATCCGGTTTTGCCGTTTTTTTCACTGGGCGCCATGCCGCTTGTGAACACTTTTTTGCGAAAAGAAGATATTCCTCTGGAGAAGCGATTTGATTTAACTGTAGGTTTTTGTTCTTCTTGTTTTCTTACACAGCTCATGATTACTTTATCTCCCGAAGTGCTTTTCCGTGATTATGTGTATTTTTCTTCTGTTTCCTCATCTTTTCTTTCGCATTGCAAGAAAACAGCGCGTGAATTTATCAAGCGCTTTGACTTGGGAAAAGAAAATTTAGTTTTGGAGATAGCGAGTAATGATGGCGCACTGCTTCGGTATTTTCAGGAGCAGGGAATTGGGGTTTTGGGTATAGAACCCGCAAAAAATGTGGCTGAAGCAGCAAAAACACAGGGAATCCCAACTATTCCGGAGTTTTTTAATTACGCGTTTGCCAGAAAGTTAAAAGAGGAGCAAAAAGTATCGGCGGACCTAGTCATCGGTATGAATGTTTTGGCGCACGTTCCGGAGATTTCTGATTTTCTCAAGGGAGTTTCTTATATTCTTAAGCCGCAGGGCACCGCCGTCTTTGAATTTCCATATATTGAGGGTTTATTTGAAGGAAAGTTCGATACGATTTATCACGAGCATGTGTTTTATTTCTCGCTTCTAGCACTGCAGAACGTTTTCAAAAACGCCGGTCTCGAAATCTATGATCTCTCAATGACACCAATGCAGGGAGGATCGCTTATGATTTTTGCGGCGAAAGATGGAGTTTTTTCGGTAAACGCCAGGGTGCGAACTTTTGCGAAGCGAGAGAGCAAGTATGGCTATGATAAATTGGCAACGTATCGCAGTATTGCCGGCAGAGCACAAAAAAACAAAACGGAATTATTAGCACTTCTTAAAAATTTAAAAAAAGAAGGAAAAAAGGTTATCGCTTACAGCGTTCCAGCTAAGGGCATTGTTTTGCTAAATTATTGTGGCATAGGGGAAAATTACCTTGCTTTTTCGGTTGATAAATCTCCAGCCAAACAAGGTCTCTATACCCCGGGCGTTCATTTGCTTGTGCACCCGTTGGCGCAAATCTATAAGGAAAAGCCCGACTATCTTTTAATTCTTTGCTGGAATATTGCCGATGAGGTAATGGCCATGGAGGAACTCAAACCGTTCCGTGATAGAGGAGGAAAATTTATTGTGGCAGTTCCGAAGGTAAAAATATATTAAAATGGATACACATTCTGTATTTGCTTCCCGTGTTGAACGGGCGCGCAAAAGTCGAGAGTATCAAAATTATCTTCAAGTTCGTGATGCGGTGTTCAAGATGATGTCGTATATGCCGGATGGAGGGGAGGCGATCCCCAGCGCCTATTGGAGAGAGGAATTGTCCGGCATGGAGTACATGTTGGATGCATCTCCCTTAATCATCGAGAAGCTCCGTCATCACTGTTACCATTTGACCGGGGTGCGGGAATATGATTATCGTCCTCATCACGCCCATCGCTCGCCTGCGCTAGAGCGTCAATTTCGGATGCTTCGTTCGCTTGACTCTAAGGGACTTTTTGTTCCGGAGCCGCCGGAACTTGGCGGTTTCGGGTATAACATTGACGGGAAGCTAATAAACACCGATACGCTCCTATTTTATAGAAGTTTACTTGTTCTTGATAAAGCGGGGCTTCTTGATCAATTCCGGGACGATCAGCAACGAAAAATTATTTTGGAGATCGGAGGAGGGTGGTGCGGATTTGCGTATCAGATGAAAACTTTGTTCCCCAACTTGACGTATATTGTTGTTGATTTGCCGGGCTCCATCCTTTTTGGCGCGACCTACATTAAGACCTTGTTCCCTAATGCCCGCGTGCTCACGGTTGCGGACAATTTCGGCCTCCCGCCGCAAGAAACCGTTAGCGGGTATGATTTTATTTTTATTCCTCATCACCTCTGGCCCGCGCTTAATTTCGGACGGCCGGACCTTACTGTGAATATGGCGTCTTTTCAAGAAATGACCACGGCGCAGGTTGAGTCATACGCCAAGAAAATACATTCTTGGGGGTGTTCTGCTCTTTATAGCATCAATCGCGATCACTCTCCGAATAATCCGGAGCTTACCACAGTAAGTTCAATTCTTGGACGTTATTACGATCTTACAGAGATGCGCCTGCCGACACCGAAAGAAAAGCCGACGACGCGTGAGAGGATAGTAAAAATTGTAAAATTTATTTTAGGAAAAAGATCCGGGGTTCCATCAATACATGAATACCGGCATTTGGTTGGAAAACCGAAGTGATAATTCTATGGGCATGAATCCCACACATAACTAACACTTGGTGTGGGCTCGTTCCAGGTAAAAGGTAATACTGCACGTGTACGTCTTGCATAGACTGATAGAACTCTAAGCAAACGTTTATAGTGTTAGTTATGTGTGGGATGAAATTCATAAAAACGAAAATTGACGGGGTCTATGTGATTGAATATGAGGTGTGGAAAGATGAGCGGGGATATTTCGACCGTTTGTTTTGTAAGGACGAACTGGCTAAGTCCGGCATCCAATTTGATATCGTTCAGATAAACCACTCGTTCAGTAAGTATAAAGGGACACTGCGAGGTTTGCATTTTCAAAAAGAGCCCAAAGCACAAGACAAAATGGCGAAGTGCCTTAGGGGGGCGCTTTACGACGTTGCGGTTGATCTCCGTAAGGATTCGCCTACGTACGGCCAGTGGATTGCCGAGGAGCTTTCGGAAGAAAATAAAAAAATGCTTTTGGTTCCTAAGGGCTGCGCCCACGGATTTCAGACGCTCACCGACAATTGTGAAGTCATATATTTTATGTCTGAATTTTATTCCCCGGAACATTCTTTTGGGATCCCTTGGGATGATCCACTTTTAGGGATTGAGTGGCCGATTTTGAATCCAATTCTTTCGGAAAAAGATAAAAACTGGAAACAGTTTGATTCCCCAAAAGCATGAAAAAGATTTTACTTATTGGGAGTCATGGACAGCTGGGAAGAGCCGTAGCAGAAAACGCGGCGAGATTCGATTTTGAAATTGTGGTCACTGATCGCGAGGAACTTGACGTGACAAGATATCAGGAGCTGGAACGTAAGATTAAGGATGTGTGCCCAGTGATACTGCTTAATGCCTCGGCATATAATGCTACGACAAGAGCCGAAGAGGAGGTAGAAAAGGCGTTTTTGTTGAATTTCGAGGCAGTAAGAAGCATGGCAAAAATTTGCCGTGAGACAGGGGTCCTCTTTGTAACCTATAGTACCGACTATGTTTTTGACGGCGCCAAAGGCGCGCCGTATAGCGAAGAAGATTACCCGAACCCTTTGCAGGTTTATGGTATATCCAAACTTGCCGGAGAGTATGCAGCGCTGAATTACCATCCAGACGGCGCTCTCGTTATAAGAACATGCGGGCTTTACGGAGGAAAAGAAGGGAGTCCTGTCAAAGGCAATGTAGTGCTTAATCTCCTGAAAGAAGCAAAAGATAAGGAAGTGATAGAGGTTTCGTCTGTCGAAATAGCAAGTCCGACATATGCTTCACATCTGGCCGAGGCGAGTTTGAAGATGTTACAGATCGGAGTTTCGCCTGGCGTTTACCATTTGGTTAATGAAGGTTACTCGAGTTGGTCTGATTTTGCGAAAATGCTTTTCAATCTTGCGGAATTGCCCGTGAGCGTCGTTCCGGTAGCGCGCGGCGAGAGGTTCAGCCCGATACGAAGGCCAAAGTTTTCCGCGCTTGCAAATATCAAAGCCAAAAAACTGGGGATAGCTCTTCCAACGTGGCAGGAGGGTCTGGCTGATTACGTTACATTTTTAAAAGACGCTGAAATTATATGAAGTTATGAAGGGTGATTTACCACTAATAAGCATCGGTCTCCCGGTTTATAACAGCGCGTATACGCTTCCTCGCGTACTGGATTCGCTTCTTTCGCAGACGTACCGCAATCTTGAACTTATTATTTCCGATAATGCTTCCAGTGATGAAACGCCGATCCTTGTGGCAGAGTATGCGAAAAAAGACAGTCGCATTCGGTATATCAGGCGTGGAGAAAATCTCGGATCGGTTAACAATTTTTTTTTGGTGTTTTCCGAGGCGCGGGGAAAATATTTTATGTGGGCTGCAGGGGACGACGGGCATGACCCGCGTTTTATTGAGTCGCTTCTTGGTCCATTGGAGAGCCATACCGATTACGGAGTTTCTATGTGTTCTTACGAAAGGATTGCTCCCGACGGAATACGCACGGAAGTGGTTTTGTCGGACCGGTATGACTTGCGTGTGTTGAATTATCATGCGGTTTTTAAAAAAATGATGCAGAAAGAACCGATTAGTATGGCGATCTATGGCCTTTTTCGTACCGATGCGTTGCGCAAGCTTTTGGCGCGGCCCCTTCCGTATTGTATCGGGTGGGATCGTGTACTCATGTGTGAGGCGGCGCTTGCCATGCATATGTATACTATTGAGCCGGTACTTTTCTATAAATATACAAATCCTGTGCCCGTGAAGGAGCGGGGAGAAGATTCTTTGTCCCGGGTATATAATAAGTCATTTCCGAATACCAGATTTTTGTGGGATCTTCTCGTGCGACTCATAACTTCGCGAAGTATCCCCTGGCAGAGAAAATTGTTTATTCCCGTTCCCTGGCTTAGGTTTTTCTGGAGACAAAGACAGAGAGTCTTGTTAGATTTCAAGTCGGTTTTTACCATACATGGAAAATAGAAAATCAAAAATACTTTTTGTTTTCCGTTCGTACAATCACCTGCCGACTTTCCGAAAGTCCGTCCGGCTCCTGGCAGATAGGGGGCATGAAGTTTCAGTGCTTTTTCACGGAGGCCTGACCGATAACACCCTTGAGGAAATACGTCAATTTGAAGGTAATCCGGATAATATCACTTACGATTGGACCATGCCTTCGCAAAGAGGCGGCACGTTTGTATTTCATTCGCGGGAAGTTTTGAATTACCGCAAGCATTTGCTTAAAGCGGGCGGCCTTCAATTCTATGCTGAGCGTTGGAGGGGCTATCTTCACCCTAAGCTGCAGAAAATTTTTGCATGGAGAATAGCACGCGAATTAGTCAAAACCGGACTGGCCGGATGGTTTCTTAAACTAATTGAAAGATTAACACCGCCGCAATCCGACGTACTATCGCACCTAAGGAATTTAAATCCTGATATAGTGGCGGTAACTCCGTTAAATCAGCGTTATTCCTCTATGGAGTTGGAATATCTCAAGGCCGCGGTTACATTGGGTGTTCCTTCTGTTCTTCTTATGGGGTCTTGGGACCACATTACCTCTAAGGGAATTTATCATATCGTGCCCGATGTTTCGTTAATATGGAACGAGGAGCAGGTACAAGAGATGTGGGAGCATCATAGAATACCTCGCGATAACCTGCGCATCGTGGGAGCGCCGACTCTGGATCACTGGCTTGATTTCGATGATCCTACGCCGCGGGAAATTTTTTGTAAGAATTACCGCTTGAGACCGGATGATTCGATTATTATGTATTGCTGTTCTTCTAACGTCATTATTGGAAGCGAAACTGCGTCGGTGACTGAACTTCGCAAGATTCTGGATGAATCAGCCGACGAACGTCTCAAAAGAACGCAGATTATTTTTAGGCCCCACCCCAAAAACTTTAAAATTTATGAGAAGCTTCAACTTCCGGGTGTAACGGTTATACCGCGCGGAGATGTTCTATACGGAAAATTGGAAGGACAAAGAATTTTTTATGATACGCTCATGCATTCTTCGCTCGTGTTTGGAATCAATACCAGCGCCATGCTGGATGCTATGCTTTTGGGAAAGCCGGTGATTGCTTTATACAAAGATCAATATACGGCAACACAGGTTGAAATGTATCATTTTAACTCGCTTTTACATATGGGAGCGATTGAGTTTGCAAAGACACCCGATGAAATTCGTAAAGCTATTCTTGATATTTTTGAAGGGCGCGATGTAAGGAAAGAGAAACGCGAACGTTTTATACGTGATTTTATCCGGCCGCGCGGGATAAAGATATCTGCCAACGAGGTCATCGCTGATGAGATTGAAGATATACTAAAATCATCGAAACATTCTCTGCTTTTTTGACGTTTAAATGAGTATGAAGGTTCTTGGAATAATTCCGGCAAGGGGTGGTTCAAAGGGAGTTCCCCGGAAAAATATCCGGAATCTTTGTGGTAATCCTTTGATTGCCTGGACCATTGAAGAAGCGAAAAAATCAAAACTTCTTACGCGTATAATTGTAACTACCGAGGATTCCGAAATTGCGAAGGTTGCACGCGCATATGGAGCAGAAATTCCGTTTATGCGCCCTAAAGAGCTCGCGGCAGATCTTTCAACGGATATGGATTTTCTTACTCATGCGCTTGATTGGCTCCGCGATAAGGAAGGATATGAACCCGATATTGTTGTTACGCTTCGCGTGACCGCTCCATTAAAAACAGCGGCGCATATTGATGAAGGTATTCAAAAATTGATTGACAATCCCGATGCTGATGCCGCGCGTCCTATTCACGAGTCGCCGAAGCATCCGTACAAGATGTGGAAGATTTCAGAAGACGAAACGCATCTGGAAGAATTTTTATCAAAATCATTTACCGGATTTGACGAGCCGCATAACTTACCGCGTCAATTATTCCCAAAAGTGTATGTTCATACGGGCGCCATGGATATTATGCGTCGTCGTACTATTCAGGAGTTGAAATCTACTTCGGGAAATAAACTTGCTTACTTTTTTATGGATCCAAAGGACTCAGTAAATATTGATAGTGAGATGGATTTTCAAATGGCGGAGTTTTTAATGAGTAAGCGCTTAGAAAATAAATAAACCTATGTCAAAACCTCATGAAGTAGTAATTCGAGATCCCGCCGACCGATTTGATCTTTCGTATGTATTTGCAAATAACCAGCCCGCTTTGGGAACCGATCCAAATGCATTAGTAGAAATGGCGCACATTGCAAAAGAAGTGGTCCCGGGGGTGAATTGCCGTGCGGTATTGGTCCATCCGGGTGATGTCGAAGAAATGGCAAATCTTATTAAGGGTTCTCCCGTACGATTGGAAATTGTGATGGATTTTCCTGATGGGAGGGGAGGCGTCACAACAAAGAGAGAACAGGCGCGCGCCGCAAACGAGGCGGGCGCGATCGGCGGCGATATTGTAATTAATCTTCATAAAGTCCAGTTTCGAGATAAAAAAGGACTTCTAGGAGAGTTCGCAGCAGTTCGCGAGCACCTCAAAGAAGTAAAAGTAATTGCGCAGATCCCGTATTTGTGGCAGTTTGATAAGGAATCAATCCCGTGGGTTTTGGATATACTTTCCGAGGCGGGCGTATACTGTATGAAGGATTGGACGACACGGGTAGATAATTTTTTGCTTCCGGAAGGAGCCCAGCTTGATTATGCACACGAGACGAGAATGAAGTATCTTGAATTTATGGCAAGTTACATTCGTACTCACAATATGCCGCTTCTTTTGAAGGTTGCGGGGAAGGTGATTCCTGAAAACGTAAAATCATTTATTAATGCGGGAGCGGTCTTAATCGGTACGAGCTACCGGAAAGCGCCCGCGCTCCGGGAGGCGCTTCTTCAATAACCACTACGAATGTACGAATAGATACGAACATACGAATAAGAAAAGAAAATTCGTAATTTCGTAAAAAATTCGTAACTTCGTAGTAATAATTGTGACAGAAAAATTTAATTTTAAAGATTTATTTATCTTTGAGATAGCAAATAACCATCAAGGCGTTTTTGATCATGGACTTCGCATTATTCGCGAGATGATAGGCGTTGCGCGTAAAACCGGTGTTCGCGCCGCAATAAAACTCCAATTTCGGGACCTTGATACGCTTGTGCATCCCAAGCATCGGAGGGATTCTGATGATCGGTTTATCCGCCGATTTCAGTCAACAAAGCTTCGGGATGAGCACTTCAAGGAATACGTGAGAGAAATTCAGCACGCGGGGCTTCTTACTATGTGTACTCCATTTGATGAACCGTCTGTCCAGAGCATCCAAAAAATGGGTATTGAAGTAATGAAAGTTGCGAGTTCTTCTTCAAATGATTGGCCGCTTTTAGAGGAAATTGCAAAGACAAAAAAACCGGTGGTGTGTTCTACGGGTGCGCTTACGTTTGAAAAAATTGATAAGGTGGTAGACTTTTTTACAAAGCGGAATGTAGATTTTGCTCTTCTTCATTGCGTTTCGATTTATCCGACGCCCAATCATCTTCTCTCATTGAATCAAATCGAGCTTATGCGCAAACGCTACCCGAATATCACGATTGGTTTTTCCACTCACGAAGACCCGAGAAATCCACACGTGATTCGTACCGCCTATGGGAAAGGGGCTCGGCTTTTCGAAAAACATGTCGGTATTGATGCCCCCGCGATTGCTTTAAATGCCTATTCTGCAACTCCGGAGCAAGTGGAGGTGTGGATCAACGCATGGAAAGAGGCGAAAGAAGCGTCTGGCTCTGAAGAACCGCGCGTAATTCCTCCAGAAGAGGTACGAGATGCGCGCTCATTTATGCGAGGAGTATACGTCTCTCGCGATGTGAAAAAGGGTGATGTGATAAGTCGCAAAGATGTATTTTTTTCGATCCCGGTGCTCGAAGGGCAGCTTACATCAGGGCAGTGGACCGAAGGAATGATTGCCGAAAAAGATTTTACAAAAGAGGATCCTATTATCGTCTAAGAGTATCTTAGTCGTGAATCTAAAAATCCGCCTTTCGAGCGGATTTTTAGATGATTTTGAGTTCTTTGAAAAGAAAGTACATCGGGGGCTCGAGTCCGGGATGCGAAATCCAGGACGGGTCTTCATTTGTTTCTTTTACAAGGGAAGGGAGATTATCTTCGATAAGACGGATTTTTTTCTCGCGAGCAAAGTCTTCGAGTTTTTTTGAAAGCTCCTTGATCTTTTGGGGACTTGCCCAGAAATACGATTTTACTTCGCTCTCGCTTGGCCGGACATCGCCGTGCCAGTGTGTTGCTTCAAAAATTGACCAGGCGTGATGCGTTCCACCATCGCGTTTGCATGGGTTCGGAAGTATTTTCTCTACACGAAGCGTGAGTTCATCGGCAATGAGGCCTGTTTCTTCGTCGAGTTCTCGAGCTGTTCCGGCGCCTGACGTATCGCCGTCGAGGTGCCCGGCGGGAAGCGCCATGCCGAAATTATTCTTTTTTCTTTCGATCATGAGGATATCCTCACCCTTGCGGATAAGGATACCCCCTGACGTATTGTCGCAGGCCTTTGCCATGAGAGCTTTTGAGCTAGACCAATCGCTTCACTAATTCTTCAGGTGTGTTAAGAACTTCGGTAAAGAGAATATCCCGGCATATTTCGCCGTTGGTTTCAACTGGTTCTTGCTCAAGTGCATAGATAATCATGTTGTGCCCATGCGCAAACCCCAGTTCAAGGGTGGTGTTTACGCCGAGGTATCCATCTTTATTGAAAATAAAACACACATCCGCTTTTCGGATTTTATTGAAATGCTCATGAACCATAGCGGGGATCTGTGCGCGATATGACTGGTTTTTTATTCGTTCGCTTTCGTTTTTGCTGTACAGTTCTTCGTTGTGATTAAAGTTTGGTTCAAAAACAACGGGTACCCCCAGTTCTCGTAATCGTGTGGCAAACGCTTTGATCTCCTTGCCATATCGCTGGGATCCGCAAATAACAATGCTTCTCATATATCCGTGGATTTAGTCGTGGTGTATAATAGTATGTATATTTTATAACTCTCGGTTTTATCGTAAAGTAACAGGCAATCCAGGAAACAAATACCCTTCACCGGGCGTTTATAATTGAGATAACCGACTAATAAAATTTATATGAAAGTAAAAGTGTTTGGAGCAGGATCTATTGGAAACCATATGGCGCAGGCCTCGCGGCGTATGGGGTGGAGTGTTTCAGTGGTTGATACGGATCCAAGAGCACTAGAGCGGATGAAAACCGATATTTATCCCAAGCGCTACGGCGCGTGGGATCCAGCGATCGAGGTCTATCAAGCGGGAAAGGATCCGAAGGGAGGGTTTGATATTATCGTAGTGGGCACGCCGCCTGATACCCATATGAGTATCGCTGCGGCAGCCATTGAGGAAAAGCCGCGACTCTTGCACATTGAAAAACCGTTGTGTCCTCCGACATTATCCGGGGTTGATGATTTTGTTCAGCTCACGAAGGAGTATCCCGAGGTATTGGTAACTGTTGGATATGATCACGCGGTTTCCGAAGGGATTGAGGCGGTTGTTGGAATGGTACAAAAAGAAATGTTCGGGAAAATCATAACCGTTGATGTGGAATTCAGGGAACACTGGCGAGGAATTTTTGCGGCTCATCCATGGCTTGCGGGTCCCTGGGAGACGTATCTTGGATATTGGAAGCGCGGAGGAGGCGCAAGCGGGGAAAATTCGCACGCGCTTCATCTTTGGCAGCATTTTGCAGAAATTCTCGGATGGGGAAAAATTTCCGAGTCGAAATCTATGCTTTCCATGAGAGAGGAAAAAGGAGCCGAGCACGATATTATCGCCGCGTTTCTTTTGCGGACCGAAAAAGGCGGCGTGGGTCGTGTCATACAGGATGTTATCACGTATCCGGTCCGAAAGTGGGCGAAACTCCAGGGTGAAAAAGGATTCATTGAATGGCATTGCGGCGGTGCGCCCGAGGGAGACCTAATCCGATATCAGATTGACGGAGAGGTCCTTATAGAAAAAATATTTCCCAAAAAACGTCCCGATGATTTTTATCGTGAGGTGCAGCACTACGATAAGCTTTTGAGGGGAGAAATAAAACCGGAGGATTCTCCTTTATCTTTTGAGAGAGGGCTCGCAATTATGCGTATACTTCAAAGCGCCCATTATGGATAAAGGTCCGCGGCTGACGATTTGTTCGGTGTATCATTCTCCGGAAACCAAAGAGTTTTTGGAGTTAAATTGGGAATTGGTTTCCCGCCTCAATTCGGCTAAGGACTGGATATGGACGGTAATGGATAATACCCCGTCCGATAGCCGCATAACCGTTGATGAAAAAAAATTTATTGTTTATAAAGGTTTGGATATAGAGTTTTTGAGGGATGTTTTTTCATGGCCGGAAGTAGTTAGCTTTCATCATAGCATGGCGATTAACTATCTTTTGAGGCGGGCGCGCTCCCGTTTCGTCATGTTGCTCGACAACGATTTTTTTATCGTGTATCCTGAGTGGATCAATAGCATCTTAGAACATATGATCAAGAACGACTTGGGGATATTCGGTGCGACTTACCACCCGCAATATTATAAAAAGTATAGATATTTTCCGGCCTGCAACTGCACTTTTATAGACAGCACCAAAATTGATCTGGCCACGGTCGATTTTACGCAGCAGTTTCTCGTGCATAGATTTTTAAAAATGGCGGGGGCAAAAGACAGAAAAGAATTGAACGATTCTCTGTCTCCGGCTTCTTCTTGGGAGCGGCTGTTCAGGAAAATTGTTAAGTTTTTGGGGGCGGCAACGAAGCGGACCAAGATTGGATACCTTAAAGATACGGGCTATCTTCTCTATAAGAGATTTTATGGAAGGACGGAGGTAAAGTATGAAACGCTCCAGGCCGTTTTCCGGCCCGATATGAAATCACGGTCATCTTTAATTGATTCATTCTTTCCCGATAGATGGTCCTACATCCCTAAAAAAAAGGATTATTATGCGACTATCGGATTCCGTGAGAAAGGGCTTTTCGATTTTAGTAATAATGGCTTTGAGGAACATATGTGGCAGGGGAAACCGTTCGCAGTTCATGTGCGCAGGGTCTGGAAGAGAAAAGACATACCCGAGTGTACGGAGATTCTTAAAAAAACAATCCTTTAGCCGTCTAAATGAGCATGCTTAAAAAAGTTTTTTATAAATTGCGCGGGTGGTGGCAAAAGGACGAGCTCTACGATAGTTTTCGGAAAATCCGGGGCGGAAAATGGGTGATAGGATATGACGATTGGAAGAGATTGGAAAGAATCGTTACGCAATATCGCCCCAAACATATTCTTGATTTAGGAACCGGCATAGGGGGTTCGGTAACGTGCATAACGAAGGTCGCTCGGGGGGGCGCTATAATTCATACGGTTGAACAGTCGGAAAAGTGCATCCGTATTGCCAAAGAACTGATTCCAAAGGAGTTTCAAAATCAAATTACATTCCATCATTCGGATATAGAAATAATTGAATTTTCAAAAATTCCTTTCCGTCATTTTATACAGTACAAAAATCTGCCCCGGGGCGACTGGGATTTAATCGTAATAGACGGGCCGTGGTTAAAATTTGAAAACGAAAAATTAATTGACCTTCCTGCCTCTGATATCTTGTCTCTTTTTTCGGAACTCAAAACCGGATGCCTGATTTATCTTGACAACAGAAGAGAGCTTCGTGTGCTGATGGAACGTCATTTTTATTCATATCTGGATATGCTGGAGAAAGACGATCGTTTTATTTTTTGGAAAAGAAATTCAAAACCTTTTTCCGATTTAGACGACGCGCTTTTCGAAAAAATAAAGGCGTACGGGTATTTTGATAGGTGAGAATTTTCTCATCGTCCGCTTGTATAGTATTGCGACGATCGTACGAATATTATAGTAAGTTAGTTTAACTTAGTATGGATTTAGAAATAGTCAAAAAAATCAAAGTAGTGGCCTTTGACTTTGACGGCGTAATCGCCGATTCCAACCGTCTGAAGCGGAACGCGTGGTTTCAAATTTTTCCGGAATCATTGAATATTAAACATGAAGAGATACAGGAGATTCTCGATTTTAAAGGAGGGGAAACTCGTTTTGTAATTCTTCGAGAGATTTTTACTAAGAAAGGAATCACCAATGAAAAGGAAATTGAATCATTCGTAAATGAGTATGCACAAAAATTTGATGAGCGGGTACAAGGTGGCGCAATTTTCATGCCGGAAGTGGAGGAAATTCTTCCACGTCTTGCGTCACAAGTTATTCTTTATATCAATTCTGCAACACCAACAGAATCATTGTGTGCAATAGTAAAAAAAATGGGGATCATTCATTATTTCAAAGATGTTCTCGGAAATCCTGGAACAAAAAATACCGAAAGCAAAAAAGACAATCTTCGGTTGATACTAGAGCTTGAGAAGGTTACTCCAGAAGAGCTTTTGTTTATTGGTGATCATCAAATTGATCGCGCGGCCGCAGAGGCGATCGGGTGTCAATTTTTGGGAGTCCCGAATGAGTTTAATAAATGGAGCGAAGAAATGGGATTTTTTCTTCTTCCCCATTTCTCCATGATTGAGTCATACCTTAAGAATTAACATTTCATGGCAACGCTGGTAAGAAAAAATTTTCTTGGTCAAACGCTTTCTTCCGAACCTCAACCGGGAAAGCGGCTCCTTGAGCCACTTAAATCATTTGCGATTGAACATTCGCTCCCGTTTAAAATTCTTGAGGAAAATAATGTTGTAAATACAGCAGAGATTCATGAGTCAGAAGGGGATTTGTGGATATGCCTTGAGGGAACGGTGACGTTTATATGCGGGGGAACATTGGGAAACCCGCAACGATTGGAAAAAGATCCCCGAGAATGGAAAGGTGATTCAATCGATGGGGGAGAGGAATTTATCTTGCATCCTGATGATATTCTGTGGATTCCCGCGCGCGAGCCGCATCTTCATAAGACAGACGGCGTTACGCGCCTCCTTATTGTAAAAATACCCGAAAGAATATAATGAAAAACGAAAAAGCGATTTTTAATTTGTTTGATCTCACGGGGTGTGTTGCCATTGTAACTGGCGGGTTGGGTCAGCTTGGACACCAGTATGTTAAAGTGCTTGCCGATGCTGGAACGCGGGTGGCGATTTTCGATATTACAAACAAAGTGAATTCGGTTATCGCGCCGCTTCTTGACTCGGGGGAGGCATCACTCCATGTTGTTGATATCACAAAAAGGGACGATGTACGAAGAGGATTTGAGGAAGTTGAGAAAAAGTTCGGTATTCCAACGATTCTTATAAATAATGCAGGCATTGATGCGCCGCCCGATGCTCCGGCGTCAACGACCGGCCCTTTCGAGGATTTCTCGGAGGAAGTTTGGGACGCGGTCATTGACTCGCACCTGAAAGGCATGTTCTTTATGTCGCAGGAGTTTATCCGGCATATCCGCGGTACGGGCAAGGAGGGCTCGATCATCAATGTATCATCCACATACGGAGTCGTATCGCCCGATCAATCGATCTATGAATTTAAGCGAGCGGGCGGAGAAGAATTTTTCAAGCCGGTCGCCTACAGTGTCGCGAAATCAGGCGTTTTGAATTTTACGCGCTGGCTTGCCGAGTATTGCCGGGCGCGGGGCGTCTCGGTTCGCGTAAATACCCTTGTTCCCGGCGGGGTATTCAATAGCCAGCCGCCGGAGTTCGTGGAAGAATACAACAAGCGAACAATCCTCGGCCGAATGGCGCGTGTGGATGAATACAACGCGGCAATTTTATTTCTTGCATCACACAAGGCGTCTTCGTACATGACGGGTTCTATGCTTGTGATTGATGGAGGGTGGACGGCACGATAGGCACCGGGCATTAGGAATTAAGGACTCGTGTTAATTACTTGAGTCGTGATAAGATAGCGTAATGAAATTTTCGCTCGTGATCCCAGCGTATGATGAAGGTGCAACTATTGAATCCGTTGTAAGGGGCGTTGTTCGGGTTCTCCGTAGGGACAAGTTTGATTTTGAGGTTGTCGTAGTAGATAATGGATCGACCGATAATACTGCCGAAATTTTAGCCGCGCTGAAGAAAGAAATGGCGGAAGTAAAGACCGTTAGGGTATTTCCGAACAGAGGATATGGAAACGGATTTTTAACTGGACTTTCTAATTCATCGGGAGAGATTCTTGGGTGGATGCATGCCGACAGCCAAGTTGATCCAGAAAAAATTCCTGCTTTATATAATAAACTTCTTTCCGAAGACCTTGATCTCTGCAGGGCAGTGCGCATTGAAAGAAAGGAGTCATTCTTTAGGATAGTGCAAAGCCGAGCATATAATACTCTTTTCCGGCTGCTTTTCGGCGGCCGCCACCGTGACATTAACGGGTCGCCCAAGATTTTCAAACGTGCATTTTACGAACGTCTGAATCTCTTTTCCCGCGATTGGTTTCTGGATCCGGAACTTATGATAAAAGCCATGCGGATAGGAAGTAAAATCGGGGAGGTGGAAATTTATTGGGACGCAAGGAAGGGAGGTCCGTCGCATGTCTCGCTCCTTACGGCGCTTGAGTTCTTAAAAAATCTGCTTAAGTACAGATTTTTCAGCAAGGGACTTTTAAATATAAACGAAAAACAAAGATCTTTGAATTCGGCATCCTCCTTGCGTTTTCCGTAGATCGCTGCGCGGTCGGTTATCTCCATCTCCAGCTAAAACCCTCAGGGGTTTGGAGGCGTTACATTGATAATGACCAAGAGTACGATATTTGAGGACTTATTTAACTTGACGAGTGAGGTTGCGATTGTCACGGGAGGGCTGGGGCAGTTGGGGGCGGAATATGCTAAAATTCTTGCCGAAGCCGGTGCTACCGTCGCCATTTTTGACGTTAAAGATTCTTCGAGTTCAAAAGTGGAAGGACTCATCAAAGAGGGTTATAAGATATCAGTACATAAAGTTGATATAACTAAAAAAGATGAAGTGAGGCGCGCTTACGGGGAAGTGACTAAAAGTTTTGGAACGCCGACCATTTTGGTAAATAACGCTGGCATTGATAATCCGCCAAACGCCTCCGCAGCAGATATCGGACCCCACGAAGATTACCCGGAAGAAAGTTGGGACGCGGTTATTGACTCCCATCTCAAGGGAATGTTTTTAATGTCTCAGGAATTCATACGCCTGATAAAGCCGACCGGTAAACATGGAAGTGTTATAAATATTTCATCGACCTACGGCGTGGTTTCGCCGGACCAGTCCATTTACGATTTCAGACGCAAACAGGGTGAGGAGTTTTATAAACCTGCGGCCTACAGCGTTGCAAAATCCGGCGTCTTAAACTTTACGCGCTGGCTCGCGGAGTACTGCAGACAGAGAAAAGTTCCCGTGAGAGTAAACACGCTTGTTCCCGGAGGGGTTTTTCAGGGTCATCCAGATATATTTATCGAGGAATGTAAAAAGAGAACTATTTTGGCGCGTATGGCCCGTGAGGATGAGTATAACGGCGCGATTTTGTTTTTAGCGTCACACAAGGCGTCTTCGTACATGACGGGTTCTATGCTTGTGATTGATGGAGGGTGGACCGCACGGTAGTTGACAACATAAATAATGTTTATGCACTCTGGAATTTTACAAAATAATCATTCATCTGCGTTCTGGAGAAACCGTCCCGTGCTCGTTACCGGCGGGGCCGGTTTTATTGGATCATGGCTTGCGGATGGTCTTATTCGGCGCGGCGCGGATGTTACTATTCTTGATATCAAAAAAGCTCTCCCGGATGCCGGCGGCCACTATGACACTCTGCGAAGCAAGGGGAGATATATTCAGGGTGATGTTCGCGATGAAAAAGTGCTCGAGGATATACTCCGGCGCTACCATATCACAACCGTGTTTCATCTTGCCGCAGAAGCAATCGTGGGGAACGCCCTGAAGGATCCCGGAGAAGCGCTTGATACGAATATTCGCGGCACGTGGACCGTTCTTGAAGCTGTTAGGCGGCTCAATCCAAAGATACACGTTATCACCGCATCGTCTGACAAAGCGTATGGCGCTCACGAAACACTTCCGTATACAGAAGAATTCTCTTTGAGCGGGAGAAATCCGTATGACTGTTCGAAGAGCTGTGCAGATCTCATTGCTCAAATGTATGGGCATACCTACGGTCTTTGTCTTGTTGTTACGCGCTGTGGGAATGTATACGGCGGAGGCGATTTGAATTTTTCCCGGCTCGTTCCCGATACTATTCGCTCGCTGTGGCACGGGAAGGCGCCCGTGATACGAAGCGACGGCATGTTTCGACGGGACTATGTATTTGTTTCTGACATCGTCTCTGCATATCTTTCTACCGCAGAAGCACTTATCGCGGGCGAGATGAAACATCACGTGTTTAATTTTGGAACAGGCGCGCCGCAGCGCGCAATTGATATGGTTTCTCGAATTACTGAGCTTATGGATACTACGCTTCAGCCCGTGATTCTTAGCGAAGCCCAGTACGAGATTAAAGATCAATATCTTGATGCCTCGCGCGCTCAGGAAACGCTTCGATGGCATCCGCGCGTAGGTCTTGAAGAAGGGTTGGTCGACACTATCGCATGGTATAAGGAGTATTTTCGACAAAGCGGAATTACCTCTTCCGAATAAGAGAGTCTTTGAAGTAGAAATGTATGCAATTATGAATTATCCGAAAAAGGTATTTCATTGGATAGACGGAAAAGAGGTTCGGCCCGCCACGGGCAAATTTTTTCCGAAAATGAATCCCGCGACCGGAGAGGTTTTGTCTTTTGTCGCCAAGGGTGACAAGCGTGACGCGGAAAAAGCACTCAAGTCGGCAGAACGGGAGTTTGCCGTGTGGTCTGAGATGACGGTTGTAAAGCGTGCGGAAATATTGCGGGATGCGGTTTTGCAGATGCGAGAGCGGAAAGACGAACTTGCTGAGATCGTCGCGCTCGAATCCGGAAAATCAAAAAAATCATCCCTCGGAGAAGTGGATGCCGCGATAGAATGCGGATTTTTCTTCGTGGGCGAAGGGAGGCGGTTTTTCGGGATTGTTCTTCCCACCGCGGTCCCGAATCGGAGAGTCAAATTGATCCGAGAACCCGTGGGGATAGGTGCCCTTATCACGCCTTTCAATAACCCCGCCGCGGGAGTTGCATGGAAGCTCTTTCCTGCGCTACTTTGCGGAAACGCCGTTATTGTGAAGTCGCATGAATATACACCTTACGTTGCCGTCTGGTACGCAAAAATTTTTAAAGAAGCGGGGGTTCCCGCGGGAGTTATCTCGGTACTTCAAGGCACCGGGCTCGAGGTCGGTGCGCCATTGGTCGCGGATCCGAGAATCGAATTTGTGAGCGTAACCGGCTCTGCTGCGACCGGACAGAAAATTATCAGAGCAACCGCGAATCGTCTTGCAAAAGTATCCGTTGAGGCGGGCGGGAAAAATCCGTTTGTTGTGTGTGATGACGCAGACCTTGAAAAAGCGGCAACGATTGCGGTTTCTGCGGCATTTGTCGATGCGGGCCAGCGATGCGCCGCTGCAAGTCGGATTATTATTTTTGACAAAGTATACGAAAAATTCAAAAAATTTTTTCTTCAGAAGGTGAATGCGCTTAAAGTCGGCATTGCGGATACTGATGACTATGGAGCGATTATTTCAGAGAAACGGATGAAAGAAATTTTGAATGCTATTCACGGCGCGCAAAAACGACGGGGAGTTCTTCTTGCGGGCGGCGTGCGCCTTGCGGGCGAAGCGCACAAGAAAGGATTTTTCATAGCGCCGACCGTATTCGAGCGCGTTTCGCCGAAAGACGAAATTTCTAAAAAAGAGCTTTTTGGACCCGTTGTCGCGCTTTATCGCGTAAAAAATCTTGATGATGCGATACGGCTCTCCAATGATTCTCAATATAAGCTTTCTGGAGCAATTCATACGTCATCAATCCATCGTGCAGAGGAATTCATACGCCGCTACCGCGCGGGAGTTGTGCGCGTAAACGGACCTACGCACGGCTCCGAGCCCCATATGCCTTTTGGCGGCATGGGAATCTCCGGCAACGGCTGGCGCGAGCCGGGAACGCAGGCATTGGAATTTTACAGCGAGTGGAAGCAGGTGAGCGTTGACTTTGATCCTTCGCGAGTTTAATATTATTCTTATGCGTGCTATGATTGTGTTTACGCGCCACGCAGTACAGAGAATGCGAGAGCGAAATATCGCACGGTCGCAGATCGTCAATGCGCTCGCAAAACCTGATTCAGCGACTTTGGAAGAAGGAGATGTCACTCTTTTTAGAAAGCGATACGGCAAAAAAATACTTGGAGTTGTTACAGAAGTTTTTAAGCAGAAATTTATTGTTATAACAGCATACTGGGTATGAGATTACAATACGATAAAAGTGCGGACGCCCTCTATATTTATTTGGGCAAGGGCCGTATAAGGAAAACGATAAAAGCCGGTAAAAACATTCTTGTTGATCTCGACAAGGGCGGTCGCGTCATTGGTGTTGAGTTTTACCAGATTTCTCGGTCTGTGCCCGCAAAAGCATTACGCAGCGTTTCTGTAGAACTTCCTGTCGGGGTGTAGAATTTTTTGGCAACGGCTGGCGCGAGCCGGGTACGCAGGTATTAGAATTTTACAGCGAGTGGAAGCAGGTGAGCGTTGATTACGGTTCGGAAAAAATATAAAACTGTTGACAGAGATTATTTTTCGCGGTACAAATCCAAAGGAGATCTTTTTGGGAGGAAGCGATGGCAGTGATGAGGCGGCTCGAAGTCCTTGAAATCATGCGCGCGCACGGGCTTGTTCCTACGGTGAATGCCGGGAGCGTTTCTGACTATCTCCGGGTGGGAGAGGCGCTTCTTGAAGGCGGAATCCCGTTCATAGAGATTCTTCTCCGTCCGTACGGAAACATACCCCCGCGCGTGAATACCGATGCGATCTATGAAGCGCGTAAGCACTTCGGGGACGCACTGATCGTTGGAGCTGGCACGGTTCAGACCTCTGAACGGGCGCAAATCGCAATTGACGCGGGTGCGGAATTCATCGTGAGCAATCTCACGGATGAAGGAGTTATCAAGATTGCGAATCTGAACGGCGTTCTCGTAATCCCCGGCGCTCGCGATGATAGCCAGGTACGAATTGCGATGGGCCTTGGCGTCATGGTGGTGAAGCTTTTCATGCCAATGCCTTCGCTGGGAATCAAAGCAAATCTCAAGTTCTTGAGCGAGTTTCGCGGGATATTCCCGAGGATGGAATTCATCGTGACGGGCGGCGTGGATATTGATGTTATTGGCGCGTTTCTCCGCGCGGGATATCTCTTTGTTGTGCCGAGTCTCGGCATCTCTGAAGCGGTGAAGTCAAGCGACTGGGCGAGCGTCACGCAAAACGCAAAGCTCGCGGTTTCCGAGGCAGTCGAAGCCCGTGCGCAATAGACAAATCTCGATTTCCGGCGCGTACGCACCGGATTTTTTCTTGACTTTTTCTGGAGAATTTGTATACTATATTCTGCTAGAATCCTCTAGCTAGTTCCAAACTCGAACCCGAACAACAAGGAGGCGGGAGATGGCGAAGAGAGTGGCGGTGTGCTTCGGAGACGCAGGAACAACGGATTGTATCGGTGAGTCCGTGAATCAGCTTCTCGCCGAGGGCTATCCGATCGAGGTCTTCCTCGACCCCAAGGGCGCCGGACGGAAGGCGCTCACTCGCCTCGGAATTCCGTTCACCGAGGCAACCGAGATCGACATCGACCAGTACGGTCTCGTGATCTCCGGCACGAACGGCAAGGCGCAGACCCTCTGGGTCAGTGCCACGAAGGCCGCACTCGATCGGAATGTCCCGGTCATCTGGTGTGGGGACTTCTACATGTCGGGGTGTGAGGCCGCGGTGCGAGATCTCGTCCCGACCTGGCTCACTACGCTCGACGAGTCCGCGCGCAAGCTCGCGCTCCGCGCGCGGCCAGATCTTGGTCCTGACAGCGTGGTCGCGCTCGGCAATGCTTCATTCGATAACGTTGCCGATTTCCTATCTCCATCGTATCGCTTGGCGGTTCGCAAGGAGATGCGGCGTTGTCTCAACAGCGCGACGATCGTCTACTTCGCCGCGTCCTCCTCGAATCAGTTCAAGAGAGAGGAGATGGATGCAACGATTCACGCACTCGTCACATCAGTCCGGAACTTCATTCCGCCTCCACATGTCATCGTGTCCTTCCATCCTGCTGACCCTGCGAAGGACGAGCTCGAGGCGCTCGCGCGCGATCTTCTCGAGAATGCGGATGTCCCTCACACCATCGGTGAGCGCGTCATGTCGGGCGTCCCCGACTACGTCGGTGCAGACGCCGCGGTGGTGCAGTATTCGACCGAGGGTGTGAAGTCGTCGCTCGTCGTTCCTACCGCGTTCGTTCTCTTGCCTTCGATGCGCGCCTATCAGCGAACGCGCGGAGGCAAGTGGCCATTCTTCCCGCAGATCGCTCGCGGCGCTGCAGAGGTGGTGTGGCACGTGGACGCGTTCGACTCGACTCTTGAGCGCATGCTCGAGGGCGAGGACGACTACTTCACGGCCCTGTGCGAGGCCAGCCAGGAGCACTTCAGCGGGCTCATAGATGGCGGCTCAACTGGCCGCCTCAAGAAGTTCCTCAAGCAGAAGATCAACGACATCAAGTAGGCAAGGAGGGTTTTATCGAAGACCGAGGGGTTCTCGCGCATGCGGGACCCCCTTTTTGAAACTATAAAAGCAATAAATTCGTTCTAAATATACAATGATAAACTCGCTTTTCCGCGTTCCAATACATGAAATTGAAAGGGTAAGAAAAAGTATTTCTGATGCGTTTTTGCGCGCGGAAATTCTTGCCGATATATTCCGGATAAACGCGCTCTATATGATTCGTTATACCGGCTCCGGGCATCCGGGCTCGACTTTCAGCTGTATGGATATCGCAACCTGGCTCTGGACCGAGGAGATGACAAATCCGAACGAAGAGGGGAACAATCATTCTGATATTTATTTTTCTTCAAAAGGACATGATGTGCCTGCGCTCTACGCAATCTTGATCGGCCTCGGGAAACTGCCGTATGAAATGATGCAAAAGCTTCGTCGGCTTGGCGGGCTTCCCGGGCACCCGGACAGGCAGACGCCCTACTTGGTGACAAATACCGGCTCTCTTGGCATGGGAATTTCAAAAGCGCGGGGCATGGCCAAAGGAAAACGCCTTCAAGGAAAGACCGGAAGAGTCTATGTCCTTACGGGCGACGGAGAACTTCAAGAAGGGCAGATTTGGGAATCGCTTCAGCCAACCGCAAACGGGAAATTCTCGGAGATCACGGTTATCGTGGATCACAACAAAATTCAATCAGATACTCACGTGAAAGATACGTCGGACCTCGGCGAAATCGAAAATAAATTTAAAGCATTTGG
>MGIS01000009.1:0-4449 GCA_001793865.1 Candidatus Wolfebacteria bacterium RIFCSPLOWO2_01_FULL_47_17b
CGCGTGCCCCGTTAGAGATTTATTCCGTACTGAAACAGGAATTACCAAAAACACTCCACAACCGCGCACTCGAGGCCGGAGCTATACCGTTACACATCTCTAACGGGGTCGATGTCAATCAATTTCTCCAAATTTTCATCCCGCATTCCGCCTCGCCCCGTTAGAGGCCCGCGCCAAAGGCGTGACAGCCCCTACGTCGCGTCGGGCTTGCCTCTAATGGGGCCAAGCACAGCACGTGAGTCCGAGGGCTTCGGAAACAAAAATTACAATTCTTATCTACTTCGGATGCTTTACAATCGTAAGAACGTAATACTCATCGCCGCGGATTTTAAAGTAAAACCGTAGGTTATCCGATATCCGCGCTTGCCAAATACTGCGGGTCTCGTCGTATTTCTTTGCTCGCAGTGAAGGATGACGGATGTTTCTTAACAAAAAAGAAAACTGCTTATCGGCAATTTTCATCAATTTCGGCGATAATTTCTGATAATCACGCAACGCTCGACTGGATAGAGTAAAGCGCATGCGTTTTCAGGCGGGCCGTCGCTTGAGCGCCGCTTTGAATCCTTGTACGCTTGAAAACGGTCCGAAGACGCGGCCTGATGTAACGTCGGCAAGCCCTTCGGCAATAGCCCTATCAACAATTCTTCGTGCGCGCGGCGGAAGTTCGGCCCTGCCCTCAACTTCGGCTCGTATCGGGATTTTTACAATAAGATACTTTTGTGTTCGCTCCACGATTACCTGTTCCATATGAAATTATTGTATCGCTGATTACATTCAAGGTCAAATCGCTTCAACCCACTTATCTCCCCACCGCAAACCCGTATACAACCGCCTCGGTAACGCCATCAATATCAATGAGCTTTTCCAAGTTTTCATCCCGCGTTCCGCCTAACGCACAGCACTTGAGCCCAAGCGCTTCTGACACAAGATACATATTCTGCCCGATGTGGCCGGCCTCAAGAAGAATATAGCGATACCCCCGTTCGCCGTATTTATTTTGATTGCGCGAGAAAACCGCGGTCATCACGATTCCGATTGCGGCGTCTTTCACCCACGGATAGGTAAAAATCTGGCCAATATCTTCATCGGAAAATTCTCTATCCCACAAAACATCAAGCGCGTGGTCTTTTACGTTGTAGTGATAAAGTCCGGCTTTCAGGACGTTTTCCGCGTCTGTCTGCGCTTGCCCCGTAGGGTCGTCCAGCGACTCCTTCGGGGTCCGCGCTTGAGCGGAACGAAAAACTATCGGATATATTTCAATAGGGAAACGTGCCCCGCCAGATGCTTGTGCCCGGCGGTGGCGGCTCTTCTCAAGAGAGCCGGTATTTCCGCAGGAGTATTTCAAAAAAAGCGATAGCTCGCGTTTTGTTATCGGGGTACGGGTAAAATCGCGCCTTGAGCGGCGTTTTTTTATAAGCTCAAAAAAATCCGCAGACGGAGGTTTATCGTCTAAAGCAATTTTCGGCAAGCGCGGATATGCCTTGTAATACGTCGTTTTCCACTCATCCGGCCACTCCGACGAATCCGCCGGAATCTGCGGATGCCCTTTTGCAAGGTCTTTCGAAGATTGATGGAAAATTTTTGAGAAGTCGGGGATATCCATACTCAAGAGATGATACGAAAACGATCCTGCTCCAGAATAATCAGTTTACGTCCCAGTGTCTTCAAGTTTTTCTTGCTTTTCCAACGGTCAAGAAAAGCTTCCAAGACGGCATTGACGTTCTCGACGCGCTGATCTTCGAGGCGCAGCACAATCGCGCCGCCTCTTTGTCTTGGATCGGAGAAATAAAAAATCTCTCCAAAATCTAGATCGAATGTTATCACCGCCCTCCCTTCCTTCCGCGCAAGCCGTATTACCTCCTCGTCATCAAGGCCGCCGAGACCCATCTCAATGAGGGATTTGGCATCAAAAAAGAGCCGCCGAAGGAAATCGGCGGTCTCCGGAGAAAGGTTGGCATCCAACAAAAATTTCATATCATGCCGTCTAGGAATAATCAATGTGGAGAACGAGCAGTGACAAGAGGCCACGCGAGCTCCCGATCCAGACGCTGTTGGGCATACCGGATCGCTGCAAGCACCCCATGCTTGGTGAGATTTGGGTATGCCTTGAGGACCCGTTCTACCGTATACCCATGCGCTAGCAAATTCAAAATCAAGCTCACTGGTATCCGCGTTCCCCGAATCACCGGCTTCCCCCCAAGGATTTTTGGATTGATTACAATAGGATATTCCATATCCAGAATGATAGCAAAAAAATAAATATAGTGTCAATTCTACGTTCTATTTGATTTTACCTCTCCACCTCCATACTCTTGTTAAAAAATATACCGCTGGTTTTCGAGCAAATGCTTTCTGTCCAAAGTAATCAATACGTCAGCGCTCGAAAGAAGGGCTCCGAGTACGATGGGGATATCTTTTTCTGGCACTGCCACCGCTAACTTCCGCTCAAGACCCAACGGATAGCTGGCCAACGATTGAATCGCGGGTCGGATGGCAAGGAGATTCTCATAGTGGAGGGTAAGTTTATCGTCGCCGAGCTTCTCTGCAATGTTCCGCTCCGCTTCGGCAAGCGCATGGGCAACGGTGACTACCCGGATTTGTTTCTGCTTTGCGAGTTCAACGACAAAATACGACCCGCCTGTTGGGGATCGTACCGCAGCGAAGAAGATATTGGCGTCAAGAAAAACGTTTTGCACGTTCTACTTCCGAGAAGCCATGAATTTCTGAATGCGCTTTTTAACCCTGACATCAAGTCGATCGCTCCATGCAAACTCCTTCATCCGCGACGAAGAATATGTTTCAATACCCCATCGTTTCTCGGGGAGCGAACGCAAAATAGCGTCATACAGAGAGGCGCGTTTTTGAAGAATGTTAAATTTAACTTTTGATATCGTAACTGTGGTCATGCGATATTTTTATAATAGGTGAATTTACTCCTTCTGTCAACCCCGTTAGAGGCCGCGATCGCGGGAATATAATATCAGCAATATGAAAAAAATAATTATTACCAACTCGGAAATAGGGAACGCGACGGTTCTATCCGATCGCGATCTGCCTCTAACGGGGTCAACCCTAGTAACTATACTTTTCGATATCGATAATAGGCAGTGATGCATCTCTTTTCATGGGCCCATTATACATCTTTTTGATTTAAACGCAATTATCGAAGTTGCCCCTCACCTCCCCATCGCCATACTCTTGTCAAACCCCGTCACTAAAATTTCGACTGTTTTTTGCCGCCCTGACAAAGCTGGCGAGAAAACGCTTGATTTAAGGCAGTATGGTAATCAGCGCCTGACTGAACCGACTGCGGTTGTCCTTCGGCTTCGCGCAGGACAAGTATTCTGAACAGAAGTAATGAGTATGCACTAGCTTCATTTCAGATCATCTTGTGGTGAGTGTATCGAACCATCGAAATTTGGTGCGGGATAAACAACCGACTCCGTAATGCCGCCAGCTCTGTTAGGAAGGCGACCCCAAAACTTCAAACACTTCTTTTTCAAATAGGCGCCGGGCCGCTTTAGAGCGGGGAACTGCCGCGATGCGGCGCCCTTTTTCATCCAAGATCAGGAAAAACTTCTCAAATACGCTTTCGCGCCCAAGAACTCGCGGCACATCATTGCGGTCAGCAAACACCACCGGCGCCCTGAAAGATATTCCGCCGATTTTCAACATCAAAAGATGTCTATATCCAGATAGTTCTTCGTTACCGATGCCTCCCACTGCCGTATGTTCCCCTTCCTCTATCGCAATATTTAACCCTTCCGCGTCTGCTTTAGGAAGCAACGTTATCTGCGCCCCCGAGTCCAACAGGCCCAAAAACGAGATTGATTTTTTGCCGGAAGAAGTTGCCCGACATAAAATCAGCGGAAGCAACTCCGCGCCTCCGCCGAAACGTACCCTTATCTGGTAGGGATAGACGTCGCCTTTCATACTGAAATGTAAACCCCGTTACCACGGCCTTCCGGCCGTGGCTTTTATCTACTCGCTTCGCGACTTGACGCCATTCATCCACGGGCTCCCGCCCGTGGCTTTCTGGTAACGGGATAAATAAACAGAGGGCTTTTGGGGACAAAGAAAAGAATAAATTCCGTGCGGGGAACGCGCGGGAATTTTACTTCGGCTTTACGCAGTGCCTCGGCACTGGAATCATCATCCGCAACTACGCGTCCGTTAAAAATTACCACCTGTTTTCCGCGGTAGCGTTTAAAATCAACTATAATTTCCGCCGAGGAGCGCCTTTTTATTTTTCTAACATCCATAGACATATTATACGAAAGGACACGCCGCCAGTCAAACCGTCCGTCTCAATCCCACTCACCTCCCCACCGCAAACCCGTACATCCCGTCGAGCTGAGCTCGACACGCCACCAAAATTTCGACTGCTGTTATCTTAAAACACTCCACAACCGCGCACTCGAGGCCGGAGCTATACCGTTACGCATCTCT
>MGIS01000009.1:4469-5339 GCA_001793865.1 Candidatus Wolfebacteria bacterium RIFCSPLOWO2_01_FULL_47_17b
AATGCGTGACAGCCCCTACGTCGCGTCGGGCTTGCCTCTAATGGGGCCAAGGCGCAACATGTAATCCCGAGTACCTTTCTCATAAAAAGCCCTATGCAGAAAGATGAAATCATATTTTCTGCAATAGCAGGTTTGGAATTCTTTTAAAATCGCGGATATTTCTCGTGAGAAGCGTGGTTCCGGTAAAAAGCGCGGTTGCGGCTATAACGCTATCGGCAATGGCGAGGCGATATTTTCTTCGAAGCAATCCGGCGATACGCGCAATCCGAGAGTCAACGGGAATCACTGCGACGGTTCGAATCAAACCTTCAATTCGTTCCGCGTCTCGGGGAGTAAGATGCGAAAAACTGAAAAGTTCAGTTTCTGTAAGCGCAGAAACATACAGTGGAAGATTCTCTGAGAAAATTTCATTGAGAATCCGAACAGAATCCTCATCGCCTTTGAAATAATATATGATGGCGTTCGTATCGAGAGTATACATAAGAATCTAACGCGGAGAGGAAAGCGTCCGCTTCCACTCATTCCGTATCTTCTGCAATTCCCGCAAAGGGTCGGACGTCCGATGCTTCCACATTCCCTTGACTCTTCCCCATACCGAAATTCTTTCCTTTGGCGTAAGGAACGGGTAGAGTGGTGGTCGCGTGTTTGTGCGGATTCCTTGAGACATACTCACATGTTAACCCATATTTCTCGGTAATACAAGTTTCCGCAATAAAAAAATCTGCGAATCCGCCAGCCGCAGAAAAATACTCACCTCTCCACCGCAAACCCGTACATCCCGCCACCAAAATTTCGACTGCTGTTATCTTAAAACACTCCACAACCGCGCACTCGAGGCCGGAGCTATACCGTTACGCATCTCTCATGGGA
>MGIS01000009.1:5372-12402 GCA_001793865.1 Candidatus Wolfebacteria bacterium RIFCSPLOWO2_01_FULL_47_17b
AGAGGCCCGCGCCAAATGCGTGACAGCCCCTACGTCGCGTCGGGCTTGCCTCTAATGGGGCCAAGGCGCAGCACTTGAGCCCAAGCGCTTCTGACACAAGATACATATTCTGCCCGATGTGGCCGGCCTCAAGAAGAATATAGCGATACCCTAGTTTTCCGTATTTATCACAACATCGGAAGCCACGGGCTTCCACCCATGGCTTCCCGGTGACAAGGCGGATGGCGCACTTTTCCCATTGGACGAGATTTGATAGAGTGATGACAATGAACGTGCTCCTCCGAGAAGTATGCGCATGACGCCACCTCCTTTGATATCGCGCTTGCCAACACATTAGAACAACCTCCTTCGTCCGTCAAGCTATTACAAATATCGCACAAGCTCTTTTTTGATTAGCTCTCTCGTATCTGACAGATACACAGCTTTTGTCTCAATGGAACGTATGGGCAGTGATTGTGTTTCCGGTGTATCGTGAAAAAAGTATTGATTCGCAAAAGATATAGGGCGACGATATCGAGGAATAAAGTGCCAATGCAGATGTCCGTGATGAAGCCTTTCCTCATTGCAGGAAAGCGCTTGATTTATTTTGTCGGGTCTGAATGCATGGTCGATTGCTTTTTTCCATGCACAATAGATATGATGTTTCTCGAGCACTTCTTCGTCCGTTAGCTCGCTCTCATCCGTCTTGTGCTTTTTAAGTATAAGTAGCGACCGCGCCAAAAATTCTTGTTTTTGATTAAGCGCCAAAAACCAATACGTATACTCTTTGATAAAATCCGTCGTCTGATTTTCAAAGGCCGTAAAACAACCGCAAGGCGCAAACGAATCATAGAGTGATTTGATATTAGATTCTAACATGATATATAGAATATAATCTAAACCTTGTTATTTTTCTTACTGCGATGATAAACAACTCTTTCATTTCGGTCAATTTACTGTGTTATGCGATAGAGTTTTGTCACGGATCTCCCTGACTTTTCAAAACTTTTCATCCCGTTAGAGATTTTGATTGCGGTAGGGCGTTAAGGGTTTTCTCTACGTATCGGCGTTCTTTTGTTCCCTCTCCGAGAAATGCCGTTCTTCGTTTTCGCTCCTCAAATATAACAGTGAAACGCTCAAAAATTCCGGCGCGTCCCAAAACTCGCGGAGCTGAATCATTCTCCAGAAATACTACAGGCAACACCATCGTCTGCCCGCCCATTTGAACGCGGATTGAATGCTGCCATCCATGGAGAAGTTCTTTCCCCACGCCGCCAACCAATGTTCGCTTGCCTTTTTCGGGGTCAATACCCAATACAGAAGCATCACTTCTGGGGAGCGCCGAGATCGCCGCCCCCGAATCAACCACTAAAAAAAGAGACGTCCATTCGTCTCCTTTGGTAGGGAACCAGACCTCCGCGGCGGGGAAAATGTCAATCCGCCCGCCTTCCCGCATGGTAATACCGTAGGGGAAAATGAACGTTTTAGACATGATAAATTACCGTAAGGGTTTTGGGTACAGAAAAAATTCGGATTTCGTTTAGGGGCTTACGAGGGAAGCGTTTCTTCGCTATTCGGATAACCTCGGCCAACGTATCGCCCACGGCAATTATTTTGCCCTCGGCAATTGCCACCTGTCGCCCTCCGTACTTTTTGATATCGATAATAGGCAGTGATACATCTCTTTTCATGGGCCCATTATACATCTTTTTGATTTAAACGCAATTATCGAAGTTGACCCTCACCTCCCCACCGCCATATTCTTGTCAAAAAATATACCACGGGCGAATCAGATTCTAGCCGCAATTGATCGCCGCGATATGCCATCCGGGTGGGAATAAACTCATACTCATACTGCTCGCGATCGCATATTGCAAGTCGCAGAATTCCTCCGCCCTTAAATTGAGTACCGTTAAACAGGGGGTGACCGGCGGGGTATCGCGACGACACCGCCGGATCATACAAGAAAATCCCTAAACTGTAGAAGATTATGCCGTTGCCGAATTTTTCAACCCGTTGGAGAATATGGGGTTGACCGCCAACCACAACATCCGCTCCCTCGGTAATGGCAAGACGCGAAAAAAAACGCTCGCGATCATCCGGAACCCGAGAAGGCGCGGCATTTACATCATCAGCCGTATGAATATACACAATAACAAAATCAGATACTTCCCTTGCTTTTTTTATTGCCTCTTCCAGATTCTCTGGAGACAACCGGGCGATTCCTTCTTTCGTTGTAGTTGCATAATACTCCTCTGGCAAAAGGTCGGTAAACGCGAGAAACGCAATTCTTACCCCGTTGATCTCAACGATACGTGGCGCCAGCGCCTCATCGCTATCCCTGCCAATCCCGACGTATCCTATTGAAGTATTTTCTAAAATTTTGAGGGTATCGTTAATCCCGTTAAAACCAAAATCCGCACTATGATTATTTGCAAATGAAAGAACAGGCCGCGGAAATGATGAAAAAAAGTTTACGATTCTTGGATCGGTACGCAAAGAAAACGACGAAGGAAGATTTTTTTCTCGAGTAGTGGTTGATTCCGTTATTATTCCCTCAAAATTTCCGAATGTGATATCGCTATTTTTAAAAGTGGAGTATGTCTCGCCAAGCAGCTTCTCGGGATCATAATTGTCATCTACGATTTGCTGCCATACTGTGCGCCCGCCAATGAGCAGATCTCCCGCCAACGCAACCGAAGCGGGCCTTTTGCCGCTTTCACAAATTTCGATCATCCTCGGCGCTGTTGTTTTTTGAAAATAAAAATAGCCGCCAACAATGCCAAAAATCAAAACTATTGAAATAACTATGGTATGCAACCGCAAGTTTTTGAAAAAAGTATATACTCGTTTCATCTCAATTTATTTATAAACACCGAAGTTTTCCCGCTCGGTAAAGAATAAACTTGATTGGTAACTGTTACTGTTACATACATTAAATGTTTCGTTTTATTTTCGAAAACATTTTTAACCATTTGTTGATCTGCTAAAGTAAATTCGTATTTCGGTATAATTAAAACTGAGATACGATCTATAGACTCCTGTATTATCTGATATTTAAGAATTTTATCTGAAAAACGATTAAATAAACCCGAAAATTCAAAAGCATGTATTATTGTATGGTCGGGGAGTTCGATTTGCTCAAAAGTCCGCCCCTCAAAACTGATCAACGGAAGAGATACCCCACATGAACATAAATGCGGCAAAATCGTCCCGCGATCTCCGAGTTCATAACGAACAAGAGGAGTAACAAAATTATCGAGAGTCGTGATAACGATCTTTCCGCTTTTCCCAAATGGAAGAGAATTTCCCCTTTCATCAACTATTTCTACATAAACCCATTCTGAATTGATGTGAAGTCCTTCTTTCTTGAGGCATTCTTGGGCTATACGATCAACCTCCCGCGTTCCATAACAATCGTAAGTCTTCGCCCCGAAAACCGACTCCATAAAAGACAATTGTCCTTGGGAAAGTCTTTCTGCGGTGGTGACCACTGCCACAATATCAAACTTAACGCTATCCTTTTCCATTAATTGCGCAAGATAAAAAATCGAAGAAGCCACCCCCTCGAGGATCGTGGCATCCTGATTAAGCAGGCGATAAATATGTAACTTTTTTTCTTCTAGCTCTTCGGGACCGCGACAAGAAACAAAATTACCCACCCCTGAAAGTCCGGTGATGTCTCTCGTCATGATCCTTACAATCTGATGATTTTGACTAAATCCCACCCAAGACAAATTACGCAAATAAATTGATTTTCTTCGCAGAAGAGTTGATCGGCTATAATAGAAGCCAAACGGAATACCAGTCGAACCTGATGTAGTATCGAAAATTGAATCTTTGGTCCTGATAAAAGAATATTCAATACTACTTTGTTTTATAAGTTCTCTAGAAACTGGGGGAATCTTCGTAAGATCGTCAATCGACTCCATAGTTTCAGGATTAAATCCAATGCGCCCAAAATAATCACTCCAGAACGGTATGTTTCGATACGCAAACTGTATAATCTTTTTTGCCTTCCGGAATTGAATCGCCCTTATTGCACCGCCATCTAAATTTTGGAATTTGTTAACTGCCCATAGATCTAAGGATCCCACTAAAGGATGAGGATACCGCGAATAAAGTTCCGATGTAGAAAACTTATTTTCAATAATTCGCTCTATAATAAAATTCCTTACCATAATGAGCGTGTCTTTATAAATTCATTTAGAGAGTGATCATGTATAAAACTCGCCAATGTTTCGATATCTCCCGACATCGACCTATCTCTGTCTATATACTTCGAAATAGACCTTATTTTTTTAAAAATGATTTGTGTGTTTCCCCCTGCATTGCTTACGCCCCTCAGCTCAATTGCCTGAACACCGGCAAGGAGAAGTAGAACCACGAGATATCTCAAATTATCTACGGCCTTCAAAAGATCAATGGCGGCGTGTGTCCCAAGACTATTCACATCTTGATTATCACCCTCCGTAGGAAGCATAAATGCCTGATGTGAAACTGCTAATTTTCTATTTTCGACGGCGAGCGATGCCATAAGAATCTGAAGAGGCTTAAAGCCGCTATAAAGATCAGGACGCTCCATCAGATTTGAGGGAAGACCATTGTTTTTCCGAGGATGGATTAAATTGGCGAAAATGGCATGGATCCATGTTGATGCTTGAGCAATATCCATTTTCAAAATATCGCATGCAGAAGTGATGTAATATCCCATGAAATTCGCGGTTCCGTAAATTTTTCCGGTTTTGGGATTTATAATCGGATTATCATTCACTGAATTTATTTCCTGCTCAATCCAAACCATCGAAGTACTCATATTTTCATAAAATGGTCCAAATCCTTGAGAAACCGAACGCACGGAATAAAAATCTTGAATTGGCCTTGATCCATCAAGCGGAATGTCCGTCGCTGTTAAAAGGAGGTTGCTTCTTCCCCAGAATTTTTTCAAAAAATCACTTATCAGAATCTCGCCAGCGTGCCCCTTAACTTCATGGACAAAAGGTTCATACGAATCTCCAATCACGCGAAGCGATTCTAGAGAAATAGCGATTGAAACAAGCATCCAGTAAAATAAATTTTTAAGATCATATACACCCGTTGCTGCAACTGCGGTCATCAATGATGTTCCGTTCATCAATGCGAGCCCCTCTTTAGGATTAAGATAAATGGGTTTTATTTTAGCTTCTTGAAGCGCATGAGGCGCTGACATTTTTTTTCTATCAGAACCGAAATATACCATTTGGCTTTTCTCCCCTATAAGCGTCCCTGCAATTGCCGCGAGAGGAATCAAATCACCGCTTGCTCCAACGGATCCGTATCGCCGCATAACTGGTATAATTTTTTTATCCAGCAATCCCCTTAAATGATCAAGTAACACCGGCCGTACTCCAGAGTATCCTTGTGCAAGGGAATGAAGACGAAGCAGTATCGCAATCCTCCCAATTCGATAGTCGATTTCTTCACCAACCCCCGACATATGCGACCTCACTAAATTAACTTGGCGGCCCCGAAGTGAATTATCATACGAAAAATTCTTTGGCAAATGGGCGTTGAAAACCAATGGATCGAATTTGTTTGCATCACCGCCAAACTGCGTAGTAACACCATATACCGGTATGTTCTTGTCAACGGCCAACCGGATTATCCCTTCAGAAAGATTGGTCTTTTTGTAACTCTCGCGACTAACTGAAATTCTAGGATTACCAATCGTAATTGACATACACTGTTCAAGCGTAAGTTTTTTGCTATAACCGACCGTAATTCGCAGATTTTTCTTTCGTGTATTCATTGATATTTGTTAATCATATATTCATCTAGAATTCAACACAATGAACAACAAAAAAGGCGGCTGTACTTCAAAAAGTATTAACCGCCACTCGATCGCTCATGGCCATCCATCTTTGTCATACGGTCCGCGCAGAAGCATGGGATCAACCACACATTCTCCGGTCTTTAGATCGAATTTGGACCCTGGGGATTGTTGAGCACAGAGCATCGTAAGGCCCCTATCAATAAATGTCACGAGCCGACGACTATCCTCGTTTTCCAGACTATCATTATTCGATTTGGCCTCGTCTATGTTGGGTAAATAAACCCCAACCATGAGAAGAAAGAATACCAAAATCCTCTTTATGTTCATGGTATTTCCTCCTGGAACTGTCGTGGTACTTTTTAAAGCATACCATAGATAACGAACATTTGACAATATATTCAAATTTAAATATAGCTAGCTGTTTTGTTCTTTTAATCGCCCACGCCACTTGACAAAAGCGCTATTTGAGGTACTGTTACTGCAGAATCGATCTTTGACTCATAAGGAGGATACTCAATGAAGAACCGACTCGCGACTGCGGTGTTTCTCTTCACCTTTCCCGCATTGACGATGGTGTACGAGACGTCCTTGGCGAGCGAAAAAGAATCTATAGAAACGCCGAATTTCGTCACGGGAGATACATGGGAGTACCGAACTCTCTTTACGAAATACACAGGAACCGTCGTTGAGGTAACACCTGAAGGAAATCACGGCATCACAATGACTTCGTATCCCGGCACAAAGTTCATCCGTGACAAGAACCTTGCTGTTATCAAAACCGAGGGCACTCCGGTTGACGAACGGAGCTTCATTGGCTGGAAATTCATTGATTTTCCGATGACGCCCGGCAAGAAGTTTTCCTACCGTGTCCAAGGAGTGACCGCAGAATTCACCATCACTATCGAGGCGGTAAAATGGGAGAATGTGAAAGTCCCGGCTGGGAAATTCCGAGCTCTCCGGATTGAGGGCTGCTGGAAAAATGAATCATCCGGGTGGTACGGCTGTGGAATGACGTTCTGGTTTGCCCCGGAGGTTAAGGTGTTTGTAAAACGCCAGACACCCTCGACATGGGCAGCGTCCTTGCGCAATACCGATTTCGAGCTGACAAGTTTCTCGGTAAAATGAGACAAAAAAGACACCATCAGACGTCGCTGGCTTACCAACGACGTTTTTAAATAACTCAATACCTATTTTGTTTCAGATGCCACCGACCGGCGTTATACCGTTCGATTTTCTCTT
>MGIS01000010.1 GCA_001793865.1 Candidatus Wolfebacteria bacterium RIFCSPLOWO2_01_FULL_47_17b
GGAGAAGGGCGGGGGCTGGGAGAGCGTTTGATGGGAGAGCCGCCTCCACCGCCACCTCCGCCCGATCCTCCGCCGCCTCCTGATGATTGAGTGGGGGTTGGGGAAGCTTGCGGGGTGGGCGAAGGAGATACAACTGAAGCTGAAGATGTGAGCTCCAGAGATGCAAGCTGGATGTTATATTCACGACCGGTGATCGTAAGCGTATGCGTACCTGCGGTGAGTGTCCAGACCATGGGATCAAATTCGTTTGTATCAAAAGTGCCGGTGCCACGCAGGGATGCCAGATAGGTTGTATACGAGGTACTTTGGCGCAGGTCGGATGTGTGATAGTCGTCCGTTGCGATATCAGCATCCCAGCCCAGATACAAGGAATCCTTTCCCCCGTCGGGCGCAATGGTGGTAATGCGAAGCCGATACTCTCCGGTTGCGGGGATGGAAAATCGATAGGTTGCTTTTCCTTCTCCGGTGGGTGTGGTGATGTAGCTGGTGTCTACAGCCGTCATAGGGGCCGTGAGGGTTCCTTGGTGGGCGGGAATGGTGGTATTGATGGAAAATATGGGAGTATTGCCTTGTGTCGGCGAAGGTGTGGCTTGATACTGATTGATCGTAACAGCAATGCCTGCCGAGGTGGTTTGCGCGTTACCGTCATCAGTTGCTTTAGCGATGAGGGTGTAGCTTCCGGCGGGAGGATTGGACCAGGTATACGTATAGGGGGATGAAGCGTCTTCTCCTAGTTTGGTGGATTCTCTGAAGAATTCTACTTTGGTAATGGTGCCATCAGAGTCGGATGCGGACGCGCTCAGCGTAAGAGATGATCCTGCGGGATGGGAGGCATTATTGGTTGGGAAGGTTATAGATACAGAGGGAGGGGTATTTTGAGGAGAGGAAGATGGGGAGGGTGGCGTATATGTAGCACCGTATTCATACGCGCCTATATCAGGCTTTGATCCTCCGTACGGAAGCGATACGCCTTGACCGGAACTCCACGAAAGAGACGTATTGACCGTCAGGGTATTTGAACCGTAGTTTACGGATGTGATTCGAGCAGTTTGCGATCCAATCTGTATTTCATCTCCTTGCACGATCCTCCAGCCGTCCATGAAATAGCGGGCATCTTGGACAGGGATGGATGTACCGCTACCAGCGTCTCTGGTGGTAGTAAGAAAATCTCCCGCATCTCGCGCCGGTGAGTTGCTTTGAATTGCAAAATTGCCTGCTGAAGGATTTATAAATTGAGGATTGCCGCCTATGTTGTTGCTGAACATGAAGCGGGTAACCGCAGATGCGGCCTCTGCCATGGTATACTTGCTATTCAAGTACTCAAAAACCTTCTCATTACTGTTCTCCACGATGTTATTTGCCCACACGTCGCCTGAAGGAGCCGGAGGAACGGGTGACCCTTCCGCCCACTGGAAGTACTTTATGACAGTGTCCCCGTCCTTGTGCGTGCCTACGCCGTTGTTGTACAGTATGTTGTTCTTAAAGATGTTGTCCCCATAGATGCCGAGCGTGGAGCCGGCAGGACGCCAGTAAATGCCCGCATTAATGACTATATTGTAATTATTATAGAAGTTATTATTGTAAACTGCGTTACCGTTGACATTGTTGACAAGCAGTCCTTGTTCGGGATGCCAAGCGCCACCTTCGCCTCCCCAAACGGAGGAACTGCTCCAGTACTGCCTGTCGCCCGAAAGCTGGACAGTGTTATGCCTATATATTCCATACGGCTGCTCGGCATGCCAGGCCTCGCCACTATCCCCTCTTCCGCCAGACGCGTCACTATAATCCCGGGGGTCTGTTGGATCTAGAGTATTTCCGCTGCCGCACTTTTCAAAATAGTTCCCGTCAAAAACGTTGTGGTGGGCCCCCACTTGCACCGCAATGCAGTGATGCCAGTCGCTTACCAAGTAGTTATTCTTCACGATGTTATGATGGGGGTCGCGGTCATCACCGTTGCCCAGTCCCCCTAATAGTATCAGGGTGTGCGAACCCTGCTCCAGCAGGTTGTTCTCTATCAGGTTATGGTGTGAAGATCTAAGTATCTCTATCAGATCCTGGTAGCCATCGTTCCAACCAACCAGCCTGTTATTTCGTATGATGGAATACGAAGTACCCGATCCTCCGCCAAGCTGTACAGCAGGGTTAGAGTTGCTTCCTGTGAACTCCCCGTTCTCAATTATTATGTGATCGCTGTTCCGCATGTAGGCGTAGTGGGCGGCATTCATATTTATGCCGGACACCGTGATGTATGACCTGCCCTCCAGGTCCATCACGGTTGTCAGCACCACGTTTGCCCCTTGAGAAGCTTTGTAGGTTATCCTCGCGGATTCCGAGGAACCGCTCCTTGCAGGCTTTATCTGATTCGTCCAGTCGTATGTGCCAGAAGCCAGGAGCACCGTGTCCCCAGCTTGGAGTATGCTGTTGGCCTTGGAGATCGTCTTCCATGGCTGGCTCTGCGTACCAGGATTATTGTCATTTCCGGATGTGGAAATGTAATACATATTCCCGCTACCAAGCGTAGCACCCGCTCCTCTGGTGCTTACATAATTCACATCCGCGGGGCAGGTTGAAACACGCTCGCCTGCTTCAATAATGCCGTTTCCGCACGCAGATCCTCCTATTTGTGCTGTTAGGGGGAAAGATTTGCTTTGAAACGAATCGGATGAAATATAGAGAAAGATATTCGCCGCGACAAAAGCCAAAATGCCTATTGAAGCAATAGTACGTGTATATTTGGGCTGCATACATACAGTATAGCATACCAAACCCGAACTTTTATGTGTATAAAAAAGACCGTGAGCGGGCAACGCACGGCCTTCGGCGTTTTGTTAAAGTAAGAGAAAACTCACTTTAACAACACCATTTTTTTAGTAATTTTACCTTCATTGGTTTCAAGCGTATAAAAGTACGTTCCGCTTGAAAGACTTGAGGCATCAAACTGGATATCATATTCCCCGGCCGGCTTTTCTTCATTCACCAGAGTTACAATTTCGTTCCCTAAGACATTATACACCGTTATTTTTATTCGTCCGGTATACGGTATACGATATACGATATACGTATTCGGATTGAACGGGTTCGGATAATTCTGATGAAGCGCAAATTTTTCCGGTGTAGCGGTTGGGTCATCAACACCGGTAATGGAATCTCCAAACGAATCAACGATTGTTATGGTTCCATTATAGTCATATTGATAACGAATATTATCAAGTATAAAACTGGATGTGGCTACGGCTTGCGTTGAAGATATTGCAAGAACATCTACATCAATATTCGCAATGGTTCCTTTCTGATGTTCCTCTGGGATATCAATAACGATAGTCTCCCATTCATTAATCGCTCTTCTAGTAACACTTACGTATACCAGATCCCCGATCTTGAGAACAAAATTGCGTTCACCAGCAAGTCTTTTCTCACTTGCAAATATCCGGATTTCATCAAAAGCAATTTTTGCTAGTTTCCCAAGTGAAGTTTGAATAATTATACCAACGGAGATACTTAGAGAATCAGCTCCAGTTAAACTTGTCAATCTTCCATCAAGTAATACAGCCATCGGAGTAGAATGCGAAGATCCTCTCCAATATTTCCCACCGGTAAAATAATTGGCTAAACCGTTCCATTCACTGGAGCCAGATAAGCTGAAAAGCCCCGCGGAACTTCCGTGCGTTGCATAATCAGAAGTTATGGAATGGTTTACGGAAACATTTGTGCCATATTGTCCGGGTTGTGAATTCCACTGCCCGAAAACCTGTACAGGAATTAGAAAAACGAAAAGAAACGATAAAAGTTTCATTCGGACCTCCTATGTTTTGGTTATTAAATTTTTAAGCTTTTAAGCCCCTGTATATCTATGTGCTAATATAGCAAAAACAAAGACGTAAGTCAAGGTCTTGCCATACGCATAAAAAATGGCTATTTAAGGCACTTTTTTACTGGTCTGAAACCGGGTAGTGAAAGTTCTGCGAACTTCTACTACCCGGCAAGCTCAAACGCCAGAATGCCGAATTTTTTGATTTTCTGTTTATACATTGGAAATCCGTCATACATATCGAAAAACTCCCGCTTTGAATGCACGAATGGGTTAATGTTCCTGAAATCATATTTCTGAATAAGTGCGGGAAGATTCGAAAATTTTTCTTTCCGAGAAACCGTTTTTTTCAATATCTCCCCTCCGCACGAAAACACAAGCGTATCCCCTCTTTTTATGTAAATATACCGTGGCGAAGCCGCGCGGGTCTCTACGGATTTGGTACCGTCTTTAATCGCGTCAAAAAAATCTTTGTTTTCTCTGCGGAATCGCAATATATACGTTGCCATGTTTTTATTGATTCATCTCAGTCCTTCTAATCATAAATAAAACATTCTCATTCGCATTCTCATACAAAACTTCCTTTCCAGGGTGGTTATTTTTCCATACCCTAAAAATCTCATCCGCAAACCCCTGTCCGACTGTATCTACATTTTTGAAATCCAACACAATCGTTTTAAATTTCTCCAGCCCGACAAGAACTCTCCGCGCCTGCGAGCGGGATATAAAAGCAGTGTCGATTTGGTATAAATGAACTTTTGTTCTTGTTTTGCTAAACTCAAACAAATTATCGGTATATTCCTTAAAAACATCCGCGAGTTTTTTCTTTGAATCGACAGCTATATAGAAAAACACTCTCGTTCCCTGAATCGGTTTCATGTCTTTTATAAAAATATCGTTTATTTTATTGTTAAAGATAAGTTTCTTCCCGGAACCTCGTATGGAAAACTCATCCGCGATTTTGGACGTGAAAAAAATCCCTTCTCCGCTGTGTTTCTTTGGAAGCGTCGTTTGCTTGCCTTTTAATAAATCCTGAATCGCCTCCATTTCGTTGTGCAGCTTCCGTTTTGCGCGTATATTCTTAAAAATACCCACCCCACGGTCTGCAACCTCAAACCATACCGCTCCTCCATTTCTTTGCATCAACACGACTATTCCACTCGAGCGTGAATGCTCAATCGCGTTATTCAGCATCTCGGTAAAAGCGTACGCAATGATATCTCTCACGTTTTTCGGCAATTTTATAAAAATGCCACTGCTGTTTTGTATATCTTGAAATATCCTATCTTCGGAAAGATTCTTGTTTTTTAGTACTTTTCTTATCGTCAAAATACTATTCTTCATCCCCCTTTCTTTCGACGCAAAAACATAGCGTGCCTTATTTGCCTTTCCAATAAGCAATATTTTTCGGTCTTCCACAAGTTTTTTAAAAAACGTATGTATATATGCGCGCGAAAAACCGGTTATCTTGACTATATCCGCAACCGTCACTTCTTTTTCTTTGGAGAGCTGGGATATGATTATTTCTTCTAGGTTTTTTTTCATCGTATTATTGACAACTTTAGTATATTCTCAAAATAAAAGTTGTCAACAAGTTGTATGCTTCACACCAAAAATACTATTTTCCATGGCACTTCTTATACTTCAGACCTGAGCCGCACGGGCAGGGATCATTTCTGCCCACCTTTCCGTACGGAGAACTGCGCTGACTAGACGCAGAACTGCGCTGAACGATGTCCTCCGTATGTTTCAGTGTGCCTTCCGCGTCGTTCTGTGATGTAAACACATGCTGTACCACCCACTCTTCCGCGTCTGCCAAAAGCGTCTTGAACATATCATAGCTCTCGCGTTTATATTCCACCAATGGATCCTTTTGCCCGTACGCCCGTATGCGTACCGACTCCAGCAACGCCTCAAGGTTTTCCAAATGATTCGTCCAAAACATATCAATAGCGGCAAGCATTCGTAGTGGCGTCTGCGGATCCCTGGAAAGTTCCGCAACTTTCGCCTTGTCCTCTTCGGAGAGCTCACCTTTGCCTGTTTGTGCCAATACACTTCGTTCAACCATACCTCCAAGCAGCTCCTCGGTTTTGCCCTGCTCAAGTTGTTCCATAAGATTTTGGCGCTTCCGATAGACTGCGGTTCGCTGCCTATTTAATACGTCATCGTAGTCCAGAAGGTGCTTGCGGGCATCAAAGTTGAGCCCCTCCACCTTTTTTTGCGCTTCGTCTATCACCTTGCTTACAAGACGGGATTCTATCGGTTCGTTATCGGGAATATTCAAGTTTCCCATGAGCGATTTGATCCGATCTCCACCGAATATACGTAGCATATCATCCTCAAGCGATAGGAAGAACTGAGTTATACCTGGATCACCCTGGCGTCCCGAGCGCCCGCGAAGCTGGTTATCTATGCGCCGCGCCTCGTTGCGCTGAGTGCCGAGTACAAACAATCCCCCCGCATCACGAACACGCTGCGCTTCCAACGGATCGGGCGGATTTCCTCCAAGCACGATGTCTACACCACGTCCAGCGACATTCGTCGCGAGCATCACCTTACCGGCCCTTCCCGCCTGCGCGATAATTTCTCCCTCACGTTCGTGGTTCTTCGCGTTCAGTGCCTCGTGCGCAATGCCTGCGCCCGAAAAAAGTCCCGAAAGCCTTTCATTCTCATCTATGGATGTTGTTCCCACAAGAACCGGCTGGCCGTGTTCCATGCATACCTTTACTTTTTGGATAATCGCGTCGTATTTCGCATCCTTCGTTTTATATATTCGGTCTCCCACATCTTTGCGTATGCGCGGTTTATGCGTCGGCACCTGCATAACTTCAAGCCCATACACTTTCCGAAATTCTTCCGCCGATGTCGCAGCAGTTCCCGTCATGCCGGACATCTTTTCATATAAGCGAAAATAATTCTGTATAGTGATCTGCGCGTATGTTTTTGATTCCTGCTGAACCTGCACACCCTCTTTTGCTTCAAGTGCCTGATGCAAGCCTCCCGAGTATCGGCGCCCATGCATAAGCCGTCCGGTAAATTCATCCACGATAACTACCTGGCCATCCCGCACAATGTACTGCTTGTCACGATGGAAAAGCGCTTTTGCCTTGAGCGATTCCTCCAAGTAATGCACGAGCCGCACATACTTCGCATCATACAAGTTTCCTATATTAAGAGATTTTTCCACTTTTTCTATTCCGGCATCCAAAATGCTTACCGCGTGTGCCTTTTCGTCAACCGTGTAATCCGTCTCCGGTTCCAAACCGCGAACCACGTGAGCAAAAACTTTATAGAATTGGGCGGATTCCGCATCCGGCGCGGATATAATAAGCGGCGTGCGCGCTTCATCTATAAGAATGCTGTCCACCTCGTCAATCACGGCAAAATAATGTCCTCTCTGCACCTGTTGCGCTTTCGTATAAGCCAGATTGTCCCGCAGATAATCGAAACCAAACTCATGGTTCGTGCCGTACACAATATCCGCTTCATACGCTTCTTTGCGAGTTATGGGCCTTAGAAACTCCCGTTGAATTTTAAAACTGCCAATTTCATCCCGCTTCTGGTCTTCTTCAGGTACGGCAACACTCGGATCATACAAATATGCCGCATCGTGCACTATACAAGAAACCTTCATGCCGAGAAGATGGTAAATCTGCCCCATCCATACCGCATCGCGCAGAGCCAGATAATCGTTGACTGTAATGACATGCACTCCTCCGCCAGTTGGCGGAACCGTAAGCGCACGCGCAAACACCGGAGCGGTCGCCGCAAGCGTCTTTCCCTCTCCGGTTGCCATCTCGGCTACCATTCCATCGTACAGCGCAAGCCCGCCGATCAGCTGCACATCAAAGTGGCGCTGGTTCAGTACACGTTTTGCGGCCTCGCGCACCAACGCGAACCCGCGTTCAATATACTCTTCGGGAAGCAAGCGCAACCGTTTTGTTTCCGCTTTGAGTTCGTCATCGGAATATTTCTCATACTCCGTCTCAAGTTCGTTGATGCGCTGAACCCGGCCTTCATACACTGAAGTTCCTGTGCGCGAAAATAATTTCGATAAAAAATTCATTTGCGCTTCTCCTGCATTTTTTCCTTATACTGCTCAATTGCGACTTGCAGACGTTTTTTTGCGGCATCAACACCCTTGCGAACATCTTCGTCATACTGTTCAATCCGGATCGTCTTGCGAGGCAATGCAAGCGTCACTTCCACGTAATACACCTTCTCGCCTTTGCGATGATGCCGAGTTGCGCGCGCGACCTCCACATGCAACGAATACTCGCCCTTTTCTTCAAGCCGCTTGAGAATTTTGCCGAGGGGTTCAAGACGCTTGTGTATATATTCGCGAAGCGCGTCTGTCAGTTCCAAGAGAGTACTCTTTAGTGATATCTGCATATGTTTGTTTGACGGTTTTGATGGCAGTATAGCACACCAAAAAACAACAAAAAACCCCTCACGTGTGGTTGAAGGGCTTCTTGAAAAGAATCAGCTTATCTCCTCTTCGATTTCTTTGCCTTTTTTACTTTCTTTGCCGATTTCTTTGCTTTCTTTGCTTTTTTCTTTGCTGGCATTTTTTTGTATAGATTACTATACGCGCGCATCATTGTCGACGAATCAATGAACACGCACGCATTTATTCCTATGTACTAATTGTACCTCATGCAAAAAAAAATGAAATGAAAAATCTGTGGATAACTTTCGAGGCGTACGGATATGCATTTCATTCAACTCGGGAGTTTTGCGTGCTCGCAAACTCCCTGCGCTCGGACCAGCCGTCCTGCGCGCGGTTTCATTCAATGCATATCCGTACGCACTCTCATTCAAAGATTTTAGCGATTTCGACTGATATACTCCCTCGTGAGCGGCCCAAAGTATCCCTGGGGAGGATTGATGTTGTTAGCTTGCTGGAATCTGGCTAGAGCTTGTTGAGTCCGTTGGCCAAAGAGGGCGATTTCATTGCCAGGAGATCCTGCTCCTGAGGTGGCAACCAGGAATCCTTTCTGGTTGAGGTAGAGTTGCAGTTGTCTGACGTCTTCGCCTTGGGAGCCGATGGTCAGATTGCGTGAGAAAGTAGTGGGTAGTGGTCCGCCAGCTGGCGGATGGGTAGTGGGAAGAGACGGAGCAAATATATCCCCTCCACTCACACTACAGATACCATTGGGGCAAGGGTCGATGGCTTGCCCTGAGCTTGTCGAAGGGGTGGTGAGGATCGGAGCTGTTTGCAATGCCTTTTGCTGAGCTACCTTAAGGAAAAGTGATTGAAGTATGGAAAAGAGTGTTTGGATGCGGGATTGGAGATCGGACAGAGGATTGAGGGAATCGGAAGTCGGAGATTGGGTGGTGGAAGTTGGGGAAGGGCGGGGGCTGGGAGAGCGTCTGATGGTGGAGCCTCCGCCACCTCCGCCACTGCCTCCCCCGCCGCCTCCTCCGGTGTTGGTGGACGTCTGAGTAGGAGTGGGAGAGGGGGGTGGAATCACAGTTGCTGAGGGGGTCGGAGTCATGCTTAAAACAACAGTGGCTTTCATAGTATACTGGTTTGTATTAAAGCCAACCCCACTGCCAGAAGGATATTTCATAGGCAAAACCCCATACATGCTGTTATCAGCCCATCTGTGGGAATTGGCCGGCCTGTCCGTTTGATAACGAATTCCGTTATCATGTTGCAGGATATACGCGATCCAGTAATAACTATTCTGAAGAGATAGCACAGATGGAGCGGATACCCACCCATTAGACACAGTCGCTTCTCCAGCATCCAGCAGTAAATCACCCGGCACTCCATTGGCGTCCGCATAGACTCCCATTCTGACCATACCGGAAGGAGTAGCATCATCTACCAACAATTCCAACTTGGTCAATATGCCATTGCCAACTGTATTTTGAAATCGCATTGCCTGTAGAGCATTGGCATGCTGCATATAGGTACTATTTCCACTGACCAATCCGAATACGTTTTCTTGAGGAATAGGACTGGATGTTGTTTGTACCGAAGTGACTGCAATAGTTACGCTTACTGAGGTTGTTTGAAAATTTTGATTATCAGTCGCTTTGGCGGTGAGGACGTAGCTTCCTGCGGGAGGATTGGACCAGGTGTATTGGTAGGGAGCAGCAGTATCTTCGCCTAGTTTGGTGGTGCCTCTGAAGAATTCCACCTTGGTGATGGAGCCATCGGAATCTGAAGCTGATGCAAAGACTGTGAGCGGCAATCCCGCGGTATGGGAGGAATTGTTAGATGGAGAACCAATGGAGACGGAGGGAGGAAGATTGGATGGTGAGGGCGAAGGAGTGCCGGAAGACCGTATGGTGGCCATAATCGCCTTAAATGCATTTGCCGAATTGAGCGCATATCCACTAAAACAAACGCCTTGATAACAAATTGTTTCCTCTGCGTATATGGAAGAAGGAAGCGGAGCTCCATCCCCATATTTATATGCTTTTATAAAATCACCAACGTCAACCCATGTGGTTTGCAAGATGCCTTTCATATGCGGCGAAATTGAAGAGTTGGCATTGATATGCCTGTTCAACTCTCCAAGCGCGACATCCTTTTTTGTCCACGGCGCGGATACGACATCGAATCCTTTGCTTGCGAAATATTCCGGTGTCGCCGGATTAACATAATAATGCCAATCGGCAATCATCACATTATCGCGTGAAATAGCATTGATCGCCGGAGAAGTCAATCTATAACCGGTCCCGACATCTGATTCATATTGAATTTCAGTAGAGGGCCAGGTGGGGTTTCCTTGCGAATCGCGTTCAACCCAATCGTCATACTTCAAAAGTTCATCTCCCCATATCCACATTTTTACTCCTTTTGACGCCAGATGTTGACGGATTATCTCATATTCATATGCGTACACTTCAGACCACGGCTGGCCATTGTAATACGGGGTTGCCGGATACTGCGGCGTAGCAAGTTCGGGGAAGGCGCGCACCTCGTCAAATCCCGCGAGAAAATCGGTTGCGCCGAAAACCGAAATAAGCTCATCCACAAGATCAAACACGACATCGTGGATGCCCGGATAGTACGGATTGTAGCTGCGTGTTTCACTCACAGGCCGTCCGGGATTTGCATCAAACTGCGGGTATACACGCAACAACCCAGGTATATAGTTGGTATAGGACTGATGAGTAAGAAGCTGCATCCCGGGTATGCAGTTCATTCCAGCCTCATGACACACGGCAACCAGCTGCTGCGTCTGGGAGAGAGTCGGCTTGATCGATTCGCTGATATCCGGATGCGACAAATATGGATAGTGATATCCTATATTGAATACTATCGTGTTTACTCCCTCATTTTTCAAATCATAGCGGATGAAATCAAGCGTTTCCTGAGTTATATTATTTCCTCCAATAGTAAGCACGATGCCCCGTATGGGAAGTGCCCGCGCCGCGGAGATATCCGGCGCATACATGGTCAAAAGCACGCCTGCGATGGATGCGCTGAAAAGAACGCATACAAAGATGGCAATGAAATGGGCGTGTTTGTATCTCATACAAAAAATTATACCACAACAACACCAAACACGACAGCCGTTTGATAATAAAATCATCTGTCCCTGTTGATAAACTCCCTGCTCACCGGCCCAAAGTAGCCCGAAGGAGGATTGATGTTGTGTGCCTGCTGGAATCTGGCTAGGGCTTGTTGGGTTCGTTGGCCAAAGAGGGTGGTTTCATTGCCTGGAGATCCTGCTCCTGAGGTGGCAACCAGAAAGCCTTTCTGGTTGAGGTAGAGTTGCAGTTGTCTGACATCTTCGCCTTGGGAGCCAATGGTCAAATTTCTGTTGAATCCTGTGTTTGCTTGCCCTGAACCTGTTGAACCCGTCGAAGGGGAAGTTGGAGGAACGGTGTTTCCTCCGCTAAATATGTCCGTGCCTCCGATTGTGCATATACCACCAGGGCAGGATTGGGTAGGAACAGTGGGAGTCGTATTGATGATGGGAGCTGTTTGCAATGCCTTTTGCTGAGCTACCTTGAGGAAGAGCGATTGGAGTATGGAAAAGAGGGTTTGGATGCGGGATTGGAGATCGGAAAGGGGGTTGATGGAAGGAGCCTGCCCTGCTTGTGGTGAGCTTGTCGAACCAAGCGTTGGACTCGGGCTTGGAGAGCGCCTGATCGTAGAACCCCCTCCGCCGCCTCCGCCACTGCCTCCCCCGCCGCCTCCTCCTGAGGTCTGTGTGGGAGATGATGCAGGTGGTGTCGGAGTTGCCTGAAGATCACGGTAGTAACATTGTTTTACAAAACCTGGATATGGATCTCCAAATATGCTGTTGTCACAGAATACCCCTTCAGTAAATATGTCTGTAGCGTATAGACTGTTCAATCCATAAAGCACCTCCTTGGTGCCGGTAAAGATGCACTGTTCATATTCATCAGAACAGAAGGTCCAGCCAGTCGGGACAATGGGTGTGGGAGAGGGAGATGTTTGAGTAGTCGGTGTGAGAGTCGGACTCTGTTGGGGAGTGGTGATGGTGATGGTGATGGGAGCAGAGGTGGTTTGGGCGTTATCATCATCGGTTGCTTTGGCGGTGAGAGTGTAGGTGCCTGCGGGAGGATTTTGCCAGATGATAGTAAAAGGGGAGGAAGAATCAGATCCAAGAGAGGTGCTACCTCCTCTGAAGAACTCTACAGTGGTGATAGTGCCGTCAGGGTCTGATGCGGATGCGGTTATGGCAAGAGGTGTTTGTGCGGTATAGGAGGAGTTATTCTGGGGTGAAGTAAGAGAGATGGTGGGAGGGGTGTTTTGAGGGGTGGAAACAGAACCTTGGTATTCATACGAGCCAATGTCGGGAAGACCAATAATGGAGTTGCCTAGGAAATCACTCGTGCGGCCGTTGATGGCAGTGCCCTTGTTTATGGCGGGAGAGGAAGATTGGAGATTGAAATTCTTGGCCCCTGCATTAATAAACTGCGGGTCGGCCGTGATGCCGTGGGATTCTTCGCCAAATCCGGTATGGGACGGATAGAATACGCCGCCAATCTTTACAGCTGACCCGACCACGGGACGATACAAATTGTAGTCAAAATCTATGTTGGACAAATTAGAGGAAGAACCTACTTCTACCAGCGTTCCGGAAGAGTATTGATTATTGTAAAGTATATTGTTTTTCACAACATTGTTTGAATAACCGTTACTACTTTCAAAAAATATTCCTTTTATATTGTTGTAAAAAGTGTTGTTCGCGAAAACGGCATTATTTAATTGATATATCTGTTCAATCATCAGTCCGGCATAATCATCGATTGAGTTGATAACATTATCTCTTATGGCAAGATTGCTTATGACCGAGGTGGATCTCGAAGCCACGGGAGAATAGGTTTTTACGTTAATTCCTATCGGAGCGTTATAAATCAAATTTCCTTCTATTACCACTCCATCAAGCAAATCACGGTACCCGCCGTAGTTCCTGGCACCAGTAGCAATTGCGGACCAGGTAAAATCATGCAAGGTATTGTTCCTTACGATAATATTCCGCCCGTTTGGTATGGAAATAGCATTGTTGCCGTCGTAAAATAAATTGTTTTCAATCAACACATTCGTTGTGTCAGAAAAATAAATCCCGTGCATATGCCCATTGTCATAGGTATGGGCAAACACCGAATCGGTGACGGTGAGACCATCAATATCAGCAAAAATGCCGGAACCCGGGAAACCAAGATTTTGGGTAGTGCAGTCGTTCAACGTAATGTTGTGAGACGCGTCCTGAAATTGATACCCCGTTATCATATTGTCTATGTCAACACCTGAGAATTTTATATGGTGTGCCCCACCGTTTATGCTACCGATTGCATGAAATACCCAATAGGGTCTGTTTATATACGCGTTAGGGACTGTTGCCTCATACTCGGAATATGTACCGGTTGTAAAATCGGAACAGGTAAAGTGTATATCTTTAATATTTGTATATGTGCTTCCCTCGAGTTGCACAACTGCATTTTTCCCATTGTTTATTCCATTGGAATCACAAATATCAAAAGTTGGTTTATTACCACTTCCGTACGCGCCTATGGTTATATAATTTCCTGAATTGCCATCAACATTCTTGAAATCAAGCGCAACAATACCGGAGTATGGAGTAGAGATATTTGCTCCCGTGGTCCAGGTATCGCCTCTTTTGAGAAGAAACTGGTCTCCGGGTTCGGAGATGTTCAACAAGGCCTGCAGGGCGGCAAGGGATTTTCTGGGAGAGCTTGCGGAAAGCCCATTATTGGAATCATTACCGCTGGTGGAGAAATAGTAGGTGGTCGGCGAGCCGGCGATCTGAGCAGTGAGGGGAAGTTCGTCAAAGAAAGCGGGGTTTGAAGTGATGAACAACAAGGCGTTTGCGATCACAAATAAGGCTATCAGCCCGGATATGAGATGGTGTTTTGGACTCATGCAAAAAGTATATCACAGCCGCTCATCACAGAACAAACAACAGGTCCGAAAGACCTATGATGGTCATGAGCACGACCAGCACCACAATGACTATAGTCATCCTTTTTCGCGTTTTTGCGGTCATTTTATATTACCGTATTTCAAACACCATATTGACCGTCACCTCAACTTCGCTCGAGCCGGGTTCAATGGTTGGAGGCGTAACCGACATTTCCGCGCCGCCCATACCAACCGCGGATACTTTATCATACATCGGATACGGAGAGCCGCCGTATTCGCTTACACTCACAACCTTGCCGAGTGTAAATCCCCCATCACGAGCCATACGCTCCGCTTTCTCGCGCGCTTTCGCAAGCGCTTCAGCACGAGCTTCTTCCATAAACTGCTCGGGGTCATCAATCGTAAATGACACATTGCTCATCTGGTTTGCTCCAAGCGTTACCAGCTGGCTGAGTATGGGCGAAATCTTGGAAAAGTCCCTGATCTTTACCTGTACCGATTGGTGTAAACTGTAACGGGAAATGGTAGGTGTAAATGGCGCACCTGTTAAAGATGACCGCTGCGTATACACCGGCGAAAGATTATAACCAGTTGTCTTGATATCTGCCTCATCAACATTCTGCTCTTTGAGGTACGAAATAATCCCATTCATCTTCTGATTGTTATCATCAACCACTTGTTGTGTATTCGTTCCTTCAGTCACAACGGCAAACGAAATAGCCGCGACGTCCGGCTTAGTGACGGTGCTGCCCGAAGCGGCAACAACAACAGTGCGCGCCGGATAATCCGGCCCGATCTGCTTCAATGGGCCCCAAAAGACCGAGTAAATTAACAGCACCGTAACAACTAACAGAAACAACGACAGCACTCCCTGCACTGGATTTTTATTTTCCATATTTGACTATTGTATATTGTTAATTGTGTCTATAAGACACACAACTGACTCCTTCCGAAGCCCGGCGGATCCGACTAGAAATCCGTCCTTTCCTCCGGATTGTACCAAAGAAGAAATATTTTCACAATTCACACTTCCACCATAGAGAGTTGGCGCCCCTCGGTATTTCTGTATGCCCGCAATAACCTCGGAGACATACGTCGGATCCACTTCCTTATCTCCGCCTATTGCCCATACCGGCTCGTAGGCGACGACAAAATTCTCGGAAACAATTCCTTCTATAGCAAGCGACAGCTGATTGAGCGATTCCTGAATCGCGCGCTTGGCATCAACTTTTTCGCGCTCCCCCACACACACGATAGGTATAATGCCCGCGCGCAAAGCGGCACGCATTTTTTCATTGATAAACGCATCGCTTTCTCCAAGCACATAACGCCGCTCCGAATGACCGATAATAACATACGTCACCCCCAGATCCCGAAGCATGTCCCCGCTTACCTCTCCCGTAAGAGAAGGAAGGCCGATATCCTGCACTCCAAGCAACACCGATGTGCCTTTCAACATGTGCGCCACAACGTCCAAATGCGCAAAAGACGGAGCTATGACGCATTGTATCCGAAGCCGAGCTTCGGTCTGGGGAAGCTTGGCTTCGGATTCCAAAACAGTCTGCGCGAGCTTTTGCGCCTCTATACGCGTCTTGGGATTCGACTTCCAATTGAAGACTAATAGCATAGTTGTGGTTGTAGGTATCGCGACCCGTTTCGTCTGTGGGTTTGATTATACGTATGACTATACCAAATAACGACACGGGTAGCTACACCCATTAACCATTCCTTTTTACCCTGAAGTGCCTGTACGCCCACCACGCGACACCCGCTCCGATGAGCACCGCAACCACAATGTCGAATCGATGGAAGTAGTCCCGAATATGTTCCCAATTCTCGCCAAGTATCCATCCGATATACGTAAGAAAAATCGACCACATCAACGAACCGGCGATCGTGTAGTACGTAAACTTTCGAAACGGCACACGTCCCAGTCCCGCCGGAAGCGAAATAAACGTCCGTACGATCGGAATGATGCGCCCGAAGAAAATCGACGCCGACCCGTATCGCACAAACCAGGCATTCGCCTCCTCCAAAAACGCATCGTTTAATATGAAGTGTAAAAATAATTTTTTCCTGTTCGTAATGAGCCACCCCGCAAGGTAATACGAAGCAACCGAACCGATGTAACTGCCAACGGTGCCAGCCAACACCACCAGCCAAAACGAAAAGCTCCCCTTCGACGCCAAAAAACCGGAAAACGGCATGGTAACCTCCGAAGGAATCGGGATATTAAAGCTATCCAATACCATCAATAAAAAAATGCCTACGTAACCAATCGCATCTATAACGGATATAACAAGACTCGCTAACCATTCCAAGATTGTAGCAACCATAAGGTTAATTATGAATTTCGAATTATGAATTTCGAATCAATTTTTAAATTCAAAAATTAGAAACTGAATCAAAATTAAAAATTTATAATTTAAAATTACGTTCTTACCCTGTAAGAACGTTTATATCCGCTTGGAATTCCTGCGCACGGGCTACGACGCGCGCGCCGTACGTTTCAAGGTAGTTCTGCCAATTTCCTCCAGCATAATACTTGGCCGCAGCCATTTTCTCGCTTGCAATATTCCCATTAACCGCTCCCGCGCTCTTGAGGTACAACGCGGTCGCCACAAACGCATCAAGATTCCTCCACGGGCTTGCCGGCTTATTCCCAGTTATCTGGGCTATGCGATCTTTATACCCCACCCACGTGGATGGAATGAACTGCGCGGGCCCCATAGCACCTCCGTAGGCGCCATCTCGTGGGATCGGGCAGGAAACAAACACCCCCGCGGGATCAAGCCCGAGTTCTTTGGTGATCGCCAAAAAGTGCGGGATATCCCGCGTCGGGTGCATGGTTGTTTTATTCGTCGCTTGCGCCGGATAGTAAGGATTTACATCATATTTGCATTTTCCCACATTGCGTCCGAGCGCGGATTCACGGTCAAGCACCGCCAAGACCAAGGCCGGCCGCACCCCGGTCGCATCCGCGGAAATCTTTGCAAGGTTGTACGCTTCCCCGAACGAAAGCTCGCCTCCGCCCAGAAGCTCATACAACCGGCTCCGAATCTGCGCAGCGGTTTTTTTCTGTTCAGCAACCACCGTCTGGTATTTCGACTCCTGTCCCTTGGTTACGGCAAGCAAGTTCTTTTTTTCGCTTTCAACGCCCTTGGCACTCTGCTGTTGCTGCTGCTGATACAATCGGAGCTGTTCAGCATCTTCGTATTGCAGCGCGAGCGACTCCTTTTGATTTAGAAGCTGATTTTTAAGGTCGATCACCTTAACCAAAGTTTGACGCAAGCTGTCCTGAAGAGCAAGCAAGTTATTCACATCCAAGAAGAAATCTGAAAATTTCGGATTCGCCATAACCAGTTCGAGCATACTTTGATTGTCATGCTCGTACAACGTCTGCAAAATAGAAGAAATTGAATCTTTATATTCCAGGATGCTTGTCTCAGTGGTCGTTATCTCGGACTTCGTACTTTCTATGTCAGAGTCAAGCCGTTGAAGCGTCAGGGTTACCGCTTTTATCTGAGCATTAAGTTTGGCGATCTTGGCATTCAACGTATTAATTTCGGATTGCAATGTCCTGCCCTGGCTCTGATATCTTGCGATTTCCGCCTCGTTCTCGGCTATTTCAGCCTCAAGCCGTTTCAGTTCCGCCTCAAGCTCAGCCCGCTCTTTTTCGGTGGGAGCCGCGGCAAAAAGCTCTCCCGTGCGGTCGATCGGCGCATGCGCAAGGCCGAATAAAAAGGAAAGAATTGCTACGGAATACAAAGCATAACGCAGTATCTTTTTCGCGGGAACCGAAAACACGCGCATCTCACGAAGCTCCACCCGCTTGGGGAACCGCTCCGGCTCAATAACGGCGTTTTTTCGGCGAACATCAAACAAAGGCTTTCCGTCTGTCATATCACTACTCTATATAACGATAGTATAGCACAAATGTTTTCGGCGAGCTACTGCCCACCGAAAATAGTCTAAGGTTAAAGGGTATAGAAGCTAGTATGGATATGAGTTAAGAGTGGATGGTTCTTGCGGACACCAAGCCATAACCTCTAAACCATACAAGCATCCACACCTACTCCTTCTCGCTCGCCTGCTTCTCTTCCGCAGGCAACTCTTCCGCTTTCTCCTCTCCCTCGGTCGGAACCTCGCTTGCTGGCGGCGTCACTTCCACCACTTCTTCCTTTTGCTCGGTAACCGACGCCACCGGCGTTTCGAGATCAGTTATGAACCGAACCCGCTCGATCAGGGGGATATCTTTCACGTATATCGTCTGGTTCAACTCCGCAAGATCACTCAAATCAACAACAATAGACGCTGGAAGGTCGGCTGGTAGCGCCTCCAGTTCGATCTCATCAAGCGCTTTAACCAGAATACCGGCATATGCTTTTACCGCTGGGGCTTCGCCCGTAAACTTAATCGGAACTTCGGTACGCACCTTCTCGTCCATCCGCACCGCGTAAAAATCAACATGCGTATACGTGTCCTTTAACGGATCCCTCTGTATGTCATAAATAAGCACTGGGTGCTTTTCGCCATCAAGCACCACTTCGATAATAGTGCTTTCGCCGGCTTCCTTCAAAACCTTATCGAAATCCTTCGCCAAAACAGACACATGCAGGTTTTCCTTGCCGTGTCCGTATATCTCGGCAGGGACAAGTCCTTGCGCGCGAAGCATATTGGTCTTCTTGCCGAATATGTCTCTTTTTTGAGTCTGTAATTGCAACATAGTGGGTACAAGCTAGCAAAATAAAAGCTCTATGTCAAAACATTATACAGCAGACCCTTCACTTCGTTCAGGATGACAACTTCGTTGTCATCTCCCCACCTTGTACAATGCCTGTATTTCAGCTTCCGAAAGAGAACGAGCATAGAAACGCGTTTCATCTATAGAGCCGTCAAAATATTCTGAACTGTCATTAGCGCGCCCTATACCTACCGGCCGATTTGATGAGTACGTAGATTCTGCCGTAACAGTTGTCTGCGACTGCGGGTTGCCATCCAGATACATACGCATAGTGGTTCCATCCCATGTCCCCGCAATATGATGCCAGTTTGTATCGGTTAATATTGAATTTGATGACACAATATAATCATTTGATCCAAGGGTCATGCGAAATTTAAGTTTTCTGTCTCCACTATATTGTGTTCCATATTTCTTTATCATAATCTTGTCGCCGGTCCCGGGTGTATAATATCTGTCAAAAAAATTCGCATACCCGACCGGAAAGCCGGCCCACACATCGCCCTTGAACCAAAGTGAAATTGTTAATCCCCCTGAACTTTCAGAAGTAATGGCATCTGTTACAGAAACATAGTCGTTTGACCCGTCAAAACTCAGACATTTTTTTATCCTGCAATTTTCAGATGTCACCCAACTAGGCCCATTAACAAGCGTCCCCAGATTATCATTCCCTGACTCGTCATATGCATACCCCCCACTCCCCTCATCAAGCGGCCAATACCCAACAAGTCCCGACGCTTGATTCCATATGTTGGAGCCCACCCCCACCTCATACCTCGCGTCATCCGCTCCTTCATCGCCGGCGGCGACATCTTTCAGTTTCTTTTCCGACTCAAACAGCGCCGTGAGCGCGTAGTTTCCTCCCGTTCCAAGCGCGTACGCGTAATAATAATCCTCGTCGTTCGTGGGGTCTATCGGCAGTGTACCAAAAGCTTTTTTTTCGGATACGTTCACCGGCAGCCACCCCGTGCCGTCGATATTACGCAGGTTCGCCTCGGTTACGCACGAATACGACCAGCCGGCCGCAAGCGAAGGCAACGAAAGGTTTGCGCATGTGCTCGTAGAATCCGCAAGCGACACATAGACCATATTCGGACTTCCTAATGTCGTTATCCGTTTTCCCTCATATTTAACCTCGGCAACAAGTGTCTGCAGGCTATCAAGGTCCGCTTGCCTTGCGGTATCCCGCCCCTGCCGTATATATTCCACCGGGTTCAGCACGAGCACCGCCGCCCCGGCAAGCACAATCACAATCCCCACTACGATCACCACTTCCAGCAGAGTAAAAGAATAATTTGAAATGGAGGAAATTGTTTCGAAAAACCGCCGCGCAGGACGGCGGTCCGAGCGAGAAGAAAAAATCCAGCAGGATTTTATTCTGTGTTTTGAGAAACAATTATCCTCCATAAAACAACTTCACTTTTCGTTCCACCACTTTTTTCACTTCCTCAACCGCCTCGGGCAATATTTTATAGGGCACCAGCTCATTCGGATGTGACACAAGCGCCAAATCAAACCCGTGTCTCCACGCTGCCCGCAACTCGGTATTCACATGCACGATGCGGACTCCCGCTTCCACGGAAATCCGCACTTGCTCATCGCTCAAGCCCGACGCCCCGTGCAGAACCACGCCCGCCTCTGTCGCGCCGACAAGTTCCTTGATGCGGTGTGTATCCAAGTGCGGATTTCCGCCCTTAAGCATCCCGTGTATATTTCCAACCGCTGGCGCAATCAAATCAACACCCGTTTCATCAACAAACCGCGTCACGTCCGCGACGGTTGTCAGCTGTGCCGCATCCACAGCGGCTCCCACGGGAAGTTCATCAAGCATGACCGAGCTGGTCCCGATATACCCAAGCTCCCCTTCCACCAAAATATCCGTGCTATGCTTTTCGTTGTACGCCCGCACCCACGACACCACTTCTTTCGTTTTTTCTATATTTTCGTCCAGAGGCGCGGCTCCCCGATCAAACAGCACCGCGTCATATCCCGCCTCCACGGCTTCCTTTATTTTCTCAAAGCTCTTCGTATGATCCGCATTCAAGAACACGGGGATTCCCCGCTTTTCGCGCATCGCCCGAATCAGCGCGGCAATCTCGTTCACGCCTAAAAACTCCCGTTCCCCTTCGGAGGTGCCAATGATGATCGGGGTATTTTTCTCAGCCGCAACAGCACCAATCGCTCTCAGCGCGACAAGATCAGACACGTTAAAATGCCCCACCGCATGGTGGTTCTTTTTCGCTTCCCGCAAATATTCCCGAAGCGTCTTCATTGGCTATAGTATACCACACCATAGTTTCCCTGAAAGTGTATAAAACTCCCACAGTCAATCTTTATGAGGCTTAGCCTCGTAAAGATTGCGATTTGCACTAAAAACAAAGAAAATATATACTACGCACATTATGTGGCTGTCGAACCACTCCATTTCAAATTTATTTATTATTCACGAGGCTAAGCCTCGTAATTCCTTATGAAAAAACCTTCCTTTGTAAATGAAGGCATATACCATGTGTATAACCGCGGCGTTGAAAAAAGGGCTATATTCCTTGATGATCACGATTATTTCAGATTCCTATACGGGTTGCATGAATTCAATGATAAACACCCGGCATACAATTCCTACTATAAAGAATCGTCTCCAGAACTTTACGAGGCTAAGCCTCGTAAAGAATACATTTTGAAAGATAGGGAGCAAATTGTGCATATTTTCGCCTTTACTCTCATGGACAATCACTTCCATCTATTCCTCCAGCAAATACAAGACGACGGTATTGTCAGATTTATGCATAAACTGGGAACCGGCTATACTGGATTTTTTAATAAGAAATACGATCGGGTTGGACACCTTTTTCAAGGTCCATTCAAAGCCGTGTTGGTTGAAAAAGAATCACAGCTTCTATATCTACCGCACTATATCCATTCAAACCCACTCGATCTTACTTTCCCTTTTTGGAGGGAAAAAGGAATTGGGGATTCTATACAAGCAGAACACATACTGGAAGGCTATCCATACAGCAGTTATTCTGCATATACGGGAAAAAATGATCTTTCTTTTATTTTAGAAAAAGAATTTCTTTCCAAAATACTCGGCGGTCCAGAACAACATAAAAAAGACATGCAAAAATGGCTGGCTGAGCGAAGTCCGACGGACGGCATAGAAAATATCGTCCTTAAGTAATTTACGAGGCTAAGCCTCGTAAAGATCTCATATAAAACCACGCGAGGATAGTGAGAGTAAAAATAAACAACGCGGACAAAAGGCACGAAAAACAGAATGCCTCTATAACAAATGCCTGTAGGTACAGAAACACAAGCGACGCGGCAGTCCCCACGCACATATACGCAAAAAAAATGTTTCTTGAAATTTTTTCTTTAGAAGCCAGCGCGAGCAACAGCAAACCGAGTGCGTAATATACAATCCCCCATATATACAGCGGCACGCCCGCAAGATACGCGTAGGGCGAGGAAAGCACCCGGTCGCACCCGTCCACGATATAGCACGCCACCGTTCCGCCGGAGCTTTTTTCAGCCGACACATACGCGGCATTCCCCAACCCCACCAACAGCAGTATGACGATAATTATAAATAATTTACCCATAATAAGATTGGCTATAAGAATTTTATTCCGTGTTTTGAGGGGTACACACAAATCACGAACATCCGCCTGAGCTCCCCCCGCACTGCAAACACGTCATGCACGTGCCGGTGCGCACCATCATGCCTCCGCAATTGCGGCATACCGTACCAGCTTGTACGACATTTTTCTTCGGAACGCTCATTAATGTCGCCGTAACCGGAGCTTTTTCTCGCTCCTCTTTCTGCACCACCTTTCCTTCCGGCGCTTGTTCAGTCAGAAGTTTCGGTCCCATGCCGAATTCAAACAGATCCTCCGCAGAAAGGAACGTAAGCGCCAAATAGCGAAATATATAATCAACAATACTCGTGGCAATGCGGATATCGGGATTTTCCGTAAAACCAGCGGGCTCGAACCGGCTATGGATGAATTTGTGCGCGAGCGCCTTTAACGGCACCCCATACTGCAAAGCCATCGAAACAGAAATTGCGAACGCGTCCAAAAGTCCCGACAGCGTGCTCCCTTGCTTCGCCATACGGATAAATGTTTCCGCAAGCGTGCCGTCCTCGTACGTGCTGTAGGTAAGGTAGCCCTCGTGCCCCGCGATGACAAACTTATGCGTCTGGGACATACGAGTCGCGGGCAGCCGCCTGCGGGCAATCCCTTTCGCCTGCGCGGATCCCTTTGTATCTTTCGATGTATTGCCCGAGGTGCTCAGCGGCTGAGCCGCTTTCGAGCCGTCCCGATACACCGCAAATGCCTTAATACCCAGTTTCCATGCCATCACATACGCCTCTTCAATCTCCTTTTTGGTTACGTCGTGGGGCATATTGAATGTTTTGGATATCGCGCCCGAAATAAATGGCTGTACCGCGCCCACCATTCGCACGTGGCCTTTCCACGATATCGAGCGTGTTCCCTTTTCGGGCCGTACCGCGCAATCAAATATCGACAAATGTTTTTCTTTAAACTTTGGCGCTCCTTCCACCGTTCCTTGTTCGGCAATATACGCAACAATATCTTTTGCTTCCGACTTCGTGTATCCCAGCCGGCGAAGCGATTCCTCGACGCTCGCGTTTACGATCTTCATCCAACCGCCGCCGACAAGCTGTTTCATTTTTATGAGCGAAAAGTCGGGTTCAATCCCCGTCGTGTCGCAATCCATCATAAACGAGATGGTCCCCGTCGGCGCGATCACGGTTGCCTGCGAATTTCGAAATCCATATGCCGTTCCCGTTGCCAAAGCCTCGTCCCAAACTCCCTGCGCTTCTTTGGCGAGTTTTGTATCATCCACATGACCCGATTTTATTTTCCCCGCCTCGAGGCCATGTTGTTTGATAACCTCAAGCATCGGCGCGCGATTCTTGGCATATCCGCTGAACGGCTTCATACGGCGGGCAATCTCCGCGGAATAGCGGTACGCCTCTCCGGACATCAACGACGAGATTGATCCCGCCCACGCGCGAGCTTCCTCCGAGTCATACGCGATACCCTTCGTCATCAAAAGCGCACCGAGGTTGGAAAATCCGAGCCCGAGTTCCCGGAATGCAATCGCGTTTTTTGTTATGAGTTCGGTCGGATAGCTGGATCGTCCCACGATAATTTCCTGCGCGAGTATGAATATATCCACCGTATGCTTGAACCCTTCCACATCGAACGTACCGTCCTCGCGCAAGAACTTCATCAGGTTGATGGATGCGAGATTGCACGCCGAATTGTCCAGATGCATGTACTCAGAGCAAGGATTGGACGCGTTGATCCGCCCCGTGTTCGGACACGTGTGCCATTTATTAATAATCGTATCGAATTGCACTCCGGGATCGCCGCATTCCCATGCAGCCTCCGCAATGTCGCCCAGAAGCGTACGGGCTTTGTATGTATCGGCTGGTTTTCCGTTTTGTATATATTTTGTTTTCCATTCTTCGTCCTCTTCCACGGCACGCATAAATTCATCGGTGAGCCGCACCGAGTTGTTCGCGTTCTGGAATTGGATGGAATTCCATGCTTCGTTATTCAAATCAGACATATTGTATCCCGCTTCTATAAGCGCGCGTATCTTTTTCTCTTCATCCGCTTTGGATCGGATGAAATCCATCACATCCGGATGATCGATCCCCAGCACAACCATTTTCGCGGCCCGCCGCGTGGACCCGCCCGATTTAATCATCCCGGCGACCGAATCGGCTCCGCGCATAAACGAAACCGGCCCCGACGCGTATCCGCCAACCGACAATTGTTCTTTTCTGGACCGAAGATTTGAAAGACTCACGCCCGCTCCAGATCCTCCTTTAAATATCATCCCTTCGGTTCGTATCCAATCTAAAATAGAAGGCATCGTATCCTCAACCGCCAGAATAAAGCACGCCGAGCACTGCGGATGCTCCTTAATGCCGACATTAAACCATACCGGCGAGTTGAACGACCCCTTCTGGTGCACAAGCACGTGCATCAATTCGTCTTCAAATGTTCTGGCTTGCGCGGCACCGGCAAAGTAGCCGCCTTCCTCACCCCAGCGGCGAATCGTCTGAGTCACGCGCGAAAGCAGCTGCTTGAGGCTTTTCTCACGCTCCGGCGTACCGAGCTTGCCTCGAAAATATTTGGATACCGTAATATTGACCGCGTGCAATGACCAAAAATCGGGAAATTCAACTCCCTTTTGCTCAAAGACCTTCGAACCACCCACGGCTGCATCCCGCTGTACCCAGCGGACCTCGTCAAACGGATGCAAACACAATTTTGTAAACATTCTCTTAATCGGCAATGTATACACATTTTTCTTTTTCAAGATTTTTTGCATAGATATTATAATTTTAAATTATGAATTTTTAATTTCGATTCAATTTCGAGTTTCTGAATTTCAAAATTGATTCAAAATTCAAAATTCGAAATTCATACTTACTTGCGTTTCTTTTTTCTAAGAAACGCAGGAATATCCCATATGCTCTCGGACGACTCCTCCTCCGACGCCTTATCCCCCGACGCTTCGGTCGGGACCTCGACCTCGCGTCGAGGCTCGTTCTCAAACTTTGGTTCCAGTCGCTTCAGCTCAACCTCCCGCTCCAGAGGCGGCTCCTCCATGGAAAATATCTGTTTTTGTGACATGCCAAGCGAACCAAATTCGCCAAATAAGCTCACATTCTTGGCGTACGAGGACCCAAATCCGGTCGCGATAAGCGTTACTTTGATCTGGCCCTTATTGAGCTTACGATCGTAATACGTGCCGAAAATGATCCGCGCCGACGGATCGGCCTGCTCGGCTATCTGTCGCGCGATTTCATGCACTTCGTTGAGCGTCATATCGCGCCGCCCCGACACGCTGAATAGCACTCCCCTCGCTCCTTCGATCGATGCCTCCAGAAGCGGCGACTGCAGAGCGGCCGTCGCCGCGGCTTGCGCGCGCCCTTTGCCGTGGGCCGACCCCACGCCGATAATGGACGTGCCGGAGTTTTGCACGATCGCCTTGATGTCAGCGAAATCAACATTGATCACGCCCGGCGTCATAATGATTTCGGTAATACCAAGTACCGCGTTTTTGAGTATCTCGTCTATCGTCTCGAACGCCCGTGCAAGAGATGTATCTTTGGTGATGATTGAAAATACTTTATCGTTGGAGATGGTTATATACGTATCAACCCGGTCTTTGAGCTTTACGATCGCGTCTTGAGCGATCTGCGCACGGTGCACGCCCTCGAATGAAAACGGCTTGGTAACAATAGCCACTGTCAAGATGCCGAGCTCCTGAGCAATCTCCGCAACCACCGGAGTCGCGCCGCTCCCCGTGCCGCCGCCGAATCCAGCCGTCAAAAAGATGATATCCGCGCCGCTCAGCGCCTGAGCGATCTCCTCCCTGTTTTCCTCCGCAGCCGCGCGACCCAGCTCAGGATTCATACCTGCTCCGAGTCCGCGGGTAATTTGCTTTCCGATGTAGAGCTTCTTGCGCGCATGACATTGCTCCAGATCCTGTATGTCCGTATTGATGGCAATAAGTTCCACACCCCGCGGGAATACCTGGCTCATCCGAGTTACCGCGTTGCCTCCGCCGCCCCCCACGCCAACCACTTTTATTTTGGCGATGGGGCTGTTCTTCTCGTGGCGCGTGGCATGACGTGTTGTTTTGTGTACCATTTCACGCTTTTCCTTTTTTTTATGTTTTATTTTTCTCTTCATAAAATAATTTAAGACCTAAAATAATTTCGAATTTCGAGTTCTGAGTTTCGAATCAAATTCGAATGTTTTAATTTTAGAAATTCAGTCATTTAAAATTGAATCGAAATTAGAAATTCGAAATTATCTTATTCGTTTGCGCGTAATATTCGAATAATTCGCTTGAACCACGACTCATTGACATCCAGCGGCGTATGCGCAAACGACCGCGCAACATACTTTTTATTGGTCTGATCACTGCGCTGCAGTACAAGCCCGCACACCGCCGCGTACGACGGATCGTCCGTTTCGGCAAGGCCGCTATGCGCCTTCTCGAATTCATCCGTATTCGGAAATCCTATTTTTACCGGGCTTTTAAGCTCCTCGCGCGCGATATCGGCCAGTCCTTTCAGTTTTGCTCCCCCGCCAACCAGCACCACCCCTGCAGGTAGTTTCCCAAAAACACCCAAAGATTTCAACTCATCCTGCACAAGTCCAAAGACCTCCCGCACCCGAGCTTCAATGATCTCCGCTACAAACTTCAACGATGTCTGTGAACTGAGCTCGGGTTCGTACTGCGACATATCAAGCTTGTCCCGCACCGACACGTCTCGCGCATTCGCGTTGCCGTATTCTATCTTTATCAGTTCCGCCGTGAGGATCGTACAGCGCAAGCCAACCGCAAGATCGTTGGTAATGTGTCCCGATCCAATCGGAAGTACTTTTGCCACAAGCAGGCGCCCGTCCTGAAACACAGCGACGCCCGTCGTGCCATAACCGATGTCCAGAAGCACCGCGCCCAATTCCTTTTGACTCTTCGTAAGTGTCGCACGTTCGCTCGCAAGCGGCGTGAATATCACACTGCCCAGAAAATCCCCTTTCTTGCCCAGCACCAGATCGGTTACCCTGCGAAAATTACGATACACCGATGAAAAAGCCGAGATCAGAACCACGTTTGCCTCCAGCTTTTTACCCGAAAGCCCAACCACGTCGGTGCCTTCCACTTCGATACCGTCAATCACAAATTCGCGCGGGAATGAATGAATAATCTGCCATCCAGCGGGAATCTGTATCGCCATAGATTCCTGTATGACGCGATCCACGTCCTCGCTTAAGATTTCAAAATCAGGACGCGGGATAGAAATAGCGGCGCGCGACAGATGAAATTGCACCCGCGTGCCTGAGATGCCGAACACGATGTTGCGCAAACATTTCTTATCGAACTGCTTGATGATCGAAAGCACTTCAAACAGACCCTTGACTGTTTCTTCCGGATACACGATCTCACCTTTTTTAATTCCCTTCGATTCCCGCTTGATCGTCTTTACTAATACCAGCGAACCGTCTTTGCGCTGCTCGGCAATAATGCCCTTGATATATGCGGATCCCAGATCTATAGCGGTAATAAACATTGAATGTATTGTACGCAAAACAGCTCGTATGCGCAAACACAATACTTTGCATTATTGTCCTTTCGGGTCATAATGTTTTTATACACTTTCATCCCCGCCTGCCATTCCCGCGAATGCAGGAATCCATCCCTATTCCGTCATTCTGAATGAACATGAAGAATCTTTAGTTGTAGTTTGTGTGCATTCCCATGCTTCAATAACCCCAGATACGAATTAAGTGTTTCGGGAGTTGGTGATTTCTGTATGCGTTTCAACATTCGTCTCTTTGTCGCCGTCCGCAATACGCGATGGTCGGGGAAATGCACCCAGCCGAGGAAATCCACTCCTGATCCTATGGTCTTAATGAACAGCTTGTTTTCATGTAGCGAAAGCTTTAGTTTTTCTTTGAAAAACTTTTGTATTGTGGGAATTATATTCTCTAAATCTCTTTTTTCATTTGATAAAAACGCAAAATCATCCGCATATCGTATGAAGTATTTTGCTTTGAGCGCGTGCTTCACAAACTGGTCAAATTCGTTCATATACACGTTCGCGAATAGTTGGGAGGTAAGATTGCCAAACGGAAGTCCTTTTCTAGCCCCTTTTTCAGTTTCAAAGCTTCTGATAATCCCCTCGCAAAGCCAGACAATATCTGTGTCTACAATGTACTTTTTGAGAATCGAAAGTAAAATATCATGGTTAATATTCGCAAAGAACTTTCTGATGTCACATTTGAGAACCCAACATTGTTTTTTATTGTTTTTACTCACAATGTACACAAATTTCCGAAATCGATTCATTGCCTTATGAATGCCCTTTCCTTTACGAGATGAGAATGAATCACATTGAAACTTTCGGTTGAAAAATGGGTATAAAATTCTGTGCACCGCATGGTGTAGAAATCTATCTCTGACCGGAGCGATGTGCAGAATGCGAGGTTTCGGGTCGGATATTTTTCTGACTTTGTATCCACCGTGTTTGTATGTTTTGTGCACTAGATCGGTATGCAGACTGATAAGATTGTGCATAAGATATTGTCCAAATCGTAATACATCACCTCGTGATCTCTTGCCGCACAGAAATTCTTTCCATGCATCAAGCATATTTTCGAGAGAAGTGATAGAATCGTACATATGAAAAATATATTTACAAACGTTTCCTTGACCCCCCCCCCGAAGCTTCTTCCGGTACTGCAGAAACTGAAAACGGTATATAGTCAGTGGTATATATATTACCACATCCTTCCAAAACCGCATCGGCATTCGTTGGGGTGGCGAATTGATTCGTTATTTATTGAAACAATAGAAGCGGTAGCGACCGCGGGATTTCTTGCGAGAGAAGAGAAGTTGCCGTATGTGCGATATGCAATACGGAAACTGGATACAATACAAGTGTTGTTGCTTGTGTTGTGGGAGAATAAGTCGCTTACGAGTAAGCAGTATATTCTAATTGCGCAGGGAGTAGAAGAGGTTGGTAGAAATCTTGGAGGATGGAGCGGAAAGCTCAGAAAAGAAAACTCTCCCACAAAGCAGGAGAGAAAATGAAGTGAGTTGCGCGGACGGCAGAACACCCAGCGGTTATTGCCATTCCAGAAGTTGTCAGGGTTGCCGTTGTTGCCATTCAGCCAACGTCCATCGTCATTGCATTCGACGTTGAACACGTTGAGATTGCCATCGGAATCGGTTTTATATGCGGCATCTTCCATACCTTCATAACCATCCCTTGATCCCCCGATAGGCGGACTCTCAGGATTGTATCGCATTCGGCATCTTAAATGCCTTAATGCCGCATACCAAATAACTTCATTTTTTGTTGAAGTGTCTGCATACACCACCCTATCCGAAACCGTGATCGCGGATATTCCCGATGTATGGATACTGGGTTCGGCAGCGGGAAACCGTGATCGCCCGCGTATGCGCCTAGTTCCATTGCTATTCTAGCATACAAAAAGCTCCGCAACTAAGTTGCGGAGCAGGGTTAAGGACTAAGGATCTAAAAGGTTTAAGACCCTAAGTTCTTAGTTTTAATTACTTGCGCGGACGGCAGAACACCCAGCGGTTATTGCCATTCCAGAAGTTGTCAGGGTTGCCGTTGTTGCCATTCAGCCAACGTCCATCGTCATTGCATTCGACGTTGAACACGTTGAGATTGCCATCGGAATCGGTTTTATATGCGGCATCTTCCATACCTTCATAACCATCCCTTGATCCCCCGATAGGCGGACTCTCAGGATTGTATCGCATTCGGCATCTTAAATGCCTTAATGCCGCATACCAAATAACTTCATTTTTTGTTGAAGTGTCTGCATACACCACCCTATCCGAAACCGTGATCGCGGATATTCCCGATGTATGGATACTGGGTTCGGCAGCGGGAAACCGTGATCGCCCGCGTATGCGCCTAGTTCCATTGCTATTCTAGCATACAAAAAGCTCCGCAACTAAGTTGCGGAGCAGGGTTAAGGACTAAGGATCTAAAAGGTTTAAGACCCTAAGTTCTTAGTTTTAATTACTTGCGCGGACGGCAGAACACCCAGCGGTAATCGCCACCCCAGAAGTAGTCAGGGTTGCCGTAGTTGCCATTCAGCCAACGACCATCGTCATTGCATTCGACGTCGAACACGTAGAGAGTGCCATCGGAATCGGTAATGGGCTCCATGGCTACGAGAAGCCATTCTCCGAGAGGTTGATCCGGATACTGCAATCTGAGCTGTGGACCGACTTCTGCTGGACAGAATTCCAGACCGAGCTGTAGCGCACGATCATAGATATCTTTGCGAGTTGCTCCCTTTTTGAAACCGAGTTCAGCAACGGATATATTCACTAGATCAATCTCTTCCTTGATTTCCGCGGTTTTGAATTCTGGTTTGCCTAGAATATCATTTCCCCAATCACCGATTTTACAACCTGCTTTTTTGAGAGCTTTTCTGAAATCGTCAGCGGTTTTGATACCCGTGCCGATTTTTATGGTTTTCCAGATTTTGAGTTCGGGAATATTCGGTTTTATGATCCACTCGCCGGAATTAACCAATCGAACTGCCTCGTTCGGATCTTCCGATCCTGTTTGAGACATAATGTTTTTTACCAGGGCATTTAATTTTCCCGGCAATACATCGGCAATAACAAACTCGTTTTTCATTTCTAACTCCTTTCCGCTCAGTTGCGGATTTTTTGTTTCCTCTCACCCGAGGCAGGTGGCTCTTTAAGCCGTTATTTTAATGTAAGGTACTCCATAAGTATATCACACTCGTTTCAAAATGTCAATCTCCTTTTTCTCCATCTTTTCGGCGTCTTTCTTGGTTATATGATCATACCCGCACAGGTGCAGCAACCCATGCACCACCATGTGTTCGAGCGATTGATTATTCTTTTTTATATAATCGGGAGCAATATATATTTCCCCCAACGAACGCCGAGGGCGTCCAAGGTTAAACTTCGGCCAAAGTGACCGAGGTTTAACCTTGGCCTCTTTCTCCACAAACGACAGCACATTTGTCGCTGTATCTTTCCCCCACGTCAGCTTGTTGATCCGCCGCATCTCCGAATTAGAAATCAGGAATACTTCAATAAAGACACTTTTTTTCTTTAACGCGCGAAAAACCGTTCGAGCGGTTTCTCGCACTCCCTTTTCCAAAGAAGCATATTTCCCCAACTGCGAAAAAACAGAAACGGAGTTCATCTACTGCTGGAAAACAAGCGGTCGAAGAATCCACCGCGAACCCTGTTTATGCGCTTCCACAAATTTTCTGTTCGGCCGTTTCGAATGCTCGGCAAGCGCTATGTTGCTTTCGTTGAATTTCTTATCACCCTTGACAGTAATTACAACATACGCTCCTCTCGGAATTTTTTTATACGCACGAGGACTGCGCACCATATACGAGTCAAATTCGGTTGAAAGTTTTAAATTTTTCTTTATATATTGTTCACCCATATTTTTGCTATATAAGACACTTTCAAAATAATTTTATTTCGAAAAAACAAAATTTTCTTTGATCTTCTCAAATTCGGTAGAAATATACGTTTTTGCTTCGGTAAACGCCTTATTACTATCTTTATTCAATAATACTCTATGCTCCCTCCCATGTAAATAGTAAATATGTTTATGCGCAAAACCATGATAATTATCCACACGCATTATTGTTCTCCATTTCAAACCAAAAAGAGCATAATATTGGACAACAAATTGGAGGACTTTCCCTCTATTGTGAACAAGACGAACATACATCTTGTCTTCACTTGTTAAATCCTGATAGTATTCAACTTTTTTCATAGACAGCCATGGAAACTACCCTAATTTAGCTTTTATAAGACGGCTCACCGTCCCTCCATCCGCCTGCCCTCCGATTTTTGCCATCACTTCCTTCATCACTTTCCCGAAATCCTTAGAGCTAACCTCGCCGATTTCTGCGAATACCTCATCTATAATAACGAGTATCTCTTCATCCGATAACTGCGGAGGCAAAAGCGTCTCAATGTATGCCGCTTCGGCTTTTTCTTTTTCGGCCATTTCTTTCCGATCTGCTTGTTCGAAAGCGAGCGCCGCTTCTTTACGCTTCTTAAGTTCTTTTTTCAGCACATCCAGAGCATCGGCATCGGTAAGATCCTGTCCTTTCCCATGCAACTCTATTTCTTTATTATGCAAAGCCGAAACAAGCATCCGTATCGTGGATGCTTGTACATCATCCTTTGCTTTCAAAGCATCTTTAAGTTGAGAACTAAGGTCGTCAAGAATCATTTTCCTATTTTCTTCAAACGAGTGATTTCTGTCTTCTTCGCGCTCCGAAACAACGCCGATTGCTTTCGCGCGTGCTTGTTCTGACTCCGCGAATGAAAACGCTTTCGCTTCGCCTCCTTCAGCACCCCCGACTGCTGCACCTTTTTGGTGAAGCGATACATGAATGCGTTGGGAGATTCTCCTTCCTTTCTTTTTATCTCTATCATAGTAATTTTTTATACACTTCCTCAAGCGACTCCCCTCCCGGGGCATTCACCACACTATGCAGTGACCCCCCTTCATCCCCTTCGTATCGGGGCATAATATGTATGTGGAGATGTTCGATTGCCTGCCCCGACACCTTACCATGGTTGATACCGATTGTAAATCCCTGCGGCGTGAGTTTTTCCTCAAGCAGCTTTATAACGTTCCGCACCACCTGCCACAGTGGACCGATTTCTTCGTCGGTTAATTCCAATATGGTTTCTACGTGCCGCCGTGGAAGTACGAGCACATGCCCCTTGGCGCGCGGAAACACATCCAATACCGCCACCGCAGCAGAGTCTTCGTACACAATAAGTGCTTCCTTACGTTTTTGAATGATATCGCAAAAAAGACAAGACATAATGCTAATTTCGAATTTTAAATTTCGAGTTTCGATTCAATTTATAATTTCTTCCTGAGTACTTCCACAATTTTTTTCATGGGCACGCTTTCTTGGTTGCCGTTCTTCATATCCCGCACGAGCGCCATCTCTTCAAAAACTTCCCGCTGTCCAACAATGACCGCGTACGCGGCCCCCTCCTTATCCGCCGCTTTCAACTGCGCCTTAAGCGACTCTTTGGCAAACGCCTCATGCGCGGGGATGCCTGCTTCAAAAAGTTCCTCTCGCAGGCTCAACAATCGTTTCTTTGCCTGATCTCCCATATACACCAGAAACACCCGCGCGTTTACTCGCGGCGCGGGAGCAACTTCCTGCAGTTTCATCGCTTCGATAATGCGCTCAATCCCAAGCGCGGATCCCACGCCGGGCATCCTGGGTCCGCCGAGCGTCTCGGACAAATAATCGTATCCCCCTCCGCCGCCCAGCGCGATATCGGTGCCTTCGATGAACACCTCAAACACCGTACGCGTATAGTAGTCCAGACCCCGCACAAGCGTGGTATCGAGCATATACGGAACTTTCATTTCATCCAGATATTCGAGCACCTGTTTGAAGTCCCGTTTACAAACAGAACAGAGATGATCCAAAGACTGCGGCGCCTCCGCTTTATACGGAGCACACTTCTCCTGCTTGCAATCCAGCAGCCGAAGCGGATTATCTCCATATCGCTTCACGCATTCCCGGCATACTTTGGAAAGTTTCCCGCGATAATACTCCTTAAGTTTCTTCGTATAATTTGGCCGGCACTGCCTGCACCCGATGCTGTTTACCTTTATATGCACCTGCTTAAGCTTGGATTCGGTGCATGCCCGTAGCGACGCCTGAATGATCTGCGCGTGGTACACTGGATCGTTGCTGTTCAGCACTTCGAACCCGCACTGATAAAACTGCCGGTATCGTCCAGCCTGCGGCTGCTCATGTCGGAACATCGGTCCCCAATAATAAAATTTTCCCGGATTAAACGTATAGGCAAGTCCGTGCTCGATGTATGCCCGCACCACGCCGGGTGTGCATTCCGGCCGAAGCGCAAGCGCGTCGCCCCCTTTGGTCCGAAGCGTATACATCTGCTTGGATACCACCTCGGATGAAAGCCCTGTCCCCCGCTCGTATAATTTGCGATCTTCCAGCATCGGTGTTTCGATCCGCTCGAATCCGTAAAAAAGAGAGATTTTTCTCACCGCCTTTTCGATCTTCTCGCGATACGCGAATTCATCGGGCAGAATGTCGTGCATGCCCTTCACCGACTGAAATCCGAACTTCCGCCCGCGTTGAACCTGCTTTTTTTCCTGCTTTTTGGGCGCGCGTGGAATCTTAATCGGCATATTGTACTGCATTAAAAAATGAAACATCATCGAGCGGCCACAAGCGCAGCTTCACCAATCCTACGATCATACTCTCTTCAAGCGGCCCCCAGAAGCGCGAGTCGTAGCTGTTGATCCGGTTATCTCCCAGCACAAAATACTGCCCATCTTTGAGCGTAATAATGATCGGACTGCCCTGCCATTCTTGCAGGTTAAGATCGCGAAGATACGGTTCCTCAAGCTCAAGCCCCTGTGGGTGCTCATTGGAATACAAGCGAATCATATCCCCTTGTATCTCAACCCGCTCACCCGGCAATCCAATAACCCGCTTGATATAATACGTCGAACCGTCCTGCGGAGACTTAAACACCACGACGTCGCCCCGCTCGGGATTTTTGAAATGATACGAGAGTTCGTCTATCAGAAGATAATCGCCATCATAAAACGTCGGCTCCATACTCGCGCCGTTCACGATGAACGGCTGCACCAAAAAGTACTTTATCGCCACTACCGCGATAAGCGCAATAAAAAAAACTTCAGCTATTTCCCACACCGTATACAGAAATTTTTTCATGAATGTGATAATATTACAGCACTATGAAGCACCTGTCTAGTGCGTTTGACCCAGCCGGAAAGCTGTTTTTAGGGCTTGGAAATCCGACCGAAGCGTATGAGCATACCTACCATAACATAGGAGCAATGGCGCTTTTATTCCTGTCGGGTACTACTCCAAAAGGGTTCATGCGGCCATCCCGCAAGCATTTTTTGTTCGTAGAACCCGGAGCGGGACAGAGGTTTGGCCTTGGTTTGGGAAGGCCGAACCTCGGTCCCGTTTTTGCACTTTCTGAAACTTTTATGAACGAATCAGGCATAGCGGCTCGTGAGGCGCTCGCCTACTTCAAAAAAGACGCCCAGCAGCTGGTCGTCGTACACGATGACAGCGATATGGCCGTTGGGACGTACAAGCTGACGTATAACCAGCGATCAGCGGGACACCATGGGATTGATTCCATTATTACGCATCTTAGCACCGCGGAGTTTTTTAGGCTGAAAATCGGCGTCCGCCCGCAAAAAGAACGGGTCCGCAAGAAAGCGGACGAGTTCGTGTTGAAATCGATAACTCCGACGCACAAGAGACTTTTTGACGAAACGTTCGAAAGAATCAGGCAATCGGTTTTCCCCGAATAACCCTAACAAGAACAAGCACAATGGCGATAAAGAAAATACCCCTTTCGGGGTACTTGTTTGCAGCGCGGGCGACCGGAATTTCACCCCCGATGTTCATCGGGGTTAAAACCCTGCGGTTTTAATGTTTCCGCCACGGGACATTTACAAAATGTCCCGACCCCCAAAGATTCAAGTCCGGTGCCACACGCCTCATCAGTAAAACAAAACGCCCATATTGGGACGTTTTATTTTACCGGCGCGGGCGACCGGACTTGAACCGGCAACCTTCCGCGTGACAGGCGGATGCTCTAACCAATTGAGCTACACCCGCAATTACTTTCTTATAATCGCGAGTAGATTGTATACGTTTCCTTCGAATAAATCAAATTAAACATTCTCGGAAATTATCTTTCTCGGACCACAATAACCCGGCGTTTCCAGCCGTGCAAAAAGGTATCCAACGGAATTTTTTTGGAAATCTTTTCAGAATCGGTTTCCGCAGGATCGTTTACAAGTATAGCGCCGGCATCAATTCCCCACACCACGATAAGGTGTCCGCCGTTGCCTGGCATGAATTTATTATATATGGACGCGATTACCGGACCGCTTTTCAGTTCTTTTTTCAACTTTTCAAACGCGTCCTCCGAGGACTCACTAAACCAATCATACGAAACACCAAGGAATCCGAATACTTCGGCTGTCTGAGCGAGTTCTTTATGCTTCCAGCCAATGTTCGGAATATACCCATTCAAAGAAAGGCATTTTTTTAATATATCATCGGCCGTGATATTGGTATGCGGATCGAGAGCGCGAATAACCATATAAAGAGACGCGATGCCGCACACCGAGGTATCCCAATTCGATTCATACACCAACCCATGCTGCGAAATTGGAGGAACTTTGTGATTCATCCCGTTAGAAATTTCATAAATGTGAATTCATAATAATTGACGCTAATTACACTGAACATAGTGTGAACAACACCACAAAGAATTCCAAATTTCTAACGGGACTCATAGAAACCTTTTTATGATTTGCGTCCTATAATTCGGATTTTGCTGCAATTCGGAAAGTTTTTGAAGCACGACTCCTCCAAGCGATTTCTTGGAATGTAAAATCGTCCCGTCTCCGCAATACATCCCCACATGACCTATATACAGCTTTCTCCCGTCGAACGATTCATCGTCATAGTATCCTTGATCGCTTCGCATAAATACAAGGTCTCCGGGCTGTATGTCCGATTCCATAACCTCATGGCCAGCAGGATCTTTTGCCTGCAAAATGCTGCTGCGAGGGATTTCAATACCGCTGTATCTGAATAAAAACTGCATAAAGCTTGAGCAGTCAAAGCTTTGCGGATTCTCTCCTTTCATAGGAGTCGCGGCTCCGCGTTCATAGGGTATACCTATGAACTTTTTCCCGAACTTAATACGTTCTTCTATGTGTGTATGCATACTATTGGACATCGAGCACCGTATACGTCGCGTCCCCGAATGAAAATAATTCTCCAGCCCGCTTCCCATGCATTTCCCTAAAAATCGGAGACTGCGGCGAAAGCACCATCGTCGTACCCACCTTTTCTCCTTCCGCGAACGGGAGAATCAAAAAATGAGAAATAGCGCCTTTTGAAGTCTGTACTTTTGCAAATGCTCCGACCTCAACCTGGTCGCACGGAAGCATAGTCGGTATAAACGTGGATACCCGCTTAATAGACTGTTCAAGAATGGCTATTCGCTTCTGTATTCTATTGGCCTCGTAGCTTAATTCTTGCTTGGTAGTATCGTGCTGAGACTCCCAAAAACTCGCTGCTTGTATTGCCGTCTTTGAAAGGCGCTCATACTCAGACTTGAGATTTTCAACCTCGTTTTTAATTGTTTCAACGACTTCCTCGGCAATTTTCCGTTTTAACATACATAATTATAGTACTGCAATTTACATAAGTTGCAAATAATAAAGAAACATATTACAATACCATACGTCGTAATACCGCGGGATGGAGCAGCGGTAGCTCGTCAGGCCCATAACCTGAAGGTCGTCGGTTCGAATCCGGCTCCCGCAACACTTCGGCAAGCTCAGTGCGAGCATTGCGAGCAGAGATTGATGAAGTGCCCTGAGTTTACCGAAGGGCATTTTTTATATCTTGTACTAGGGGAGAGAATTAAACTCTCGATCTTAGCGTTACTTGCCCCGCACTAAACATTTTAGATGTAGCGGCGGGTGGAATTGAACCACCGACCTCAGCGTTATGAATGCTGTGCTCTAACCAACTGAGCTACGCCGCCGAACTTTATACTTTATACTTTATACTTTTTCCTTTTACAAGTATCCCATCCCCTGGAACACCGTTCGGTATTCCCGCAGAAGATCTTTCACGTGTGCTTGGTCAAGCTGTTCATCCGCGTTAATGGCCGAAAATACACCGCTGCGCAATTCTCGCAGCTGATCGATTGTCGGTATCTGCGATGCGTCCACGCCCGCGAGCCGTTCCACCGCTGTCGCGCCGCCGTAGTTTGCTATCTTCAGCATGTCATCAAACATCTCGTCCGCGTACAAAACCGCCTGCTTCCAGTCTTCCGGCTCGCTTGATTGCACCAGCTTGAGCACGCGTTTCCATCGGGCAGGTATCCGCTTTTTCTCCTCCCCGCCATACTTATAGATATCCAGTTTATATTTTCGAAATCCTCCCAACGCGTCCGTTACGATAAGGTACCGTATCACCACGAATAAAAACACAACAGAGATTATTGCCGAAATAACCTTATAGGTGCTGAAAATTTCTGCTAGCTGATCAAAAATCATACTTGTTCATAGTGTTTCCCCAACATAAATAAATCTCCCTCATGGAAGTGTTTGCCGACAAGCTGGAAATTCACCGGCATACGATCTTTCGAATACTCCGAACGTTTGCGAACCGGAATAGACAAAGCCGGTACGCCCGCAAGGTTTGCCGGAATTGTGAATATATCCGACAGATACATTGCGAGCGGATCGGACGCCTTTTCGCCTATGCCAAACGCCGTGAACGGCACGACGGGAGTAAACAACACATCGACTCCTCCACCTGACGGACTAAAAACACTATCAAAATCCTCCTGAATTTTTCTACGAACCTTCTGCGCTTTCGCGTAGTACGCGTCATAGTACCCCGCCGAAAGAACAAATGTGCCCAAAAGAATTCTGCGGGTCGCTTCTTCTCCGAATCCCTCCCCTCGATTACGCATATATGTCTGTACTAATCCCTGATCACTAAGCCCTAATCCCTGCCTGCCGTACCGTAACCCATCATATCTTCCCAAATTCGAGCTCGCTTCAGCCGGCATAATAATGTAGTAGCACGAAAGCGCGTACTTCGTGTGCGGCAATGAAACCTCCTTTATTTCATATCCCTGCTTCTTAAAAACGTCCAGCGCGTCAAGAATCTCTTTTTCCACATACGGATCCATGCCTTCAACAAAGTATTCTTTCGGAACCCCTATTTTTAATTTAGAGGTTGGAGGTTGGAGGTTGGAGGTTGCAAACTCGGCAGAGGTAGGATCAAACCGATCCCCTCCCTTAATCGCGTCAAAAATATATTCCACATCTTCCACAGTCTTAGCGAACGGACCGATCTGATCCAAACTCGAACCCAATGCCGCAACTCCGTGCCGTGAAACTGCGCCATAGGTGGGCTTCATACCAACCACGCCACAGAAAGATGCCGGCTCGCGTATCGATCCTCCCGTATCAGAACCCAAAGATCCGAGCGCCATATCGGCCGCGACCGCCGCCGCCGATCCGCCGGAACTTCCTCCGGCGACTTTCGTATCGTCGTAGGGATTTTTCGTTACGCCGAACGCCGAGTTTTCAGTGGAAGACCCCATCGCAAATTCATCAAGATTCACTTTCCCCAAAAAAATCGCGTCCTGCGCTCGCAATTTCTCCACCACCGTTGCGTCATACGCGGATTCGTATGTTTCAAGTATCTTTGACCCTGCGGTCATGCGCGTTCCTCGTATCAAAATATTGTCCTTTATTGCCATGGGAACGCCAAACAGCGGCGTCTTCGGCGTTTCATCGTCAAGTTCCCGTGCCTTTTTTTTCGCCTCATCCGCAAACACATCCAAAAATACGTTAAGCCGCCCGTTTTCTTTTTCGATCTGCTTGATGGATTCGCTAACAATATCCGTCACCGAGAATTCCTTCTTGAGAAGACCTTCGTGAAATTTTTTTATAGTTAAATCATGCATCATAATCCTAATCTACAAATGTATTCGAATGCTCCAAATATTCGCGGCATTCGCATTCTGCATTCGTATCATTCGCATTATATACTCTAAAATACCGAAGGCACTTTCAAATGCCCCGGCTCGCAATAGCCTGTATCGCCGCAACCCGGCTCCGGCATATCTTCCCGTGAAATATTCGACAAAAAGCCACCCCCTGCAAGCGGCTCAACATCAGTTGTATCAACCTCCTGCAGCTCCTCGAAGTGCTTTAAAATAGCGGTCATATCCGAAAGAAGTTTTGTGCGCTTTGCTTTATCGGTTTCTGGCTCTATCCGCGCGAGCGCGTACAAATGCTCAAGCGTCTTGTTATTAATATCCGCCATGCGGATATTCTATAACACAATTCCACGAATGTACACGATCCTCTCTCTCATTCATATATCCATACTTCACGCTATAGCGTGAAGTATGGATAAGACAACGTCCTTAACAAACCCGGTCAATAATTCCCAACTAATCCAGATGGTAAAATTTCCGTATTTCTCGTGCTCTATCACAGCCGCCCAATTCCCTCAGGTTTTTCGTTTCACTAATACAAACATAGCCAAGAATGCCGAAAATTGAGGCAAAAAATAAAATATCTTTTGTGCACTCATACGGAAAAACGAGAACACTTTTCTGCAACCAATAATATCCCGCTCGCATGAGCTGCGCTCGAAATGCGTCCCGAAAAGATTTTAATTCATCGGGAACGTCAAAAAATATTATACGATATAAACCATCCCACACAGCGGGTTGTCCTGTTCTGTAATTAATAAAGGATTCCCAAAATATATATCGATCACCAAGTTTCGTGCTTTCTACTTTCCTGATATCGCTTCGCTCATCGTATGTAACTATTACAAATTTCCTATATGTGAGGCGCGCGCATTCCCTATCAAGCTGCTTTTTATCAAAATAGAACCATTCTCTTCTCCCAGGCGCCATAACAGCGGCGACCCCCGGAGCAACCATAACAATCGTAAGTATACCGCCGATAAGAGCCAACTTTAAAAGTAACTTTCCGATCACAATGCCCTTGTCAGCAGTTTTATCGATAATCTCTTTTCTTTTCTTTGCGCGAGCAATTTTCCTCCATTCTTCCTTGATTTTTTCAAGTAAAAACTCCTCGTTTTCTTTTTTAGCGAGGTTTTCACGAACTTTTTTGCCTAATATTCGTTTAGATGCAACAGCCATAACAACCGAGAATTAACTAATTTCCAGTGCACAACAAGTATATCACACAATAATATCGAGCAACCACCTTTTGTCATATCCAGATTTCACGCTATAGCGTGAAATCTGGATACAGGAACATATCTTCTAGAATGTTTTCTTCAATCGAGATAAAAAATCTTTTTCAAACCATATCTCAACACCCTGCTCCCGGGCTTTTTGAAGCTTGGAGCCAGGATTATCGCCCACGATCACAATCTGCGTCTCCTTAGTGAACGACAAATCAAAATGTCCGCCCTCCTTTTCTATGATCTCCTTGGCCCGCTGGCGAGACATACTCGAAAGTGTTCCTGTCAGCACGATGCGCTTTCCTGCAAACACGCCCGCGGATCCCTTTGTTTTGGACATTGTTATTTTCAAACCCGCTTCTTCCAGCATGTGTATGAACTCCTTATTTTCTTCAGCACGGAACCAATCATATATACTTTGCGCCACCTTCGGACCGACGTCTTGAATTTCCTGCAGGTCATCTAACGTCAAAGCGCGAGCGGCTATTATGACCTCCGAAACAGAATCGAGATTACCTCGCTTCGCTCGCAATGACGGAAGCAGCACACGCGCGGTTTCTTCGCCCACATGCGGAATGCCGAGCGCGTATATGAACTTCACCGCGTCAACCATGCGAGCCTGTTTAATTTGTTTCATCAGGTTCTGCGCCGATTTTTCACCGAAGCGCTCAAGCGCGGCGATGTCGCCTTCTTCTAAAAAGAATATATCTCCCGCGTGCGATATGAGTCCCTCATCTATGAACCTGTCAACCACTTTCTTGCCAAGTCCCTGAATGTTCAACGCTCCGCGAGATACGAAATGAATGATTTGATTGCGATTCCGTGCCCCGCATCGAGGATTGGAACACCGCAAAAATACTCCGTCACGCTTCACCGGCGAATGATCTACCGGGCACTTCTCGGGCACTTTGATATTTTTTTCCTTGCCGGTGCGCAGATCCGTGATTACGGATAGTACTTTCGGAATCACATCTCCCGAACGCGCCACCACGACCGTATCGCCTATCTTTACCCCAAGCCGCTTGATTTCATCAAAGTTATGCAGAGTCGCGTGCGATATCGTCACGCCCGACACTTCTACCGGTTTAAGCAATGCAACAGGCGTAATCACGCCTGTCCGGCCGACTTGGAACTGCACGTCCTGCACGACCGTTGTCGCCTCTTTGGGAGAAAATTTATACGCGATCGCGCCCCGAGGAGATTTGCCTATGGCACCCAGTTGTTCAAATATTTCATTATCCTGCACGAGCACTACCACACCGTCTATTTCATAGTGCAATTTTTCCCTTTTTTTTACCCACTCGTCACGAAACGCGAATACACCATCCAAATCCTTCACCGCCTTCGTGTACGGATTCACCGAACACCCCCATGACGCTAGCACCTTGTGTTTTTCTTCGTGCCTCTTGATGTCTTTGGGAATCCCCGCGACCAGATCATACTGAAACGACTTCAGGTTGCGCGAAGCGGCTATCGCGGGATCCAATTGACGGATTGACCCAGCAGCCATATTCCGTGTATTCGCATAGAGGACTTTACCCTCTCTTTCGCGTTCTCTATTAATACGCACAAGCTCTTTGAGAGATATGAATATTTCACCCCGCATCACGCAGTGATCGGGCACGGGCCATTTTCCAAGTTTTTCAAGTCGTTGCGGCACGTCGGGAATCGTTTTCACATTCTGCGTTACATCCTCGCCGATGACACCATCCCCACGCGTCGCCGCCGTCACCAATTTTCCCTTCTCATACACCAATTCAATAGCAAGCCCGTCTATTTTCAACTCACAAAAATATACAGACGCATTCCGAGGTTGAACCTCGGAATTCCCTAAGTATTTCCATATACGCTCCTCCCACTCCCGCATTTCCTCCTCAGAAAATGCATCGTTAAAAGACAACATCGGCACCTCATGCGGCACTTTTACAAACTTATCCAACGGACGTCCTCCCACTTTCTGCGTGGGAGAATTTTTGCTCGCAAACGCAGGGTGTTTCAATTCCAATTCTTCAAGCTCGTTTTTGAGCGTATCGAACGCCGCGTCGGAAAGCTCCGGCGCGTCAAACGTATGGTAGAGCGTGCGATGATACTCTACGAGTTTGCGCAGCATCTGTATGCGCTGTTTTACATCCTCACTTTTCATATGCGTGTATCGAGGGCGGGTCTCGATAATTCTTCACTCCGCGCCGAATATGCGTAGATCAATTCTTAACTGCCTAGAAACCTTACTTCGGCTGTCTTCATAACTGCCTGTGGAGCTTAAAATAAATCCTCCAACCGACTCACTATATTCACGATTTGACTCAAATTCCGCGCCGCCGGGAATGTTCGATCTATTAATCGGTTCAGAGCTTTGTGATTCATACCCGGGATTGGGGCCGTTATATCCGCCCCTAAAGATGTCGTACAACTGCGCTTCGATTCCGGCATCCGCAGCATATATGGCCCGAGTAGATTTGGTTATATCCACCGAAGTACGCAACCGCTGGGTAAACAAGAAGCCTGAAATAACGGAAATGCCAAGCATGATCGCTCCCATAAACACCACTACTATAAGCAATGCTTGGCCTTTATTATTCATAAAATCTTGGACTTACTGATGTTTGTATAACCGAGGGATACTCGATTCCTCGCCTGTCCGTAACTACCGTTTCAACCGTCATAACCAGCCGCTTGTATTCAGTTCCTTGCGTCCCCGGTGCGAGTCCAACACGGAATCCCCGAATTTCAATATTTTGATTTTCGGACGTAATCACTGTTCCATCTCGTTGTATAGATTTACTGCCATTGTCAAATGTGTATGTGATTGGCACACCATACTGATTCGTAAACGACAACGTACCACCAGAGGCAGTAAGTGTCTCAACGTCGCTTGTGCGGACCTCGCGGGAGATTTGTTCAAACACAAGCCCCACCGTATCATGCGCTTCCATAAGAAGCGCGGAAAGCTGCTGCAATTCAAGCGACTGCTTGAAGCTGGACACGGTAATCGCGATAAGTATTCCAAACACAGAAAACGCTATCATCATCTCCACAAGCGTAGTCCCCCTCCTTTCTCGTATTTTTCTAAAAATATTTCTTAAATAATCCATATGCCATATACTACTCTCCCCACCACTCGGTGAATCGATCCCCCAATACTATTTCAAAATCACCACCTTTGCCTGTCCACATTACACGGCTTTCAACCTCAATGGATACAGGACTGCCTGGTGAATTCCGAATAATAATGTCCCGCTTGAAAGCCGTCGGCGTCCCGCCTCCTCCATACTGGTATTTCATCGAACCCGCGTTATAGTTCAAAAATATGTCCCCCGCGCTCCCGGATCCGGAAGTGGATCGCCAATCAAAATGATATGTATCATTTGCTAAATTTGCATTAAACGCCGCTCCCTTAAAATAATTCTCGTCTATCATATTCTTTACGATTTCTATTCCCTCCGCGGCAAGGTAGGTCCCAATGTATTGGTTTGATATGGTACGAGTGAGTCCTACGGACGTGCCCAGCAAACTCAAAGCTCCGCTGAATGCGATAACGACCACACTTAGCGCTACAATGACTTCTATAAGAACTTGTCCTCTATTTCTTCGCATATTGTTAGCAACTTGGTGCCGTTGTAACCTGACCAAACCTGTTTATCCGTATCGCGCCCGATGCGGTACCCGATGAAATATTTATACACGCACTGCTTCCTGAACTAAACTTTACAAGCGGAGACGGAGCTATGAAATACACCTGTATCGAACCCGACATACTCGTTTCTTCTAACGTATAATTTAAATCCGAATACGAATTCGTTTGGACAGCATTAGACTCATGATAGAGCTCGCAGTTACCTCTAAATTGTTCATCGAATGAAGACGAGGAAGGTTTCCGAATTTCAAGACCCGTGATCGTACTGCCACTTAACCGAACACCATACCCGCACACCTCACGGCTTCCTTCTTGTGTCGCAACCGCAAGAGCTCTGGCCTTATAGATTTGCGCGATGATTACCTGCTGGTCACGATAGAATGCCAGTTGGTCCTTTATGGTGTTACCGCTCGTCAGTCCAATCCCTAAAAAGATGGTAAGCACAACCACCACCACCATAACTTCCACCAAAGTGAAACCCGAGGATCGTCTAACGGAGTCGGTATCGCTACCCGTATCGTCTTTTCTTCTGTCATTCTGACACAGGTCAGAATCCATCTCTTTCGTCATTCCGAACTCGATTCGGAATCTATTTTTATAAATATTTGTATAAGTCATCCCATTCAGGATTATCTCTTTCAATTAAATTTATTTTCCATTCGCGCCTCCAATTTTTTAACTGCTTCTCGCGTTGAATTGCCGCGTATGCATCACTCGTCTGTTCATAATATACAAGCGCATGCACCTTATATTTTTTCGTAAATCCTTCAATCAAACCTTGTTTATGCTGATGTATCCTTTTCTTTAAGTCAGACGTTACACCGATATACAGTGTACCGTTCCGCTTGCTTGCAAGGATATATACATAAAAAATTTTCACAGCCATGTTTTTGGGTTCCGGACCAAGTCCGGAACGACAGCTGGATCCTGACTTTCGTCAGGACGACACACTGTGTCGCCTACAACGACAACCCTTCTATTATACCAAAATATCCCTGTAGTATGCGAGTGCCGAAGAAGAATACCAAAAATGACGCAAGTACAATGAACGGGCCGAACGGCAGCATGCTTTTCATTCCTTTTTTGCCCATTGCAAGCAGGGGAAGCGCATAGAGCGTACCTAACACGAACGAAAGCACCATAACAATAAGTATATCAGGGTATCCGAACAAAAGCCCGAGTCCCGCCATCAGCTTTGCATCGCCAAGTCCCATCCCCTTGCCACGGGTAATAAATATAACAACCAAAAAGAAACCCGCGCCCAAAACCATGCCAAGGATGTGGTTAAGAACAAGCCCCACTTCGGAGGCTGAGCCCCCGAAACTAAATAGATCAGCATAGCTCCCAAGAAATGACCCCATCCTCACTACGGTCCATACTATACCGGCTATAAAAATCGAAAGATTCAAATAATTTGGAATCACGTAATGCCGCACGTCTATAAAAAACGCCGCCATGAGCATCAAAAATACAAGTATCCAAAAAGCGGAAAAACCATACAGCATCCACATATCTCCTGTCATTCCCGCGAAGGCGGGAATCCATTCTCCTGTTTGAAAAAGAAGCCATTCCACCGCCCACGGCACGAACACAAACAAAGCGGCGGACGCAAGTTCCACCACAGGATATTGAAGCGATATATATTTTTTGCAGTTTCGGCATTTTCCGAGCTGTATAATCCAGCTCACCACCGGAATAAGTTCGTACCAGCGAAGCTGGTGCCCGCAATGCAAACAGCGGGAGCGTCCTCCCGCCGTTTTGAGAAATGTAGGCGTTGTCATCCTGAGGTAAAACCGAAGGATCTTCTTACCACCATTGGATTCTTCACTTCGTTCAGAATGACCATCCTTATCCGGATCATACCGCAGTATGAGCACATTCAGAAAACTTCCGACCGCAAGACCGAGCAAAATCAGTAGAACAGTCATAATAAAAACTTATTCTTCCTCTACTCACGGCACAGCTCATAGTCGGCCGCACCGATGCTGCTCAACCCCGTAGCTCCACTACAGCTACCATTTGAATAATAGCTAATATCACTTCTCGGTGGAGTAGGTCCGCCTCCCTCTAAATCACCCTCACTGCCAGCATAGTCTCCGTTTAATGTGTAATACAGCTCCTGCAAGGCTTCCATTTTTTGTACATCAGCTTTTACCCGAGAAAGGACTGCGGCGGCACGAAACTGTCCAGATCCGACCAAAAATATCCCAGCCAAGATCGCGATGATACCCACCACGATCATGACCTCAACGAGCGTAAAACCTTTATTATTTTTAGTAAACATACGTATGTTTGATTATTTTTTCGACCAATTTTAAAATTATGTATAGTATATCACATTATGGACGCCTTGTGTGTATAACCCCTGTGAAGTGAGAGGTTAGAAGTAAGAAGTTGGAAAGAGAGACACTAAAACCATTTTTCCCTAAGACGGTATATTCGCTTCCCCAGAACGGTATATGTACCAAGCAAATACAGAACCTCGCTCGTATCTCCATAGCGAACATTTAAAGAATCTTGAAGATGGGTAACAACTTCATTACAGGAGCCAAGAGATCTTGTAAGGTATAGCTTAAACTCAGCATTCGATCTACCAAATCCTTCAGCAATATTCGCTCCAATTGAATTTGCAGCTCTGCATAATTGATTCTTAAGATAAAAACCCTCTCTAGGAAATACTTTCGAAAATCCAACGACTTGTGGGTACAGTCGCTGGGCTTCTTTATACACTTCAAGATCCTTGTATGTCTTAATCATAACAGCCCGTTTTTTCTAACTTCTAACCTCTAACTTCCAACTTCTCATAGTGCAAACGACTGCGCCAGATTGAATATCGGAAGCAGTATGGAAGCAAATAAAAGTCCCACGAATACACCCATCACCACCAAAAGTATCGGCTGCAAGAGTTCCGAGAGGGTGCCCACCACGGTATTCACCTCCCGTTCATAAAAATCCGCGATTTTGACCATCATATCATCCATACGGCCGGTTGTTTCACCTATGGCGGTCATCTGGCCGACCATAGGATCAAAGTACTGCGGGTATCGCAGTAAAAGCTGTGAAAACTGTTCTCCTTCTTTTACGCCCTGCGACATCTGTTTAAACAGCGTCCGGTACACAAAGTTAAGTATGGTATCGCCGGAAATTTCGATCGCCTGCGCGACCGGGATGCCTCCCTGCAGAAGAATGCTGAACGACTGCGCGAACCGCGCAATGTACATCTTCTGGTACATCGGCCCGAATATGGGCAGCTTCAACAATATCTGTCCGCCAACTTGCCGCCCCTCGGGACTCTTGAAGTAGTCGTACAGTATGTACCAGATAATAAACAGAATAAATAGAACCAGCCACCATTTGGTCTGCACGAACTCTCCCGCGCCGAATACAATCTTGGACACCAGCGGCAGTTCGGCTCCCGATTCTTCAAACAGCGGCTGAATCTTGGGAAATACAACCACCACCATAATTCCCGCCACAATGAAGAACAGCACCACCAGAATCATCGGATACATCATGGCATTGATGATTTTTGACTTCCACTGCACCTCCTTTTCCAAATACGATGCGAGGAACGTAAGCGCGTGCTCAAGCCCGCCGGTCACCTCCGCGGAGCGGATCATATTGATGTAAAAATCGGAAAATATACTGTTCTGCCGCTCGAGCGCCTGTGAGAGTGCCAACCCCGATTCAATATCCTGAAACACCTGAAACACCGCCTCCTTAAGCGCGGGGCTCTTGGTCTGCTCGTGCATAATCTTCATCGATCTGCCAAGCGGCAATTCCGACTCGATAAGCGTGGCAAGCTGGCGCGTAAACACCATCAAATCCTTGAGTTTCACGCGGTTGAAAAAAGCAAATAGATTGCTCTTCTTCTGTAGAACCGCCTCCATACTCAGCACATACAGCTGGTGATTGGCAAGCGTTTGCAAAGCATTCGGCTTATCCGGCGATTCAATGTAGCCGACTTGCAGTTCCCCTGTTTTTGTCCGTGCTTGGTACTTGAATTTCATCTCTCTAAAATTATTCTCAATTCCGATGGATTTGTCGAATATAATTGAGCCGCTTCCATGCTTATCTCCCTTCGCACCACCAAATCCGCCAACGAGCGATTTAGCGTAATCATACCTTCCTGCACGTTCGTTTCGATAATGAGGTCGATCTGGTAGGTCTTGCGTTCGCGGATAAGGTTCCGCACCGCGGGATTTGCGAATAGTATCTCGCACGCCGGTATGCGCCCGCCGTCTATGCGCGGCACAAGCCGCTCCGAAACAATCGCCACCAATGTCGCCGCGAGCTGAGACGATACCTGCCCCTGCTGGCCGGAAGGAAAACTGTCTATAATACGGTCAATGGTTTGCGACGCCGAGTTCGTATGTAAAGTAGAAAATACCAAATGCCCGGTTTCCGACGCGGTCAGCGCGGTTGATATGGATTCCGGATCACGCATTTCCCCTATCATGAGTACGTCCGGATCCTGCCGCAGAACCGACTTGAGGCCTTTTATAAACGTGCATGTGTCGCTCTCCACCTCCCGCTGGGATACAATGCTCTTGTCCTGCACGAACGCGTACTCAATTGGATCTTCGATGGTTACAATGTGCTCCGTGCGCGTGTGGTTGATCTCATCGACAAGCGCCGCAAGCGTGGTGGACTTCCCATGCCCCGCCGGCCCTACCACAAGCACGAACCCCTGTGAAAGCTTCGTAAGGTCATGCAGTACCGGAGGCAGGCGCAGTTCTTCGATGGTGCGGATATGCGCGGGGATGAGCCGCAATGCCGCCGCCATAAAACCCCGCTGGTAGTATACATTCACGCGGAACCGCGCCTTGTCTTCAAATGTATACGAAAGGTCTAACTCCCGCTCCTCCACAAACCGTTTCTGCTGTTCTTCGGTTAAAAGCGCGAATACGAGCCCTTCCGCGTCCCTGGGAACCAGTATGGGCTCTGAGGTAAGCGGCACCAGCGCGCCATCTATCCGCAGGGTCGGATGCCGCCCAACCGCGATATGCAGATCAGACGCGTCCTGCCGAGCACAGAGTAATAATAAATCTTTAAGTTTTTGGGCGTATTCCATATATATATGTGTATTATAGCACAGTCATTGTACAATGGTGTGGGTATCGAACTAATTTCGAATTTCGAGTTCCGAATTTCGAATCAAATTCTAATGTTTTAAAATTCATGAATTCAAAATTGAATCGAAATTAAAAATTCAAAATTTTTTATATACTTTCTGTTTCTCTGAGTACCGCTTCCAGCGAAACAAGTCCTTCAATCGCTTTCAGAACGCCGTCCTGCCGCATTGTAACCATCTTCTGCCGTTTCGCTTCTGCGACAATCGTGCTCTCGCTCGCGTTCTTTGCGACAAGGTCTTCCAGTTCCCGTGTCATTTCCAGCGCTTCATACAGCGCCATGCGTCCGCTGATTCCTTTGCCGTTGCACACGTCACAGCCCGGCGATTCATAGAATTGGTATGGCTTCTGAACATTGCGGGATTCCAGCTCCGGAGGATCAACGGATGCAAGCTCCTCTTCGGCTTGCTTCATAAGTTCGGCTGAAATTTCTTTCTTTCTACGGCACTTTTGGCACAGCCGCGGCACAAGCCGCTGGCCGATCATCAAATTTACCGAAGCCGGCAATAGAAACGGTTCCACCTTCATATCCACCAGGCGCGGGATCACGCCCAACGCGTTGTTCGTGTGTAGCGTGGAAAGCACGATGTGTCCCGTAAGCGCCGCGTGCACGGCAAGGCCGGCAGTTTCACCGTCCCGGATTTCACCGATCATAATAACATCCGGATCCTGTCGCAGAATCTGCCTAAGTCCCGACGCGAAATCATATCCAATCTCCGGATGCACCTGCGACTGGTTGAGTCCGTCCATATAGTATTCCACCGGATCCTCCAAGCTCACGATATTCACTTGCTCCGTATTGAGTATCTGCATAAGGGCGTACAGCGTCGTTGTCTTACCCGACCCGGTTGGCCCCGTGATGAGTATCATGCCGTATGGGTCGTCTATCGCCTGCTTGATAAGCCGCTCGCTTCTCCCGCGCAAACCAAGATCATTAAGTCCGCGCAAACCCACAATCGGGTCCAATACACGGATCGCGACTTTCTCGCCTACCGGTGTGGGGAATGTGGCTACGCGGAAATCGATATCCCGTCCCATGAGCACCGTACGGAATCGTCCGTCCTGCGGCACACGGGTTTCATCTATTTTCAGATTCGATAAAACTTTCACGCGCGATACGATCGGCTGGTGCAACTCTGCCGGCAGGACCGCGGCTTCCTTGAGTTCGCCATCCAAGCGAAACCGGATCCGCATGCTGTTACGCTGAGGTTCAATGTGCACATCGGATGCCTTTTCCCATACCGCTTCTTTGAGTGTGGTTGCCACGATGCGGATGATGGGCGCGTCCTCGCTCCCGCCTCCGCCGGCTTCCAACTGCACGACTTTGGCGCTGGGGGTTTTCTGCTGGGCCGATACCGAGGTAATGGATTTCACTGCCGCCTCCACCTCACTGCGATAGGGTGAATACTTGCGCATGACCGCTTCCCATAGCGACATACTCACCAGATATATGCCTAAGCTTACTTTAAGTTGACGGGCTATAAACTTCAGCGCCTCCTGCGCGCGCGGGTCTTCCGGCGAAACCATGCCGATGACCAGAAGTTCCTTCGTGTACGAAAGCGGCACCACGCGGTAGTTGCGCACCATTTCTTCGGGCACAATCTTAAAAAGCTGCGGAGGGATCTCCTCAACCGTAAGCTTCTTGAACGGCACATTGAGCATCTCGCTTTTTAGCTTGAGCAAAACATCTTCTCCCACCAGTCGCCGTTCATATATAAGATCTTCAACCGTCCGTCGCGCGTACGACGCCTCCTGCAAAAGCTTCTGAGCCGCATTGTGCTCCAAAGCTTGTTGCTCAACCAGTTTTGTTATAAGTACTTTATTATCCATATCCTGACAGGAGGTTCATAAGGTTCGGCCTTGGTTCGGGAAGGCCGAACCTTGGTTCTACGAATCTCGTGCACCATTCTAATTGAATAATTATATCACACATTCACCTTTCTACCTTGTGGATACCGGCTATGGTGTTAGAATAACGTCATGCAGATCATCGGCATTAAAACCCCCATCTTCAAGGAAAAACAATCGCTTCTTCCGTTTCTCATACGGCATCTACCTCCCTTGCAAGAAGGCGATATTCTCGCAATCACCTCAAAAATCGTTTCCCTGTCACAAGGAAGAGCCGTTTCTCCAAAACAAAAAGTAGCACTAATAAAAAAAGATTCGAAAAAAATAATCGAGACGCCTTGGGCACAACTTGTGCTAACAGAAGACGGATGGTGCATAAACGCTGGCGCGGATGAATCAAATGCAAACAAAAAAACCATTCTCATGCCCCGTAATCCTTTCCAGGTCGCCAAACATATTCGTATGCAGCTAAAAAAGAAATTTGGCCTCAAAAAAATAGGCATTCTTATTACCGACACGAAGAGCATCCCTTTGCGGAAAGGAACAATGGGCAGATCGGTCGCGTACGCAGGTTTTGAGCCCCTCATAAACTACATTGGAAAAAAAGATTTGTTCGGCAGAAAAAGCCGCCTCACGCAAAGCAATGTTGCTGATGCGCTCGCCGCAAGCTCGGTACTTGTTATGGGAGAGGGAGACGAACAAACGCCGTTGGCGGTAATACGAAATGCTTCGGTTCGGTTCACAAACAAAAAAAATCTGGCGCGTCTACCCTTCTCTCCAAAGAAGGACATCTACGCCAGAGTTTATCGGGACATTCCTTTCAGCACCTCCAGATAAAGTTTTTCTACAATCTTTTCTTGAGCCTTCCCTGATCGAGCATAGTGATCAAGACCGGGAGCCGCGTTAACTTCAAGAATCCGGTAATTCTCTTTGGCTATATCGGAAATAGATTCTTGTACAAGAAGATCAACTCCGCACAAACGAAGTCCCATATCTTTCGTAAGCCGAATCGCGAGTTTCTTAAACGACCGATGAATAATGCCAGTTACATCCAAGGACTCTCCCCCTGAAGAAAGATTTGCATTATCAAGAAGCTGTACTAGATCCCCTTTTTTTGGAATTGATTTGAGAGTCAACTTTTGATTTTGCAGTTTTTCCACAATACGAGGATCATCTATCTTTATCTTCGTATCTCTGCTTGAAACAACAAACTGCTTTTGCTTTTTTTCAAGCAATGCCTTAATAGTTGACCGTCCATCACCGATTACATATAAAGGAATGCGCTGATATGCCGAAATGATTTTATCATCCAGAACTACAATCCGATAATCATTCCCTTTGATCGGCTTCTGTACAAGCGCGACACGATCCCGTTTGAATATGTGTCGCATGGCACGGTAAAACTGCCTCCGTGTCCTGACACTCGCAACGCCCGAACCTTGGCTTCCGCTGTTTGGCTTCACTATAACCGGAAACCCGATTTTTTGCGCATATCGATACGCCGCGTGTACATCCTTCCGTGAACCTATTGCTTCTGCCCAATGGTCAGAATAAAAGGTCTTTCCAGGAATAACTCTATATCCCATCCGCTTCATAAAGAAATTCGCGTAATCCTTGTCTTTTGCAATGTCCGCCGCCCCGACAGTATTTATATCAATCGTCGAATACCGAAAATAACGTCTGCGTCCGTTTCTGTAGGTAATCTGCCCGACAATTCCCCACTCAGGCTCAAGTAGCACACGCACGCCTATGCGACGAGCGATTTTCTTTAGTATCTGTCCCAAAATTGGAGTTGGTTTTTTCTTTTTCATAATATATTTCCTTTCAATATACTGAATATAAAATACATAAAGCCGTTCAAATTGTCAAGAACGGCTTTTTTGCAATGCATGCGCTATAAATACATCAACCACTTTTTTAAATCTCTCACGCATACCACTCTCCCGCATAAGCCGATCACGCATGCGCGTGGCAACCTCTATCTGTACACCTCGTTTCAGAATCCCTCTATTGCAAATATTGTTGGGATGCACACCCGCAAGAAGAGGATATCGCTCGGCCGATTCAGCCTCAAATCCCGATTCCCTCAGACGATCTATAAGAAGTTCACTATCGTACAACCCCCCGATTACAATCTTTTCGGAATTTTCCCGCATGCCGTGGATAGCGATCACCAGCAATGATTTTTGGACAAGTTCCACACACCGCGGTTCATCAAATAAATGACTAGGTTTATGATTGGGTGCGCTAAGCGAGTAGAACGAATATCGATCACCCGCAAGAAAACTGGCTATCTCAGTCGTCCCAACTTCGATATTCCCGCCATGCGGAGCAAGAATAAGAACATCCGACGCGCGAAAAACTGCTTCAATAAAAAGTTTTGGACTTTTATGCATATATAACCTCCGTATAAATAACTGGCTGTAAGTATACCCTCCTTACTCCTTCTCCACAAACTCCGCTTCAGCTGATATGCTCAAAAACCACTTTCGTATACTGCCGATACGGATCAATGCTTTCTTTCGCGGCGGCATAAAACTTCACATAATCCTCCTCAAAATCATATTCATGCACAAGGATATTCCGGACTCGCGCTGTATTGGAAAGTTTTTGTGCGAGGGAATCGTCCAAAATCCCTATTTTTGCCATATCAAGAAAAGATTCTCTATAGCTGTCTGGTGTTTTTGATGTTTTCGCAAGCACGAAAAAGGCGTTTATGTCCGACGCAAGATCAACAATGAGCTGAAAGTCACGCTCGGCCGCGCGGATATGCACGCTGTTTTTTGTGAACGTACCAACCGAAGGGTCAAGCAGTTTTTCAAGCTCGCTTAAAAGCGAAAGGATTTGCTCAAGTTTTTTTGCGACAACGAGATTGCTCATAGTCCTATGTGAATGTTTTCATTTTTTCAGCAAGATGCGTAAATCGCATTCGATACAGCTTTTGTGCACCCATAAACCGTTTCCACGCCCGGATTTTAAACCCCACAAACTGCCCTTCGATCCCCTGAAGAAGCTTCCCGTGCGTAGCGGCTTCATGCCAAAGAAGCGGTGAAGCGTCAAAAAGATCAACAAGGTCGATTCTGTCATACGGCATATGAAATTTTTCAGACATAAATCGCAACATATCCCCAAATTCTGAACCGAAATAATCAATCGGATGGTCTTTTAAAACAGCAACATCAAAATCGGACGATTCACGCGCCGTTCCTTTTGCCCGCGATCCGAACAATATAATCAATGCCTCATCCATATATGCACTATACACCACATTTCTCCTTTTGTCACCCAATAGTTGAGCTCAGCACATTTTGGACATAGA
>MGIS01000011.1 GCA_001793865.1 Candidatus Wolfebacteria bacterium RIFCSPLOWO2_01_FULL_47_17b
ACCCTACCGGGAGTCGAACCCGGCTTCCAAGCTTGAAAAGCTTGTGTCCTAACCGATAGACGATAGGGCCAAAAACAAGAGGATTCTAGCAGTTTTAATTTATTTTTGCTAGGATTCGTCTGCTTGGAGGGGTCGCATAATGGTATTGCACTGGTTTCGAAAACCAGCGCCCGCAAGGGCTTGCGAGTTCGACTCTCGCCCCCTCCGCATTGAAATATTCAATATCCACTTTGGATTTATCGTGTATAGGTTATAATAGATTCTTAAAACAATATCTATGAAACAGAAGAGTTCTAAAACGTCTACTTGGAAAAAGTTTTTGATACCACTAGCTGTAGTTGTTGTTGTAGTTGTTGTTGGTAATATCTACGTTTATGCTTCAAACAAGATGGACGAGTCTGCTTTTTTGAAAAAAATTGACAAAATGGCAGCCGTTGGTAGTTTGGGCAACAGCCAGAACCGTCCCACTACCACAACGTCGACCGGTTACGGCACTTGGCGCCGCGACAACTCCGCTCGTGAGAGACTTATCACGGGAGAAGTAATCGAGAAATCAAACAGCATATTTAAAATTAAGGTTGGATTTTTTAGAAGTTATATAGTTGGCTTTAATCCAAATACTAGGTACTTTGATCGTAACTGGCAGTCTGTGACATTAAATGATGTTGTGATGGGTCACAAAGTCTCGGCTTTTGGTATGGTGGCCGAGAACGGCACTATTGGTGGCCTTATAATCAGAGACATATCACTACCACTTCAAACTAACCACGCAACTTCGAGTCAGGACCGCTGATTTGTATGGTTAGTAAAAGAAAAGCAGATATCGTTTCTGGCGTACACTTCATTTGGGTTTTCCTCGGAGTAGCAAGTTTACCGTTGATGTTTTTTATTCATTGGTGGAAGTGGTTTCTCTTAGCTTTTGCCTTTTTGAATGTTTTCTCCTGGGTAGTATTTGGTGGTTGTTTTCTATCTAAATTTGAAAATAAGTGGCGAAAAGAAAATAATCCCGAAGGAGCATTGAAGGAAGGGTCTTTCATCCAGCACTATTTGAAAAGGTTTTTTAATATCTCTTGCTCGAGGCGAGTTGTTAGAATTATCAGCTACTCCTATATAATTTTACTAGTTTTGTTAGTTATTGCCATTAAGTAGATGTTTAGATGTTAGCTTCTTAAGTATTGGGCGGTCAATAAGCATGAACCTAAAATACGAGAGAACAAGTCCTGTGGACAATTTAACGCGATTAACAGTACCCAAAAGCAACCCGCGCTTTTTTTCTTGGGCAGGCGTGCGGTAAGGAAAGACCCTATAGCCCATTTTACGGCCTGTTAGGGATACAAAGTTGTTAAGGCCGGGCTCAATTCGCCATCCAACTTTATACCAAGAAGGCAACTGTTCCCAAATTTCTCGACGCAATGCCCTCTCCCCAGAATTAAGGGCAACAAAACGCCACGAACGTTGTGCAAAGTTACCGCGTACACCTACAAACATATCAAACTCTTGCCGGATAACTGGACCGATAATTGATAAAACTATATCTTGGGTTAAGTTCTCTAGATCTGCATCACAAAAGAAGACGATTGGCGCAGAAGTGAGAGCCACGCCACGATCTACAGAAAATCCCTTGCCTCGGTTTGTATCATTTTTTATGTACTTTACACTAGGGAATTTACGCACAACTGTCTCGGTATTGTCGGTTGAGCCATCATCAACCACAACTATTTCTGAGAGTAAGAGTGATTGGGTTAAAACCTGGAGAATGGCACTGATCCTCAACCCTTCATTGAATGCAGGAACAATAGCCGCAACGCGTTCTGTAACGTTTGGGTAACTTGGGTTGATTTGATGTTTTGCAGTTCTCACAAGTGGGCGGTATAGGACTCGAACCTATAACATTCACAACGTCAATGTGACGCTCTACCAATTGAGCTAACCGCCCGTGGCTTATTTCTTATTCCTGCGGAGGAATGCTGGCATTGACCAGTCATCCTCGTCTTCTTTGTCGGCTTCTTTTTCTTTTGATTTGTCTACAATTAGGCCCATGTCTTCGGCTGGTTTTGCGGGGCGTCGTTCTTCAAGTACTTCTCTTTCTTTTGCCGCAGCCTTTTCTCTGGTAGGAGCAGTCCCGAATAAGATCTTTTTGTTGTTGGCTCCAAAGCCGGACGCAATCACAGTTACTTTAAGTTCACCCTTCTTTAGTTTCTCATCTCTGATTGCTCCGAAGATAACGCGTGCTTCAGGGTCTATGGCCTCGGTAATGACGCCAGCCGCTTCCTGGATCTCCATCATGGTCATGTCATCACCGCCAGCAATTGCAAAGAGTACCCCCTTAGCGCCTTCGATCGAGAGATCAAGGAGGGGAGAGTTGATAGCCATTCGTGCGGCGTCCGATGCTCTATTTTCGCCAGTGGCCTTCCCAATACCCATCAAGGCGGAGCCAGCGTTTTCCATAACCGCTCTGATGTCGGCGAAGTCTACGTTGACGATACCTGGGGTGGTGATAAGGTCTGAAATGCCCTCAACCGCTTGGCGCAAAATCTCGTCGCACATTGCAAAAGCGCTAGTGCAGGTGGTGTTTTTGTCGACTAACTGCATGAGTCGGTCGTTCGGAATTATGATAAGTGCGTCTACCTCCTGGGCCAGAGTCTCAAGGCCTTCGTCGGCCACACGAGCTCGTTGGGTCCCCTCAAATGAGAAAGGCCTGGTGGTTACAGCAACCGTAAGCGCGCCTTGGTCTTTGGCCGTTTTGGCAACGACTGGTGCAGCGCCTGTGCCCGTCCCTCCTCCCATGCCACAGGCGACGAAAACCATGTCTGCTCCCTTCAGCATCTCTTGGATGTCTTCCAACGTTTCTTCAGCCGCGCGCCTGCCCAGGTCGGCGTTCATGCCTGTACCTAATCCGCGCGTTAAGTTTTTGCCGATGTGAATCTTTTTTGGAGCGACGCTGTGGTGTAAGTCTTGTGCGTCGGTATTTATTGCGATGAACTCCACGCCCCTTACTTTCGAGTTGACCATGTGATTTATGGCGTTGGTACCAGAACCACCAACTCCGATGACTTTTATTCGCGCGAACGCTTCAACTTCCGGATTAACTTTAGGCATAGATGACGCAATAATAAACCTATTAATAGCGTTTGGCAAACTGGGATAAATGGGGTTCCAAAAGTGTATATAAAAGAGCGAACCCGGCTCGCGCTCTAGGCGCAAACCGGGTCGTGAATGTAGCCGTCCGACGGCTACACGGGTGGGGGAGGCTCGCCTTCCATGGGTGCCGGGGCGGGCTTGGGGAACACGACGTGGAACTCGAGCGTGTCGCCGCCGAAGCGCTCACATTCGATCTCGACTGGCACGCCACAGATCCCGAGGACCCTCGCGATGGTCTCGAGCATCTCTCTCACCTGTTGGCCAAGAGAAGAGTGCTCGGTCACGAGGTAGGTCGCTCCTCGCAAGCGGGCCTGCTCGATTGCCCTCACGATCTTGGGATTCACTCGCTGACCCTCGATGTCACGCTCATCGATGTAGACGATGAACGTGAGCGTGTTGCTCACTTCTTTCATTTCCAGCCCCTTCCTGTGGTGACCTGGTTTGGCTAAAAGCTAATATAAAAAAGTAGTTATGTCAAGGTCTATGGTAGAAATTGCTGGATCCAGCGCGAAAGATGGCCTCTTGTGGTGCGTGCAAGCCTAGACCCCATGGACTCATCTTCTTCCATCATTTCGCTTCCGAGGACCAGTAGGCCGTAAGCTACAGACCATTCCGGGCCTGTTATTGCTTCAAGTAGTTCTCGTTCGGTCAGGGCTTGGCGGTGTTCTTCTTTGGAGAGTCCGCTTAGAGATCTCGCTTTTGTCAGATAGACGGAGGTGTTCTTGGCAACTATTGCCGGCAAGCGAAGGTGCTTGCGCGCAAGCTCGTCTATGTCTGCCACAAGGGCTCCCCCGCCGGTTAAAATAATTCCAGCCGGTAGTAAACCACTCCGGCCAATTTTCTTCAGATGGTTGTCTATAACTTCAAAAATATCTGAAAGACGAGCTTCAACTATCTCTTTTATTTTCTTCTGGTTAGTTTTTTGTTGGCCCACCGATTTTGCACCAACCTTGATCTCCTCTGCCTCTTCGATGGGGATGCGTAGCCCAAGCGCGATGTCGTGAGTGAGGTCTACGCTACCGATCTTAAAGACTTCCACTTGTTTGGGTATTCCATCCTCAAAAACGGAGATTGTTACGGTTTCGGCGCCTATGTTGGCGATTATACAACCGGCATTTTTTTGTAAATTGGAAGCGGCAACGACACTTTCGGCCATGGGTTCGGCAAACACATCTTCAACTTCTACCCGAGCCCCCTCAACGGCCTTTAGTAGTTTTTTAAAGTGAGTGCTAGATTGCGTAATGAAAAAAGTTTTAGCCTCAAGTTTACCTCCCCTTACTCCGCCTGGCCTGCCTATGATCTTTTTGCCGTCTATTTTGTACTCTAAGGGGATGGTATGAATTATTTTTGTGTTGCCTGCCTCGAGCACACGTGATTCAGATTCAGTTTGGATTCTTTCAAGGTCAACGTCGGTCACTTCGCTATCAGCCCGAGAGATCGCAACAGTGGCGCTGACAAGTGTTGTACCTAGGGCTACTCCGCCCGCTCCCACCACCACTCGTTTGATTCGTGTGCCGCTTATCTTTTCAGCTTCTCGTATCGCTGTGGCAATCGAGCGCGAGACGGCTTCTTCAGAAACTATATGACCATAACGTAAACCTGCTGACGGCTCTACTACAAGTGCCCGGGGGCGCAACAAGCCCTGCTCGGTAACGTCGGCAAGTAAAAGACGGATGTTTGAAGACCCCACATCTATCGAGGCAAGAGTAAGCTCTGGCATAAGAGTAGTTTACCAGAAAAAATCCTATTTATTTCTGTGGATTACACTCTCGAACTTATCCATGCGGCTTCCGTGCCTAAAACCTGCCAAATGAGCGAGGCCGTGAACGTATAAAAATGTAAGTTGTTCCTTGAGGTTGACGCCCCTTTCCTTGGCTTCTTTTGTGGCCACGTTAATATCAATAAAAATTTCTCCAGATGTTTTATTAAGCGGGAAGCTTAAGATGTTAGCCGGTTTGTTTTTGGCGCGATACTTTTTGTTTAAACTTTTTGAAAGACTGCTCGTGCAGATAACGACTGAAAGGTCGTACTTTTTGCCAAGAGCTTTATTTTTAAAAACATCCCACTTAATTAGCGGGAGTTTACTCTTGGTTATGTTTATCACCGCAGGCACTTTAGCGTCTACCCCTTGGTTTGAGAACGAGCTTGCCGAGTTTGACGAGGTGCATTCGTACTTTGTATTTGGCGATGCGCTTTAGGGCTCTTTTCTTTTTCTGAAGTAGGGAAGTAGGGCGCAAACGGTAACGTCCTGCCCGCGCGGTTTTTAGGATACTTGAGCTGGTTACTTTTTTGTTGAAACGCTTAAGCAGGCCAATAGAGCTTTCGTTGCCTTGCTTCTCGACACTTATTCGTGGCCTCTTTACTGCTTGTGAATCACTCATGTGCATTAGAGACTAGCACAACAGTTTAAAAATGACAAGACAATTCAATAAAATATCGCCAGAATAAGCATTTTTTGAGATAATGGAAAAATGTATAAGAAAGAAAATAATTATGCTTTTGTAGATAGCCAGAATGTTAATTTGGCTATTCGTGATCTAGGATGGACTCTTGATTTCAAACGTTTTCGAGTATATCTGAAAGAAAAATACGGCGTTTCAAAGGCGTTTATTTTTATTGGCTATGTTGAACAAAATAAAAAATTGTATGAGTTTCTCAAGCAAGTTGGTTATACTTGTGTCTTTAAACCGACGCTTGAATATAAAAATGGTGAGGTCAAGGGTAATTGTGATGCCGAATTGGTATTACAGGCAATGATTGAGTACGGTAATTACGATAAAGCGGTAATTGTAACTGGGGACGGTGATTTTTATTGTTTAGTCAAATACTTTATAGAAAAAAGTAAACTAAAGACGGTTTTAATTCCAAACAAGTTTAAATTCTCGGCCCTGCTAAAATTTAAAATATGTCGTCCATTTTTACGCTACATGAATGATTTAAGAGAAAAATTGGATTATAATATATACAAAAAAAGAAAGGCCCCATGAGGACGAAACCTCATGGGGTGATCTTTCTCGTTGGTGATACGCCCCCATACTAGCGCGATCCGCATGCCATTGTCAATAGCTCGCATCCTTATAATTTAAATTGCGAAAGGCCCCGCCGAATGAACGACGGGGCCCCGAAATGGACAAGTGCTGGATGCACCCGTCCTAGATGAACGAACTGAACCTGACCTCGAGCATGAACCTGGACTCGTCTTCCGGCTTGTCCTGGTAGGTTTAAAGAAACAATCTAGTTGCTAGTTTTCTCCTCCTCCAAGTATCTCTCCAATGATTTTGTATCTTCTGTCCTGGCGCAAACCGCGATGA
>MGIS01000012.1:0-27228 GCA_001793865.1 Candidatus Wolfebacteria bacterium RIFCSPLOWO2_01_FULL_47_17b
AAAACACCGAAATTATGCAACAATTATCAATACCGATCGTGTCCAAAATGTGCGTGTCCTAACCAAGCAATTTGCCCGCATAAAACCTTTCTCTTTTCACTTGTCCCTTTTACCTTTTGCCTTTATACTTATGTCCATGTCCCCCATCATTGCCACGCTTATAAGTGTACTGGCTGTGAGCGCCATATCCCTCGTGGGAGTTTTTTTGGTGTATATCCAGACGCACCGGCTTAAAAAGCTGTTATTCATACTCGTGAGCTTTGCGGTGGGCACGCTTCTTGGCGACGTGTTCTTTCATTTGGTGCCGGAACTGTATTCCGCCGAAGGCGGAGGAGCCGCCTCCCCTCTTGCGGTAAGCGGATTTCTATTGGGAGGCATATGTTTATTCTTTGTGTTGGAGCATGTTTTGCACTGGCATCATTACCACCATGGTATGGAGGAATCTCATGCGGCGCATCCATCCGCATACGTAAACATTGCAGCGGATGCCTTGCATAATTTCGTTGACGGACTCATTATCGGCGCGTCGTTTCTGGTGAGTATGCCGGTAGGGATTGCCACCACGCTTGCGGTTATATTCCACGAAATCCCACAGGAACTTGGGGATTTCGGCATTTTGGTGAATGCAGGGTTTACCCGCGCGAAGGCTCTGTTCTTCAATTTCTTTTCCGCGACGTTTGCCATCATTGGCGGCGTGATCGCCATACTTATCGGATCGGCATTTGAGGAATTTGCACCCGCGCTCATAGCCATCACTGCCGGAGGCTTTACCTATCTCGCTCTTACCGACCTTATGCCTAAGCTCCACGAAGATATCAAGCCTCGCCGCTCAATACTGCAATTTATTGCCGCGCTCTGCGGTATCGGTATTATGTTTGCGCTTACGTCTCTTGAATAGCTTTATACTTTCTCCTTTATACTTTATACTATGAGCATGTTTGATAAAACCCGCATGCAGCACGTGTTTTTCTTTGCCCTCATCGGCGTGGCGCTGGTGCTCTCGTTTTTTGTGCTGCGGCCTTATATTCTTACGCTCGTGCTCGCGGTCGTATTGGCTCTTGCCGTGGATCCCGCGTATATATTCATCAGAAATTTGTTAAAGGGAAGAAGGCGGCTCGCGGCGCTTATTACTCTTATATTGGTACTTATTGTCATCATTGCTCCTATATCATTTTTTACGTATCAAATCTTCCTTGAAGCGCAGGATATCTATACATCCCTTGCGGACGGTACGTGGACGCCGTCTTCTGTACGCGCGCAGTTAGATCAGTCAACGGGCATCGTGCACACGGCATGGGTGTCCATTTCACAGCAGCTTGATTCCATAGCGCAAAACGTACTGAACTTTTTCGTGACTCGCATCGGAACTATATTCGCGAGTGTGGCATCAGTCGTGCTGAACCTGTTTTTACTGTTCTTCGGCATCTATTTCATACTAAGTAATCGTGAAAAGCTGCACGCGTTCGTAAAGCATATCAGCCCGCTTGAAGACGAGTACGACGATATGATTATTCATAAGATCAAAACAGCATCCAACTCCGTGGTACGGGGCATGCTTGCCATTGCGATTATACAAGGTATCGTGGCGTCGGTTGGATTTTCCATATTCGGCATCCCTTCGCCTATGATTTGGGGCGGGCTTGCCGCGCTTGCCGCGTTCGTCCCCGGCATCGGAACCACACTGGTAACCGGCCCCGCGGTAATCTATTTGTTTGCGACAGGAGACACCGGCAATGCAATAGGTATGCTTATATGGGCAGCCGTTGCGGTTGGGCTTATTGATAATCTGCTTACGCCTCTTCTGCTCGATCGGGGTATCCAGATTCACCCATTCCTTATCTTGCTTTCAGTACTTGGCGGTATCAGCTTGTTTAGCGGCATTGGGTTCATTCTTGGACCCGTTATCATCGCGTTTCTGGTCGCACTTCTGGACGCCCATGCGGCGTTCAGTAAAAAAGACAAAGCGTCTCTTCCGTCATCCTGAGCGGAGCGAAGGATCTATTCTCCCTTCCGCCAGCTGGCGGACTAAAGGGAGTGTCGTTAGGCGAGGGATTTTATTTTATTTTTCAACTTCTCCGCATTCCCGTGCTTCAGCAATCCCAAATAGGAATGAAGCGTTTTGGGAGTTGGAGATTCTTTGATTCGTTTCAACATTCGTCTCTTCGTCGTTGTGCGCAACACCCGATGGTCGGGGAAATGCACCCAACCGAGGAAATCAACACCTGATCCTATGGTTTTGATAAATAACTTGTCTTCGTGCAGCGAAAGCTTCAATTTTTCAGACAGGAATTTTTGTATGATGGGAATGATATTTTCCAACTCCCCTCTCTCGCGAGAAAGAAATACAAAATCATCCGCATATCGTATATAGTACTTTTCTTTGAGCACGTGCTTTACGAACTGGTCAAATTCATTCATATACACGTTTGCGAATAGCTGGGAGGTGAGGTTGCCCAATGGAAGTCCCTTGCCTTCTATTGGATTGAAACTTCTAATGATACGCTCGCAGAGCCAAAGCGTATCCGTGTCTGTAATATGCTTTTGGAGGATTGAAATAAGAATATTGTGATCAATATTCGCAAAGAACTTTCTGATGTCACATTTGAGCACCCAGCATTGTTTGGTGTTGTTCTTTCCTACGATGCGAACAAACTTTTGAAATCTATTCATTGCTTTATGAATACCCTTTTCTCTCCGTGACGAAAATGAATCACATTGAAATTTTTTGTTGAAAAATGGATATAAAACACGGTGCACCGCATGATGTAGAAATCTATCTCTGACCGGAGCGATATGTAGAACGCGGGGCTTGGGGTCGGATATTTTTCTGGTTTTATATCCACCGTGTTTGTATGTTTTTTGTTTCAGATCGGAGTGCAGACGGATGAGATTGTGCATAAGATGCTGTTCAAATCGGAGCACATCACCACGCGATCTTTTTCCGCACGGAAATTCCTTCCATGCATCAAGCATATTCTCCAGAGAAATGATAGAATCGTACATATGAAAAATGTATTTACAGATGTTCCCTTGAACCCCCCCCCCGAAGCTTCTTCCGGTTTTGCAGAAACTGAAAACGGTCTATGGTCAGTGGTATATATATTACCACATCCTTCCAAAACCGCATCGGCATTCATTGGGATGGAGGATTGATTCGTTATTTATTGAAACAATAGAAGCGGTAGCGACCGCAGGGTTCCTTATGCGAGAGGAAAAATTGCCGTATGTGCGATATGCAATACGGAAACTGGATACAATACAAGTGTTGTTGCTTGTGTTGTGGGAGAATAAGTCGCTTACGAGCAAGCAGTATATTCTAATTGCGCAGGGAGTAGAAGAGGTTGGTAGAAATCTTGGAGGATGGAGCGGAAAGCTCAGAAAAGAAAACTCTCCCACAAAGCAGGAGAGAAAATGAAGTGAGTTGCGAGACGGCGAACGCGAACCCGTTACTACGATTCCACCTGTTGTCAGGATTGTCATAGTTCGCGTTGAGCCATTGGCCATCGTCATTGCGGTTCGCGTTGAGCAAGTTCGGATCGCCATCAGAAATGTATAAAATATCTCCCATACCTACATAACCATCCCTTGATCCGCCGGCCGGCGGACTCTCGAGATTGCATCGCATTCGGCATCTTAAATGCCCTAATATTTCACACCAAGTAACTTCATTTTTGTTGAAGTGTCTGCATACACCACCCTACCCGAAACCATAGTCGCGGATATGCCCGATGTATGGATACTGGGTTCGGCAGCGAGAAACCGTAATCGCCCGCGTATGCGCCTAGTTCCGATGATATTTTAGCATAAAAATTGTCCAGCAACAGAGTTGCTGGACAGAATTAAGGACTAAGGATCTAAAAGGTTTAAGATTCTAAGTTCTTAGTTTTAATTACTTGCGAGACGGCGAACGCGAACCCGCCACTACGAATCCACCCGACGTCAGGATAGCCACAGGGCGCGTAGAGCCACCGGCCACCGCCAGAGCGGTACGCGCGGAGCAAGCCCGGATCGCCACCAGAATCTTTTATGGGTTCGTGCATAACAACAACCCGCACAAGACCCATGTCTTCAATTTCTTCATCAGAGAATTTTTCTCTGATAAGGCATGCAAGTTCCGCATTTGGCGTTGAGAAATCTCGGTTGTTAGCCTCCTTACGGATTTTTTTGGTGATCCTGTCGGAATCACTGAACAACATTCCTTTCAGTACCGCGACTTCGGTTATTATACCGGAAGTTGGTTTAAAATTGTGTGAATTCAGGATGCTTTTTGCGTAATCACCTACACGGAATCCTTTCTTCTCAAGGCGACTAATCCATTCCGGACCAGTCGTACCGTCCGAAGTGACATTGAAATAAATCACTCCATCTTGTTCACGCCATGCGCGAGCATATTCGGAAACTATAAGTTTTCCTTGAAGAAACTTCTCCATCCCTTCTAATCCGCCCAGTTTGTTTATAACCGCTTCCATTTGGCCGAATGTGACACTATTATATTTCATTTCAAACAACTCCTTTTGAGCTTTTAGCTCGTATATTTCTTACTGCCCGTGAGTGGGGGCTTTAAAAGCCGTTATTTTTAACTATCAATAATTCTGATCCGAGTATAGCATATTTCTTAAAATAAGTCAAGTATCACGATGGTATTCTATGCCGGTTTTCCTGTATGATGATAAAATATGGGTTTTTTACTCACGCCAAGAGAATACATACAAAATACCCTTCGGGAGGCGATGGAGGCATATCTCAAGAACAATAAGATTGCTTCGTCGCAAGCTCCTCGCAATGACAACATAGAATCGAAGGGAAATCGCGAACAGTTCGGGGATTTTTCATCCACGGTAGCGTTCCAACTGGCGCCGATTGTGAAAAAATCGCCTCTTGAGATAGCCAAAGAGATTGTCGCGCTCATTCCACTCGCTCGCAATGACAGCTCGTCATACATCCAAAAAGTTGAGATTGCGGGGAATGGATTTATAAACTTTTTTTTGGATGAAAAGATCTATCGGGATTCGTTTAGGGAGTTTTCATTGAAATCCCTCCCTATCGTAATGGCGGGAAAAGAGTCCAAGGTAATCATCGAGTTTTCGTCCCCGAATGTCGCGAAGCCATTCCATATTGGTCATTTGCGCAATACGGTTCTGGGCGAATTCTTGAGTAGATTGCACGAATATACCAACCACAATGTAATTCGCTGGAATCACTTAGGCGACTGGGGAACACAATTTGGCAAGCTCATCGTGGCATATAAGAAGTGGGGAGATGAAAAAAAGATAGACAAAAACCCGATTACCGAATTGCTGTATCTGTATGTGAAATTCACCAACGAAGCGAAAAAAGAAAGGGAATCGCTTGCCCCATTAGAGAAAAGCCGCCCCGAGGCGGCTGGAGCCGTGCCAGAAGCAGGGCGTTCTCTAACGGGGCTTGAACAGCAAGCACGGGACGAATTCAATAAACTCGAGAAAGGCGACGCTGTAAACATAGAGTTATTGAAATGGTTTCAAAAAGAGACCATTAAAGAATTTTCACTTTTATATAAGCGCCTTGACTCCCGATTTGATGTTATAAAAGGAGAAAGTTCCTATATCGCCGGCAAGGAAAAACTATTCGGGCTTCTATCAAAAAAAGGATTCCTGGAAAAAAGCGAGGGAGCGAAAATTGTCTCGCTTGAAAGCGAGGGCATGCTACCCGTGCTCTTGGAAAAGTCCGATGGCGCGACACTCTACCATACCCGCGATCTTTTGAGCCTGCAGTACCGGCTTGAAAAATATCATCCCGATCGCATCCTGTATGTGGTCGGCGATGAACAGACCCTGTATCTGAAACAGTTGTTTGTCGTTGCGAAGAAGATCGGGCTTAACGCCGCTGATCTTCAGCATGTGTCATACGGTCTTGTGTTCGGACCGGGGAAAAAGAAACTGTCCACGCGGGAAGGAAACGTTATCACCGCCAATGAGATCATTAAGGATGTTCTCTTTAAAGCTTCGGCGGTTATGCATGAAAAGCATCCCGATGCCGCGACTCGACCACCAACAAAAGTCACCGAGGATATTGCGTTGGGCGCAATAAAATACAACCTCCTCAAAGAAAGCCGCCAGTCGGATGTTGTATTTGATTTCGATGCGATGCTTTCGTTTCAGGGCAACAGCGGCCCGTACCTGCAGTATACATATGCCCGTATATCCAAAATTCTTTCCAGGGCGGGAATATTCGCGTCAGCCAAACGGGATATGCTGTATGGCGACCGGACCGATATCGCCGTTATGAAAAAAATACTGGAGTTTTCCGATGTATTGGATACATGCATGCAGATCTTGTCATCGCATCCGCTTGCCGAGTACCTATTTTCACTCGCAAACGAACTAAACGCGTTCTATGAAAAAAATCCCATCCTCAAAGACGAGGATGCAAAGCGTCGCAAGCAGCGCCTGTATATGCTTCGGATAAGTGCTGACGTACTCCAGCAGGGACTGGAGCTGCTTGGCATTCAAGCGCCAAAACAGATATAATCCACACCATGGACGATGAAATAAAAGATATAGTTCTGCACAACTGGAAGATAACCAGCCACGAAGAACGGGAACGGAGCGGGAGGTTTTACTTCTGGTTTTTTCTTGTTTTACTCGCACTTGTTGGGTTTGCGGTATGGCAGAAGAGCTTTTTGTTCGGGATATTCGTGTTGCTCGCGGCAGGCACGATATTATTCCTTTCTGGCCAACGGTCTGAGGTATATGAGTTTACTTTTACCGATACGCATTTTATAATCGGAAACCGTGACAGCGAGTATGAATACGAGACGGTAAGTCATTTTGACTTGTATCCGTTTTCGGATACGGATCGGGAACTGTTTATCGTGTTCAAAGAAAAGCTCCGTCCCCTTCTGCGGGTTAGGTATTACAAAGGAGACGAAGGTACGATCAAAGATATTCTCGCGTCAAAAAAAATTCCGCAGAAAAAAATAGAACCATCGATTTTGGATATATTCTCGAAAATAATCGGGATTTAGCTCTCGTAGTTGAATGGATACAATTCCTCCCTCCGAAGGAGGCGGTACTGGTTCAATTCCAGTCGAGAGCACAGAATAAAACTGCCCTTCATGGGTAGTTTTGTTTTGTTGTTCCGATGGATTGAATAATGAGCCGACCGAACAGAAGGTATTCGTCCAAGAGCTGGGGGTGTGAAAAAAATAAAGATAGTGCAAAAAGTTTTTTCTGACGAAACACATTCTCTCGGTGGCGTAAAAAAACCTAGATGCCCATGCAAGAGAAAAATCACTCCGGACATTATAAGGTTGACGTCCTGACTTTATACAAATTAAAGCCGTCCAAGTGGACGGCTTATTGTTTAAGAAAAATCAGGATTAAGCCAATACAGGAATATAATAATCAATTCCGTAAAACCATTTTATGTTTTCATGGCTTTCACCTGTCTTTATTATCCCTTTATTCATTTCTATTTTCACAGAAGTCGGGTTCGGATCCCCTGCTTCCTTAAATAGATCTTCTACTTGCTTGTTTAGGATTTCTAAAGACGTACATTTGAACAAATCTATCTGAGAGCCTCCACTCATACTCTTTCTCCTATTAAAAACTTGATGAAGTAAATATTTATTTATTCAATTCCTAGCTCCATTCTACTATAAAACCACACTTCTTAAAAGGTTCCATTAATCTTTTAAGGGGGGTAATCCTTTCTTTGCAAGGAATTCCTCAATCTCCACCAAACTTTTCTTCCCGAAGTTTGAGCATCCAAGTAAGTCCGGCTTAGAGAACTTCTTTAAGTCGTCAAAGTTCTTAATGCCCGATCTCTTTAGGCAGTTCTGAGCACGGATCGAGAGCGTTGAAAATTCTGAAAGGTTTTCTTTTGCAGATGCCATATCTTTTTCCCCTAAGAAGGATAGCCCATGCCGTATTTTGGAAAATCCCACACGAAAAAGTTGTCCTACGTATGGCGCGGAAAGATCCAAATCCTTTGCTATCCGAACAAGTGTTTCCCCTTCAACAAGAACCCGTTCCATTATATTTTTTATCCTGTCATCTATTAATTCTGTGGATGACGCAAACCCTAGAAGAAATTTGATTACGGTAAGTCTTTTTTGTTCTGATGAATTTTTCATTTTTCTACCTTTTTTGTTTATAAATTTTCTGTTCACATTCTAGCATATTTTATTATAAAAGTCAAGAAAAAAAACAGCCTCTTCGGCTGCTTTTGGTGGATTCTGAATCAAGTTCAGAATGACAGAAGGAAAAGCTAATCAAGTTTTACTTTAATTTTCCTCCCCGCCGACTTGCTCACCTTCGGAAGTACGATCTTCAAAATGCCGTTTTTGAGGGATGCCTGCGCACGGTCGGGGTCTATTTCCTGCGGAAGAATGATGAGGCGTGAGAATTTGCCCCAGAAGCATTCCTGATACAGATAATCGTTTTTCTTTATTTTCTCTTTCTTTTCGCGCGATCCTTTTATTTGCACAGACTCGGATGTGATGGCGATATCCAGGTCGTCTGATTCGATGCCCGCTATGGCGGACTCAATCACGATATTGTCCCCATCCTGGTACACATCTATGGTCAGGTGCCCTTCGGCATCGTCAAACTCATCAAGCGCGTCCGATATCGTGGGCTCTATTTTGGTCTCGGTTTTATCGTGCGCTACGGTAGTCCTGCCTGCGCGCATAAGCTCGGCCTCCATTTTATCCTCTTCATTTCGCAGGCCCGCTAGTTGTTCAAAAAATGCTTTGTTATTGTCTCCGTTCATATGTTTAAGTATAGACCTTTGGTTTTAATTCGTCCAGTTTCTTTAACTCCTCAAAATCATATAATACGAAGAACCCGATAAGCACTAAAAATGATATAGGGTAGACAAGCAGATTATTGAATCGCAGAACAAGTATGTTGAATACGGCATGGAACAGTGTTGCCATCACAACACCCGCGACAATGAATTTGGCTTCCAGATTGAATTTGATGCCTCGAGCCCAGTAGTGGCCGATGATGCCCGAGCCGAGCGCGTGCAGAAGCGTGGCCCCCACGAATCGCAGTAGCATAAGCGAGAACAGGTCATCTCCGCCGCTCGAATACGCCAAGAATAAATTTTCCACCGTCGCAAATCCCAACGCACCGGTAATCATATATACCATCGCGTCCACCGGCTCATCAAAGTCAACGCTTTTACGCACCACCAAAAACACCAATAGGAATTTGATTCCCTCCTCTATGAGCGAGAATGCAAGATACGGCACCACATTTTCTTCCACGAGCTGTGGAAGGGTAAGCACAAGTGTTTGTTTGAAAAAGGTCTCGGTAAGCGCCTGTAGCAAAAGCGCGACGATAGCCGAAACGCCTCCCGCTACAAACACCTTCAAAATCATTGTTTTGGGCTCCGGATGATCGTCCTCCCGCAGAAAGAAAACCAGCCATACTAAACCCGGCAGTATTCCCAGCGCCAATGCTACAACCCATTCCATGAGATCAGTATAAAGGAAAAAGGATAAAGGATAAAGAGTTAAAAATACTTGCGAACGAGGCGATTGAATTGCTTTCCGCGATCGAATTCATTTCTGAATTTTTCAAAGCTTGCCGCTCCCGGAGTAAAAACAATTTTATTGAATTTCTTTTTGTTACTTGCTGTCTCTTTTAGAATTTCGTCCAGCGTGTCGTATACTTGTATCTTCTTATATTTCAATTCTTTCAGTAGTTTGAAAGTTCCACTACCTTCAAGGAAGTATGCGTTTTTGAGTGGCACGTATTTTTTGATTGCTTTGGCGAGCGGTTTGAAGTCAAGCAGTTTGTCCGTGCCCCCGAATATGAACGCGGTTTTGTGCCCCTTGAATCTGTCTATCGCCGCCATCACTCCCTCGGGACTTGTGGACGCGGAGTCATTATACATCTCCAGTCCTCTCTTCTTGTATACCAATTCCTGTCTGAACGGCACTTGGGGCAGAGTCGGAATTTTTCGCAAAAGAGCATTCCACTCCGCTCCGTACAGATGTGCCACAAGAAGCGCCGTAAGCAGATTGTACTGCATATGCGCGCTGTATCCAGCAGGAATCTTCCCTACAATCTCCTCTTTACGGTTTTTGGCAAAAACAATGTTTTTACCCTTTCTATACATTCCGTATCCCACCTTTTTCATCGATACGTGGTACACACTCGCTTGTGGTTTTGGCTTCAAGAACTCCTTTGTGTGCGGGTTATCCGCGTTCAGGATAAGAAAGTCGCTTTTCTGCTGATATTTGAATAGTAGTGCTTTCGTGTCCCTGTATTTTTTAAGCGTGCCGTGCCTGTTGAGATGGTCTTGGTGTAGATTTGTTATCACCGCTATATGTGGCGCTGGCAGGTCATGCCGCATAAACTCAAGCTGAAACGACGACAGCTCTAAGACAATTGGTCTTTTTACGAGGTTTAGCCTCGTTAACGAGGTTAAGCCTCGTAAAATCTTAAACAGGCCGTTTTGCGGCATATTTCCGCCAATTACTACGGGTTTTAGGAAGTGTCCGATCCATGTCGCGGTCGTCGTCTTCCCGCGTGTTCCCGTTATTCCTATATAACCCTTCCATCTGTCATTCCTGCACAGGCGGGAATCCATCTCCGAAAGAAAATAACTTAGATCATTATGGACTTCTTTGCAGTGCTTTTTGGCGTACTGCACGAGCGGACTGTGTATGGAAATCGCTGGGTTGAATATCGCTACATCCTGCCCCTTGAAATCGCCTTCGCACTGAGCGCCTAGTTTGTAGCGTATAGTTTTGTACTTTTTCAGCTTCTGTATTGAACTTTTCAACTCTTCTGCCGAGAGAGCATCAGTAACGGTCAACTGTGCACTGTGGGACGCAAAATATTCTGCCGCCGCGATTCCTCCTCCGAGCCGTCCGAGCCCTACGAGGATTACTTTCTTTCCCTTCAAATTCTCCATGCGCGCATTGTACTCTATAACCTACGCGAAAACAAAAACCGGACAAAGTCCGGTCTATTAAAAAATTTACTTACTGTGGTATTTTTTCGTTGACAATTAAATCTTCTGCCCATTGAACCATTTCCACACGTCTTTGAGGAGATGAAAAATCGATTTTATTGCGGATTTCATCTAGCGCAGTGTATTTTTCGTCTTCCGTTAGCTCACTTACCCTTTCCAGAATATTCATCACAACCTCTTCGTCATGTAACCCTGCTGAAGATCTTTCGTTAATCCTTTCGTACGCGGCGCGAACAGCAACTGATGTTTCCATTGGAACCTCCTTAATAAATTAAAAATCTGCACCCATTTTATCACGTCCCCACAAAATACGCAATTTTCAATTGTTCCGCGAATTGCCCGTTTTTTTCTTCTCACCAATAATCACTTTCGTCTTTTCCTCCTCATAATCTTTTGCGCATTCTTCCGCCTCATGCAACGCTTCGGATACGCGGCTCAGAAGCTCATCGACTGCACTCGCTAACGATGGAAATTCTCCGCCATATGCCCGGTAGGTCGCTTTTGCATCTATAAGATCCTCCCTCATAGCTTCAATCCGCAATACCGCGTCCTTTATTTTCATTTTTTCTTCGTCGACAAAATCTCCTACATCTTCATCTTTCATCGCGTCAAATTCCCCCACCATTAAAAACTGCACTTTGTTTGCCAAGAACTCTTCTTCCGCCGATAATCGCTCGTCGAGCTTTTTAAGTTTTTCGTTTTCTTTTTTAATGAAATTCCTGGCGTTTTCAAATTCTACTTGCGCCCAATCTTTGGCGTGTTTGTCGTATACTTTCCCCTTTGCGTCTATAAAATAGTCGCCTAATTCCTGCTTTTTCTTTTTTTCAAAATTTTCCATATGTGTATTATATCAAGGCCGGGCTTTGATGCCTACCACTCCTCGACCATCAGAAATTCTGCCTTTTTTACGGGGAGTTTTTGGTATATCGCCTCCGTCACGAATGGCATAAAGGGGTGCGTGAGTTTAAGAATTTCCACAAGCGTGTGGGTGAGGATATTTTTTACATCATCGGAGTCTTTATCTTTAGAATATTCAATATATACGTCCGCAAAATCATGCCACACAAAATCATACAGCGTATGCAATGCCTGCCCGAATTCATATGCTTCAATTTGTTCTTCAACAGATTTCTTTGTTTGTTTTAATTTCTTTAAAATTTCTTTATCTTCGTTTGCCAGCTGACTGGATATTGGATATTGGAAATTTGTCATTCCAGTTTGTGTAATCACAAATCTGGCTATATTCCATAACTTGTTCGCGAATTTCCTCCCCGCCTGCACGTGCTCCTCCGCCCAGCGGATATCCTGCGTGCCCATTGCCTGCCATGCAAGACCAAATCGGGTCGCGTCCGCGCCATATTTTTCTATAAGCGTCATGGGATCGATGCCCGTGCCAAGCGATTTTGACATTCGTTTGCCGTCTTTTGTTTGGATCGTCGCGTGGATATGCACGTCCTTGAACGGCACCCCGTCCATAAATTCCAGTCCGGAAAAAATCATACGGGATATCCACAAATGCAGGATGTCACGAGCCGATGTCATACAGGTTGTGGGGTAGAATTTTTCCAGATCGGAGGGCTTGCCCTCCGAAGCTTTAGCGAAGGAGGGCCAGCCAAGCGTGGCAAACGGCCACAACGCAGAGGAAAACCACGTATCGAATGTATCCTCGCTTCCTTCAATGGGTATTCGATGTCCCCACCAGATCTGCCTGGAAATGCACCAATCGCGCACATGCTCAAGCCAATCTACCGCGATAGCTTCCCAGCGGTCCGGATGATAGCGTACGTCGCCCCTCTTGATAGCGGCAAGCGTTTTTTCCGCAAGCGGCTTCATTTTTACGAACCATTGTTTGGATAACATCGGTTCCACGGTGGATCCGCACCTGTAGCATTTTGCAACATTATGCGTAAGGTCTTCTTCTTTTTCGAAAAACCCAAGTTTTTTAAATTCTTCTACAACTTTCTTGCGCGCATTGGCTATTTTTAGCCCGTCGAAATCGCTGTTCACTTGTATAATTTTTCCAACCTCGTTTATAACCTTCAGAAACGGAAGGTTGTGCCGTTCGCCTATGTCGCTGTCGGCCATATCGTGCGCGGGTGTTACCTTTACGGCTCCCGTGCCGAATTCCATATCCACATGTTCATCCGCGACAACGGGAATTTCCCTATCTACAATTGGTAGCACAATCATTTTCCCCACCAATTCCTTGTACCGCTTGTCCTTCGGATTGACCACCACCGCGGTATCGCCGAGCATTGTTTCGGGTCGTGTTGTTGCGACGATGACGAATGTATCACTGTCTTTTATCGGATACTTCAAGTACCACAATTTCGATACTTCCTCCTCATATTCAAGCTCCAGGTCCGAAAGTGCGGTCTGGTCCTTTACGCACCAGTTTATAACTCGTTCGCCCTGATAGATGAGGCCTTTTTTATGATAATGCTCGAATGCTGCCTTGACCGATTTTTGATACTCCTCGTCCATCGTAAAACGGGTTCTGCCCCAGTCCATGGAGCATCCGAGGCTTTTGAGCTGATCCAGGATCACGTTCCCGTATTTTTCCTTCCATTCCCATATTTTCTCTAAAAACTTTTCTCTTCCCAGATCGTGGCGGGAAAGTCCTTGTTTTTTAAGATCTTTTTCAACCACGTTCTGCGTGGCGATTCCCGCATGGTCCGTACCCGGCAGCCATAAGGTTTTATATCCTTTCATCCGATGGTAGCGAATCAATATATCGGAAATAGTGTTTTCCAGCGCATGTCCCATATGCAATGAGCCGGTTATGTTTGGTGGAGCGATCATTATGGTATACGGCTCCTTACGGTCTCCCGGTAGGTTATCCGGATTAAAAAACCCGCTTTTTCCCCAAGCGGCGTATACCTCCTTTTCTTTAGAATGGTCGTATGGTTTGAGAAACGCTGAATCCATAAATCTATCTTTTTATTTCTACAAACACCCTCGTTTTGGATGTATCCACGCTTGTATCCAGCTGCTGCTGGGACGGTTGATCCACCTGGCTTTGCAGAAGCGAGTTTATAAACAGGCGGGTTTCGTCGTTAAATTCTCCGCTCGGCGCGATTCCATTGTTTGCCTGCAGACTACTTACCGCATCCGCCGTGATGATGTCGTAAAAGCCAGTCGGGTCCCGCTGAATAAATCCGAATTCCAAAAGTGCCTGCTGAAGCTTTGTTACATCGGGACCGGTGTCGCCTTGTTTAAGCGTCGCCGTAAATTGCACGTCCGGTTGAAGATTGGGTGTGTAGATGCCAAGTTCCTTTGAAAATGAAATGTTAAACTGCTTTGTTTCAAGTCCTTTAATATCATCAAACTGCGTCTCTGACGCGCCTATAATCGATCCGCTGTTATTAAACACGATTGCGATTACTTTGGGATTTTTATACGTAACCGCTAGTGAATTTACAAGACTGCCCGTCACCACAACCTGGTTGTTCTCTTTTGTCGTGCGGATGTTCTGCACATCCACCTCCGGTTTATCAAATTCATTTTGTGCTCTCCACTCGGGCTGGCCGAATTGCACGTCTATGGAGGCGATCTGCTGAAAATTTCCCTGTGTATATGGCTCTACGATATATTTGAGTTCTCCTGCGTATACGAACGTTTCGCCATTCAATGTTTGCAGGTTTTTGCCGAAAGAATCTTTGAGTGCAATTTGATATGCGACTTTTGATGCCGCCCATTCACCGTTTGGATTCACGATCTCAAACGCGTACCCATAGCCGTCCTGTACCTTGAATACTTTTTTGGACTGCACCTGCAGGGGTTTGAGCGTGCGAAGTTCGCAGGGTACGCATGGTCCTCCGCAATCGGTATCCGTTTCGCCCTGGTTGCGCCTGCCATCAGTGCATGTCGGCGTAGGATTATAGATTGATCCTATAATCGCCCACAAAATAAGCCCGACAACAACGACAAATAAACCTCCATATACAAGCTGCTTGGTGAATCTCATTGCTATTAGTATAAAGTATAAAGGTGAAAGGATAAAGGAACTTGCAGTCATCGCCAACTCTACCAGCCGCCAAATCCGAGAGCGTCAGAATTACCGCGATCGCGGTAATTCTGACGCTTTGTCCAAAGGTCTCAATCGAGACGTGTGGACAAAATAAAAAACCCCGCGTTGTGCGCGGGGTAGGAAGAAGAGAAAAGAGCTAATTGCTTTTTGGTTTTTTGCCAAAAAAGAATGTGTTAACCATGATTAATGTTAAGGTTGCAACAGCAGATATCCCACCAATTATTCCGACTATCAAGCGGGCGATTTGCTCAAGTTCAGATATTTTTACTTCCTGATAATTAAAAGCTGGTTGTGGTTCTACGAGGGGACGTAAAAATGATAACCCTAGTAAGAAAGATGCGATTATTACTATGCTGCCTGTTATATTTATGAATTTCATCATTTTTGCAGACATCTCATATTTCCTTTTTTTATTTAATTTAGTTTAGTTTATTTGACTCAGACTGCCAGCAAACAATTCAATTCAATACATTCGTAGACTCGCAATCTGGGTCAAATAAACTAACGCTGGTTATATTATAGCACACATCACGCAGAAAAGTCAAGTATAAAACGGTGGCTTTATTGCTTGCTTATTTTATCCTTTGTCTTACTCTGTGTCGGTCGACATGGGCTATAAGAAAGAATCATAACTCCCCTCCCACTCTTATCTTAAGCGGGGAGTTTCAGAATTTTCTTTGCTACGGAGAGGAAATCTTGAGCTTTATCCAAAAGCTTCTTGCAGTTTAGTTCGCTGAAATCACCATAATAATCAGCCGCTTCCCGCAGATTTTTTGCTTCAATCAGGGACTCAATGTATGACGGGCTCATCACTCCTTCCTCACAGAACAATGACCCTACCGCTTCAACCAAACAGTAGTGGCTTTTCTCGCGATACTCTTTTGAATACAGCAACGCCCGCGCGGAATGGAACATGGCGCGGACTGGATTTTGATCGTTTTCACTGCGGGATGTTTCATATTGATTTGATAAAAACGCATGTGTCCGCGAATTCTTTTGGAAACAATGTCTTTCTCCGCAAGCGCGCGTAAAATAACGCTCGCTGATGCCTTGCTGCATTTTACTCTTTTTGCCGTTTCCTCGCTATAAAACTCCCGCTCAGGATAATTGCCCAGTAGTTCTATTATTTTCGCCGCCGTTTGCGCTATACGCGCCATAAATGAATGTATGTTTAGTATAAGTGAACGTAAGTTTAGTATAGATAAAAACAAAAGTCAAGCATAAATGAGGCAGCTTTTGCCTGCTTATTTTGCACTTCTGCCTTGACTATAGCCGCATAGTACCCTATTCTGCATAGGCCTCGGCACGGGGTTTTTTATTTGAAAATATGAAAGTACGCAACGACATCCGGAATATCGCCATTATCGCACACGTGGACCACGGAAAGACGACGCTTGTCGACGCTTTATTGAAGCAATCCGAAAATTTTACACTCAAAACAGACGACGTAAAGGAGCTCATTATGGATTCCAACGAGCTGGAACGGGAGCGCGGTATTACTATTTTTTCAAAAAACGCGTCTATCCATTACAAGGGGCTAAAAATCAATATTGTGGACACCCCCGGACACGCCGACTTCGGCGGGGAGGTGGAACGTATCATGCGGATGGTTGATGGCGTTTTACTGCTCGTTGACGCGAAAGAGGGACCCATGCCTCAGACCAAATTCGTTTTGCGAAAAGCCATTCAAGCTCGCCACAAGATTATTGTTGTCGTTAATAAAATAGACAAACCAGACGCGCGTCCCTTATGGGCACTGGATAAGACATTCGATTTATGTGTTGAACTCGGAGCATCGGAAGAGCAGGCTAATTTCCCCGTTCTGTATGCCGCGGGAACACTTGGGAAAGCGGGATTGCAGCCGGAACTAGCAGAAATGCAAAACATCGAGCCTCTTTTTCATGCGATTGAAAAGTACATACCGGGTCCGACCATTCACGAACATACTCCCCTGCAAATGCTAACCGTTAATCTTGCCTATGATAATTACAAAGGGAAAATAGCTATCGGCCGGTTATACGCGGGGACACTCAAGCGCAACGTGAAGATTCTCCATATTAATCGTAAGGGAGTTTCGGCTCCGGCAACCGTAACAAGCGTGATGCTTTTTGAAGGGCTCAAGCGGGTAGATGTGGAGGAGGCGACTGAAGGAGAACTAGTCGCAATCGCGGGAATTCCCGATATCACCATCGGCGAGACCCTAACTGATATCGACAGGCCGCTCGCACTGGATCCAATCCACATAGACGAGCCGACCATCAAAATGATGTTTGGCGTGAACACATCGCCTTTTATGGGGCAGGATGGCAAATTTACGACTTCAAGAAATCTACGGGAACGCTTGCTTAAAGAGCTGGATACCGACGTCGCGTTATTGGTCGCCGAAACTGATTCCGCCGATACATTTGTCGTATCCGGACGGGGAGAACTTCATCTTGCCATACTTATAGAGAAAATGCGTCGGGAGGGTTACGAACTGGAGGCATCCAAGCCGCAGGTAATTTTTAAAGACGTGGACGGCAAACGTGCCGAGCCGATTGAGCTTGTATCATTTGAAGTGCCTGAAGAATTTTCAGGAACGGTTATTGAGCTTATGGGGAAAAGGCTCGGTACCATGAAGGATATGCGCATGGATCGAGGTATTGCCTATTTTGATTTTGTTATCCCGACCCGAGGACTTATTGGCGTCCGCAATGCATTTACGACCACTACAAAAGGCAAGGGCATTATGAATTCCATTTTCCTTGGATACGAGCCGTACAAGGGCGACCTTGCGCCCGATTCACACGGATCAATTGTCGCTTCAGAATCCGGCATTTCTAACAGCTATGGCCTTATTACCGGTCAAGGACGAGGGCAGCTTTTCATAGGTCCGGGCGTGCCGGTTTATAAAGGAATGGTTGTAGGGCAAAACGCGAAAGCGGAAAATATTCCGGTGAATATATGCAAAACAAAAGAACTCTCGAATATGCGCTCTAAAAATCAGGGCATTCAGGAAACATTGGATGTGCCCCGCACACTCACCCTTGAAGACGCGCTTGATTACATTGGCGACGATGAGCTGGTTGAGGTAACGCCTAAAAATATCCGGATCCGCAAAATGCACTTGCATAAATCCGACGGGCGCTATCAAGCTTGAGCAACAAAAAATACTTTCAATTGCCGGCATACCCTACTTTCGCCCGAAGACTATCATCAGGCCATAGCGCTTTCACTTCCGTGTTCGGAATGGGAACGGGTGGGCCACGCTGTGGTAAAACACCAGCAAATGAAAGTATTTTTTATACTTCCAGCAATGCAATTATATTGGTGAAACTCGCGCCTCACTGAAAAGTGAAGAAAGTTTACAGAAAAAAATAGTTGTATGGGTTATTAGTACTCCTCGGCTAAACATATTGCTATGCGTACACCTAGAGCCTATCAAGGTCGTCATCTTCGACCACCCTACGATACCTCATCTTGGGATGGGCTTCGTGCTTAGATGCTTTCAGCACTTATCCCGACTGAACATAGCTACCCAGCGCTTCAGTTGGCACCAAAGCTGGTAGACCAGAGGTTCATTCAATCCGGTCCTCTCGTACTAGGATCAACCTCCCTCAAGTATCTACGCCTGCAGCAGATAGAGACCAACCTGTCTCACGCATGTTTCCACATATTACTATGTGCATTGGACTATACCTTCGCCCTTTCGGGCGGCTAACATGTAGTCTCTACGGGTTCCGACGTAAAATCGGAATTCCCTCGGTGTTGTCCGTGAAGGATTTCACCGATATGAGTTAGCTTCTTCAATACGAATTTTTCGTATGACCGCCGTGATATGTTGGATCGATTTACTCTTTTTGACTTTCCTCGTGGGATTTAGACTGTTGATGCGCCAATCTGCATTCGCGCATAAACGGTCTAAACCCAGCTCGCGTATCATTTTAATTGGCGAACAGCCAAACGCTTGGGACCTTCTCCAGCCCCGCGCTATGATGAGCCGACATCGAGGTGCCGAGCGTGGCCGTCGATATGAACTCTCGGGCCACACCAGCCTGTTATCCCCAGGGTAGCTTTTATCCGTTGTCTCCGGCCTTCCTATGAAGAGATACAAACTATTAAAAACAATTCGTATCATTACCGTCGGGTCACTAAGTTCTGCTTTCGCATCGGCTCGACGCGTCGGTCTCGCCGTTAAGCCAGCTTGTGCCTTTACACATTCGGTCCGATTTCCATCCGGACTAAGCTGACCTTTAAACTCCTCCGTTACTTTTTGGGCTTGTGTTCTCTAACTTATATTGCATAGACGGTATTATATACGGTTCAACTAATCCTCGGAATTTCCGCGCTGATTGAGCCATAATATACAGCCGATATACGCTGTACTGCCTATGTATATGGGCATCTATGCCAAACTTCTTCTTAAGTGTTTCACACATTATTTTTAATTCACGTTTTGTGAACGCGTGTGTGTGAATTATATATGTGTTATGGACTTTTGATTTTTTTGATCCATCGTCCATAAACCATACCGCAATCGATCTTGGTGTAAGCAATTTTCTTATAATTGAAGGAATAACTCGCCTTCTGTCTTGGTAAAATTGCTGGGCATAAAATCGGAACGATCCCGAAGAATATGAATAAAATCCATAACTTGTTATGGTTCCAAATTGTATGTGCCGTTTTCGCCGTGTTGGGCCATGTGGACACCATTCTTGAAACAACTCATACAGTGAATCAACGTATTCCTTCTGAGAAATACTATGTTCCACTTTCAGTCGATATGTTCTGCCGTTGTCCTGTGTTTCCAAGTGTCCGTCACCCAATAAAAGACCGACCAATACTTCCCGCTGTTCTTTCGTGAGCTTAAGATTGCTCTTATATTCACGCACTTCTTTTGTGTTCATGTTAGATTCCTTATTTTAATAATAAGGACTCTATGTCGCCATAGAGATCAGACTATATCTTCACTGCTTTTTTCGAAAAAGCAGGTTTGGCGTATAGTCGTTGAGGACTCTCTCCGATATAACGTCGGAGGTTGCCTGCTGATTGCCTGCATAGTCCGCAGATTTTTACGCTTACGCGTACCGCGGAATTTGGCAGGTGTTCCAGCATATAGCCAAATTATATCCCCCCTTGATTGGCGATCGGATGGGGACCGAAGTAACTTCCGCCAACCACAATTAAGGATAACGCCCCATTAAAACTGCCCGCCAGGCACTGTTCCCCGCCGTTTTTGCCGTCGAGGTTAGACAATAAAACAATGAAAATGGGTATTTCACTGGCGACTCCACATCTCCCGAAAGGAACGCTTCAAAGTCTCCCCACTATGCTACGTATCAAAATTCTACTGCCAATACCAAGCTGCAGTAAAGCTCCTGGGGTCTTTTCGTCCCGCTGCAGGTATCCCGCGTCTTCACGGGAATCGCATTTTCACCGAGCTCATCCTTGAGACAGTTCTCAGGTCGTTACGCCATTCGTGCGCTCCGGAACTTACCCGGAAAGGAATTGCGCTACCTTAGAACGGTTATAGTTACCGCTGACATTGACGAGGGCTTCGGGCAGTCAGCAAAGACCTTGCGGCCGTCACCGCCACCGTTAACCTTCTCGCATCGGTCAGGCGTCACCCCCTATACCTCCTCTTACGAGTTTGCAGGGAGCTGTGTCTTTAGTAAACAGTCACCCGAGAGACTTTCGCTGCGGCCCAACTTGCGTTGGGCAGACTTTATTCCGAAGTTACAGTCGCTTTTTTGCCGAGTTCCTTAAGGATGAATCACTCGTTCCCCTGAGGCTTCTCGCCTCACCCACCAGTGTCGGTTTACGGTACGGAGCCTATCGCATTAACCTTAGAAGATTTTTTCATGGGCGCGCTTTGCAAACTACCCCGGCCGAAGCCGAAGTCGCCTGGTCCCTTGGATTCGCCATTAAAGGCAGTCCGGTGGATTTACCAGTCGGACATCCTCAGTACAGGACACCAAGCCATTAAGATGCTCTGCATACTGCGCCCCGTCCCTCCTTCGAATACGACAGGCGGGCAGGAATATTAACCTGCTGTCCATCAGCTGCGGCTTTCGCCATCGCCTTAGGACCGCCTAACCCTCCGCTGAATTCCATTGCGGAGGAAACCTTGGATTTTCGGGGTGCCGGATTCACACCGGCATTGTGGTTACTCATACCAACATTCTCTCTTCCACGCGCTCCAGTCCGACTCACGTCTGGACCTTCAGCGCACGTGGAATGCTCTCCTACCACTCTCCCGACAAGTCGGGAGAATCCGTGTCTTCGGTACTATGCTTGAGCCCCGGTAAATTTTCGGCACAATCTGCCATCTAGTAGTGAGTTGTTACACACTCTTTAAAGGATGGCTACCTCTAAGCCAACCTCCTACCTGTCTCTGGCACATCACAACCTTTTACACTGAGCATAGATTTAGGGACCTTAGACGACGATCTGGGCTGTTTCCCTTGCGAACATGGAGCTTAGCCCCCACGTTCTAACTGCCTACGCGATCTACACAGTATTCGGAGTTTGACAGAAAAGGCGAGGTTTCCCCCTTTACTTCTCTACCAGTTGCTCTACCCCTGTATAGTTTTTCGTAGACGCCAGTCCTAAAACTGTTTCGGAGAGAACCAGCTATTACCAGGTTCGATTAGCTTTTCACTCCTTACCTCAGGTCATCCGAAGGTTTTGCACAACCAACCGGTTCGGACCTCCACCTCGCTTTCGCGAGGCTTCATCCTGCCCAAGGCAAGCTCACCTGGCTTCGGGTCTGATACATACCGCATATTCCGCCGGTTGGCGGATCGCCCTTTTAAGACTCGCTTTCGCTGCGCCTGCGCTCCGTAGAGCTTAGACTGCGATATACATCAACTCGTTGGTTCATTCTTCAATAGGCACACGGTTGCGCGGCACGAAGCAAGCTCCGTACTTCGCGCTTCCGTTCCTTGTAGACATATGGTTTCAGGTTCTATTTCATCGGCCTCGCCGGCCTGCTTTTCACCTTTCCCTCACGGTACTTGTTCACTATCGGTCATTATGTGTATTTAGCCTTTCCCAATAGTCTGGGATGGTTCCCACGAGGCTTTCATTCCTCGAGGTACTCAAGAATACATACTAAAGAGTTTTCACGCTTTCGCCTACGGGACGTTCGCCCTCTCTGGTTCCGCTTTCCAGCGGATTTGGCTAGCGCAAAAATTTGTAACTCTTCCACTCTCCGTTCATCGCCCAGCACATATTGCTACGTGCTAAGCGAAAAACAAAGAAGCGTACACATCTTACAACCCCAACCGCTGCTCCGCAGCGGAATTTCTAATTTCTAAATTCGAATTTCGAAATTGATTCAAAATTCAAAACTCAAAATTCGTCATTCCGATGCGAAGCATCGATAGGTTTGGGCTCTTCCCATTTCGCTCGCCGCTACTTAGGGAATATACATTCGTTCTTTGTTCCTCTGCTTACTGAGATGTTTCACTTCAGCAGGTTCGCTTCTTAACCATTACTGATTAAGATTACACGGGTTTGCCGTGCAGGGTTTCCCCATTCGGACATCTCCGGATCAAAGGTTGCTACACACCTCCCCGAAGCTTATCGCAGCTACGCCACGTCCTTCATCGCCACATAATGCCAAGGCATCCACCATACGCCCTTACTTAACCACTTTTTTCTTTTCACTTTCTTCACTTTTCAGTGCACCACACACATACCACTACGCATGTGATGACTACGATTGCCGCCCGAACGAAAAGACCACTGAACTAGGGGCGGCATACCAATATACTTGCATTTGCTTTGACATATAGCTTCCGCATTCGCTTCCACTATATATTTTTTTGATGTTCAGGAATTCGGGGAGCACTATCTTTCGGGCATTCGACCCTTCGATAAACTCAGGGTGATGCCCCTTCGGGGCATCAAAAATCCGCCGGAGGCGGACTCAACACACGTCAATACAAAGACTTGCGTCTCATCCGCTGAATAGTGCTTTTTTACTGAATATCATCGTAGGGATAGTATACTCGTCTGCGGTATGGAGTCAAGCCCTTAAAAGCCCGTTTGTGGACAAGCTGGGGATGGAAGGTGCCGCGTGGAAATTCGTATGTCCCTCAAAACACGGGATAAAATTCTCACTGAATTTTTCCCTGGCTCTCGCGCCGCCGCGCTCCGAGACGTTTTTCGGAATATACGGATTTCCGCGCTTTGTTACGCGCTAATAAACCGCCACTATTTCTTACTGGCCGGAATGAAATGGCAGTGAAATTTTTGCAAAAGAAAACCCCGCTTTGATCGCGGAGTTTATATAACTTAAGTTAAAATAAGCCGAAAGGAAATCCAAGTGGAACTGAGATAATAAAAAATATTATCGTATATATAGATGCTCCTGTAAGTGCCCCCTTCATAAATTTTTCTGAAGAGATTCCGGTTATTAAATCAGTGAACTTAACAAACAATGTTACTGTAAAAACAGCAGCGGAGGAAAAGAGGGGAATTATTATGGTTACCGGTTGAAATAGAACGGAAAAGCTGACTGTGAACCCAAATAATAATATCAGGGCTATGGAAGCGACTGCAATTAGTGCACTACTATAAATCAATCCCGAAGAAAATTTACTTTCTTCTATCATTGCCTCTCTTTCAGTTATCCTCTTTCTCATCTCTATCTCCTTTTTAATTATTGAATTTAGTTATTTCGCCCAAAGCACGAAAATAAAGGTTCGTGCCCGGCTCTGGACGAAATAACCAAATACTTGTTGTATTATATCACACATCGTGTAGAAAAGTCAATAACCCATCGAATAGCTCTCTTGCATGGTTATTTGGGGCTCGTTTGACCACCATTTGGGAGAGGTATATGCTTTATATATGAAAAATTTTGAAAATCCCTATCCGAATATAAAGGAGGGAAAAGATAGGGAAAATTTCGATACGAAGGTCCCTGCGGAACTTACCGAAGTCGGTAAAGCGAATGTTGACCCCGACGCCGAGCTTGAAAAAGAGCAGATTGAAAAATTGAAGCAAAACCGGAGGCAGGAATTCAGAACTCAAGAAGGAATCACCGCTGAACAGGCATACGATCCAACCGATGAGATGGACGAGAAATTGGATGCGGAAATGGAAAAGGAAATTGGTGATGTTGATGAGGTTATCGGGCCCGATGGAATGAACCCGCCACGACCCACGTATTTTCCACCCGAGGAGTGGGATGCGCTTTCCCGCGAAGAAAGGATCGCGGAATACAGAAAACGTGATGCCGAAAAAATGACGCAAAGGAAAGCCGAGGAGAAATACGCACAACATCCCGTGAGGCGATTCGTGCGAAAAATATTCAAAAAAGATCAAGCCGCGTAAGCGGCTTTTTCTTTCAAAACTGCGAAATGATGTTTTGCGCGGTCAGACGAACCGAATCGGAATCGGGCGCGGCGTTGAGTGCCCGGTCGAATTCCGCCGCAATGTCCTGCTTGGTTCCGTTTTTTATAAAAAACGGACTTATATGTTCGTATCCGAACTTTTCTGCGACTGCCTTGTTCGGCCCCGATGCTTTCACGAGTACGATACTCGAATCATCCCAAAACACGAGCTTGAAATCATTTTCTCTCGTGATCCTCGCGAATAGTTGCGCGATCGGCTGGGCGGGCACGAGCGTAAAGTAGTCGCGGTAGTGCAAAACGGCGTATTGGATATTCCTTTTTTCAAACACCGCGCTGGGATCCAGCAGCCCCGTTTCAATTCCCCGCAGTTCCGCGTCCATTTCGCCCGTGTATAGTTCGTTTCTCCCGTCGTAGTACACGAGCCGCTCGGGCCAGAGCTTCCACATAAGCCAGCCGCCGACCGGCTGGGTATTAAACATATTCCCCTCCAACGTATGCTCCTGAATAAAATCCGCCGCGCGCTCGGGAAGGACGTGGTGGTTAAGCGTCGTGAGGGTCGCGTATCGGTACACGCCGTACCCGCACAAAAGCACCAAAAACACTGCCGCGGCCGGTACGAGTATGCGCTTTACCCGCTCAAATGAAAACAACATAGTCGAGACCGCCGCGGCCAATGGAAGGTACGCGAGAAAGGGAAAAAATCCCACATGCCGGATTGAAATAATAGGAAGCGCCAGCGCCCCGACCAACATACCCGAAAGCCAGACTGTCTTGCACTTTCCAAATATGTATACCGCTAACACCGCGACCATCAGGCATAGGTATGCGACCGACTGCCATGTGCCGCCTATGTAATAGAACAATGATTTCCACTCCGCAATCTGTAGCACATCGACCGATTGGGAAATAGTCTGTGAGTAAGTGAGCGATTCAAGTCCGTTGGGGTTCAGAAGCGTAGCTCCCGCGGCGGCGATATACATCCACAATCGATATCCCGACATTCTGCACAACCCCGAAATGTTTTTTATTTCTTTTCGGTGTTCAATCATCCATACCGCCGCGTGCCAAGCCAGAATAGCGATCCCGAGCACCACGCCCGCGTGCGCGTTCGCCCACACCAGCATAAGCGGAATGATCCATACAAACTTTTTCTTTTCCAAAAGAAGCAACAGAAGAGCGACAAAAAAATATGAAAATATTTGCGCCCGAACCACCCACAGTTCGAATGTCAAAAAAGCTAGCATGATCAAGAGAACGGGGGCCATACCTCCCGACAAAAAGCGATTTCCTGCTTTGTAGAGCAGGAAATACGCGGCCATCCCTATAAATCCCGCGAACACCATAAGCCCCCTATATCCCGTTGCCTCATACACAAGATAGAAAACCGCATCGCTCAGCCAGTAGTGGGCAATGAGCCGTGTTCCTTGCGCGGTATATGAAAATACGTCGTACAGAGGCACCGCGAGATTTTCCACGACATATTTTCCGGTCGCGAGGTGGAACCCGGTGTCGAAGTTAGCGATCGTTTGAATTGAAAGAAGTCCGATTGCTATGAGCGTTAGAATGAGGATCGCCTTGTTCATTGGGTTTAGTATACAGCATTTTGAACGCGAACCAGAATATGGAGGTAAGTACAGCCGCGGCTCCAATGCCTCCCAGTATAGCGTCGCCGTATGAACCGCTTCCCTGTATTACTCTCGTTACTTTTTGCTGACCGGCTGTATCCGCAACCGTTGCTCTGTATTCCGTGCCGGCTGATTTTTTTGACTGTGCTTCCGGTGCGGTGAGCTTGTTTGGCAGTCCTTTTGTGGGAGTAGAACTCATCACAAACGCGGATATGGGACCCGTACGCATGGCCGACATATCATCTTTGTACGTTCCTTCGTATACCGCGATATCCGCTATCTCTCCCGCGGGATCCAGCAAATAAAATGTACCTCCTGTATTCGTGAGCGTAAGCTTTGTCTGGGCATAGTCAAACGCGGTGCATTGGTATGGTTCAAGTGTATGGTCAGGAAGCGAAAAAGTCTTCCCTTTCACATTTTGCAGTTTCCAACCGGCAAGTGACTGCTCCTCTGCACCCGCAGTACATAGTTCTATCCATTCCCCATCGGTATCTTTCCCCCCAGGGTTTGGAAGTAATTCAGAAATGTATAGCATATGACAACCTTTTTTCACGGAGCGAGACTCCGTGAACCTTTAAATTCTTTCCAAAATCTCCAAATATTCTTTCGTGCTGATGCCAAGCGTCCGCAGATTATTGCGGATAATGAATGCAGGAATGCTTGAGTTTTGGGGGATGATGACTGGTCTGTTCAGGCCGATTCGCGTGTATACCCGATGATCACCTTTTTCACGGACGAATATACAGCCAACGTACAGCAGAAATTTTTCAAATTTCCTCCAGTGGACAGGAGTAAGGCGAGGCATAGATTATACAGAAACCGAATGAAGCTGTTGGGCGACAACCGTGGGAGGAACCCATTTTTTGTTCTGCTTCTCCCACCCCAATTCCAAAAGCACCGTTTCCAAGGTGCCCATATCCATAAGTTCTTCAAAGAATAGTTCTACCAGCTCCCCAAAACGTTTTTGCGTCTGCGCAAATGTTCTGCCCGATGTGGAAATGTCCAAAGCAGGCGTGTATGCGATATACGCCTTTCCCTCCCGTAAGAACGAAACCGGCAGTTGTGCTTGTATTTTCATCTGTTTCATAGTGATTAGTGTACTCCTTATACAACGAATGGCAAGTATGGGTATTACTTACAAAATCTTTAAATGCTTGTACGCCCGTTCGGTGGCGCGGCGGCCTGCGGGAGTTCGAACTAGAAGCCCCATTTTGATGAGAAACGGCTCGTATACGTCTTCAATCGTGCCTTTGTCTTCGCT
>MGIS01000012.1:27236-60325 GCA_001793865.1 Candidatus Wolfebacteria bacterium RIFCSPLOWO2_01_FULL_47_17b
GCCGTTGAACTTTTCGATGAGCGTGCGCAGAAGGCGCCTGTCATGATCTTCCAGCCCCAAGTCATCTATTTCAAACATTTCCAATGCTTCTTTCGCGACCTCTTCGGTTACATTGTCCACATTCAGCACCTGCGCGACATCGCGCACCCTGCGGAGCAGGCGATTTGCGGTGCGGGGTGTGTAGCGCGCGGCGTGGGCAATTACGTCAATCGATTTCTCATCAAGATCAACGTCCAGAAGCTGTGCTGATCGGTCAACTATTTTTTTAATGTCATCCACTGTGTAGTAGTCAATCCTGAATGTGGCGCCAAACCGCGAACGCAACGGTGAGGACAAAAGATTTACGCGCGTCGTTGCCGCAATGAGCGTGAACGGTGGCAGATCAAGCGTGAGCATGCGTGCCGCGGGGCCTTTGCCAATCACCAGATGCAGCATCCGCGACTCCATTGCCGGGTAGAGCATTTCTTCTATTGTACGATTTAGGCGGTGTACTTCGTCTATAAAGAGCACGTCCCCCGACTCCAGCGAGGAAAGAATTGCCGCGAGGTCCGCGGTTTTATCTATAACCGTGCCAGACGTAATCTTAAGCTGCGATCCGAGTTCGGACGCAATAATGGTCGCAAGAGTAGTCTTGCCGAGTCCTGCCTGTCCATAGAGTAACAAATGCTCGATCGGCTCGTTTCTCTTCTTGGCTGCGGTAAGAATCGTGTGCAGGTTTTTTTTCACGCGATCCTGCCCGACGTATTCATCAAATGATGACGGGCGAAGAATGGTTTCGATCGTGCGGTCGTCTACTGTTTTTTTGTCCACAGCTTTTCCCCTTGACATATTATGGTGTGGCAGTATTATAGCCCACTGTGGCACATTTTAGAAGTTAGAGGTTGGAGATTAGAGGTTAGACGGAACCACTTGACGTATTGGGCGAAGTATGCTATACTGTTCACGCAGTCAAGATTCAAAATTAAAAATTCGAAATTGCATCCTTTGCGGATGCTTCCCTGGCCCTGTGGACAAACATTGGAATACTTCTACGCTCAGGACGTTGCGGTTTCGGCTACGACGCTCCTCTGAATTATTCTATCTGTTTTCCGGAGTTTTCCGGAGGGCAACATCCACACAGTTGTCCACAGAGTCAGGGTATTTACCCCCACACCAAACAGAGAAGCGACATGAAAAGTGTCGCTTTTTGTAAAACTCTCGTTTGGTGTGGGGGTGTATTTGAGAAGTGAGTAGTGGGTTGTGAGAAAGAAAATACGCCGTGAGGCGTATTTTAATTTATCCTTCGTATGGAGTAGTTTTGTACCGAAAGGTTTTCACGATATTCAGCATTTCATCCATAACTTCTTGCTCTTCAGCCATCTGCTTTTCTGGTCCTTCATTCCTCCCTGATCTAAAACTTATCACGTAATCAGACCATGCGGCCGGCGAGAATTGAATAAGGTATGATTTACTAAATGAGCCCGCATCTCCAAATGTAACTTCATAAATATCTGACCCGCCAATACTCTTTCCAATCCTATAATCTTCTCTGGTAATAGGGCACCACTCTGGACGCGATTCGAACATATCATTACTAAATGAAAAATTGCAACTATCTACACCATAAAATCTGTAGTCACCCGCAAAAATAACCGTTATCTGAATCGTTCCCGCTCCTTTACTCAAAATCACATTTGTCTGATACGAAGATCGTCCTCTGTTATAGAACGGACTGCTATTTGGGAGTGTGGTTATTGCAAAATCACTTGGGTAATCAAAAGAATAACCGTAATTTTTATCAGTATACGTTTTAATTGTTCTTTCAAGCGTTAAAGAAGAAGTATTAGATACAGGAGAAACTTCCGGCGATGGAGAATATTGAACGCTCAATACAGTATCATTTTGACCTTTTGGAATAAGCACGACAGCTGCGAGGGCGATGACCACGACCACTAACGCTCCAATGAGTATGTTTTTTGCCATATTTATTTAAATTTATTTTAAGTATAAATATGAGTATCACGCCGTAGCTTTATGCGTAGGAGGATAGACATAGTTTTATTCTACCTCTCCCCTCAAAATAAGCAACTTATTGATTATCCACATATGCGCTATTGACTTATAGATACACAAGAGTATATTAACTATACTTTGCTTCAGAAATGAAGTTCCGAGACCCCGCCACTTGTTGGCGGGGATCGCTTTTTATCACAGCATCCCACATAATTTCTTGATTACAATGGAAAAATCCGCTTCTCCTAATTTCTCCACTTTCCTTAAAAATCTTTTATGGCTTGCAACGCGTGCCTGTGAAAGGTTTATGGTTCTTTTCTCTCCAGATTTGTTCGTGAACATATAAAAATATTTTCCAAACTTGATACGACTCGTTACTGGAACAATAAATGAAGATTCGTCATTGAATCGTTTCACAACAAGCACTGGCCGTTCAAACCTTTCGTTTTTGCCGTTTATCTCAACACCAATATTTTTGCCTACACTTATCCACCAAATTTCACGCTTGTGCGGGAATACTTTTGTCGGCGAAGCGTGTAATTTTATTTTTATGCGCGTCCAGTCAACGAATTCCCGGAGTTCTTGCCTTGTTAATTGATAATTCTGTTTCATCCCGATTAGAAGGCTACCATTCGTCCTTCTAACGGGACTCGTGACAGCCGAGTAGATTATACGCAAAGTATACCATGGTTATGGTATAAAACAACCATAGGTGGTGCAAAAAGAATAACATCCACACAGTTGTCCACAGAGTCAGGGTATTTTAATTGAGTTGTGAGTGGTGGGTTGTGGGAAAGAAAAACAGAAGCGATGAGCTTCTGTTTTTAGAATCTTATTATTAATTTTATTAGAAAAATTCTACACTCGCTAATATTTGTGTATTTGTTGGAACTTCTACTTTTTCAGAATTTGCATCATAGTCATATGTAAAAATAAAGAATGAGCTTGCGGTATACAAGTCATTTCCAAATCTTGGGAGATAGTAGGTTTTCACAATTAAACCATTCTTCCATTTTCGTGTAGTTTCCACCCCTTTTTTTCCTCCTATCACAACATCTCTTACTGTATTTACCCATGATGGAGACTCACTATTTATTATCTCACTAATTGTCCGATTTCGTCCAAGGCTCGGTTGATAAAAAGCATCTATAGATTGTATGGTTAAATCGATGACGAGGTGTGTGATCCTTACGATATTTCCATCTTCATATACTTCTAATGATGGCTCTGGTGGGTTAATTTTTATATAAGCTGGATAGCGAAGCCTGATTTTATATTCATTATTGACATAAGTTTTCCAATCTTTTGTTTCTCCATTATTAATTGAAAAAGTATTTTTTAATTGAGCGTTTGGAGTTATTGCAGATAGTGTTGATTTAGCTGTCGGGGAAAGCATTGGAGGCGAAACCTCCGGAGACGATGAAACTGCAGGCGAATACACAACCTGCGGATTGGTTTCCTGACCTTTAGGAATGAGCACGAAAGCCGCTAGGGCGATAACCACAACCACCAGCGCCCCGATGAGTATGTTTTTTAACATAGGTTCATTGTAATCTCCCCCTCAAAATAAGCAAGCTGGGGTTGACTTTTGAAATGGCGGGGGTATACTAACGTCATATCCATACGAAAAGGCACCTCTCTGGGTTTTGTCCCTTGGTGGTGCCTTTTCATTTTGAACGATATTCTAGCTTAGTTCCTAAATTATCCATAAACACAATCTTCTCTTTTGCTGTCTTTTTGAGAAGCGTTGAACATGTCTTCTTATATGGACTCATCACAATTCTGAGTTTTTGATTCTGATACAGATGTCTGACTAAACTATAAAAGTCTCCGTCACTTGTCACAATAACCGCTTTATCATATTTCTCATAATCAAGCATTGCTTGTAACACTAGATCAGCATCGATGTTTCCCTTTATCCTTCCGTCTTTGTCGGGAACAACTGGTTTAAAAACAATGATATACCCTGCTTTCTGCAAGAATGAATACATATCCTTATTTTGCGGAATGTAGCCGATAAAAAGATACGCGGTTGAAACTGAGTATTTTTCAAGCAGATATTTTCGAAAACGGACGAGATCTAATTTCCATCCGAGTCGCTGAATACCCAAATGTAAATTTTGACTATCTATAAAAGCGAAGTTGTTTTCTTCTTGTTTCATGACAGCCGAGTAAATTATATAGAAAGTATACGCCTTTCCTGCAAAGATACAACATCGCGCACGAAGTTCGTGAGACCAAGGTTCGGCCTTTGCAGACCAAGGCCGAACCTTACGAACTTCCCGCTCTATTTCAGCTCTTCAACGTTCCCTGTCACGTCTTCCACTTCGCTTAATGACGTGATACCAGTGGCGTATTTGAGCACCCCGTCCTGCTGCATAGATACAAATCCCGTGTCCTGCACGGCTTTTTTGATGGCAATTTGTCCCGCGTCTTTTCCAATGAGCTCGCGTATTTCATCATTCACCACAAGCAATTCAAATACTGCTATCCGCCCCTTGTAGCCGATATTGTTGCACGCGGGGCATCCGACTGGCTCGAATAATTTTATATCCTTCATGTATTTCTCCTTATCAACCCTCTCCGGCAGCCCTTGTATGTATGTTTCAATCTTTTTTCGTTCCTCTGCGGTGACTTGTTTTTCCTTTTTACATACCGCGCAGAGCTTTCGCACCAGCCGTTGGGCAATAAGTAGGTTGATAGCAGGCGCTATGCTATTCGGTTTCGCTCCTAAGTCCAGCAAACGCGCAATGCCTCCCGCCGCTTCGTTGGCGTGCACGGTAGAAAACACCAGGTGTCCCGTCAGGGCCGCCTGAATGGCGATTTCGGCCGTTTCTTTGTCGCGAATTTCTCCCACGAGTATAACGTCCGGATCCTGGCGCATAAGCGATCGCAATCCTCCTGAAAACGTATAGTCGGCCGATTCATCTACCTGCGTTTGTTCGATACCGTCCAAATGGTATTCTATCGGGTCTTCGATAGTAATGATTTTGATGCTCGGATCAAGGCGCTTTTTCAAGAACGCATAGAGCGTGGTGGTTTTACCCGATCCGGTTGGTCCGGTGTTGAGCGCCATGCCGTTTGGCTTGTGGAGCTGCTCTTCTATTATTGCAAGATCATCGTTACGAAGCCCCAGCTGGTCCAGCGATACTTGTATCGCCTCGGGATCCAAAAGGCGCATAACCACCACTTCGCCGAATTCCGACGGCGCGACCGCCACACGAACTTCAATATCCTGTTTAACGGGTAAATCAATAGTAAAGCGGCCGTCTTGTGTTTCGTCTTTCACATTCAACTTGAGACCGGAAAGCAGTTTGATGCGGGATATTATCGGCCGGTGCGTGCCTTTTGCAAATTCAGTAAATATATCCTGCAGCATACCGTCGATTCGGTAACGGAGTCGCAACTTCTGATTTTGCGGTTCGATATGAATGTCGGACGCGCGATTTTCCACCGCTCCAATAAGAATGGTCTGTATCAGGGCGGATATATTTCCCGGATTGTTGAGTTTTCGTATCGCTTCTTTAACGGCGTCCAGAGTCTTGAGATTTTGTTTTTTTGCCTCTTCCTCCGTCTGCTCGGCTATCTGCACCGATCCCGTTATTTTTTCGTGTTGTTTTGCGGCAAAGCGATAGTAGGTGAGTATATGCTCCAACGAGCTGAGCGATACTACATGGACGGTTGGCTTATATCCCTTGTTTTTCAAATCGTCCAAAATCTTCCGTGTAGCCGGAGACATAGGATCAAACGCCGCAACGGCTATTTTTCTGTCGGCTACAGCAATAACCGCGCAGTGGCCTTCGTGCGCGGATGGTTCGTCCAGGAGCGCGAGCGCTTCCAAATTTACCGAGATTTTAGCCGGTTCAAGGTACGCCGCGTGCGCGTGTTGGCCACGCCTTTGCGCGTCGCGTTCTTCCGCGTCGCGCCGCATCTTGGAAAGCTGGTCCACTACATCATCGGATAGCATGGATCCAGTATACACCTATTTTCTGCTGATTTCGATAATGCGTTTGCTTATATGCGAGCCGTGACTGAATTTTATGATAAATGCGCCTTTCGGGGCTCTGAACTTCACCTGTTCGGGCCATTCGATGAAAACGATTTGTCTATTGAGGCCGGGCCTTGATATTGAGGCCGGGCCTTGATAAAGCCCTGGGACATGCAACTCATTAAAGTCTTTTTTAGATCTCAGCCGGTAGGCATCTACGTGATAAATATCCGAGTTTTTACCCCTAACCCCTAATCCCTTGCCCCTTGTCCCTGTTTTGTAGTGCTTCATTAAAACGAACGTGGGGCTGGCGGCCTTAGGACGGATGCCGAAATGAGAAAGCGCACCGAGCACGAATGCGGTTTTGCCGCTCCCTAAGTCTCCTTTTAGCAGAAACATATGTGGACCTTTTTTCTTTTTCAAAACATCCGCAATGAATGTTTTTGCGATTTTTTTCGTTAACACAGCCGAATCCGAAACAATTTTAATGTCAGACATATCCTGAAATTATAAAAATGACGACTGAAAAGATGCCGAAGAAAAACATATCTTTTACAAGTATTTTGGGTGTCAGCACTCCTTGAAAGTGGTTGACTACGATTGTCATACTCACCATATACAGCACCAATATGAGCGTCGCGACATTCAAAAACCCGATGGACAAAAGCGACAGTATCCAAAGCACTTCCGCGGTTATCAGTACGATTGCCGCAAGGTAGGTGCGAATGCGGGAATTCCACATGCTTATTTCCGCACGGAGGTATTCCCTGCCCGTTAGGTACAGGAATACGAGCATCACGAGTATCGTTCCCACCACATGCTCAACCGGTCCCTGCAGGGCAAAGAGCGCCGCCGCCGCGCACACGAGCAAGAAATAAAACAGCGACAATTGTTTGAATGGCTCATGGAAACGCACGTGCGCCACACCGAGAATTACAAACAACAGTGCCCCAAAAAACGCCGCTAATGCAATTACGAGCGCCGGTTCGGCGGCTTGCGCGAGCGCAAGCAGCGCAATCACCCACAGCGAGTTATACATCCACTTATATACCCGTAGAGCAGACTCGTTCCAAAACGCGGTCATGACTGCGAACAGAACGGTTATGGCGAGCCATACAACGGAGCCTGTGACCCGCCACGCCGAAAGCAACGCGACGGCGGAAATGGCATTAGCCGACCACGATACTATCGGGGCTTTTAAGAGTAATCTTAACTTTTTTTCTGCCATGCAATTGATCCTTGATTATCTTATCTGCGAGTGTATCAAGGATATGCTTCTGAATAAAGCGCTTAATGGGACGCGCGCCAAACTGAGGATCGAATCCTTCGCGTGCGATGTATTTTTTTACCGTTTCATCCACGTCTATTTTTATCCCTTTATGAGCGAGTTTTTGGGATACCATCTGCTGGAGCTGGATGTCCACGATAAGCGTAATGTCTTTTTCCGTAAGCTGGTTGAAGATAATAATCTCATCAAGCCGATTTAGGAATTCCGGACGGAAGAATTCCTTCAGTGATTCGCGTATCTTGTCCTCTATGTCCTGCGTCTGAGCATCATTTTTCTCCTGCACTGTTTCGGCCGCCGAAAATCCCAGCGACCCTCCCGACTGACTGAACAGTTCGCTGCCGATATTGGATGTCAGAATAACGATTGTATTTTTGAAATTAGCGGTTTTCCCCTTCGCGTCGGTGAGCCGGCCATTATCGAGCATCTGTAGAAGCACATTGAAAACGTCCGGATGGGCTTTTTCAATCTCGTCGAATAGTATCAAGCTGTATGGCCGATGGCGAATCATCTCTGTCAGATGTCCCCCTTCCTCGTAACCCACGTATCCGGGAGGTGAGCCGATAAGCTTGGACACCGCGTGCTTTTCCATATATTCGGACATATCAACGCGCACAAGCGCTTTTTCGTCGTTAAACATAAATTCCGCGAGCGCACGCGCGAGTTCCGTTTTGCCTACTCCCGTTGGACCCAAGAACATAAACGATCCAAGGGGTTTTTGTTCGTCCGAAAGCCCTGCGCGAGCTCGCCGCAATGCTCGAGCTATTTCTTGCACCGCGTGATCTTGTCCGATCACACGTTTTTTCAAAATATCCTCCACTTTTGACAATTTTTCGCTTTCCGACTCGAGTATCTTGGATACCGGTATGCCTGTCCAACGAGCAACCACCGCGCCTATATCCTCTTCGTTTACCTTTTCGTTCTTTGCCTTGTTTTTCCGTTCGAGTATGCGCAGCTCTTTTTCCAAAGCGGGTAGTTCCCCATAGAGAATCTTAGCGACTCGGTCCAAATTACCGGCACGTTCTTCGGACTCCGCCTCACGCTTTAGCTCCTCAATCTTACGTTGAGTTTCGCTCACCCGAGAAGAAGCGTCTCGTTCGGATTTCCAAGATTTAAACGAGTCATCGCTCTTTTTCTTAAGATCATCAATTTCTTTTTTTAATTTGGTGATGCGATCCTTATTTTTTGTATTTTTTTCGGATGCGAGCGCTTTTTCTTCTATTTCAAGCCGAGTGAGCTCGCGGCGCATATGCTCGATGTTATTTGGCATGCTGTCTGTTTCCAGACGACGTGTTGCCGCCGCTTCGTCTATCAGGTCGATGGCTTTGTCGGGTAGGAATCGATCGGAGATGTAGCGCGCCGACAAACTCACCGCCGCCACGATCGCTTCGTCCGCGATGCGGATGCCATGGTGGACTTCGTATTTTTCTTTGAGTCCTCGCAGGATCGCAATGCTGTCTTCCACGCTCGGTTCTTCCACGTATACCGGCGCGAACCGCCGTTCAAGAGCCGCATCTTTTTCGATGTACCGCTGGTACTCTTTTGTGGTCGTCGCCCCGATCGCGCGCAGTTCGCCTCGTGCGAGAGCGGGCTTGAGAATGTTAGCCGCGTCTATTGCGCCTTCCGCAGCTCCCGCTCCAACTATCGTATGAATCTCATCAATAAACAGAACGAATTTCCCCACTGAACTTTGAATCTCCTTTATGAATGCTTTCAGACGATCTTCAAAATCTCCCCTGAATTTCGTGCCGGCGACGAGCGACCCCATATCCAGCGAAAGCACTTCTTTGTCTCGCAAGCTTTCGGGAATTTCTCCCGATACGATTCGCTGCGCGAGCCCTTCAACAATTGCGGTTTTTCCGACTCCCGGTTCTCCGATAAGAACCGGATTATTCTTGGTACGTCGGGATAACACTTGTATGACGCGGCGCAGCTCCTCATCGCGTCCGATGACCGGATCCAGCATTCCTTCGCGTGCTTTTTGTGTAAGATTAACCGAATACTTTTCGAGCACTTGGAATTTATTTTCGGGCATCTCATCGGTGACGCGGGTAGATCCGCGAACGTCTTCCAACACGCGCAGAGCGGTGTCTTTGTAAAATCCAAAGCTTTCCAAAAGGGTTCCCGCCGATGTTGAAGAATCCGCTATCGCGACGAGGAGGTGTTCACATGAGATAAATTCATCTTTTTTAAACATTGCCGCTTTGCTTGCCCGGTCCAGTACGCGAAGCAGTTCATGCGACAAATAGAGCTGGTTGATCGGTGCCCGTCCTGCGGCGAATATCTTCGGCTGGCGCGCCAGGTCATCGTCTATCTGTTTTTCGAGTTCCTGTATATGCACGCCTGCCTTCGCAAGCATCGGCCGCACGAGCGATTGTTCGTCGTCCACAAGCGCCGAAAGTAAATGGATTGCCTTAAGCTCGCTGTGATTGTGTTCAGCCGCGATCTCCTGCGCGGCCTGCAGGGCTTCCTGCGCCTTTATGGTGAATTTGTTGAAATTATTGTTTTGCATAGTGTATTAGCTTCGTTCTCCGAGAACTGCCTGGAGCTTTATGGTTTCGTTCCCGCGGAGAATTTCCAATTCGACTGAGTCTCCCGGGTTCTTTTGTGAAATGACATACGCGGGGGTATGCTGGGCATCTATTTTTTGCCCGTCCACTGCTATCAGTATATCACCTTCCTTGATTCCCGCACGGTCCGCTGGCGATCCCGCTTCAACCGCGCGCCCACTTTCATCTCCTTCTATACGCGCACCTTCTTCTGTTAAGGCGTATCGTACCCCCAGATAGCCTACCAAAATTTTTCCCGATGCGCTGACCGTTTCAATGGATCGCTTCACAGCGTTTATAGGTATGGCGAATCCAATATTTTCCGCTCCCGATACCATCGCCGTATTAATGCCGATCACTTCGCCAGCGCTGTTTAAAAGCGGCCCGCCTGAGTTTCCCGGATTGATGGCCGCATCCGTTTGAATGACGTTCTCGATCATCTCCACTTCACCTTGCCGAGTGGAGGCGGTTACGCTCCGGGCAAGGCCCGAAACGATGCCGACCGAGACCGTATTATTGAATTCTCCGAGCGAATTGCCTAGCGCGATCGCGGTCTGGCCGAGGCGCAGACCGCTTGAATCGCCGAGCCGTACGGCGGGCAGATGTGCCGCCTCTACCTTGAGTATAGCGACGTCCAGTGAGGGATGGCGGGCGAGTATTTGCGCTTCATATTTTTTGCCATCAGCGGTAAATACCGTGTATTCCGCTTGGGCATCACTTACGACATGTTTGTTGGTCGCGATAAGCCCCTGTGGGGACACAATAAAGCCCGAGCCACCTCCTACTTCGCGCCGCTCGGTTCCCGTTTCGCACGGCACGCTGAAATCAAACCGCTGCCCGAAAAATTGCCTAAATTCTTCGGGAAGATCCGAAAACGCGTCTGACTGGCATCGTTCGATAATCGGCACGTCTTTTGAAATTACAATCGAAACGACCGACGGAGAAGCCGACTCAACCGCGCGTATGATTGCCTCCTCCTGGCTCGTGCCGTTGAATATGGGCGCGGGCGAAACAGTTGCGTTTCCCTGCAAGAGGTTTTGTATGTCGTCCAGAATGTTTGCGTTGCTCACGGGCTGCGAAAAGACGAACGGTCCGGTTAGTATGCCGATCAAAAGTCCGGCTCCTACAAGCGCAGTAGCGGGCACATGCCGTTTGATGTTTTTTTGCAGTTTTTTAATCGTGTGGTGATACATCTATAATTTCCGATAGGATAGTATAATCCTACGTACTGCTTCGTCAATATCTTCTTTTGTAGTATAGCGGCCCAGGCTGAATCGTATGGAACCCTCCGGCACTATGGTTGATTTTTCCGCCGTGCGCTGGAGGCATGCGCTTCCCGCCGACGCCGCCACGCCCGCCATATCGAGAGCCTTGTCGAAATTCTCCGAGTCCGGAAAGAACAGATTTATAATGTGCGGGGACCTGCTTGCGCTGGCAGGATAGGGTTCTCCTCCCTGTAGTACTACGTTTGGAACCCCTTTTTTGACTCCTTCAATAAACTGAGACGACAGCTCCGCAAGCCGATTGCACTCTTCGTTCCTGTGCATTCCCAGTAACTCCATTGCTTTGGCAAAACCCATAATAGCAGGAATATTCTGCGTGCCGCCGCGCATACTTTTCTCCTGACTTCCTCCGGTCATAAGCGGCATCACGATATCGCGTACATCGGTATGTTCCCCACGTATGTATAACGCCGCCGCTCCTTTTGGTCCGTAGACCTTATAACTTGCAATGGTCATTAGATCCACACCCAACTTCTGTACATCGTATGAGAGCAGGTATCCTTGCGCCGCATCGGTATGCAAAAGTGGGCATATCTGACGCGGAGGTTTGGCCTTGGTCTGCGAAGGCCGAACCTCGGTATTCCTAAGCCGAGCTTCCGTATCAATAATCTCCCTAATCCTTTTCAAATCCTGCACCGTTCCTGTCTCATTCTGCACATATATAACGGATACGAGCGCGGTGTTTTCTTTGATCGATTCACCTACTTTCCCAGGGGGCACAACGCTCACTTCCGCGTCTCCCCATACTTCCATATCTTGTACAGTCTCCGACACGGATGGATGTTCTATGTTTGAAATAATGATATGAGGAGTTTTCCCGGTTGTTTGCTTATATTTTTTAGCAACTGCGCGCAATGCGAAGTTGTTCGCCTCGGTCGCGGACGAAAAAAACAGCATTTCCGAGTGGTGCGCGTTGAGTTCTTTGGCGATTGTTGTTCGCGCGTTCTCAAGCGCCCTATGCGCCGCCTGCCCGAACGAATGGAGCGAACCGGGGTTGCCGAATAGCCCGTCTTCCTGCGAGAAATACTTTAGTATCTCGGCTTTTGCCCGTTCATCTATGGGAGTCGCCGCCGCGTAATCTAAATAGATTCGTTCCATACATACCAGTATAACACAAGCGTGCAAGGTTAAATCTTGCACAACTATTTTCATGTGGCCGAGGTTAACCTCGGCCACTAAAACAGGCGCTGGTAGAGGAGACGTTCTTTCCAGTCGAATGGCGATTTTATGGGTTGCGGTTCATTTCGCTGTGGAACCATCAGATGTCCTTGCGCTTTTGCAAGATCATACAGCTCCTTGGTCACTTTCACGTCCTGCAAGCAGTATTTTTTGAGCTCGTCCAGTTTCCCCTGCTCGTAGAGATTCGGCGCTTCTAGTCCGGTGCCGGATTTCCCGTAGCCAAGATTCTGCTTTGCCAGAAGGTCTAAGCTGATCCGCTTGCCTATGGAAAGCTCGATTTCGTCCAGAAGGTCGATTCGCGGAATCGTAAAAAGATCAAAGTCAAAGTGTTTTGCCATAACCGGCAGATCGAAGCGTGTGATGGAGAAGCCCACCATGAGTTCGGCTGTTTTTAAAAGCTCGGCAAGCTTGTCCATTTCGTGCTCTTCGTACGCGTAATACTCGTCTTTGTTGTACGAATACACCCCCACTACCGATATCAAAAGTTCGCCGAAGTTATCTCTGCCGACATCCGCGAATGTATTTTTTGTTTCGATGTCGATAACGATAGTATCTTTCATACGTGTTTGTCCGCCACACTGCTTGCCGCGTAGCTTTCTGGTTTTGTTTTGAACGGGAAGTTGTAGCCGCGGATCATACCGGTGACTTCGGAAATGAGCGCGCTTGTGCGGCCGTTGGAGCCCACATCCACGTGCACTTCAAATTCAAAATCAAATCCGGCATCTTTTAATATATGGAGTACCTCCGTCGCGGCAGAAAGCGACAGTAGAACCTCTTTTATAATGCGGTCCCGGAAGTTAAAAATCGGTTCATGCTTGAGCCGGCGCCAGAAATATTTGCCTCCGTTGCCCACGCGCTGCACGACAAGCGCCGTCACGAAGTCCGAAGAGCCGGTATTGGCGCCGAGGGAATCGGTCCCGATGATTATTTTATACACCGCATCCTTTTTTACTCCTACAAATTCCCGAACTCGATCGAGCATATCCTGTGGGCTTATTTTTTCTCCGGTGCTTGTGAAAAAGTGGTTATCCATACCAACGTATGGATGCAGGGTATCACGGCTTATTTTTGGATGTCAACCAGAAGGAAAGGGGTTGCCTCTTTACTCGCGCCATTTACCCATTTCTTTCACCAGTTTTACTATACGAGGCAAAAGCGTCTTTGTTTTTTTCACGTCTTCTCCTTCCACGTTTATGCGAATTTCGGATTCGGTATTGGAGGCCCGCACGTTTACAAATATGCCGCCTATATACATGCTCACCCCTTCAAAAAAAGATATCTTCTCCGCCTTGTGCTCCATCATATCGGCGAGTGTGTGGTACAAAGCGGATGTCGCGTGCCGCGCGGGAATATTATATTCTGGCAAGCGAACCGTGTGAGGCAAAAAGCCAATAAAATCTGAAAGCGTGTATGGAAGCGTGCGAACCGCTTGCAGCACTTTTATGAGCGTCAGGATGCCGCAATCGCTGTAAAAAAAATCTTTGAAATAGTAGTGCCCAGAATTTTCAAATCCGAAATCCGCATTACGGGCCTTCATCTTCTCTAGAAACGATTTACGGCCGACGCGGGAAGGAAATACGCGGACATTTTTAAGTTGGTGATTTTCCGCAAGCCTCTTTATAAGAAATCCGTTCAGCTCCGTCACCACGGTCTTTTTATATTTTTCATGTCCTACTACCAGCCGCCAGATATATTCGGGGCGCACGCGCTTGCCGGTGTTGTCTACGAATACAATCCGGTCCCCGTCTCCGTCCAGCACCGCGCCGAAATCCGCTTTGTGTTTTTTGATTGCCTTTTTGACGTCTGTAACCGAACTCTGCAAAAGCGGATTGGGGGCGTGGGCGGGGAAATTTCCATCCGGCTTTTGATTTAAGAGTATCACTTGGACATAGGAAGGAAACTTGACCTTCTGGAGAATCGGCCCCGCGGAACCGTTTGAACAATCAACCACCACGTACAACTTCCTCTTTTTGTTTCCCCCTTTGAAGAATTTTTCAAGAAACCGTATGTATGCCCTGCGCGTTTCTGCTATCTTGTTGCGTGATGGCGCTTTTTTGATGCGCGGCGTGATTTCCTCCCGTCCCAGAAATGAATGCGTAATGCGTCCGAGCAGATCTCTTCCTCCTACCACCTGCAGATGCTCGTCTATGATCTTAATGCCGTTTTGATCTTTTGGGTTGTGCGAAGCGGTGATCATGATTCCTATGTCTTTTTTAAATTTAAAATGATCCGCCAGAAACATCAGCATAGGAGTTGTAATCATTCCAACCTCAATTACTGTGTATTGCAGTTCCTGGAGCGTTTTGATCGCCGTTTTATACAGCGATGGGGAGCTATGACGGGCGTCGTGGCCTATAATGACGCGTGCTTTCTTGCTGAATACCATGGGAAATTTGTGGATGAGATCAAAGATCACCACTTCATTTATCTGGGACGGGTACTTGCCCCGTATGTCATAAAGCTTGAATATTGTAGATAACATATCAGTAGTATATCATACTAACGTGACGAAGCGCTCCAAAAAAAATAACAAACGCGGCGCGTCCGCCAAAGAAGAACCCATGCATCCTCCCCTCGGCAGGGAAACGCTACATTCCGTGTGGGCGCTCATATGCATCGGCCTTGGCGTTGTTTTGACGCTCGCGGGATTCTCACAGGCGGGCGTTGCGGGCGACGTAGTGTATTCTTTTTTTGATATGCTGTTCGGCTGGGGATACGCGCTCATACCGGGCGGATTTTTTCTGATCGCCATAATGTTTCTTTTGCATAAAGAAGAGCGGCATCTGGTGGGACCGGTATTGTGGGGTATCGGGCTTTTTGTGCTGGCGTCGCTTGGGCTTTTGGATATCCTATCCGGCGGAGAAGCGGGAGTGATCGGCGGCGGCATCAGCTATATCCAAAACTGGCTTGGCACGGTCGCCAGCTCGATTATATTTCTTATCATCGCCATCATCGGCATTGTGCTGTACTTGGATCGGCCGTTGCGGATTCCGCGCAGACAACTCAAGGAAGAAACGCCCAATTATGAAATACCAAAAATAGAGGAGCCCGCACCCGCTGTCATTCCCACGGAGGCGGGAATCCAAGAGCAAGAGGATGGATTCCGTGTCAAGCACGGAATGACAAAAAAGACTGGAATAGCAAGAGTGAAGCCCGTCGGCTATAACGCACCGCCGTTTGATCTGCTTACCCGGTCGGTCGAAAAACCGAGCGCCGGAGATTTGAAGGCAAGCGCGAATATTATTAAACGGACGCTTGATAGCTTCGGCATACCGGTAGACATCGCCGATATGGTTGTGGGGCCGAAAGTAACGCGTTTTTCGATACGGCCCGCGGAGGGTGTGAAGCTTTCGCGCATCACCGCGCTGAACCAGGATTTGGCGCTTGCGCTTTCGGCTCACCCGATTCGCATCGAAGCGCCGATTCCCGGTAAGCCCTTTGTCGGTATTGAGGTCCCGAACAGAAGCGCAGCTATCGTGCATTTGGGCACGCTTATTTCCTATCCTGAATTTATGGACAGCGGCGCGATGGGATTTTGCCTCGGCAAGGACGTGACCGGCGAGCCCATATTCACGAATATAGAAAAGATGCCGCACTTGCTTATCGCCGGCGCCACCGGTTCGGGAAAATCGATCATGCTTCATTCCGTGCTTATTTCGCTTTTATACAAGAATTCTCCGCATATGCTTAAATTCATACTCATCGATCCCAAGCGCGTGGAGCTTTCGGCATACAATGGCCTACCGCACCTCATCGCTCCGGTTGTCACACAGGGCAAAAAAGCTCTCAGCGTATTCCGATGGGCGATCAGCGAAATGGACCGCCGGTATGAAGAGCTTTTACAGGGCGGCGCGCGTGATATACAGAGCTACAACAAGAAACACCCGGATACCGCAATACCAAATATTGTGATCGTGGTGGATGAAATGGCTGACCTGATGGCCGCGTATGGACGGGATGTGGAAAACGCTATCGTGCGTCTGGCGCAAATGGCGCGCGCGACCGGCATACATCTTATCCTTTCTACCCAGCGGCCTTCGGTGGAAGTCATAACCGGTCTTATTAAGGCAAACATTACCTCGCGCGTTGCCCTGCAGGTAGCGAGTCAGATAGACTCAAGAACCATTTTAGATACTTCGGGGGCCGAGAAGCTGCTTGGCGGCGGAGACCTGTTGTTTATCAGTGCGCAACTTTCCAAGCCAAAGCGCATACAGGGAGCGTACATAACGGAAGAAGAGATAAAGTCCGTCACCGATTATATCAAGGAGCACAATGAAGCGGACGAGGTTACCGATGAAGAACTTTCGTTTGAGCAGACGACCGGTGATGGAGGTTTGACCTCGGTCTTGGGAGGTCGAGCCTCGGATTCTTCGGATGTATTTGATGAATTTGCCGAAACCGCGGAGGATGATGAGCTTTTGCAGGACGCGATTGAAACCGTGCGAGAAGCGCAGAAAGCATCCGCGTCTCTTTTACAGCGCCGGCTAAAGGTAGGGTATGCCCGTGCGGCACGCCTGCTTGACTTAATGGAAGCAAAGCAAATTATCGGCCCCGGAGATGGGGCAAAACCAAGAGAAGTATTTATTTCCAAAGAGCAATGACTGACTTCACTTCATTCAAAGACATACTAAAAAACGAGATGAAAGAGCGGGGTGTGACGCTTGCGCAGCTTTCTGCCGCAACCGAAATTTCTTCCCGCTACCTGCAGGCGCTTATAGACGGCGACACCGACAACTTGCCGCCCGCGCCGTATATTCGGGGATATCTGCAGAAGATTGCAGAAGTGCTCGATGTGGATTTTTCCGTATTGTGGAAATACTACGAAAGCGACCTCAGTATACGGAAGTCCGGCGGCCATGACACGCTCCCGCAAAACAGGTTTGCGGTTCGTCCCGTTCGCAAAGGACCGATTCTTATTACCGGAATTATTATTGTTCTATTGGCGATCGCCCTCCCGTATCTTGCGGATTTTTTTGGAAAGCCCTCTCTAGAAATATCATTTCCGCAGGAAGAATCATTCTTTTCGCAGTCGGAACAGATTACGATTACCGGACGCGTCGGGCGAGCGCAAGATGTGGTTAGTATAAACGGCACGGAGGTGGCGGTACTGCAAGACGGTACGTTTTCCAAAGAAGTGCCGCTTTCCGATGGAGCCAATTCATTTGAAATTATCGCGAAACGATTCCTGGGCCAGGAGACGCGTATCGTCCGCAATGTATTCTACCGCACGGAGCCTTTTGCAAGCCCTTCACCGCAACCATCTACAGTACTTGAAATATCACCAAGTGTTTCCCGAGAGCCCTTTTTTACAGAATAAAACGGGTGATTGTATTTAATTTCGAGTTCCGAATTTCGAATCAAATCCTAATGTATTAATTTTAAAACTTCAGTCATTCAAAATTGAATCGAAATTAGAAATTAAAAATTAGAAATTTATGTTATACTGACATCTATGGCTAAAAATAAGGAAACCAAAAGCGAACCGAAGGACGACAAAGTATCGAAAGAGTTCGAGAATTTGATATCCAGCCTGCAAGACAAATTCGGCGAAGGGTCCATTATGACCCTTGGAGAACAGAAAACAATGCAGGTAGAAACGATCCCCACCGGCTCGTTCACGCTTGATCGCGCGCTGGGCGTGGGAGGATTGCCGAAGGGGCGTATTGTGGAAATATTCGGACCTGAATCTTCAGGAAAAACGACTCTCGCGCTATCTGCTATCGCGCAGGCGCAGAAACAAGGCGGACGATGCGCGTTTATAGATGCCGAGCACGCGCTTGACCCTGAGTACGCCAAGCGAATCGGCGTGAAAGTAAAGGAATTGCTCATATCCCAGCCGGACAGCGGTGAAGAGGCTCTGCAAATTCTGGAAAACCTTGTGCGCTCGGGATTGCTGTCGGTTGTCGTCGTGGACTCGGTCGCGGCGCTTACGCCGCGCGCGGAGATTGAGGGAGAGATCGGAGACCAGCAGATCGGCTTGCAGGCACGGCTTATGTCACAGGCACTCCGTAAGCTCACGGCGGTGGCATCCAAATCTCATACGATTATCGTATTCATCAACCAAATCCGTTCGCAGATCGGCACGGTTATGTGGGGCAACCCCGAAACCACGCCTGGCGGACGAGCACTGAAATTTTACGCGTCTGTCCGTTTGGATATCCGCCGTATCGCGCAAATAAAGAAAGGAGAAGAAGTGATCGGAAATCGCACTCGCGTTAAAGTGGTCAAAAATAAAGTCGCTCCCCCCTTCAAAATGACGGAATTCGACATTCTCTACGGACAGGGTATTTCGTACGAGAATGACATTATTACAGCCGCGCTCAAATACGGCGTGATAACAAAAACCGGCAATACGTTCACGTTCGAAGGCGAAAAATTAGGCGTGGGACAGGACGCGGCGCGTGTGCGGCTGGTGGAAGATAAAAAGCTCCTTCGGGAGGTTGAGAAGAAGGTCGAAACCGCCGCGAGTGCAGCGTAGCGTAATACGAATCTACAAATTCGCACGAATGCCACGAATAGAACTGTCATTCTGAACTTGATTCAGAATCCATTTTATAGTATTATTACTAAAGTAAATAAAAAAAATAATATTATGTTTGAAAAACTAAACCTATTCAAAAAAAATAAACGGGAGGATAACTTGGGTAAATATTATAAAGAAGAGTTTCCTGAAGGGAAACCGAAGACCGAAGAAGATCCGTATGTTAAGACCATCATAAATGAACTTGGAGGCGAGGAAATTTTTGATGAGGATATTTCTCCGGAAGAAAAGGGAGTTCGAATAAAGGAAGTTGAAAGATACAAAAAAGAAAGAAATTGAATGAACACAAAGAGATCCGCAAGGGTCTCTTTTTTTATCGCTGTATACGGTATACGATATTCGGTATACTGTTTCTATGGTCGCAATCCTCTACAACATCCGCAGTGTGCATAATGTGGGTTCCATATTCCGCACCGCGGACGCGGCTGGCGTGGAAAAATTATACCTCTGCGGCGTGACGCCAACGCCGTTGGATCGCTTCGGCAAGAAGCGACAAGATTTTACAAAAGTATCTCTCGGCTCCGAGAATTCCGTTCCATGGGAACAGGCGAACGCGATTTCTCTTATCCATGATTTGCGAAAGAAAGGGTATACAATAATTTCTCTTGAGCAGCACGAAACATCCGTTCCTTATTCCAGCAAAATTAAATTCAAACAAAATATCGCCCTTGTAGTTGGGAATGAACTACAAGGACTTCCGAAAGAAATACTACATGCATCCGATCATATTATTGAAATTCCTATGCGAGGTAATAAGGAATCGCTCAATGTGTCCGTTTCCTTCGGCATCGCCGCGTATGAATTACAGAGAGAGTTTAGAGGTTAGGGGTTAGAAAAAAACAGGGGACATACGCCCCCGCTAAACTTTCACGAAGTTCAACTTCATGAACCATTCGCCTCCTTTAGTTTTAATCTCTTCCTGTCTCGCTCTCTTCTGTAGCGTGATACCCCAAATGGGATTGATACCGCTACTCCGAGCGGTACATATATCAATGTGCACGCTTTGAAAATGATCCCAATGAGTTCCCAAAATTCCAAATTTGGATCCAAGTTCGGCTCCTTTCTTCTTTTTAAATATTTCTATCCTGCATTGTTGCACCAATACTATTTTTCGTCAATGTTCTGTCCGATAAACTCTTTAATCTGTGTATAGTTCTCAAACCCCGCCGTGGGCACAAGCACCGAAATGTAGGTGGTGGTCGCGACACCGGGTAGCGGTAGCGACATGGTGGTGAACAATTTGGTCGTAAAGTCCAGCACAATGCTTTCAAACTTAATGGACGCTACGTCCGTACCAAACAGGTATGGAGTCAGTTTTGAAAAATCTATTTGGGCATTGTTGAGAAACGAACCTTTGAAAACAAACGATTTGAGAAATAAATTCTTTTCTTCGGCGGTAAGCTCTTGAAACTTGTCTAGCATCGCCTCCACCACCTGGTGTTGGTTTGATTCGCGGAAAAAGTCACCTTGTTGGTTGTGTCTGTTGCGCACGAGCCATACGGCATCCTCGCCGTTCAGATGGTGCGAGCCCGGATCCAATCTGAAGCTACTCACCCAGTCGATAGCCGGCTCATGCAACACGACATCGACCCCTCCCAGCCAATCAACCGCTGCGGCAAGTGTTTGTAGGTCTATTACCACATATCCATTCGTGGAAAATCCCGTGATTTTCTCAATTTTATCCATCACCGCAGGCACTTTGTTTTTGTTAAACGCTTCGTTAATTTTGAACTGTTCGCTTCCGTCCGATATCCAAAGATCCCGCGGGAGCGAGACGAGATAGGCGGTATTCGTATCGGGATTAAATCGTACGACCAGAATCGCATCGGCAAGCGCTCCGCCGCCGTATCCCGCTCCCGGCCTTCCGAATACGACAATGGTTATATCGCTTTTGGTGAATAGGTTTTTGAAAAAGTCGCCAATGTTTCCGCTCTGCGTCTCCTCTCCATTTGCCCACGATACCGATCTGGCGGGGAGTTTATACGCGATTCCGTACACTGCAAAGGCAGCGATTCCCAGTCCTATGATGATCAATATAGTAATTCGGACCTTTTTCATATCCTGTTCAAATCACAAAAATTTCTCATCAAGCATGCTACGAGTATCGGCCCTGTTCCTCCGGGTGTCGGCGTATATGCAATATTTTTATCTTCCGCTCCGGTTGCGTCAAAATCTCCCGGATATCCGAAGTCTATCACAATCGCGCCGACCTTGAGATGCTCTGCCGAAAATATATGTGTCGCTCCCGCCCCGGACACGACGAGATCGGCTGTTTTTAGATCATTTGGATTAAATCCGATGTTATACACGCTCACCTTCTCAGCTCCCGCGCCCTGTGCCCACTTTGCGACCGGCCTTCCCACCAATCTTCCTTGACCTATAATTGCCACATCTTTCAGAGGTTTGGCCTCGGTTTGAGGAGGCCGAACCTCGGAAAGGATTGCTTCCACCACCGCAACTGCCGGAGCGGGCACGGATGCTTTTGTGGTTAGATTATCCACGTCTTTTCGGGGAGGAATCTTTTGGACTATTTCATCCGCATCAATTCCCGCCGCGAGAGGCAATTGCAGTACCATTCCCCCACACATAGTATCCACTGAAAATCGTTTAAATGTATCGGAGCTGTACGCCGATTCCCGGATCTCTACACCCAACCGGCTGGCGGCTTTCTTTTTTTGCGCAATAAAACTTTGTGAGGCGGGGTCTTCCAGATTGCTCACGATAGCAAGATACCGGCCATATCTATGTATACCATGATTTTCTTTGTATATTTTTTCAGCAATCTTTTTTCCGTCTATGATCATCGGATGATGAATTTTGAATTATGAGTTTTGAATTTTGAGTCAATTCTATAATTAAGAATTTCGAAATTGATTCGAAATTAGAAATTCGAAATTAGAAATTAATTTTCCGGTACGGGAAACTCGCGAGTCAATTCCTTTACGCGCTTTTGGATATTCGCGTAGAAATTGCCTTTCCCAAGCGCCTGGTCGATACATTCGGCTATACGTTTCATCTCTTTTTCTTTCATCCCGCGGTAGCTTGTCGCATATGTGCCGAGCCGTATCGCCGATGGTTTTTGTACCGATGCGTCTCCTTGCACCGCGTTGCGGTTTGCGTAGATGCCACATGTTTCAAGCTTTCGTTCCGCTTGTGAGCCGTCTATGCCTTTTTTAGTCACATCTATGAGCACCAGGTGCGAATCGGTGCCGCCGCCAATGATACGATGCCCCTTTTTCTTCAGTGCGAATGCGAGTGCTTTCGCGTTTTTTATCACTTGCCTGTAGTATTCTTTGTTTTCCCTTGCGAACTCCAATCCCATCGCTATACCCGCTATCGTGTGCATGTGCGGCCCACCCTGCATTCCCGGAAATACCGATGTATCCAATGTCTGCGCGAATTCCTTTTTAACATAGAGAAGCGCTCCCCGCGGCCCGAATAGTGATTTATGTGTGGTCGTCATAACCATATCCGCGTACCCAAACGGGCTCAGATATACTCCCGCGCTTATGAGGCCCGCGTAGTGCGATATGTCCGCGAGGTGCAGTGCCCCAATGCTTTTTGCTATGGCTCCTATTTTTTTGAAATCTATTTTCTTAGGAAACGCGGACGCGCCTGACACGATCAGTTTCGGTTTGTAGCGCACCGCTTTCTTTTTTAGTTCGGCATAATCAATATCGTATTTTTCGGTGACGCCGTAGTGTTCGATGTGAAAGAGTTTTCCCGTGTGGCTCACGGACGATCCATGCGACAGGTGCCCACCGCTTTTCAATGCCATAGAGAGAATCGTGTCCCCCTGTTTGAGAAACGCGAGATATAGTTCCATATTCGCCACTGCCCCCGAGTACGGCTGCGCATTCACATGCCACTGTTTTTTGGAAAGATTAAAAAGCTTCAGCGCCCGCTCAGTAGCCTTTTTTTCGATATGGTCGTAATGCATGGTGCCAGGATAGTAGCGTTTGCCGGGGTAGCCCTCGGCGTATTTATGCATTAAAACACTGCCCGAAGCGGCACGGATGTATGCGGGAATATGGTTTTCAGACGCTATCAAATTCAGCGACTCCTCCTGCCGCTTTTCCTCGCGCTTGATAATGCCTTCTATAATGTCCTTTTCTTTCGGAAATTTCATACGGTGGCTTTATCATATAGAAAAGATTGTGTATATGCAAAACAATTATATTGTAGAAAATTATAACTTGTCTATTTTGTCAAGTTTTAAGTTATCCACAGGACAAAGTTGACACGCTATGCTAGTATATAAGCATGCATAAAATACAGGAGCAGATATTACATATTTTAAGTCGAAAAAATCTTTCCGGGCAAACATTGCGGGAAATAGGATCTCTTATAGGAGAATCGTCTCCTCAGAAAGTTAAGCACCACCTCCTGCAGCTCACCAAGAAGAGGTTTATTAGATTTGATGGAAAAAACAGAATTATAGAGCGGGCTTTGGATATGGAGAAAAACAGAGAACCGTTGATATCACTTCCGGTTGTCGGAGCGGCAAATTGCGGACCCGCAACTATATTTGCGGATACAAATATTGAGCGCTATCTGAAGATTTCTCGAAAACTAATCCCTTCGGGAGGAAGATTGTTTGTTTTGCGAGCCGAGGGAAATTCCATGAACAAGGCGCGCGTCAAAGGTAAGAATATTGAAGACGGAGACTTTGTGCTCATAGACGCAAACCGGAAGAGTCCGAAAGACAAGGATTACATCGTCTCTGTCATAGATGGTACGGCAAATATAAAAAGATTTTATATGGACAAGAAAAACAAGCGTATTATCCTCAAGTCAGAATCAACGCATGATCACTTGCCTATCTTTATTCATCCCGACGACGATTATCAAATCAGCGGCACGGTCGTAGACATTGTCAAAAATCCGGAGAAATAAGATCAAGTGATAAAAATATGAAAAATTATCAAGTTATGTTAACGAAGTCGTACGTTGTAACGGTCGAAGCCCAAAATGCAACGAGGGCGAGGTATTGTGCTGAATTTTATACAGGCGACATTTCAGACATTTCAATAGACGAAGACAAAAAACAGCACGGCTTCAAAATCAAGGAAATAGAATGTGTCGTCAACGATGGATTTGAGGCGAAAGAGATTATTGATGATTAGGAATTTGAATTTAATATATATAGAAAAGACTGCTATAATTTTTAAATATCTCTTCTAGATGACCACGCCACTTAATTATACCGGTAACAAATCAAGATTGATGAGTCAATTCGCAGAATATTTTCCGAAAAATATCGGGGTTTTTGTAGATTTATTTTGTGGAGGAGCAACGGTCGGATTAAATGTAGATGCTAGGGAGATAATTTTTCTAGACAACAATCACAACGTAATTAATCTATTAAAACACTTATCATTATCTGATTTTGATGTTCTACTAAGCAGATTGGAAAAACTGATATCGAAGTATGGATTATCTTATTCTGCAAAATTTGGATATCGACAATATAGGCTAGGAGTGCCTAGGGAAGATAATAATGGTCTTAAAAAATATAATTTTCTAGGTTACTACAAACTTCGCTCCGATTATAATTCTTTAAAAGATAAGGCCTCAGCATATGCGCTTGACCTTCTTTATCTTTTGATCGTTTATTCATTTAATAACGACATGCGGTTTAATAGGAAGGGGGAATTCAATCTACCAGTTGGAAAAACCGATTTAAACAAAAATAATCTAAAGAAACTAATTCAGTACATTGATAAGATTAAAAAAACGAACCACACCTTTATCTGTGCTGATTTTCGGGAAGAAAAAGTACAAAAGATTTTGTTGAATGCGGATTTTATATATGCAGATCCTCCCTATTTAATAGGGGATGCGGTTTATAACGAAATGAGTAATTGGACAGAAAAAACAGAACAAGAACTCATAGGCCTACTTGAAAAATTAAACAGACAAGGAAAAAAATTTGCCCTTTCGAATATTTTGGATAAAGTTGGCGCCTCTAACAAGCCTCTTTCTGATTGGATTTTTAATCGTACCGACTTACATATATTTGACATTAAATATCATTATAAAAGTGCTAGTTATAACAAAATCAATAGGAACGCCCGGGAGAGAGAAGTTTTGATTACAAATTACAATTAATTATGGATTATCTAGAGATTAGTAATCGAAGATATACGGGCAGTAAGAAAGCCTTGTTGAACGACATATACGAAAGCATTGCTCCGTATTGTAAACAAGGCTCTATTTTTGCTGATTTGTTCGCTGGGACGGGAATTGTGTCCCACTTTATGCTTAAAAAGGGAATGAATGTCATAACAAATGACATTTTGCGATCAAATTATATAGCACATCAAGCGTGGTTTGGCCATGGAAATTTTGACATCAAGAAGTTAGAGGTCCTTATTTCTGAATTTAATCTAATACATAGTGATGATCTTAGTGATAATTATTTTTCTGACATATATGGGGGAAAATATTTTTCCATATCTGATGCAAAAAAGATAGGTTATATAAGAGAGCGCATAGCAAATATCCGTCTAACTGAGCACGAGAGATACATACTTTTGGCTTCACTTATGTACGCAGCCGATAAAATTGCCAATACCGTTGGTCATTTTGAACATTTTTTATCTACTCCCCCAATAAAAAAAGGGGTTTTTCTTAAATTGCCACTGACAGAAGATTTCGCGGGGAAAGCTGTAGTTTACAACATGGATACCAATAAACTCGCGCCTAATATCACTTGCGATGTCGCATATATTGATCCTCCTTATAACGCAAGACAATACATCAACTTTTATCACGTCTTGGAGAATCTCGTGCGATGGAATAAACCAACTGAGTTTGAAGGAATTTCCATGAAGTTTAAGCGGAATGAGTTGAAAAGCGATTATTCAAGATCAAAAGCACCAACCGTTTTCAAGGATTTAATTGATAATCTTCGAGCCAAATTGATTGTGGTTTCTTACAACAATACTTATTCTGCTAGGAGTAGTGCATCAAACAATAAGATTTCTGAAAATCAGTTGATGAACATCCTATCCTCTAAGGGCTCGGTTAAAATAAAAGAAATAGATCATAAATTTTTCAACAGTGGGAAAACTAGCTTTAAAAACCACAAGGAGTTTCTGTATATTTGCAAACCAATTACATGAACTTGTTGCAAATCTATAAAAAGAAAAATGAAGATAAGGGATGGTTTCTTGACCATTCTACTCTTGCCAAAGGAATGGCAGGGAAAATGTTTGAATACACAAATACTAACTTCAGAACGCAGTCTTCGTTCACGAATGCTTTTTTAGAGTTTTTAAAAATTGAAAATAAACCAAGAGAATTGTGGCCTAAACAAAAAGATCATAAGCAAGAGGTTCATAAGCAGTACGTTATGAACATGATTCAGTCAAAGCTTTTTAAAAAAAATAAGAACGACCTATATAGCAGGACGGCAAAAGGTCATCTTTACGGAGATTTTGTAAAAATAAAGGATTTTACTGAGAACGATCAGTGGTTTGCAAACTACTTATTTCTCCTAAATGGATATTATTTAAACCGAAAAAATTACATTATTCACAGGGTAAAAGAAGACCTATTGGGCTATTTATTAAGCGTAGAGGGTATCACCGAAAGATCCCTCATTGAAGATGCTGGTGCTTTATTAGATGCCGACTCTCTTGATACAACTCTCAAAAATAAATTCTTCTACATCCATTCTTTCTATAATGATCCCGATTTCTTAACGAGCTATCTTAGATCAACAGAGATGGAGCGCCTTGAGTTGGCTAGTTATATAGCAAAAAATCTACGGAATAAAGATTTCCAATGTTGCATATCAACAAAATATCAGCCCAGTGGAAATTTTAACAGGAGCATGCTAATCGATGAGACTCGGGTATTCTTAATGACTTTATCTTTTATTCAATCCAAAAGCGCAAGTTTAGATAACACTTATAATATATTTGCCACTGCTTTTATAGAAAATATAGGAGACCTCAGTGAAAAACAGATGTTGGCTTATTTATATGCAAACAAAGATATTTTTGAGCCAATTTTTGTTGAAATCCTGGAATCGGAGGATGTCGAAGTGTCTGTTTCGGAAGATGCTTTTGCTGAAATAATAAAGATTGAAGAAATAGACAAAACAGATAGACCAGAGGAGTATATCGATGAAACAAGCGAGGGTGGGAGGTTAAAAATTAAATCAATTCATAACATTCGGAAAAAACAGGCGCGTATGCTAAGTGGCTATACTTGTGCATTGGAAAAAATAAATAATTGTAAACCGATATATTTTACAGCGAAGAAAAAAGGAAAGAATTATCTAGAGCTACATCATCTCATTCCTAGAGAATTTAGAAATGATTTTTCTTACTCAATTGAAGTACTCGCAAACTACATAACCCTATGTCCGCGATGTCACAGACAGATACATCTGGCGATTGATAGAGAAAGAAAACACCTAATCAACTCCTTATATGCGGAACGTAAAGATAGATTAACGGTAGTCAAATTAGAACTAGACCTAAACACTTTGTACGATTACTATCGAATAGAATCATAGCAATAATTTAAATACATGCTTTGTATTCTCCAAAAACATTTTCTGCGGGATCTTTTTGAAATCGCCTAGAAATTCAGCTACTTCAGCGACGTATGCGGGCTCGTTTCTGTGTCCTCTGTGTGATTTCGGAGCCACAAATGGGGCGTCTGTTTCCACGAGTAGGTGATCGGCAGAGATGCATTCTAATACCTCATCGAATTCCCTGTTGTAGGTGATAAGCCCGCCGAATGTGAATGAAAAGTTAAGATCTAGAAACTTTTCGGCTATTTCTTTCGTACCAGTAAAAAAATGGCAGATCCCCGGTAATACAACATCGGCATCTTCAGCCTTTGGCTGAAATCCGCAGGATTGAGCCGATGATGATATACCGGGTATGCCCGGATTTTTTCTGGTAAGTAGTTCCTTGTGATTATTTAGAATATCCAAAACATCTTCAAATGCATCTGTACTTCCCGCGGATGGACGCACGTGCAGCACAAGCGGCTTCCCCACTCGATGTGCGAGTTCAATCTGTGCGGTAAACAGCTCCTTTTGTTTTCTACGAGGATCAGCCTCGTGGAGATTTTCTAACCTAAAGTAATCCAACCCGCATTCGCCTATACCCACCACCTTTTTATCTAATGCCAATAATTCTAATTTTTTTATATCCGCGTTCATCTGCGTGTCATCTGCGTATATCTGCGCATCCGTAGGATGGATTCCGATGGTCGCCCACACACCTTCTTCATACCGATGCGCGAGCTCTACTGCTTTACGAGACATTTCCGCATCCGTGCCAACGTTGACCATGCCTATGCCGGCATCCAACGCGCGGCGAATAACTTCGTCCCGATCCGTATCGTATTCGGGAAACTGAGTATGCGTGTGAGCGTCAATTATACGAAAAGTCATAGTCATCGTTGTGGGTGTGGCAACCCGTGTCGTTTTAGGTTTGGTTGTACGTAATACTTTGGACGTTATACGATACGGGTCGCGATACCTACTCCTTACGCCCAGTTTTTACGGTACAGCTCCTCGTATTTCTTTTCCTCGGCCTTTTCGTACGGGCCGACGAGCGAGAAGTGAAAGTTTTCTTTCGTAAGATATTTTCGCGCTATTCGCTTGATGTCGTCTTGGGTTACGGCGCGCATATGCTTCGCCGCCTCCTGCGGCGGAAGGGTCTTACCCATAGTCGCCTCTTGGTAACCATAATACGTCCCCAGCTCGCTTGGCGATTCCAGCGACAGGAGGAAGTTTCCGACCGTATATTCCTTTGCGCGTGTGAGCTCGTCTTTGGCGGCTCCTTCATGGATTTTTTGCAGTTCTTCGCACAGCGCGCTGAATACATCGCGCAATTTGCCGTGATTGATGCCTCCTTTGACGTACGCCACGCCGTGGTTGGCGTTAAACGACGTACCCATGCCGATGAAATACGCCGCTCCCATTTCCTCCCGGATCTTCTGAAATAGCCGCGACCCCATGCCGCCGCCGAGTATTGCCGCGAGAATCGCCACTTTGAACCGTTCGTCCGATTTCATAGGCACTGCGTGGAATCCAGCCATAAAAGTGGACTGGTCTAATTTCTTATGCACGATGGATATGTGCCTGCCCGTATGCTTTTTGTACGGTACCCGATCATACACCTTTCCCTTTCGCGCCGCCGCGAAGTGCTTTTTGGCTTCCGCGTACGCGTACGCGGGATCGAAATTCCCCGCTACCACAATAATTGTTTTTTCGGCAATGTAATGCTTTGCAATGTAGTCCTGGAAGTTTTTGCGATTAAACGAGGTGACCGTTTTTTCGGTACCCACGATGCTCCAGCCCGACGGTTGGTCGCCATGCATAAGCGCGTCGAGCGTTTCACTTGCTTTGTACTGCGGCAGATCTTCGTACATACGGATCTCCTCCACGATTACACCTTTTTCTTTTTCGATTTCTTTTGGATCAAGCAGTGGATGTAGATACATATCGGCAACCACGTCGAATGCCTTATCGAAATTCCGTGGAGCGACCGTGGCGTAGTAGCCGGTGAGGTCAAAGTCCGTGAATGCGTTATACGACGCGCCGAGGTTTTCAAGCTCGGTGGAAATGGCGCGTGCAGTCGGACGCCGCGTCGTGCCCTTGAACATCATATGTTCAAGAAAATGCGATAGTCCGCTTATTTTTTTCTGCTCGTACGCTGAACCCGCTTCCACAAATACGGCTGTAGTTACCGACAAGCTGTCTTTGAGCGGCACGAGTATGAGCCGGATGCTGTTGGGGAGTTTTTTTTGAATAACTTTCATAGAAAGTCTAATGCGAATGATACGAATGCGAAATGCGAATATTGCGAAAATGGAATGTCATTGCGAGTGGAGTGAAGCAATCTTTCTGCCATTCCGTACTTGATTCGAAATCTACTATATCAGAAAGTTTGTTTTATAAAAACTTGACTTTTCATAGGTTATTATTATTATATATTATAGGTATTTTAAAAATTAAACAAGGTGATTGAAATGACAGTGAAGTCGGCTGAAAAATTTTTCTTTATTTTTATCTGGTTAAGTATTATTTTTCTCTTTGGTTTTCTTATACTTCATGGGCTTAATAATATTTTCGGTTCATACATAATGGGAGTTGGTCTGTCTGTATCTGCTATTGCAACATCAGTTTTTCTTGCCATATACGAAAAGAAAGGTGGAAAATCAAAAAATGGAACGGCGTAAAAACCGCTCCTTTTTTTTATTCCACAAATTCGTGAAACCAAGGTTCGGCCTTCCCAGACCAAGGCCAAACCTTACAAACTTTTAAGAGATTTTCGGATGAAGTTGTGCACGAGTTTTGAAGCAATGCGCTCCTGTTTCATGGTGTCGCGGTTGCGGACTGTGACCGTGTCATCTTCTAATGTTTGAAAATCCACCGTAATGCAGTACGGTGTGCCTATTTCGTCCTGCTTTCTATACCGCTTTCCTATATTCCCTCCCGCGTCGAACGCGACCGGTACAAAATCAGTTCCTTTGCCTTGCGTTTCTTTTCGTATCTCCTGTGCCTTTTTCACCAGGTCCGACTTATTCGCCAACAGCGGAAATACCGCTGCTTTATACGGAGCCATATACGGTTCTAACGAGAGGTACGTGCGAATTTCGCCTTTTTCATCTTCCTCTTCACGATACGCGGAACAAAGAATCGCCAAAAGCGTCCTGTCCACTCCCAAACTCGGCTCAATAACGTGAGGCAGGAATTTTTCTTTTGTTTCCTCGTCGAAATACTTCAAATCCTGCTTACTTGCTTTCTCGTGGCTCTCAAGATCGAAATCCGTACGGTACGCGAGTCCGTACAATTCTTTTCTGCCGAACGGAAAATCAAATTCGAAATCAATAGTCCGCTTGGAGTAATGCGCGCGTTCGTCGTCGGGCACTTCCAGCTCGTGGATCTTTTTCATATCAAGACCGATATGCTTCACCCAGCGATGCATTTCTTTTTGCCATTCAGTGAATGCTTTCTCCCACTCCTTTTCCCGCACGAAATACTCTATTTCCATCTGTTCGAATTCGCGCGTGCGGAATATGAAGTTTCCGGGCGTAATTTCATTTCGGAATGCTTTTCCTATCTGCGCGATGCCAAACGGCAATTTTGGTGAAAACGAATCCAGAATATGCTTGTAGTCCACAAATATTGCCTGCGCGGTTTCGGGGCGGAGATATATTTTAGAATCTTCAATTTCTGCTCGAAGAAGTTTTTTCTTTTCATGATCAGCATATGAGGTGCTTGGCATCTCCCATTCACCGAATATTCTATCAATCGGATCAATCGCTCCAAGGAATGTTTGGAACATTAGATTGAATTGCTTAGGAACTGTCCAACTTTTCCCTCCACACTCTGGACATTTTGGATAATTAAATACCTCGCTCATTCCTTCTTCCTTTATATTTGGAAATCCAACCTCATCAGATCTAAATCTATTTCCACACTTTTTGCATTCCACCATCGGATCGGAAAACGTCTGTTCATGCCCGCTCGCTTGCCACACTTTGCGATTCATAATAATCGCTCCATCCAATCCATATACATCGTCTCGCTCCTCCACGAACATCCGCCACCATTCTTTTTTGATGTTATTTTTAAGCGCGGTGCCAAGCGGTCCATAATCCCATGAATTAGCAAGACCACCGTACATCTCCGATCCCGGGTACACAAAGCCCCTCCTCTTGGCGAGAGAGACGATTTTATCCATACTTGCATCGGTGTTTTTCTGTTGTTTGGGCATATTAAGTGGTAAATCCTAAGCACTAAATCCTAAACCCTAAAGAAATTCCAATTCCAAAACATCAATTTCTAAAGGAAGATTAGCACATATTTTTGGACTTCTCTAGGATGGAGCCGAATATTCTACCGAGTTCAACTGCCTCTTGGATAAATTGCCTTCTTTCCCGTTCTAAAAATTCAGATCCTCCGACGTCCAGAAGACGAAGCCAGTAAAGACTCTCTTTTGCCTCTTTTTTACTTATTTTTATTCGCAAAAGGAAATCTTTTCTACTCAACGATTCGTTTGCTTCTATATAATTTGCACCTATGGACCCCGAAGACCGGATTAGCTGCTTGGAATCTTCGATGTTTCCAATGGTTTTTGGAATTTTCTTGATAAAGGAGCGGATGTTCTTCGCAAACTCAAGTGTTCGTTCTTCAAGGTCAAATTTTGGTTTTGAGTTCATGACAGCCATTGGAGTTTATTTAGGATTTAGGGATTATGATTTAGCATTTGAGGTGTGTCCTATGGACGCACCTTGTCATATCCGTTCTGCAACGCATTCGCATCCGCCATATCGCGCGAGTCGAGTGTTCTGAATTCCTGCGAGAGTTTTGTGCCGGTAAATGCGTCGGTTCCAGTAAACCGAATATCTTCAAGGAACGTGTATTGGCTGCCCGCCATATTGGACGCGGGGGTGAATATGATTTGGAATATCGCTTCCGGCGCGGCGGATCCGGCCGTTATATTCGGGATTTCCCATATCACTTCCTGCGTCTGTGAGTTGTATCGCGGAGCCGATTCGGTGTTAAGCACACTCAGCTTCCCCGTCCATTCCATTCCTCGTCCAAGGGATGCGCGAATTTGGATATTTTGCGCGTCCGTCCCCTGCGCGCTTAGCTTCCAATGTATCGTAAACTGCGTTTCCTGCCCGACACGCGGCGGAACCGGTCCAATATTTCGTATTTCTTCACTTGGTTCGGCGTAGAATACCAGCGGCAGAAGATTCAACACGCCCCCCAATTTTAGCGTATAGGTGTGCGTACCAATTGTCTGCTGTGCGGTAAGCTCGGGTGGAACGGTCGCGGACGCGGCCATGCCCACCACCTGCAATTCTATATCCTTTTGCACAACCCCCTGAGGAGCGTATCCGTTGCGAAGCGAGATGCTGAATGGAATCTCTACCGATCGTCCCGGCTCCAGCCGTTCGAGTTCGGATATGCGGGCTGCGGTCCAGGTATAGGTGCGAGTCGCGTCGTTGAGCGATCCAGATCCCTCAAGACTCGACAGGTCGAAGTGTGCTCCGTTAAACTTCGCGCTTGCCACCACTTCCCGCAGAGGGATTGAGGCGTTGTTTTGTATCCGCATGGTAAATTTCACGTCATCGCCGGGGTGGGCAACATCTTCCTTTTTGTCCGATAGCACGATCACTTCAAGCGGTGACGCTCCTACCGAAATTGAGTTGTTCTTGGATGCTATCTCGTATTCCGATCCGGACACGCTCAGAACCGCTTTGGCCCCGAACGGCACAAACGTAT
>MGIS01000012.1:60342-71399 GCA_001793865.1 Candidatus Wolfebacteria bacterium RIFCSPLOWO2_01_FULL_47_17b
TCGCGCTTCCGGTCAAAAAACCGGATATAATCACCACGCCTTCGCTTCCCGCCGCAATCTCCTGAAACGTGACTTTCCGCTTATCTCCGGACTCCTCCAGTTTTGGTTCGGAATTATTCAAAGAAAACGCGCTCGGCAAATCAAATACAATTGATACGTTTCGGAGCGCGCTGCCGGTTTCGTTTTTGTAGCGGGTCTGCAGTTCAAAATCCTGCCCATTTACAACGGATGCCGGAATCGCTATATCAAGCGTGAGCACCGGATCCCGCGCAACCACCGAAACAAATGCTTCTTTCTGAAACTTGCTTGATAGGGTTGATTCGCCGTATCGAAATGAGATATCTCCGCCGAAGCGATAGCTCCGGTAGGATGTGCCGGTAAGCACAACGGTAAATTCCCGCTTCACGCCCTCTCCGGAAGCGGTATCGGGCAGCTGTTCTTCGATGGTTCGACGGGATGCGTTATCGACAACAACAGCCCCGTCGGGGAGCTGGATGGAGAGCACCGGCTCATACAGCGGCTTTTTAGATATGTTCTCAAACACGGCCGTGAGCGTGAACGGTTCGCCTATGCGCACTTCCGCGGGCGCGGTTATCGTAAAGCGCGCGTCTTTGGTGGAAAAATACTGGTACAAATAGTAGCCCGCGAAGCCCACCAGCACCACCAGCGCTCCCGCCAGCACTATAAATACGCGCGATCCGATTTTTTCGGCTTTTTGTACCGGTTCGGGTCCTTGCGCGGATGGTGCGTATGGTTCCTCGTCCCGCCAGGGATTTTTAAACTCTGATCCTTCCGTCTTTCGGGATATTTCTTCTTTTTTGGCTTGGTCTACCCTAAGTTTCCGAGGCTTCTGGCCGTAGAGCTCTTTTTCTACATCTCCTAGTGACATATTAGATACATACTACCTCACTTTCACTCACTTTAGAAGCACACGCCCGACAAACAAAATCATTCCGTGTTTTGAGAAACGCGTAGGCCTGTTCTTTTTTACAAAATGCGCAGGATGCGTGGCGCCCATCAAACCCCAACAGCGCGAGCACGTCTCTATTCATTTCTTTTTCGGGGATGTCTTCGATTTGTATTCTCTGTATGTACTGCCACAATCTCGTGTCCTTTTCCCATTCATGCGTCATATCCGCAAGCAGTCGGACAATGGAAATAAGCTGTGGCCGAGGCCGGGTCTCGGCCATAGCATCAAGCACCGTAAAATTCCCCCGATGGATAAACCGCACCTGTGTGAATCCAAGCGGCTGGAGGTGCGCGGATACTTTCGATGTTATCTTGCGAATGCTTTTCGCTCGGGCATATATTTTCCCAAATTTCTCGGTGTAGAACGTAACGAGCTCGTCTGCCTCGCCTACCGGCCGCCGATCAAGTACCAGCGCCTTTGTATAGAGTTCCTGCATCCTCCCAGTATAGCAAATGAGATGTGAGTTGTGGGTTTTGAGTAGTGAGCCAGGCCGTTTTTCATCCCACAACCCATAACTCACCACTCACTACGAGCATTTGACTTTTTCAAATGCATGATATATACTGTGGTTAAATTCCGAAAAGGCGGGGTTTTTTGTTGAGAAAGTGGATGTTTTCAGCAAATAAGCAAGGTTTTAAGCCAAAATTTACAATTTTATGGGTAAACGTATCATACTGGCGTCAATTGGTGCCCTTGGTCTCGTGCTTACGCTTATGCAGGCACATTCTATAGGGTTTTACCTGGACCGCCTGTACTCACTAGCAGGACTACAGACAGAAGCAGAAGAACTCGTTCCGCTTGCCGAACTGGCCTTGGCCACCTCGGCTTCGGACAGCGCGGGAGAGCAGGTTGTGATATACCGCAAGAAGCAGTTCGCGTCCGCGACCGAACAAGCGGCAAAGGAGATTCGCGTGTGGGCGACCGCCTACACGAGTCATCCGATGGAAACCGACGACACGCCATTTGTAACCGCATCCGGTTCGATCGTTCGCGATGGAATCGTTGCGTCAAACTTCCTGCCAATGGGATCGAAATTAAAGATTCCCGCTCTGTACGGAGACAAAGTATTCGTGGTTGAGGACCGTATGAACACACGGTACAACAATACGAACACTATAGATATCTGGTTCGAATCTCGAGCAGATGCTCTGCAATTCGGCCGCAGGTCTCTTGTTATGGAGTTGCTCTAAAAAATCCCCCTAAGGGGGATTTTTCATTGCTCTATTTATTAGTATTACGGATGTAATCTTCTATATAATTTCTTTTGGTTAAAGCACTATCGGAGATTTTACTTGCGATACGTAACGCGGTTTCAGGATCTTTATCAGCCAGTTCTCTAGCCACATTTTCCCTCATAACATCCACAAACCCAGGCAATCTTTCAAGGTTTATTTATAGTTTCTATTCTACCCTCTTTTTTAAAATAATCAAACTATTGTTATTCACTTGTAAGAAAATCACTGATATGCTATCTTACCAGTGTGCTTGTGGGGCGTCAGCCCTATTCGGCTAAGATTTAAGCTGAAGGCAGGCATAATAAAAAACACCAGAAATAGCTGGCGTTTTTTATTCAGTCATTGCACGATTGAGATGAGATAAACACGCGAAGCGCAAACAAAGAAACCCGCATGCTTCTGAACGACTCCCGGAGCGCGGCTGACGCGAGGGCGAGGCGATTCGCCAGCAGGCGAATACGCCGTATCGTGAAGAAGTATGTCGGGTTTTTTTGTTATTTTCCTAGTGCTTTGATCGAAAGTCCGATTTTGCCTGATTCTTCAACCCGAATGATTTTCGCGGTTACCGTTTGTCCAACCCTCAGATGTTCTTCCGCACTTTTCACAAATCCGTTTTGGATTTCCGATACATGAATCATGCCATCCTTGCCGCCACCCAGATCCACGATCGCGCCAAACTCAAACACTTTTATAATCGGTCCGGTTACTACCTCGCCTACCTCGTATTCTTTGGTCAAAATCTGGATGAATTTCATCGCTTCGTCCACTTTCGCCGCGTCGGTGCCGGCAATGAACACACTGCCGTCGTCGTCGATATCGATCGTCTCAAGTCCGTATTGCTCTATGATGCCATTAATCACCTTGCCGCCCTGTCCGATGACCATACCGATCTGGTCCGGCTTAATCTGTAGAATCTTGATGATGGGCGCGTAGGGCGAGAGCTGTGTTCGTGATTCGGGTATCGTTTTTTGGATAAGATCCAGTATTTCAAGACGGGCTTTTTGAGCGTCGGACAGGCCCGTTTTGAATATATCCATCGTGATGCCTTCTATTTTGAGGTCCATTTGTATAGCCGTAATGCCATCCCGCGTGCCCGCTACCTTGAAGTCCATATCTCCATAGTGATCTTCAAACCCCTGCAGATCGGTCAGCACTTTGAATTCGCTCCGATTGCTTGCGGGGTCGTAGCCCTGATGCGTCATAAGTCCCATAGCTATGCCGGCCACGGGCTTTAGGATGGGCACGCCTGCGTCCATAAGCGAGAGCGTTGCCGCGCAGACCGATGCCATAGACGACGATCCGTTCGACGAAAGAATTTCTGATACGACGCGGATGGTGTAGGGAAACGCGTCTTTTGATGGTATGACCGCGCGTAATGCCTTTTCGGCGAGGGCTCCATGCCCGATCTCGCGCCGCCCGGGCGATCCCATGCGGCCGGTTTCTCCCGTCGAAAATGGCGGGAAGTTGTAATGCAGCATAAATCTGCGCTTCATGGTAGATTCCATTGTTTCCACCAGCTGTTCCTGTCCCGGCGCCGCAAGTGTGGTAACCGCAAGCGATTGCGTTGCGCCGCGCATAAAGAGCGATGATCCGTGCAAGCGTTTAAAAAGTCCCACCTGCGCGTGCAGGGGCCGGATAGCTGTGATGCCTCTGCCGTCTGGTCGCTTTTCGTTTTCAAGCGCCTGCGCATGCACGATTTCATTGATGATCTCTTTCAGAATTGAGCTGACGGGCTCAGTCGGGAGTTCTTTCTGGGTGAGGTGTTCCACAAGCGTTGCTTTCAGTTCGGCGATCTTCTCGTCCCGTTCTGCTCCGTCTTGTATAAACACTATCTTTTGCAACACATCGTGCGTGAATGCCCGTACTTCCGCGACGATAGCCGGATCGTGATCGGCGAGTGAGATGGATGCTTTTTCTTTTCCAATCTTTGAAATTATATCTTTCTGAAATTCAATGAGTTTTTTCGTTTCCTCCTGGGCGCTGGCGAAAAGCTTTTCCGCGTCAGTTTCGGTTATTTCTCTTCCTTCGAGTTCAATCATATTTATGGACCCCTTTGCGGTTCCCGAGAAGAACGCGTCACATGTCCCCTGCTTCTGCAGAACTTCCTTTACTTTGCTGACAAGTGGATTGACCGTTATGTCTTCATCAAGACCCGTTAGAGAACGCCCTGCCGCAGGCACGGCTTCAGCCGCTTCGGGGCGGCTTTTCTCTAACGGGTCAAGCATCAGCCGCACGCCTGCAATGGGTCCCTGCCAGGGGATATCCGAAATTGAGAGCGCCAACGATGCCGTTGCGAGAGCCAGGAAATCCGGGTCGTTTTCTTCGTCGTAGGAAAGTATGGTTATCACTACCTGCACGTCGCGGCGCAGGCGACTATCAAACAGCGGCCGAATGGAACGGTCAATCAGACGGCCCGAAAGCACCGCATCCGTGCTCGGGCGCCCCTCGCGGCGTATAAATCTGCTTCCTAGCACCTTTCCAGCCGCGTAAAACCGCTCTTCGTAGTCAACGGTGAGAGGGAAGAACTCTGTATCGCGATCCTCTTTACCCATAACCGTAGTTACAAGCACGAGCGTATCTCCATACTGACCGAGCACTGCCGCGTTTGCTTGTCCCGCTAGATCGGAGACGGTAAATTTCAGGTCACGACCATGAAACGGAAGTGTAAATTCTTTTTGGTTTGGTAATTGCATGTTTCTTATGAGACATGCGCTGTCCTAAAAACTTATTTCTCAGGACACCGCACGTCTGTTACGTATGATGGTTTTATTTTCCTTTTTTTCGACGATTGTCGCGTATGAATATGTTAGGTATATCTTCGACGTTGACGTGCTCATCCGCCAGCTCCCGCAGCTTTGCCGATGTCGTGCGCGAGAATGAAGCAATCTCCACTTTGCATCCCTTTGCCCACTTCAGGTAATTGACCAGCGGCACAAAGTCGCCGTCTCCGCTAACAATAACCGCTACATCAAGCGATGGCGCTAGCCGAATCGCGTCCACCGCCAGCCCCACGTCCCAATCCGCTTTCTTCATTCCGCCCGGAAAAATCTGGAGGTCTTTCATTCTCAATTCGATGCCCGCCTTTTCAAGCGCTTCAAAAAACGACGCTTCGTTGAGCGATACGTCGCTTTTAACTACGTATCCGATCGCGCGAATAAGCTGGCGGTTAGCCGCCACGTGTTTTAAAAGCTGGGGAAAATTAACTTTTGCCCCATATAGATTTTTTGCGGAATGATAGAGGTTCTGGATATCCATAAAAACCCCTATGCGCTGATCTTTGTTGGATGACATGTGTTATTTCTTGAGCCCGAGCTTTTTCACCACGGACGCGTACCGCTTCTGATTTTCCTTGGAAAGGTAATCAAGAAGTTTTCTGCGTTTTGAGACCATTTTCAAGAGGCCCCTGCGGGAACTGTTGTCCTTCGGATTTGATTTGAGGTGTTTTGTTAGTTCATCAATCTGCTTTGACAGAAGTCCGATCTGCACGGAAGCCGATCCGGTGTCCGTATCGTGCGCCTCCAGCTCTTTTATTACATTTTGCTTTTTCCGAGTGGTAAGCATGTATACGAACAGTATATATTTTTGCGTATGTCCTGTCAATCTGTCGCACAATAGATTATACTTTTCTGTATGTCAGAACTTGAACGATACATTGAAGATTATTTAGATCATTTGGATATCGAGAAAAACCGATCCCCAAAAACCGTCCAAAACTACCGGAGGTATTTGATGGCGTTTGTACAAGACCAGAAGGCAAAGACATTAAAAGACCTTAACGAAGATACGGTTCGGCGGTTCCGCGTCACACTTGCCCGCAAGCACGCTGCCGCGGGTGATGTGATTAAGAAGAATACCCAAGCATACTACGCCATAGCTCTGCGGAATTTTTTGAAGTATCTGGTCAAGCGCAATATGCCTTTGCGCGTGCTTCCCGATCAGATTGATCTGCCCAAAGTCCCCCAGCGCCAGATAGAAATTATGGAATACAGCGATCTGGAGCGGTTTATGCAGGGGCCGCAGGGCGATTCGCTTCGCGCGCTTCGCGATAAAGCGATTTTAGAAATGCTTTTCTCTACTGGTTTACGCGTTTCAGAATTGTGCTCTCTCTCACGTTATATGGACTTTGGCAGAGGTGAGATTACGGTGCGAGGGAAAGGATCTAAACTACGCATTGTGTTTATATCTGAATCCGCCAAGGTAGCGATAAAAAAATATTTGGAAAAGCGAGGTGATGCGGAGGAGGCGCTATTTATAAGCTTGAGTAAAGCAAAAAATCCCAAGGTCATCGGCCCTATTATCCCTCGCGCAGTACAGAGAATGGTCAGGCACTATGCTAAGAAAGCCGGCATCCTAGGAAAGGTAAGTCCTCATCAGCTTCGACATCAATTTGCCACGGACCTTCTTATGAACGGAGCGGATCTGCGTTCAGTGCAGGAACTTCTGGGTCACTCAAACATCGCCACCACGCAGGTATATACGCACATTACCAACAAACAACTCCGCGAAGTGCACAAGGCATTCCACGGAAAGCGGCACAAGGCATAAAACACCCCGAGCGGGGTGTTTTATGCTCTTAGAAATTATTTTCAAGCGTATTCTGGACAAGCGCGATAATCGAATACGATATGAGCGCTATTGCTATTCCTATGACCGCGTAGAGCAGCTGCGCTTTTGCTTTCGCGACTTTCTCGGGACTTCCTTTGCTGGTAATGAATCCAAATGCCGCAAGCAGTATGAACAGTACCGCCACAATAAATATGATTGTGTAGAACCACTGCACGACTGTCACAAAAAATTGTGTTAGTTCACCAGTTGTACGGGGTCCGATAGGAGTTACGATCGGAGACGGGGACGGGAAATCAATTACCGGGATATCCTGAGCGAACGCGACCTGTGAAAGAAGCGGAAGCGCGAGCATGCACATAAGCGCACTTAATAGTATTTTTTTCATCCCGTTAGAAGTCTGCCTGTATAGGAATGTATTTCCATTTTGGTAGACTTAGTTTAATTATAGAATCTCGTTTCGCTCCGAGTAAATAAAATTTATACGATTTTATTTACCAAGGACTTCTAACGGGATTCATATCTTCCAGTATATCACAGCAACGGCACGATAAGGAGAGCCAGAATCATAATCACTTTGATGAGCGGGTTGATGGCGGGACCGGCGGTGTCTTTGTATGGGTCCCCCACCGTATCGCCGGTCACCGCTGCCTTATGTGCGTCGGATCCTTTGCCTCCAAAGTTGCCATCTTCTATATATTTTTTACCGTTGTCCCACGCTGCTCCTCCCGAGGTCATTGATATCGCAACGAATAATCCCGAGAGAATTACGCCGATGAGCAATCCTCCGAGCGCCTGTGCGGCGATAACCGTGCCCGGAGTAAAGGACGCACCCACATACGGGTTGGTAATTGCGAGGTCTGCTACTAATTTTGTACCGAGTCCAACGACCAATATAAAGAATACGGGAAGAAGCGCCGGGATGATCATTTCTTTGAGCGCGGCTTTGGTTACGATATCCACCGCTTTGCCATAGTCGGGCTTTTGAGTGCCATCCATAATGCCTTTGATTTCCCTGAACTGCCTTCGGATCTCATCCACAATGGCTCCCGCGGCTTTCCCAACGGATTTCATCGCGATGGAACTGAACAGGTACGGTATGCTTGCGCCAATCAATAACCCCACCAGAACAAACGGGTTTGTAATATCGAAAAATCCCCGCAGCGCCGAAAAGTCAGGTAGTTCGAATCGCGTTGCAACTTCCTGCGTAAATCCTGCAAATAGCGCGAGCGCGGCGAGTCCCGCCGATGCGATTGCATAACCTTTTGTGACAGCTTTGGTTGTATTCCCAACAGCATCCAGCGAGTCTGTTACTTTCCGTACCTCTTCAGGCGCATCCGACATTTCCGCTATGCCTCCCGCGTTGTCCGTCACCGGCCCGAATGAATCAATCGCCACAATAATTCCTGCTACTGAAAGCATTGCGGTTGCGGCAAGCGCCACACCATATACATTTGCGAGAATGTAGGACGAGATAATACCCGCCGCAATGATGAGAATCGGCAGAAATGTGGATTCCATTCCGACCGAAAGCCCCATAATAATATTCGTGCCGTGTCCTGATTCAGACGCTTTGGATATGGATTGTACCGGCCGGTATTTTTTTGCGGTGTAGTAGTCGGTTACGAGCACCATAAGCACCGTGACCGCAAGCCCGATAAGGGTCGAGATGTACATGCTCCACAGATTTTCCGGAAAAAATTGCTGTGCCGCAAGATAGAAGAGCCCTGCCGATACGATAACCGACGCTCCGAGCCCCTTGTAGAGAGCATGCATTATGCCTTTTTTCTTGCCGAGCCGCACAAAGAGTGTCCCCACGACCGATGCGACGATCGCGAGGCCGCCGATCACAAGGGGGAAAAACACCTGTTGCCCCGTAAGCAGTGCGGCCCCCAGAAGTAGAGCGGCGGTTAGTGTAACCGCGTATGTTTCAAAAAGATCAGCCGCCATGCCGGCACAGTCCCCCACATTATCACCGACGTTATCCGCGATGACGCCCGGATTGCGAGGATCATCCTCGGGAATCCCTGCTTCAACTTTACCAACCAGGTCTGTTCCGACATCCGCCGCTTTGGTGAATATGCCTCCGCCAAGTCGCGCGAATACCGAAATAAGGCTTGCTCCAAATCCGAAACCAATGAGCGCGGTCGCGTCTTGTCCCGTTAGAAGATAAAAGCCCGCTACACCAAGCAGTCCAAGCGCTACAACCAAAAATCCCGTAACCGATCCCGCGCGAAACGCGACCGACATCGCCTCTCCAAGTCCCGTGTGAGCCGCTTGCGTTGTCTTGCTGTTGGATGTAACCGATACATTCAAGCCGATATAGCCGGCGAGTGCCGACAAAATCCCTCCGAGTAAAAATCCGATTCCAAGTACCCAGTTTTGGAACACGAGCCAGATAATAACAAAAAGCACTATAGCCACGATTGCCACCGTGCGGTATTGCCTATTCAAATAGGCGCGCGCGCCGATTCGAATCGCTTTTGATATTTCCTGCATTTTTTCGGATCCCTTCGGCTGACGCTTGAGCCACAGCATAAGGTATGCAGCATACGCGACCGCGAGCACGACCGGAATAAATATAATGTAGTTTGTGTATTGCATATCATTAAAAAGTACCAACAAATGGTACTTTTCGCAACTCTTATTTTCTTTCCCACTCCGCCCGTTTCTTTCCGCTCCGCATTTCCTCCACCATCGCAAGCTCGTCGTATATGCCGTCCAGAAGCTCGTATTGTTTGCTTTCTTCTAAGCTTACCCACGCGAACTGATCGGTTTCTTCTTCCTGCAACCGCACGTCACCTCCGGCCCAGTCTGCCACACACGAGATGACCAATGACGGCGCTTTATCCTCGTGCATGGTCGCGAGGCTCGTGACGTACTCTATATTTTTAATTTCCAGTCCGACCTCCTCCTTCACTTCTCGTTTCAATACTTGTTCAAGCACGTTGTACCAGTAGAACTCGGTGTCTTTCTTCAGATGGATGTAATCATCGGTTTCCAGCTTCCCTCCGGGCACGGTCCATTTGCCTGGAAATCGTTTTTTATTCGGCGATCTTCGCGTAATGAGATACGCACCGTCTTTGATGATGATACACGTAATCGCCACCTCATGCAGATACTGGTTTTCCATACCCGTATTTTAGCATATTTATCCCTATTAAATGTTTTTTTATGATTAAATGATGCGGTTCTCAGTAGCCCCGTAAAGAAAAGAGCATCAGAATTACTGCGATCGCGGAAATTTTGATGCTTTTATTAAAATAGTCACTTTGATCTTGGTGGGGGAGGTGGGAGTCGTATAATTTTGTGCAGTATTCTTGAATTAGTCCGAACGCATTTCGCCGCCTGCGGCGGCGAGGAAATCCCCCCGCGAAAATTCGGAAAGGCGGCGGAGCCGCACCGCTGACAATTTCAAGTTTTTCTTTGGCGGCCTAATTCTTGAAATCTTAAACGAAAACATTTCTTGATCGAATTTTTCTAACAATAAGGAATATGATCTCAATGAGAATAAACAAACCAAGCACAACTGAAGAAATGGAAGCTGTGGTTTGCCACAAGCGGTGTGACCAAATGAACATCCATTGCAGAATTAGAGCGAGCGGTGCTTGTAGCAGAATCGCGATAATTAAAAACAAAGATAATCGCTTTCTCAAGTTTGGCCATATCTTCACCAAAATCCACGGCCAAAGAATTGCGAGCGCGACAATAGCCACAATGATTACTGCTACTGACCATTTTTGTGTTGTAACGGATCGAAGTTCTTCTTGCTCTTTTATCTGCCATTCTGATTTATGTCGAGCCAGTTCTGATGGATTGCTTGATAATTGTTCAAAAGTGCTTTCTTTAACGCACCATTCATCCCATCTACCCGCCAAGCACCTTGTTGATAGCTGGTATACACCAGTAGAAACTGACTTGTTCAAATTTTGTGATGCAGTAGTAAAAGCACTTTGTAAATTATCGGTGCGCTCCCTAACTACTGGTCTTGTATCACATATATTTCCGGTAAGCCTATGTTCAATTGTAAAACCATCAAGAAAATTACCTTGTTCGTACGCAACAACAAAAATATTTTGCGGAGGTATACAACTTAAAGCATGGACTTCAGTCGTACTCAGGAAAAATACGCTCACGAAAACAGTAATCGGTAGTATGATGCTGAAAACTTTTTTGGCTTTAGTAACTTTCATGATTAAAAAATTTTCTTCCCCCAAAATTAAAATATGGTTCGAGTCGATGTTTTTCTTCGGGTTCTTTTGCGGTTTTGAGCGGTGCGGCTCCGCCGC
>MGIS01000013.1 GCA_001793865.1 Candidatus Wolfebacteria bacterium RIFCSPLOWO2_01_FULL_47_17b
ATTTCCATTAGACAAAAAAGTAAGACCTGCCCCGCGAAGGAGAAGGCCTTACAAATTCTTGCAAAAAAGGTCACCGTGGCAATAACATTCCACGCGCTTTCTCCGTCTCTTCATGCCCCACTAAGTGCCTCCACTTATCTCGGAGGCGATCACGGTCGGAAGGTGTAGCGCGTTTGATTTGCTCTTCCATGAGCAAGTTCCCTCCGCACCATTTCGTATATCTATCGCCCACGCGTTTGTAACACCGTCGAGTGGCATCAGGAGATAGATAAGCAGCCCGGAGACATACTTTTAATTCCCGATACTTGATGAAAACCCGGTCTTCTTCAGAGATCAGATCTTCATCGCCCCACTCGTCAGGCGTCGCGATTTCGATCCACAGCTCGGGTTGCTCGCTCTTGTCGTTTAACGCGAGATTCACGAGATGGGCGCACGCAAGATTGCCCGCAGTCCAATCTCCTGCATCGCGCGCCTCTTCAATGTAGTCGAAGATGCTACGGATGTACTTTTCGTTGAGGTGTTTTTGACACGGTATCTCAAGGATCTGAAGCATCGCTGCCTCCCTGGTTTGAACGGGAAGAGTTGCATGTTAGTCTGAATGAAATAATAGAACAGAATACCTAATACGTCAAATCGACAAAGGGGATAACAAAATTCCCTACTCTGTTGATGCAATGTCACAAGAATTCTTACGTAAAAAAAGACAAAGGGCCGCCCGTTCGGGCGGCCCTTTTTATCATCTGTCACTTTTAACTTCAGACTGGTCGCAACTCCGCGGCCATTAGGCCCTTGGGACCAGTGCCCCAACGGACTTGAACCATCTGACCCGTCTTAAACTCCGCGAAGCCGAAGCGTCTGACCGTCTCCTTGTGCACGAAAATATCGGCAGTCTTTTCGCCACGGGTGAGGAATCCGTAACCACGACTGGAGCTGAACCACTTGACAGTCGCTCTTTCCCAATCGCTCTGCGGTTGAACAACAACGTGCGTCCGCTGTGGCAATTGCGAAGGGGGGATTGCCGCACTCTCGTCCATGTCGAGAATACGGGATGCCTGCATGCCTTTCGGCCGGCGCAGCACCTCGCAGTGAACCCTCGCTCCCTCGTACGCGGTCTGATAACCGCCTGCCCTGAGGCAGGTGACGTGGAGCATGATGTCTGCCAATCCGTTGTCGGGAGTGATGAAGCCGTATCCTTTCGATGCGTTAAACCACTTGATCGATCCGACAACTTCGAAAACCTCGATCCCGGCCTCAGTTTGTGTTGGGTTATGATCGGTGTCAGAGAACGAAGGATTAACTTGTGCCATTACACACTCCTCGTTGTGCATTTACAATCTAGCGCCCCCGCTAGCTAGGGGGAACAATAGCGAAAATATAAGGTTTGTAAATCACTTATTCCACCGCCTCGATATCCGCACCCAAGACCTTCAAACGCTCGTGCAGACGCTCGTACCCACGGTTGATGGGGTACACATTGTCGAGCATGGATTCTCCTTCTGCGGCGAGCATACCGATGAGAAGGACGGTCGCGGGGCGGAGTGCATCAGGTGCTTCTATGTGGATGCCGTGGAGCGATGTTGGACCTTCGATTTCCACGCGATGCGGATCAAGTTGCTCCATCTTCGCGCCGAGCTTCTGCATTTCCATGTAGTACTGCGCGCGGCCTTCGTAGACCCAATCGTGGATAAGTGTCTTTCCTTTCGCCTGCGTTGCGACGGGAACGAAGAACGGAAGATTGTCGATGTTGATACCGGGATACGGGCGCGGTGCGATCTTTTCAGGCGGTGCATGTAGTTCGCCATCTTCGAGCGAGAGGTCCACAAGTTTCGTGAAGCCATTGTCGGCCATGTATTCCTTCGAGCGAGAATAGCGAAAACCCATGCTCTCGAGCGTGGCCAGTTCGAGTTCGAGAAAATCAATCGGGCAACGCTTCACGAGGAATTTCGAATGCGTCGTCGCGGCAAGTGAGATGAAAAACATCGACTCAATCGGATCTTCGCTCGGATTGGCTTCGATAGCTTGATTAACTTCCGAAACGCCGTGAACCGTGAGCGTGGTCGTTCCGATGCCTTCTATTTTCACACCAGCACTCTCAAGAAAAACACAGAGGTCCTGGACCATGTAGTTTGCGCTTGCGAATTTGATGGTCGTGGTTCCCTGTATAAGGGCAGCGGCCATCAAAGCGTTTTCCGTGCCAGTGTCGCTCGCTTCATACATGACGATGTCCCCCGCTTCTTTTGTGCTGGCGTCCACATGGAATGCGTTATCAGACCCTTCGGTGAGATGAATGCCGAGTTTATCCAAAGCGTGTACATGCGGCATCATCGTGCGCCCGCCGAGTTTGCAACCACCCGGAAGCGGAAGTTCGAACGATGAGAGGTGATGCGCCAAGGGTGCGATGAAAAGCGCTATGGAGCGCGTTTTCTCCGCCGCCGTCCTATTGAGCCTCGAGAGATCGAATGTCTTCGGCGGAATAATGACAACATCACCTCCAACCCATTCGACAGATACGCCGATGGATTTGAGAACTTCGATGAGACGATTTACCTCCTCGATATGCGGCATGCGCTTCAAAGTCGTCTTCCCTTTATTGAGAAGCGACGCGGCAAGAAGTACCACCGCAGCATTCTTGGAGATGTTCGTCGTCACTTCCCCGCTGAGGTTTTTTCCGCCGATGACACGGTAATTCATAGGATATTGATTGTACCTTCTTTTGGGACTATCTCTCCCACACTTTTACATGGGGTGAAAAATCGAGTTGATAGTCTTGGATTCCTAATGCCAAACCGTACTGAGTCGCCTCATCGTATTGTTCTTTACTTTTTCGATCTATATAAAACACTTTGTCCCGAAACACGATGTAATGATGCGTATCGTCTTTAAAGTCAGCATACCAGTTATGTTTTTGATCGAGACTGTGGCTAATTCTTTCGGCAAAGTCTTTTACAGAAACACGTGGCACTTCAATGGTGTGAAGTGTCCACTGGGAAACCCATGGTGTTTTATGTGTATCCGTTACAGGTTCCACTTTCGTTGAGACAATATTCACGTCTTTAAGTACCGAAGTGTCCTCGAGAGATTCCTCAATAACGACACCTTTAAATGTGTCTTCCATATTTGGTGCGCGTTGTAGGGATCGGACCTACGGCCTCGTCATTATCAGTGACGTGCTCTACCACTGAGCTAAACGCGCGTGGGCAAAATATAGCAAAAACAGGCTCAATATGCTACTATTTCGGCCATGAGTCAGGTAACCATTTCAAAGCAAGAATACAAGCAACTGAAGCGCCAGGGAGCGGCGTATCGTAAGATTGCCGCAAAGCTTTTCCAGTCTATCGTCAAAGACGACATTGCGTCAGTCGTCCGAGACTTCGCGGACACAAAACTGTATTCAAAGGGTTTTCTTAATGATCTCGAAAACGGTCTGCGTAAATCATCATACGGAAGGGCATGAACATCGAGCCACTTCGTGTCGACGTGCGTGAATATTTGCGCAAGCGGCAATTGACAAAAAAGTGGGATAAAGCGCGCGCACTGTTTGAACAAGACATTCATCATCCATCCCTAAATTTTGAACTGCTCGAGCCCCATTGGCGTGGCATCTATTCTTTCCGGATTGATCGTAAGTATCGCGCGCTCTTTTTTCTAACTCCTCGCGGCACAGCCGAGGTCTTTGCTGTCACGAATCATTACAAAAAGTGACCAAACATAAAACTACCCCTTAGGGCGTTCTGTGTTTGTCTTTTCTAGACGCTCGAGACCCGTAGGCATCGGGGTTTTGTATTCCCTAACACCTAGTCCCTAACACCTAGAACTTGTCTTCATCCACACTCTTTTGTTCCGTCCGAACCCGCGGTCTTTCCCGCGCGTCCGACACCATGAGGGGATGAGTGTCATTTCCCTTGAGTACTCGATCGAGATACTCAAATCGACTAACAGCCCCTTCACATGCACTGCGTGTGTGGGGGTTTGTTTAGAATGAATCCATGAGCAGCTTCCGCTACCCATGCCTTGTTCATGTTATTCCCGTATTTCTACGCGCATGGACTATGCCTTCATCCTGATTTTCATCAGGAGCCAACGTCTTATGACAGTGTCTCTCCGACTTCAGTCGGCACTACTATCATCTTCATCCCGCTTGCGCAGGATTCCAGTCTCTACGGGTTCTAGGAAAATCACATACTTATCCGAACTTGTATTGCATTGATTGTATAACGTATTTCTTTATCAGATTTCGAAAAGCATCCCGTGACGCTTTTGCACAAATACCGACTCTGAAATATCCATTATTTCTCTCAACGTACGCATGTATGCCGTGGACTTCCACAAACAGTCTCACGATCATACGATTTTCCGCTTCAGTGAAAGATTGAGTATTGAGGTGGTAGCCCTTCAAGACTCCTTTCAATCGTATCGCATTTCCATCATCCATAAACCAGAGCGCTAATATTAAAGGATTTTTGATATATTCCTTTAATCTGAGCGGTAGTATTTTCTTGCCATTCGGATAAAACTCCCTATACAGAGTCGTTAAATCCGTATGACTGATGGTGCGCAAGGTGTACGAATGTGTTCTTTCATACCACCGCGGTGCTGTAAGAACAAAAGGTTTAAATTGTTCAGACTGCCAATCAATGTATGCTTTCTGTTTTTCTGATCGCGTTATCTTGAGTGTGTAATTGGTACTGGACCAATTAGGATGCAAGCATGCATCACCGAGTACACAGCCAATAACGATCGATTTCTGCCTCTCCGTAAACGGCACTGTTTTCAAGTGTCGAATTTCAGATGAGTATGTGATTTTCCTAGATTCCCTCGGCGTTGCCGTTGCCATACCATGAATTTTATCATGTTATAACACTACGGTTTCTCCGATTTTAGTTGGATTTTTCTGCAAGATTGCTCTTGACAGGTCGCTCTGATTATTTTCTAATCGGGACGACTTAGTCTTTGTCATTGAGTTTGCCTTGATACATTACAAGAATGTGCTTCGGGCACTCCCAACTTCCCTGACTTGACGGGCGGTATTTTTCGTGGTGTAAATTACTTCACACCAGTCTAGCGCCACGGGACAAGCGGTTTTCCCGCATCCTCGCGGCTTCCATTGTTGTGTTTGCATTTTTGAACTCGAGTTGACTTAACTCAAAAACTCACGTAGAAATCTCTCTGGCGCTGTTGCCAGAAAGACAAGATGATAAGGAGAGACTCCCATGGCTGATTCAGCATCTTCAGGCAAGACCGGGGGTGACTTTCTCTCTCTTGCCCCAGGAGATGGTGATGCTGTCCATTTCCGACTCGATCCCGGAACGACTCTCGGACATCTCGTTGCTCAAGCTAAGACAACTTTCAGAGTCGAGGACGTGGACAACCTGGTCGTTCTTCCAAGCCGCTTGCCGAACTATCACTTCAGAATTGAGCGGCGACGCTGAGCTTACCTTCCGACTCCGGCCAATCGCGCCGGAGTCTTCTTTTTTTAAGTTCAAAAATGCAAACACAACTTTGAATTCGCTCCTTCCCTTTTCTTTCGAAAAGGTACTACGAGCTCTGCTGACTTCTAATATGCCATTTGCCGCGACTACTCGCGCGCATACCTCTTCCCGAGGAACATATCAGATCTCTCACGGTAACCGATACACTGTGTATATCTATCTCGATGTCACTACACGTTAGACAGTTTTTTCATAGAAGCTTCTTCCTGTACTCGAGGAATCGCCTCCGTCTAACGCCACAAACTGACATTCAAGCTAGATACTGCTACTTTCACCCTTCACATGCGAAGTCGCCTTCGCATACTGTGATTTCGCTTCGCGACACTATGAACTGTCGCGGTTGGACTTACACCAACTAGCGTACTCGATCGCATGACGACCCGAGTACAAGGCTTGAGAACGTATTCACCGCGGTGTGGCTGACCCGCGATTACTAGTGATTCCGGCTTCATGAGGTCGGGTT
>MGIS01000014.1 GCA_001793865.1 Candidatus Wolfebacteria bacterium RIFCSPLOWO2_01_FULL_47_17b
TATACCACACCGATGACGCAAGCACGCCTGAAATTGAAGCTGCAGCGAAAACACTATGGACAGACGGCGGGGAAGAAATATGTATCTGCGTTAGTTATCAAAAACACCGAAATTATGCAACAATTATCAATACCGATCGTGTCCAAAATGTGCGTGTCCTAACCAATTCCACCAAAAGCTGCTCTTCCAGGTGGCTTTATACATCTTTTATTCTCCCTTTTTCACTCGTTGCACTAATTCTGCATTAGTCCCGCCCCGAAGGCTCAGCATACCGATAATCAGAAGCATTTCGGTAGGAATTGGTGTAGTAAAAAGTAGAAAGGAGCTTGCCCCGCACCGTGCTCCGCACTGGTGCGGGGTTATCCACAGCCCCTCTTGACAAACATATATGAAACAGGGTACAGTCAAGACAGATAGGAAATAAGCAATTTTTTATAAATAAATTATCCGCCAGCTGGCGGAGAAAGGAGTGCCGACATGGTACGGTATATACTTACCATAGCGGCATTGCTTGTAGTGGTGCCGCTCAACGTGTATACGCAAGAATTTGCGTATCCGGAGATTCAATATGAAGTGCCCGGAGACTGGAGGTATGTGGATGTATGGTGGAATCCGGTTGATACCATACACACCGGTATGCGCTACGAGTTTGACTCGCTTCGAGGTGATACGGTTCTGCGATTCCAATCATATGGGTCAACGATAGACATTCCTGATAAGTGGACATTGCACACTTCATTTGGAAAATTCAATCTCCCCGACGGTCCATATCCTTGGCCCGATGAAGTGTTGTGTGATGTGAGTATACATGGGTTTGTAAATCTGGATGATTTCGACCTCTCTCTCTCTCTCTTGGATACAACGGGGGGGGGGAGCGTAACTTCTATGTATACCGGCGCACTGCTTGTTCCCGACTGGCAGACCATACGGTGGATGCCTAATCCATGGGACAAATCCATCTCCGCGCTCGGTATAGACCACATCCTTCTCACCGCAGACAGCGGGTATACTGGAATCGAGTTGTGGAAAAACGATCTACGTTTCGTCTACTATAAGACCGGAGACACGATCATTGTGGACTACTTTGATAGAGGTGGAACGGTTGATGTAAAGCCGATACCCGGTCTACCGACTGAATTCATACTTCATCAGAACTACCCAAATCCGTTCAACCCCGTAACGAATATCGTATTCAGTATACCGTATACCGCACGGACAACACTGAAGATTTATTCCCTCCTCGGCGAGGAAGTCGTGATACTGGTGGATGAAGAGCTTCCGGTTGGAGCGTATGAGGTCCCGTTTGATGGTTCAGGCCTTTCTTCCGGAGCATACATATACGTCCTTCGGGCAAAAGATGTTGTTTTTGCGAAGAAGATGATACTCATAAAATAAGTTGGTTTGGCCCTTGTTTCTGAAAGGAAACGAGGGTCTTTTTTTATCCACATGAACATAGAGGGAAAAGGTGCTATACTTATGGCATATAATTATGTCTGACCTGCCTTCGCATAAAGCTACGGCGAGGTTGTTCATATTTTATAGTTAAAGAGATTTAAATAAATATGACAAAAAAACTACTACTTTTGTCGGTGTTTGCGTTAGCAATGGTCGGGTTTGTGTTTTTGACGGCACAGCCGATAGAAGCCGCCGGTGTGGGTGATCCCTATGATGGTCTGCCAAATGCTCCGTTGCGGCTCGTGCCATATCGCATAGACGCGAATGGCGGTTATGTCGGCAAGGTTGAGATCCTCGCTCCCAAGGGTACGTATAAGGATACCTTTGAAAATGTGTATTGTAGCGGTGACAGCTATGGAGTTAATTCGGCTCAGGCGTGGTGTGTCGCTGGTTTTGAGGAATCATCTTTTTGGGGTCTTAACCCGCATTTTACGCTTAGCCCAGGAGATATGTATACCTCAATAATTCCTGATTTTTGGAACTCCTTTTATCTGGGACCAAATACATCAAATCCTCCGGTTGTTGGACAGACGTACCAGTTTTTCTTCCAAACTTATAATCATGGCTCGGGGAAAATTACTCGCGACGGACAAGTTATTGATATGTTTGTGACGGTAACAGGCGATCTTACTGTATCACCTTCGTCTATAAGTGTCGCAAAGCCCGGCGATTATTCTCCAAACATCACTGTTACACTCGGAGGAGTTGGTATTGCCAGATCTTTGTCTCAAAGCAATTTTTCATTCAGTGGGTTTAGCGGAGCAAGGGCATTTACGCTTGGTGATTTTCAGGTGATAGATGATAGAACTATTCGAATCCGCTCAAATCCCCAGGCAATGGAGGATATTAGGGCGGCGTCGGTAAATGGTACGATGACAATTTCTTATAACGGACAGAGTGGAAGCGTGAATATTGCGCTCGGATGTCCGATGTGCGTAACGATAAACCCCGGAGTGAATTTGCCGATGCAGCCGTACCCGGCACAGACAGGATTCAGCACGTTTGTGGTCGGACAGGCGGGGAGCAACGGCTATGCGTATGCTCCGCCCAATTTTGCGTACGGAGATGTGAAAGTATATTCAGGGAATTGTGTTGCGAACAGCTGTTTGAACTCAGGAATTGCTCCTCCGGATGTGAAAAATTCGAAGTTCAACGGATATGTGGTGCAGAATGGTTTGAGCAGAAATATCTATCTCCAGCCAAAATCATCGGGGGGTCCGCAGACGGGAGAGACATATACAGTAGGCGTCTATATTTCCGGTTTCCAGTCGCTGTACCCGAGGGCGTTTTACACGTTCACGATAGGATCGGTAACTCCGCCGCCATCAGGGGCGATTTCGATTAGTGGAGATGCTGATTTCCCTGTGATTGCCGAAAACAGTGAAAGTAAGACATACACCGCAAGCGGATCTAATGTGAATGCAGTTGAATGGTTGTTGCCGGATATTATTACGCCTCAAAACCTTCGGAACATTGGCGTGCAAATTAATAGAAATCCTGAACAAGACCTCACCTCACCTTTCAATACCTCTCTTATAGTAGACGCGCGAAGCGTGACCGGTCTTACATCAGCCGTTTCAGGCACGGTAACGCTACAGGCACGTGATAAAGGCAACACGAGCAATTCCGCATCTAAATCTGTTACGGTGACCATTGAGCCGGCAGGGACGGCGTCATATTCTCTAGCCGCAAATCCAACGACTATTACTATCCAGCGACCCACATCGGGGAGTGTGACGGGATCGAGCGATATGACGATTATAAATAAGACTTCGAATATATCGTGTACGCAAATAAACAATCAACTTACTTATTCCGTGAACAATTATCCGGTTCCCTCAACCGCTCCTCAGCCCGCAAGCACCGGAAGCTGGAGCCCTGGACCGGGGAATCCTTCTTGTTATGGAGTTCGATCGGTATTTACCGTGACGCCGAGTACTCCGCTGGGTAGTACTACATATATTGTTAGCAGTCGGAATTCGGTGAATAATCTACAATCCTGGACAACAATCACGGTAAACGTGACTGAGGTGACACCTACGCCAGCGCCTTCATACACTGTGTCTTTGCGTCCTGCCGTTCTTACCATCCAGCGCCCTACGTCGGGAACTGTTACTGGATTTTCTGATGCATGGATTCAAAATAAGCAGAATATTCAATGCGGACAGATTAACGGATTAGGGTTTTCTGTAAACGACTATCCGGTTCCCGCAAGCGCGCCACAGCCGTCTGATAGCGGAAGCTGGAGCAATGGTCCTGGAGGGTCGGGCAATCCTGATTGTTACGGACATCGGGCAATATTTTCCGTTACGCCAAGCACCGCGCTTGGAAACACGGTGTATAAAATCAACGTGGGCAATGACATTACTACTTCAGCGCCATTTGCGTATCTGATGGTGACGGTGATTCCGGGGATTCCACCAGAGGGAGAGCCGTATTATGAGCTCTCGCCGCGTACAAGCATTATTACGATTCGGGTGCCTACGTCGGGAAGCGTGACTGCCTCAAGCGAGTTATGGATCCAAAACATGCAAAATATTTCGTGTTCGGAGATCAACACAACTACTCTCTCCTATGCGGCGGGAGGCGCGTTCGCGCAGGTTATCGGTTCTGATTGGAGCGCCGGACCGAATTCACCGGGGCAACCCGCTTGTTATGGACGAAGTGTGAGATTTACTGTGAATTCAAACACGCCGCCGGATGATCCGTATGGCCCATACCGCTACGGTAGAACGTATACGATATACGCAAGCAACAGCAAAGAGCCGGGTTTTCGCGCAGTGGGATATGTGCAGGTGCGGATTACTCCCTCAGGAACTCCATCTTCCGCTTCGGGTTTCAGTCAAAGCGTAATATTGCTTAATCCATCTGTTGTCCGACCCATATCGGGCTCCATTCCTGTTCGTGCAATTGCCACACTTACTGAGCAGGGGAGTTTTACTGCCGGCGTGACAACATCATTAGCAAAAGAACCGCGATCATCAGGATCTTCTAATCTTACCTCAACTGTTGTACCGCCAATAGAAAACATTTCCGTTGACGCGACCCGCGATCTTACGTGGACGGTGACGTCCGGAACGGATTCCGGTTCATATATTTATTATGTTACAAGCGCAGGGGGAGGCGTATCCACCACGACTCCCGCAGTATTCACCGTCAGCTTGCCGGGCAGTGACTTCCTGCAATCGGTCAGCTTGGATAAGACGATCGTGGTACGGCCCGCATCGGGAACCGATACTGTTATTGGTACGGTAACGCTTTCGCGCAATGGCACCGCGCCGACCCCTTCGGGCACGGGCATCCGTACCTCCGCGGGAAAACTGGCGGGAGGCAATCTTCCCCAGACGGTGCAGGCAGTCCCGCCAGTTGAAGATTTTGGCGTAGATAATACGAGAGAGATTACCTGGACAGTAGGTCCCTCTACGGATATCGGCGTGTACCAGTATGTGGTGACATCCGAAACTGTAAATGGAAATGTTTCCAAGGCGAATACGGTGCAGTTTGAAGTTATTGAGGGGGTTGTCGGACCGGAAAACTGCTTTAATGGCATTGATGATGACGGAGACGGATTGACGGACTCGCTGGATCCGGATTGTATCGTGTCCGTTGGAGGATATACGCTTAAAATCAGTCCGGATACGAAAGAGGTTACTGTGCCGAATACTCCAGAAACACACACATATGCTGTTAACATCGGCCGCTACGGCGGCTTTAGCGATCCGGTGACGCTTTCAGCCGCCAATCCCAGTCCCGCAACGGGCATCTCGGCATCATTGAGCGGTACGACCCTGACGATTACCGTAGAACCTACCGCACAAAGCGGCGATCATACTATTACGGTGAATGGATTTTCAGAGGACGCAGAGGATCCAAATCAATCCGCTTCCACGCAAATAAAGATCGGATATGTGGCAGACGGATGCGGATGTACGTTTAGCTACGGTGTTCGATTCAGAAGCGGATCCGTCGGACTTGGATGGACATGTACCGATGTGGATGTGACGGACAGCGTGCGACTCCTAAGATCCTATGCTTCGTATGTGAATGAAGTCGTTGGTCCCTGGGGAAGTGCGTCGCAAGTCTCTGTCCCGCTTGCCAACAATACCGATTCCGATCCTTCGGGTCACGCCGATGAGGCTGTTAGATATCAACTCGAATGTGTACAAGGAAATCGGACAACGGACAATGAAATTGAAGGTACCAAAGCGTTTGGACCATTCGGGGCGGGGCTGATAGAGAATTGATGAATGAGTAGTGGGTCATGAGTGGTGTGTTGTGAGGCAGATTGAACAACAAAGAAGTGGAAAGCGAAAAAAGGACACGATTATATCGTGTCCTTTTGGATTTATGCTATCCTTATCCTTACTGTACATTCTCAACGGGTTCTTTACAGTTTTGACTCCTTTTGAACGCGGGACAGATATAGTTCCAATCGCTGCAG
>MGIS01000015.1:0-2409 GCA_001793865.1 Candidatus Wolfebacteria bacterium RIFCSPLOWO2_01_FULL_47_17b
AAAATTTGCCTATTCCCGGATTTCCCTCAGCGCGCGGCATAAAAATAAGGTATCCCAAATCCAGAAAGCCCGTCCATGCCTAAACTCGCGCCTATTTCATGGCAAAAATTGGTACAGCGCCTTCGGCTATTCGGATTTGAGGGTCCTTATCAGGAAGGCAAACATCCCTACATGATCAAAAATAACCTTACTCTTACCATACCCAATCCGCACGAAGGAGTTATCAGTATTGACTTGTTGTCCAGAATTTTAAAACAGGCAGACATAGCGAGGGGCGAATGGCTGGAAGTCAAAAAGTGATGGAGCTTCCCGACTTCTCCAGAATTTTCCACGAGTCATCGAAAGACCTTGCCAAGGGCCATCCGTTGATACCCGCGGATTCGTCGGAGTGGCCGGATGAGTGGAAGACAACGTATTACAAGGCATACCCTCGCTTGCCGGATTGCTTTTTATATTCATTTTCGCTAGCATACAAAGTATGCGCAAAGAAATCGTTGAAAAACAACTTCAGGAAGTTGTGCAAAAGATTGTCAATGAATACAAACCGGAGAAAATCATCCTCTTTGGTTCTTGGGCTTGGGGAGAGCCGGGGCCCGACAGCGACGTAGATTTATTTATCATAAAAGAAACCGAAAACACCCGCGAGATGGCGCGTGAGATCGATGGTTCGATTTTCCCGCGCCCATTCCCCCTTGATCTTATAGTGTATAAACCGGAGCAGGTTGAACGCGGACAAAAAAACGATTTTTTTGTCCGCGCTATCCTAGCCAAGGGGAAAATTTTATATGCCAGATGAAATCCGAGGAAATTATCGCGCTTGGATTCATAAAGCCACGGAAGACGAACTTTCTCTAAACGCCATCCTCAAGGATGAGGCGGGCTCGCCGAGCACCGCCTGTTTTCTATCGCAGCAAACGGCCGAGAAATTATTAAAAGGCCTGTTGGTATTTCACAACAAAGATTTTCCGAAAGTACATGACCTTTTAGAGTTAGAAACGTTGCTTTTGGGTATTGAACCGGACATCGCCGGGCTACACAAAGACCTGACAGTATTGAATCGCTATTATATTGAGGCAAGATACCCCGGAGAATATCCAGAGTTTAATTTTATAGAGTGCAGAGAAGGTCGGGAGGCCGCAGGTCGTATAAAGGAGTTTGTTTTGGCTAAAACGTCCGCATAGATCCTTGGCCTTATGGAGCCCCCCGACTTCTCCAGAATTTTCCACGAGTCATCGAAAGACCTTGCCAAGGGCCATCCGTTGATACCCGCGGATTCGTCGGAGTGGCCGGATGAGTGGAAGACAACGTATTTCAAGAAGATGAATACCAGGGCTGAACCTCAAGATAGCAGCAGCCCTTCGACAAGCTCAGGACAAGTATTCTGAACAGAAGTAATGAGTATGCACGAGCTTCATTTCAGATCATCTTGTGGTGAGCATAATCGAACTATCGAAATTTTGGTGGCGGGATGTACGGGTTTGCGGTGGGAAGATAAGTGGTGTAGTATGAGTGCATGAAACTCTTTCTTACGACAAAAATTTGGAGGGAGGGGAAGCACTATATTGCGTATACACCGGAGCTTGATGTTGCTTCTCAAGGCGGGAATCCCGATCGTGCGCTCGAGCGTCTTCGCGAGGCCGTTGAGATTTTTCTCGAAGAAACTAAGCGCAGGGGGACACTCAATGAAGTATTGGGTCAGGCGGGATTTCTTAAAAAAAATCGTCGCTGGGAAACACCGCAAATATCTATTTCATCTTTTGATGTGGCGGTATAGGTATGCCGCGAGTTACTCCGATCCACTGGCGGAAACTTGCTCGTGTTTTTGAACTCGACAATTGGAATCTTTCGCGAACAAAAGGAGATCACCTTGTATATACAAAAATAGGGTTTTCGAGACCGGTGATTATTCCGAAAGATTCGCGTGTCGAGATTTTTATTATTTTCAGTAATATAAGGACGGCGAAGATTTCGCGTGAAAGGTATTTAGAGCTTCTCAAAAATATTTGAAACGCTGCGTCTTGCCCCGTTAGAGGACCGCGCCAAAGGCGCAGCATCCTCAATATCGCGTCTGGCTTGCCTCTAACGGGGCAGACGGCGTGATCGAATCCGTTGCATACGGGTTTGCGGCGGGGAGATGAGTTTTTTGCTGCCGGCGGATTACGAAGTGCTGTTTTATACGGTTTTTGCTTGCAAACCGTTTTATGGTATGATCAAATATATGGCAAAACGGCAATTCACAGCAGTATATCAAAAGCGCGGTAACCGCTATATCGCATGGATCGAAGAGATCCCCGGGGTTAATACGCAGGGGAGGACAAAAGCTGAAGCGAAAGAGAATTTGAGAGAAGCGTTTTCCCTTATCCTTGATGAGAATCGGAGGCTTGCTTTGAAATTTGATCGTAAATCGGT
>MGIS01000015.1:2426-8608 GCA_001793865.1 Candidatus Wolfebacteria bacterium RIFCSPLOWO2_01_FULL_47_17b
TGAAAGAGTATGGATGCCTCTTGTCTCGCGAGGGGAGGAGGCATTCTGTTTTTTATAATCCACGAGCGAAAAAAACTTCCACAGTCCCTCGTCATAGCGAGGTAGACGATTTTCTTGCGAATAAAATTTGTAAGGATTTGGATATACCGCCGGCCAAGAAATAATTTAGGAAATCAAGGAGTGTTTTTTTCGGTTCGTGATACCAGAATCTCGAAAAATTAATAGACATCGGCGGCATTATAGAGTCGGTTGTTTATCCCGCACCAAATTTCGACCATAGTTTGCTGCCATGAATAAGCCGGCGGGGATAACGCCGTATTTCAAGAAAATGAATACCAGGGCTGAACCTCAAGATAGCAGCAGCCGAAATTTTGGTGGCGGGATGTACGGGTTTGCGGTGGGGAGGTGATTGATTTTTGCGGCTATTGGCTCGTGGAAATGCGTTTGGTTGACACTGGAATCACACGATGTATAGTTGTTATATTATAGAGAATATATATGGCATTAACGAAGAAAGATTTATCGCAAATTAAGGGGGTTGTCCACGGTGAGGTTGAAAATCTTGCACGGGTTGTCGCGCGCGGTTTTGAGGGTATTGATAAAAGGTTTGAGCAAGTCGATAAGAGGTTTGAACGAGTTGACGGGCACCTTCTTCATATTGATGCGCGGCTTGACACGATTGAACACGATATCACGGAGATCAGAAAGCATTTTGTATATCGTGATGAGTTTGAAGAAGTCCTCTCGCGCCTTTCGGTTATTGAGAAAAAACTCGGTATTCGAGTCAATTAAAAACATGACGGCATACCCCTGCGGGTTGTAGCGGTTTTTTCTTTGGGTTTTTGTTCCCCCGGGATTTGCTCGCGCGCTTGACGCCATGATTGCTCTCATGCAGTATGGAAGCATAAGTTATACTTTCTAACTTTCTTACTTTTTATGGCACACGCAACACGTCAGGCGCCGCTTGTTACGGTAAAAACGAAATATCAGGTTACGCTTCCTACCTCAATCCGCCGCAAGGCAGATGTTGCGGTCGGGGATGTTCTTGAAGCGAACGTCGAGGGAAAAAAGATTACACTCACCCCGAAGGGTCTTATTGACCGCGAACTTGCCTTCGCTCTGGAGGATGTGCGCAAGGGACGAATGTATGGGCCATTTAATTCTCCCGCGGAAATGGTTCAGGATATGAAAAAGCGGGTTGCAGAACGCAAGAAGCATAGAACATAAGAACTCCTTGTGTACTATCACTATCATCCGCGAGCGATTGAACAACTCGAAGTAGCCCCCGTATCTGTACAGCATGCATTTTATCGGAAGGTGCAATTTCTGACCGTGAACTTACGTCATCCTTCGCTCCGCGCAAAGAAGTATGACGAGGCAAGGAATATTTGGCAGGCGCGCATCACGAAAGGGTGGCGTTTTTACTTTTCGATTGACGGCGATACCTATATCATTCTTTCAATTACTCCCCACCCAAAATAGTGTAATGCCAAGAAAGCGTATGAGAAAGTCGTAATTCGTTTATAGAAGAAGATAAAGCTACACTAGCGAATATCTATGAAACGCTGGGAAATTATTGTCGCCATTTGCTCGGTCCTTCTTTTCGGGTTTTTATTTTCCCGGGATTTGTTTGCGCGTACTGCATGGCAGAAGTATCACTCCCCTGCTTTGGCGCTCGCGCTCGCACATCAAGATACAAAACTTCTTATGAATCTCGGGAATTATTATTTCAACGGCGGCGCGTATGATCTCGCGCGCGCAAGGCGCGCGTACGAAAAAGCGCTTCGCGTTGATTCGAAAATTCTTTGGGGGAACTATCAGCTCGGCAGGATTTATTTTGTCGAGGGCGATTTTGTGAAAGCGCTTGCGGAAATAAACCGAGAACTCAAGGCAAATCCCGAAAATCTCCGCTCGCTTTACGTACGCGGTCTTATTTACGGATATCGGGGACAGGCGGGCGACCTTGCAAAAGCCGAGGAGGATTTTCAGCGTTTTATCCAATGGATTCCCGGAGAATGGGGCGGTCATAACGATTTAGCATGGATTCTCGCAAAATCCGGAAAGTATGAGGAATCAAAAAACGCTGTTTTGCAAGCGTTTGAAAGCGTTCCGAATGGCAGGGAAAACCCGTGGCTATGGAATTCGCTTGGAGTCGCTCTGCTTAATCTCGGCAAAATAAGTGAGGCAAAAACCGCATTTGAAAACGCACTCCGCTACTCGGAAGGGATTACTGAAACGGAATGGCGGAAAGCGTATCCAGGGAATAATCCCGCAAGCGCCGGAAAAGGGCCTCAAGCGTTTCGGAATGCGATCAAAGAAAATCTCAAACGATCCGGCAATGTGTATAACCGCTAATTGCGCCTGCTATACCAATAAAATACAATGGGGATAAGAAAAAACAGTGAAATATGCTCAAGAAAAAAATCACAATTGAAGATCTCGCGGTAATGACGCAGGGGGGGTTTCGAGAGATGGATAAAAGATTTGACGGGGTTGAGAAGCGGCTGGATATGTTTGGCGAACAACTTGCTTCACTTGAACGCCGCGTAACAGCCATTGAGGATATCCTCACCGAACATGGAAAAATCATCCGCCGCCAGGCAGAAGAATTGCGGCTTATTCGAAAAGGCCTTGAAGAAATTAAAAAATATAAAAAAGAAGATCAGGTACGCCTACTCGAGCTTGAGCGGCGCCTTCGACGGCTTGAAGCGCGGGTGTTTGCCTAAATCCAGCGCGCGCGCGTATCTTCTGGCGGGCATTATTCTTGCGTTCGGGATTATTGCCAGCGGAGGCGTTTTGGCGTTTTCCGGTTTCAGCGTTTCCGAGCCAATTGCTGGCGTAGAGTCCCCCAAATGGACTCAAGAAAGCGGAGCGGGCATTACGGTGCCGGCCTGCGGCTCTTCTTCAAATACGTTTCCCACGTGCAGCGGAGGATCTCCTACGGTTACTATCAGCTGGGCATGGACGCCGCATGTGTCGGAACCGCTTGCATGCAATCTCGTGAACGTCGGAGTATACAAAAGCGGAGTTCAGGTCCAAGGATACGGGGGCCGCGCTTGCAATGACAGCATTACATGGACCGGAGGAGAATCCGGGACAGTGTACACCTATAATGTCTATTTTCTTGAAGTAGACGGAAATCCGGCGATTGAAACAAAAAGTGGCACATTTACTACGCCGTTTTGCACACCTGTTTCGGTAAGCAGTTGTTCCGCTTCTTCCGCAACGGCAAATATAGGCGAGAATGTCACATGGACCGCAACGCCAGCCAACGGATTAGCGCCCACTACTCCAAAACAAGAGTGGATTGGGAATACAGCGAATGGCGGATGGGCTGCGCCACCAGGGGGTGATACGGCAATTCTTGCGCGGAGATTCCAGGCAACCGAAAATTATAACTTGAAAGTCGTGTCATTGGATATCGCAAAAGAGAGTACGGTTACCGGAACTCTTTGGGTTACGATTGAGTCCGATGCAGGAGGGGTTCCGTCTGGAAGCGTTTTGCCAAATGGCACCTCCCCGACAATCACTGAAACGCAGGTTTCGACCTATACCTCGTACGGGTGGACTGCGTTTTATTTAAATAATGTCCAGCTTGTTGCCGGAACAGATTATTGGATAGTTTTGCGGGGATCGCTTTCAGGCCCCGGCAATAAAATTATTGCAATGGATACGACTGCGGCTGATCCGAATCCCGGCTCGCTCTCGCTTATTCATTCATGGGGAGCTCCGGCGTGGACCAATACCGGCGCAAGCTATGGATACCGCATATATGCCCCGACGTATACGTATTCCTGGTCCGGGGACGCGCCTCTTGGAGGGCAGACCGTGAATCCGGTAACGGTTCAGTATCCGACGGATGGTTCGAAAAGCGGAAGCGTAACAGTATCAGACGGTGTTAGTAATGCCAGCGCATTGTGCGGTACGGTGACGGTAAATCCCGTTGTTCCTCCGACATGTTTTGTTGATCCTTCATCCGTTTCAACACGGCAAAATACCACGGCAACCGGAAGCGGCGGCTCCGGAAGTTACACGTGGTCAGGCGGAGAAAACCCCGCTACAGGCAGTGGTCCAACATTTACTACAAACTACACTACAGAAGGTTCGAAAACGATTACAATAACCGGCGGAGGAAGCAATACATGCCCGGTTACGGTATATCAGCCGACATTGGTTATTGATCCGCCGTCTGTGTCCGTACAAGTAAGCAACACCGCTCCATTGGCGGCGCTTTATGACGCCGACGGCCCAGGAGGGCCATCCGGTAATACCGCTGTTACATCATCTGCAACATGGTCATCAGATAGTCCGGGAATCGCCACCGTGAATGCAAGCGGCGTTGTTACCGGAGTTTCTTCGGGGTCCACGATAATCCGTGCGGCGTATACCGATAGTTTCGGCAACGCGCTTACCGCAACAGCAGATGTAACGGTTAGCACCCTCCCCAACCTCGTTGCCAACGCCATTTCCCTCTCCGGCACCCTCATCGCGGGAAACCCCCTCACCTTCACGAACACTGTTACCAACAGCGGAGGATCAATCGCAGGAGCATCAACCGGCCGCTACTGCCTTGATGTGTCTGAAGCGAGTTGTCTTTCTTCCGCAACAGGCCAGTTAAGCACTCCGGCAATCGGTTCTTTGAACCCGAGCCAAACTTCCGGCACTTTCACTCAAACCTGGACCGCTACCGCAGGATCCCACACCATGGTCTTTTGCGCTGACGTATCAAATGTTGTTTCTGAAAGCGATGAGTCCGCGGGAAGCAATTGCGAATCAAACGGGTTTATCATTGGGGCGCAAACGCTTTCCGTTGGTCTCACCGCAAGCCCCAATAGCCAGCCCGCGCCCCTCAACACGAATTTGACCGCAACCGTGTCCGGATCAGCCCTGGGAACCATAAATTACACATTCTGGTGGAATTGCACGAACACAAGCAGTGATGTGTCGTACGTGGGCCAGTCCTCTGTGTGCGGCGATCCGACCAATTCCGCCATTGGAGCGAAATTTAACGGCGAGGCAGCCACTTCTAAATCCGTGGGCCATACGTATCTTCAAAATGCGACTGCAAAAGTCATTGTTGAGCGGGGTTCTGCGCCGGCAGCGCAAGATCAAGAGGCGATTGTTGTTTCTCTTGTTGCCGCGTGTTCCGTTGCGCCTTCGAGCGCGCCTGTGGGAAATCCGGTGACGTGGAATGCAAGCGCAACCGGAGGTGATGGATCTTACGTTTATTCGTGGTCTGGTTCTGACGGATTGAGCTGTTCCGGCCAGCCGTCACCGTTTTGTTACGCTGTCACGAAAGTTTATTTATCGATTGGATCGAAGAACGGAACAGTTACCGTGACTTCCGCGAGCCAAAGCGATACCAAGTTATGCGGTACGGTTAACATAACTCCGGGAACGAGTATTAGCGCAACTCCCCCGTCAATTCTTCCTGGCGGATTTGCGGATCTTTCCTGGGACAGCACGGGTTTTGACAATAGCGATTGCACGATTGATCAAGGAATCGGCGCGGTGACTGCTGATGGAACCAGACCGGTTTCTCCGGTTATGTCAACGTTATATACTATTACGTGTAATGACGGCGTAAATTCAGATTCGGCTTCGGCGGCGGTGAATGTCGCGGGCACTCCGACAATTAGAGAGATTCCGCCGAATTAAGGGTTTTGAGTTTGGAAAATCTCTCTTTTTCTTTCTCTGCAAATTTTGTTTTTCGTAATTTGAAAATTTTTCGGCGCGCGCCGAAAGAACTTTTCATTTTTTCAGTTGCTGATAGTATATAGATATGAGTCATGCATTTTCTGAAGATAAGAATCATCTGAAAGCGGCTATCGTGGTTTTCGGTTTTTTGCTTTCGCTTTTTTTGTCGATTGTCGGAAGTAGCGGTTTTATATCCGGCGGTGATAGCCGCGTGGACATTTCTCGCTGGGCTGAATCATCCGGCTCTGGCATTTCTGTCCCGGCCTGCGGGTCTTCTTCAAATTTGGCGCCGACATGCGCGGGAGCAAGCCCGTCCGTCACTATCAGCTGGACATGGATTCCAAATGCCGCGCATCCGCGCGAATGCAATCTTGTGAATGTCGGAGTATACAAAGGCGGAGTCCAAGTTCAAGGCTACCAGCGCGCTTGCAATGACAGTATTATCTGGACAGGCGGCGAATCCAATACGCCGTATACGTATAACG
>MGIS01000016.1:0-3182 GCA_001793865.1 Candidatus Wolfebacteria bacterium RIFCSPLOWO2_01_FULL_47_17b
CTATTCGCTGCTTTCTGCCGCCGTCTTCTTTGGCATTGTATTGCTGAGAAAAGAGATAATTTAATATATATACACTTGTAAGTAATAATTTATTCAGTAAAACTTTTGCTCTTCCAATGGCGGATGCGAAGAAGTAAGTGGTAAGAAGTGCCTAATATTGAATTTAAAACTACTGAGGATGTAGAGTACGACACGAAGAACGCAATGCGTGTTTTGGATCTGTGCAACAAAAGCGAACGGGGACTGACGATAACCGATATCGCTGAAGAGCTTAACTTGAACAGGCACACTGTCACAAAACTCCTTGAGCGCATGCTTATCGAGAAGAAGGTCAACTACGACGAGAAAGGGCCAGCGAAAATTTTTTACGGCACAGGAAAAAGCAAGTTCGTCGGCCGCATTGACCAGGGACGTTACGACAAGCTTTGGATAGACACAACCAAACCGCGTTATACGGCCGAAGAAGAGACAGTCCGCATCAACCAGACGAAGCACGACCATCTCATCCGGGCAAGCAGCAAGTTCCGCAGCGTGGGAGCGATTTCCATACGCAAAAGCCAGCTCGTCAACCTGATTCGTATTTTGCGCGATGTTGCTAGAAAAGAATTCGGACTTAGCGTATGAAATTTTTCATCTTGGCCATGCAGTAATTCTAATAATAACTGTCTTCAGTCTGCCATTCTCGTCCTGAATCAGGAACGGGTTTTCATAGACAGAGCGGTCAGACGTGCCGATCGGGGTCGGACCGTAGCTCGGGCGGACGTAAAGAATTGTCGTGTTGCTTGCCGTCGTTGCAGTGAGAGAAATTCTTGCCTCAAACGTTCCAATCTCAACAGGCGCGCGGAACTTGCAACTCCATCCGCCGCTGCTGTTCGTGGTGCCTGAGCACTGGTCAATGCCGTTGATGAAAAATCTGAAAGCGTCATTCGCGTCAATAGTCCCGTTCGTGAAGCTCGCGAGGCCGGACGCGTAAATGCTGTCGTTCCACCAAACCTTCGTCGTGTTGAGAAATATAGTCACGTTCAGACTGCTGACGACAAGGGACAATTCCTTCCTCGCTGAGCTGAAGTTCGTCGTGTCGTCTGCATAGTAGGTATAGTTGTAAGCTGCTGCTGAAAGCTGCTGGACGTCTGAAATTGGATTTGTTGTTCCTATGCTGCTGCCATTGCGGAGAAGCGTGAAAGTAATCGGAGACGCGCCGAAGGCCGCTGAGTTGTACCAGCCAGTTGCATTGCTGCCAGCCGGGAAGCTGTATTCCTTGCTGCTCTCCGTGTCGTTAATCGTCAAGTTCATGAAGTTGAGTGTGGAAGAGTTTTGGTTCAGCGCATAACGTATTGTGTCTGTCTTGTTGCCTGCTCCGCTGCTGTCGTTCGCGAACCAAGTGAAGTTGCTGACTCCTGCACGGTCGAACTGGGCCTCTGTGAAATTAATTCTAAAAACGCCGACGCTGTCATTCCACGTGCATGCTGTCTGCCCGCCATTCGCGCACCTCGTCACGTTCGAGTAAGCCAGTGTGATGTTACGGCCGATCTGGAAAATCACGCCATTTGCATCAGCAGGCGCGCTTGCTGGAGTGATACTAACGGAGAATGATTTGTTCTGATTAGCGATGTAAGTTGCAGGCGAGGCAGGGGTTGACTGGTTGAGGTCGAAAACGATTGGTGTGGCTGCGAAAATCAGTTGTGTGTTGCCGAGAAAGTAGAGCTGGTAGACGACAAAGAAGGAAATAAGAAGATAAGCGGCAATTTTTGAAAGAGCTTTGCTTCCCTTCACGCCTAAAAAAAGTTTCATAATAATAATTTATCAGGCTGATAAAAAATAGGTAAGGGAAGCAGGAATGATAAGAGTGACGAGAACGCTTTAAAAGGAGTAAGGCAATTTACTAGTAGCGACGTTGATAAAAAATGGCAAGGAAAGATGAGCAGATGAAAGAGCAGAAGGATTTTCAGGAAAAGTTGATCGCGTATCGAGTGCTGGAGGCGAGAATCGACAGCCTACTGAAGCAGCGAGAGCTCTTGGCGAATAAATTAGTTGAAATTCAAACGACGTTGGAGAGCATTGACGAGATTGAAAAGAGCAAGGATGAAATAATTTTCCCTCTTGGCAGCAACGCTTACATGTTCGGAAGGGCAGTCGACAAGGACAAGATAATTGTAGAAGTCGGGGCAGGAATCGCGCTAGAGAAAAACGTCACCGAAGCCCGCGACATCCTGAACAAGCGGAAGGGCGGCATGGAAAACGCATTGACGACGCTGCAGAGAAACATACAAGAGGCAAGCGACACGATGCAGACGCTAGAGCCTGAAATCCAGGAAATGATCGACAGGCAGCAACAAGCACAGCAGCAGACACAACAACGAATACAACAGCAAACGCAGCGAGGGCAAACGTCGCAAACGAAAGAAAGCGGAGCCGACTAGGCAGGCAGGTTGATAGTTATGTTCAAGTTCCTCAAGGAAAAAATTTCCAAGGCAGTCAAATCGATAAAGGACAAGCTGGAAAAGAAGAAGGAGGAAGTTAAGGAAGTTGCTGAAACCGAAGAAGAGCAGGCCGCGAAAGTTGAAGAGCAGAAAATGGAAACTGCCGTTCAAGAGGCAATCGAACAGCCAGTCGAAGTCGCACTGCCGGAAAAGAAAGAAGAGCAAGCTGAAATCGAGCAAATTGCGGAAAAAATTGAACAGCAGATGGAAGAAAAAGAGCTGCCTGTTGTAGAGCATGTTGAAGAAGCTGCCGAGGAAAGAGAAGAGCTGGTTGTTGAAAGAGTTGCTGAAAGAGTCGAGGAGAAGTTTGAAAAGCCGAAAGCTGAAATGAGAATTGAAGAAAGAGCTGAAGAAAAAGAAAAGAAGAAAGGGTTTTTCGCTCGCATAGTGGAGAAAGTCGTCAAGCCTGTCGTGAAGAAAGTTACTGTGAAAAAGCTTGACCAAGACGATGTCATGCCGATTTTGGATGAAATGGCAAATGGGATGGTCGAGGCAGACGTGGCGTACGATGTGGCTGAAAAAATAAAGGGCGACCTTGCTAAAAATCTGGTAAACCAGGAAATAAGAAGAGGAAAGGAAAACGAAGTCGTCGTCGAGGCGCTGCGCGAGTCGCTGATGAACATTTTGCGTGTGCCGGGAATCGATCTGATGCAACTGGCGAAACAAAAGGCCGACGGTCCGGTTGTAGTTTTATTTGTGGGA
>MGIS01000016.1:3233-6794 GCA_001793865.1 Candidatus Wolfebacteria bacterium RIFCSPLOWO2_01_FULL_47_17b
ATCGACCACGGGCAGACTTGCGTTTTCGCTGCGGCCGACACGTTCCGAGCTGCGGCTGAGGAGCAGATCGAAGAGCATGCAGCGAATATCGGAGTGAAAGTAATAAAGCACAAGCACGGGGCTGACCCGGCGGCAGTGATTTACGATGCGGTCGAACACGCGAAGGCGAACGGAATAAAGTTTGTGCTAGCCGACACTGCCGGGCGTACGCATGTCAACCGCAACCTGATGGACGAGATGAAGAAAATAATCCGCGTGAACAGGCCGGACTTGAAAATCTTGGTGATCGACTCGCTGACAGGAAACGACGCTGTGCTGCAGGCAAGGATGTTCAACGAAGTCGGGGTGGACGGCCTGATTTTCACGAAGGTCGACGTGAATGAAAAAGGCGGCGCGATACTTTCTGTGACTCACGAGCTAAAGAAGCCGATTTTGTTTTTGGCAATGGGCCAGACGTATGCCGATTTCAAGAGATTCGATGCGAGAGAATTTGTAAATCTTTTGTTGAGTTAATGTGAAGGTGTAGGTAATTTTCCTCTAGTTATTTTTTCATCCAAATCAAAATCAGGAAAGAATTTTCTTACCACATCACTTATGAAGTGTTGATACAAATTTCTGACAAATGATTTGTTCTTTAGTGGATTTTCTCCTTCCTTCGGCTTCAAGAAAGCAAGTTCTTTTGTGCCGTAAAACAGAAGATAGCTAGGATATCCTTCATGAGGTTTAGCAACACACATAACTATTGTTGGAACTTTCTTTCCGTTGTAAGGAGTCATGACAGTTGATGGAGTTGCATAAACAGAATATCCTTCTAAAACTCCCAAGTGCATGTACTGCAAATCTGACAGTTCCTCACGTCTGTCTACCGACATCATATCGAGAATTAGGATAGTTATCTTTTTAATACTTTAGTCATAATGCTAATTAGATAATTAAATGTTCGATTCATTAAGCAAAGAACTCAGCGGATTGATAAATCGACTGACGACAGGCACGAGCATCGACAGAAAAGCAGTAGAAGACATTCTCACAGACATGAAAAAAATACTTCTGCAATCTGACGTCGATATCGAGCTGACTGACGAGCTCATCGCAAGAATAAAAAAGAAGACGCTGGACGAAAGGCCGCCGGCCGGAATGACGCTGCGGGAGCACGTGCTGAAGACAATTTACGACGAACTCGTTGTGCTGCTCGGCGATCAGGCAGTCGGGCTGATTGGAAAGAAAAGGATAATGTTTGTAGGACTTTTCGGGAGCGGAAAGACAACGACGATTGGAAAACTTGGGAGATACTTGCAAAAACAAGGACTGAAGCCAGCGTTCGTCGCGCTCGACTACCACCGTCCGGCAGCTCCGCAGCAACTCGAGCAGCTCGGCAAGCAAATCGGCGCGCCTGTTCATATCAACGCCGGAAAAAATCCATACGACGCGGCAAAGGAAGGGCTGCAAAAATTCACAAAATACGACACGGTTATTTTCGACACGGCCGGGCGCAACGCATTGGACAAGGAGCTTGCTGACGAACTGAAGAAACTTGGAGAAATTATCAAGCCGGACGAGGTTTTGCTTGTTATTCCTGCCGACCTAGGAAAAGTCGCGCGCGTGCAGGCAGAGGAATTCCACAAGCTCGTAGGCGTGACAGGCGTCATCGTATCGAAGATGGACGGAACGGCAAAGGCAGGCGGCGCGCTTGCAGCGACGTCGGTCACGAAGGCGAAAGTTAAGTTCATCGGAGTCGGCGAGAAGATCGACGCGTTCGAACTTTACGATCCGAAAAGATTTGTCTCGCGGCTGCTCGGACTCGGCGACCTCGAAACCCTTCTCGAGAAGGCGAAGGAGGCTGAAATAAAGCCAGAGGCGGCGGAAAAGCTGCTGGAAGGCCGCTTCACGCTGCAGGACTTCATGGAGCAGATGGAGGCGATGAGCAAGATGGGCGGACTGAGCTCGATAATGAAAATGATTCCCGGACTCGGCGGAAAAATTCCAGAGGAGATGATGGAAACGCAGGAAAGCAGGATGAAAAATTTCAAAGTAATAATCCAGAGCATGACGAAACAAGAGCGTGAGACTCCTTCACTAATCAACGCAAGCCGCATCAAGCGCATAGCGAAAGGCAGCGGGCGAACGGAAGCAGACGTCCGAGAGTTGCTGAATCAGTACGACAAGGCGAAGAAGCTTATGAAAAGTTTCGGCGGAGCGGCCGGAATGCAGAGAGGACAGCTGAAGAACCTTGCTAAGCAATTTGGTTTCAAATTTTAATTAGATTCGAACAGATAGTACTACGATAACTATCTGATTCATTGAGAATAGTTCCGCAGTAGCTCCAGAAGTATGTTATAATCTAAAACGGTTTGGCCGTCGTCATACCAATCCTCTCTTAAAGTCGCTAGATTTTCATTACTAATTTTTATTTTCGCCTGAAGTTTTTTATTATCATCTTCACCTACTTCACGCACCTCACTCAGTCGCAAATCAACCGCCAGCAATTTTGGCTGGTTTGTGCCGATGCTATCAGGGACCGAGTAAAATAACCATCCCCCATGTGTGAGAAATTTTTCTTCCCTTATTTCTCTTGATACCTTCAAATAATCGGAAAAAAGCGGCTTCCCTGCAAGACTAACAGTGATCGCTGTTCTTGAATCCCCTCCGACCGGATCGTAAGAAATGCCACCCACAATGGCGACAGGGTTAGAATCATAAGGATCAATAGTCACGGGCTTCCTCAATACATTTTCTCCGAAAATAATCGTAGCCCCGCCGGCAGCATAAACTAAAAAATGCTTAATTAAACCTCTCCTAGCTATACTAGCCATTTCAATCGGATTTTAAGAATGGTTGTTAAATATTTAAATGTGAATTTTCTTTACTGAATTTAAGTTCAGACCTCGTAAATCAATTTATGAAATTTCCTGAAGAAGCTATCGATACCGAAAAGAACAGGCAAAAGCTGCTGGAAATTCTGAAAAGTGAAGCGTGCGACAATTGCCTGGGACGCCAGTTCGGAATGCTTGGTCATGGTTTGAGCAACGCCGAGCGTGGAAAGATTCTAAGCAAAATTGCTGGAAAAATAACTAAATCAAAATTGAAAGAACCGAAAGTCTGCAAAATATGCGGCAACTTTTTCAAGGAAAAGATAAATGAAGTCGCAAGTGACATTAACAAAAGCTTTCGCGGCATAGAGTTCAAGACATTTTTAATCGGGACGGTTCTTTCCGGGGAGTTGATAAGAAAACAGGAAGAGCTGTGGGAGAGGACTGGGATAGAGGATGTCGAGCCGATTAAGACGGAGATAAACCGAGAGCTGGGAAAGATTGTCGAAAGGAAGACTGACAAGAACTTTGACGTGAAAAATCCAGACGTGACGATCCTCGTGAACTTGCAGACAGGAAAAATAAAGCTAAACATCCGCAGTTTGTGCATATACGGCGGATATAGCAAGCTCGTCCGCGGCATACCACAGACGATGTGGGTTTGCAGCAACTGCGGAGGGAAGGGCTGCGTCGTTTGCAAGGGGACAGGCAAGCTTTACCCGACGTCTGTGCAGGAAATAATCGAAAAGCC
>MGIS01000017.1 GCA_001793865.1 Candidatus Wolfebacteria bacterium RIFCSPLOWO2_01_FULL_47_17b
TTGCCTTGCGGCTCAAAATGAATGTCTGAGGCGCGGTACACAAGCGCATCCTCAATTATTTCCACGATAATTTCTGGTGCGACGCGCTTTTGAGTTTTAAGGATCTCGGCAAAGCGAGTCTCAAGTGGTTTGCGGTAATAAACAAAAGTTGCATCAATGTCCTCGGGAAGCGAATACATCACTACAACTTTTTTAGACGGGAAAAAGGGAACAAGTTCCGCAACAAACTGATCCTGCGCTGGATTATCCGTAGTCACCCTGGCGTGTGCACCGTCTTCCGAAAAAAGTACTGCCCGGTATTTTTTCGCAAGCTCCTCAGGAATTTTGAGGACCCGGTCATGCGGTGGAGGGTTGGAATTCAAATCTGCGTACGACACCCCGAATGATTCAGCTGCAGCCTGACCTAGAAGATCTTTGGTGATAAGCCCCTCGGACAACAAATATTCCACCAAAGAACTTCGGTGGCGCTTGCAGTACTCCTCGGCTTTCTTGATATCTTGAGCCGCGACGTACGCTTCTCGCAACAAAATATCTTTTATTTTCTGGTCGTCTAAGTTCATGGGCCGAGTGTTTTTTCACGTATACAATGCTGTCGGAAATAGAGACATCGACTTTATTAAGTAATCCTTCGCCCCCAGCCCGTGGGCCCGCTTTTTGGGTGTTCTGGCATATCCCTTTTAGTATATCACAGTACCGCTAGTCGTATACGTGACGGTTACGCGCGTTTCCGCAAAAATAATAGTGAGGAAACAAAGTTAGATGCAAGAAGCCCCGCAAACAAAGGGTCAACGCGCAAACCCCCGATATTCAGGTGACCAAAAACTATAGCACCGGCTGCAGACATAATCGCATAGACGACTCTGTGCCAAAATTTCGGGAACTGCGACGTCATCGGCTCAATCAGCATTACGCTTGCAAAGAAAAGAACCGTCCCATCCCACACAAAATTTTTCAGTATTGACAATAATTCAGAAAACGACGCACCGGACCGCGCAAAAAACGCAAGGGAAACGAGAAGGTATGAAACAAAAAACGGCAAAACCTCATGCCACCGCCTCTGCCCGGTAATAATCATCAAGGCTGCACCCGCTATAAGCCATAGCACTATGCCACCCCCGGACACGCCCCACCATGATACCGCTGGCGTAAATACGAATGACGCAAGAACAAGACTCAACACTGCGGGGTTAAAAACGTGCCGATGAAAACCGATATGCAACACTTGTTTTGAAAATACTGTGATAAAAGGCACGGTAAGCACGAGCCAAAAAGAAGCCTGTGGGGCAAGCACAAGTGCGATAATAAGTCCGGATATAAAAGAAGAATTCGGCACATAGAGTTTTCGGTTGCGCAAAAAGGTCCACCCAACATCCGCGAGAACATACACCGCAACAATAACGAGACCCCGCACAAAAAGCGCAAAATTCCCAACGCTCCACGCGCTTGTCGCAAGAAGCAAAAGAAGGTATCCAACCATGCGGGTTTTAATGGAAAAAGGAGGGCGTGTGAAAAAATTGACGAACATAATTTTATTGTACCATCAAAATAATACCGACCCCTTGGGGGCCGAGAATAAGTATTAGTGTTGGCGGGGTTTGGCGTGCCCGCTACCGTCTTGGGTCTGGAAAGAACTACCGCAGGCACAAGACTTTGCGGCGTTGGGGTTATGAATAGTAAAACCGCTTTTCATGATGTCTTCTGAGTAAGCAATCTCGGCGCCCTCAAGCAACGAGGCGCTGTCCTGGTCAACCACAAGCTTCACGCCGTGTTGCTCCACCACGACGTCTTCCTCGTCAACTTCATTCGTAAGCGCCATACCGTACTGATAGCCGGAACAACCACCGCCAACTACAAATACCCGCAAGGCAACATCCGGAGAACCTTTAGCTAATTATTTATTTTCTTGGCTATAACAAATACGATATCGAACGGATTGACATAAAAAGAAGCTTTTTTTATCGTTGACGGCAAAAGCCTTTGGCCAAGACGTCCGAGTAGCGCATTATAATGGCCGAGGCGGTCAATAATGAGCGCACCATCTACATATTTCCCTGTAGTACCAAGAGACACCACTGAAAACCCGATTCGCTTTAGAAGAAAGGCAAGATTTTCTCTGGAAAAATAACAAAGGTGTTCCTGTTCCTTAAAGCCAAGCCAGCGAGCACCCGTGAGTTTTGCCACAATGCTGGACGCATCGGGGGTAGTAAGCGCAAGAATACCGCCAGTACGCAGCAATGCATGCATATGCTGTATCGCTTCAACTGGGTCTGGCACGTGTTCAATATAATCCCACGCAGTTATCACATCAAACCATTCTTGTGGGAAATCAGCTTGAGGTAATTCGCCGCAAAAAACATGGGTACCAAAACGCTCCTGTGCGCATGAGGCCGCAAAAGAAGAAAGCTCGACACCATATGGCTCAAGGCCAAGTTCTTGTGCTACCTCAAGGCAGAAGCCGGTTGCGCAACCCACATCGAGTAATTTACCAGAGGCAACAAAACGCATGATAACCTTAAGGCGTCGCGCAAAGCTTTTCTTGATAAGCATCTCATCGTATTGGTAATCAAGGTATCCTGGTTTCTGATAGTCACCACTCTTAAAGTAATCTCTGGTGTAGAGCTGCTCAAGTTCCACTCTTGAAGGCCGCTGCTGTGCAAACAACATTCCACACGATAAGCAACGCAAAAGTGACGGCGAGGAAAATTTCTCGTACCCATTCAATATGCCGCCGCACACCATACAAGTCATGGCAAAGAATCTATGAAAATGTCTGGTACTTCCGCAGAAGGGGTTCCATAAATGTAAGCCATCCGCTGGATAAAATTAGGGCGTATAACTAATGATGCTCAGAAGCCCAGCAATATTTGTAAAAAGTGCTGTAAAAAATAAAGACAAAAGCAGACTTGCGTGGAAACGCGGCGGCAATAACTCAAACAAACCGACTCCTATAAATAGTGTAATACTCGTAAGCGCTGGAAAAAGATAACGCCCCTGGGGCTGATAAAATCGCAAATTAAATACAACTAACTCAACAAGTGTAAAAAAGAGCACTGCACCAAGAAGCATAAAGCTCTTACGAGGTATATGCATAGCATCGCGCATACGGATAAGGTAGGTAAAAAAACCAAAAGCGCTCAGTACAAAAAGTATTTTGAAAAATGAATAAATATCACTATCAAGCGGAATATTAAGATGCCCGAATGTTCCCACAAAACTTTGGAAAACGTCTTTTACCCAATCAGTTGCCGAAACAACGGTCAATACGGTCGCGCGCTGTTCAGGAAAAAATTCTGGTCTAATTTGCGAAAATCCTAAGGCATCATGATAAAGGAAAAGGTTGCGGGCAATCCATGGGCTTGTCATTACGAGAAATATACTGACCGCCAGCAGTAACGGACGAAGGCCTACTCGAAGATTTTGGATCCGAACTGCTATCACCACCCCTAATACTGCAATGAATGCCAATAAGTTTCCTTTCGTAAGATATGCAAGTGCCATAACAAAGCCGGCAAGAGCTGAATAGCGGGATACGTCATTTTTCGAAGCATTTAAGATGATGAGCCCAAGAAAAACAATTAATGCAGCAAGAAAATTGGTTAAGCTGTCGTTATTAATAACGCCGGAAATATAAGTTACCATTGGGAAAGACACTGCAAGCGTCGGTATAATAAGAGTAAGAAATCCTGCCCCAAAAACTTTTTTTGCTATCAGATAAATGAGAAAGATTGTAAGTAATCCCCATAAAAGCGAAAGGAGTCGAACTGGAATATACCATGCCTCCCCCAAAATCTTGTCTCCTAATGCATATACCGGTGCCGCAAGCATATAGTAGAGCGGGGGCTGATAGAATTCTTGAAAAAAACCCCGGTCATCTTGTATGTATTCCTGCTGTTCATGAAATGATGGCAATTCCTCCACTAGTGCTGCCTTCAAGTTATGAACCTCTGGATCCTGAATTCTATTGCGAAAGCGCGATCCTGCAGTAAGAGTTGCGTCTGGAAAGGTAAGAGTCCGCGCAAGAGAAACAATATACGTGGCATGTGCTGCTTCATCCGGCGCTTGATTAAACGGCGTAACGATTGCGAATAATATTCCAAATGCTGCAAAACAACCTAACACAAGCGATATGTATATTTTTTCAAATCGCGCGTCAGTACTCATATCTCTTATTGGCATAAATATCTCGCCTAGACATCATAAAAGATAAGATTTCATTCTCATTTGTCGATAGCCGCGCGCCAAGATGAGGCCCTTCCTATCCAAAGCCGTGCTTGTGTGTTATCCCCGAGCGTTTCGGCTACCGCTGCCCTAAGAAGCGCAAGCTCAATAAGATCATCACTTTGGGTGCGGGGAATCCGTTCCGGCTCGACACCAGAAAGCTGAGACAAAATATCCCGTTTTTGTTGGATTAAATAGTTAATCGCGTCCTCATTCCATAAACCAAGAACTTTTGTAACGGTTTCAAGTGCTTCTTTTTGCCGCCTCTGCTCAAACTGAAGCTGGCCAAGTCTAAGCCAATATTCAGGATGATTATACGGATCAAGCCGTATGGCCTCGTGTAATGCCTCTTCAGCCGCATCGATCTTTTGTTCATCATGAAAACGCGTCGCCTTTATAAACCACGCCACTGATCCCCAAGGTTCTTGGACGAAAAAACGGTGGCCAAGCATCCCGAAAAGAAGCTGGGGCCGCGTCACGCCCGAAGATGCCGCATATAACGCTACACTGCCATAAAGGACGAGAAATCCTCCGCAAAAACCAAATGTAATTTTTTGTAATCGTGTACTCATGCCGTTGGTGTCTTCGACATGGAAGCTTTAGAGAATAATAAGCCGGAAAATATCCAAAAGATAACCGCAATGCTCCCAAAATGCCAATCAATATCAAATCCGTTATGAATAAGAGAGGCTAATATTCCTGAAAAAATGACAAGGCGGAGTCGTAGCTGCCCCTCCTGGCGGACCATAAAGTTTCGTAAAGCAATCATGCCAACCCCTACTATACTCCCAAGAAGAAGGAAAAATGGAAGCGCTCCGATAATTCCTGTCTCAGCAAGCATTTCAAGATAAGCATTGTGCGGATATTTCGCGTAAAGGAGCACGCCTTGTTGGAACTGCGGATACACTACGCCGTAGGTCCCCGCACCCCAACCAAATAAAGGCCGCGCGCGGAACATATCCCATGCGCCTTGCCAGTACGCGGCGCGCCCAGTAATGCCAAGGTCAATTGCGCTCTCGCCAACTGAATATTTTGTCAGAAACGGCAGACTCATATACCCCACTTTTACGGAAAACAACCACGAGGCAACAAGAATGGTGCCTATGCACACCACAATGGTACGCGCAAGAGTTTGACGCCATGCGCTACCTCGCATAGCAAAAAAAGTAACTGGCAACACAAGCAACAAACTTATATAAGCAGCCCTGGATTCGGTGAGTATCAAGGCAGCGCCAAGAATGCTCGTAATAAGACCGAATATCAA
>MGIS01000018.1:0-6584 GCA_001793865.1 Candidatus Wolfebacteria bacterium RIFCSPLOWO2_01_FULL_47_17b
TACCGTGCGTTCGCCGTTACGCAAGCAAATAACAGTCACTTTTTCGCAATGCTTTGAAAATTCTTCTATCCAACGGACAAAAAATCCGAGGATCGGGTCATTGATATCAACCGTTTGCGTGCAGATAAGTAATTTCATTCGTGTCCTAGCGTTTGCGAGAGGTCAAGAGCTATACGAGACGGAATATCGCCGACTGAGGTGAGATGCACAAGCGCTACTGCTTCAGCGTGAATGGGGAGCTGATGGCGCACCGCGTTGTCTTCAATGAGCCCGACGATGTGGAGCGAGAGCGCAGTCGGGTCTGCGACCGGCGCCGAAAGCACATCATCGTATCCTTTGAAGACTTCGCCGACAATGCCGACATCGGTTGTGATGATGGGCACTTTAGCGAGCGCCGCTTCAACCAGCGTACGACTGTAACCCTCGTATGCACTCGCCTGAATAAACGCCTGTGCGCTCGCCATGAGCGCTCGCGCATCCGAGCGTTCCCCGAGAAATATAACTCTGTCCGCGAGGCCGAGGGTGCGAGCCATCCTCTCCAGCCGTCCACGCTCGCTCCCCTCTCCGACTATAAAAAGCCCCACCATCGGATATTGTTTAGCGACGAGTTTTAGTGTCGCGAGAATATCTTCAACACGTTTCTCTGGCTCTAGACGCCCGACTGCGATGAGTGCGAAGGTGAACTGATGTTCTGGCAGACGTGCCGGCACAGGTACTATCGCATTAACCGCGACCGGAATGACTGATGGTTCTTTTATTTTGTTCCCATATCGCGCGACAAGCGACGTCTTCACATGTTCCGAGACAACGCGAATACCGTCTGCTTTCGACAGAACTTCGTCTGCGATTCTTCGACGCCAACGATTCAATAGAGGCATACGCACGCTCGGACTTCTCCAATTATCGCTTTTTATAAACCACGGGGAGAGGAAGTCGGTGTGCACCTGAATATGTAACTTCGCTCGCATGTTGGCTACCGCGCGGAGCGCGGCGAGCCCGTGTTCAAAAGGGTCCTGCGCAGATACGACTTCAATGCCGTGTTTCAGAATGAGCTCGTGCGCTCGCTTCGCGAGCGCACGGACGCGAAAGAGTTTCCAACTGTGTATCGGATGTAAAAACAAATTTCCGTCCTGTTCTTCCATCGCATCTGCATTCGCCGAAGAAAGAATGTGTAGTTCACCTATCGCTTCAGCATACGCGCGCATACGCGTGCGCGCGGCGCTATTGGCAACAAATATAGTAGGGTCGTTTGAGATAAAGAGGACTTTCATAGCAATTTTAAAAGCCGCGCGGTTGAATCGAGCATCCGCGGAAGCGAAAAATCATCCATGCGCTTTTGCGCAGCGAGAGCCCGCTCACGGGCCGCGGAAGGATCGTTTGCGACGATTGTAAGCGCCTCACGAAGAGAATTGTCGTCTCCCGGCGATATGAGAAGACCAGTCTCTCCATGCACGACGAGTTCCTTATTTCCTCCGGTATCTGTCGCGATAACGGGCGTACAAAGAGTCATCGCCTCAATAAGCATGTGGGGGAATCCTTCATAGCGCGAATTTAATACGAAGACGTTGGCTGATTTCATCCATCCGAGTGCCTCGGTACGCGGTAGCCCGGAGGCGATAAATACGCGCCAGTTTGCGTGTTCTCGCGCAATTCGCTCAATTGCTTCGAAACCCTTCCACGGAACTCGTCTGCCGGCTGACACGATAAGAAACTCTTCGTTATTTTTTTGACGTGTCGGTATGTATGCGGGAAGTTCGATACTATTGTAAATCACACGGATTTTTTCTTCTGAAATTCCCCACATCATTACTACGTTTTTTAGGTATTCACTCGGGACGATGATTCGCGTGGCGCTTCGCGCCACGCGAATTTGAACTCGTCTAAGTATGCGGACCTGAAACGGCACTTTTTTCATCTTCACGAACTCATCTAGATCCTGTGTAACGCCAAACCTCTGTTGCCCTTGTTCCCACGCGTAATCGCCAACTATCTTTACGACAAGCGGTTTCCCGATTTTATGTGCTGCTTTCATCGCCGGCAGTCCGACGGAAACCGGATCTAGCGCGAGAACTACGTCCGCATTTCGCGCGGCTTTTAATACTCGACGATAATAAACGAAGTGTCGGATAATTTTTGGTAGATGTCGGACATCACTGAACTTCACCAAATCAACTTCAATACCCTTTTTAGGCAATCCCTCGAAAAGAAGTTTCGCATACGTCGCCGGCCCGCCTATCTCGGGCGGGTACAGTGGCGTCGCAATGACGAGTTTCATAAATACATTCTACTGGTTTCCAAACACTTGAACGAAAATCAACTGCATTTGCTTCGCGATGGGATTCCAATCGTACTTTTCAATTGCCATCTTCTTCGCCGTTGCCTTCACGCGCGCGACCTGCTCTGGGTTAGCCAGAATATCTTTAACCGCCTCCGCAATTTGCTTCGGCGAGTCGCGGTCCACCGCCCAGCCAGTCGTCGGCTTATTGGGATTCCTCTTCGCATCAAAGAGAAAATCCGCGATACCGCCCTCTTGCGTCGCGATGACAGGTAGCCCAGCCGCCATCGCTTCAATAAACGAAATACCGAATCCTTCCGAACGCGACGGGCGAATGAAGATGTCAGAAACTTTCAAATACTTCGGCATCTCTGTATGTCCAATTTGATTGAGAAATCGCACACGCGTTTCAACGCCGAGTTCGTGCGCGAGTGCGCGAAGCATCGCTTCATCCGGGCCAATTCCTAAAACAAGAAATTTTACATTCTCAGGTAGGAATGGGAGTGCGCGAATAACGTCGTCGCATGCGTTCTTTTTCACGAGCCTTGATGTGGTGACAAGATACATTCCGTCTTCTTTCTTGCCGAGTTTCTTCTTGAGTATATCCAGCTCCTCTGGTGCATATTGTTGTGAGAAGTGCGCAGAATTCACGCCGTTTGGCACGATGGCGAGCGGTCCTGTGTATCCCATAGATCGGACAAAGCGTTCAAGATATGAAGAGGTGGTGATAGCATAATCAGCTTTCGTGAACACGCGCGTAAAAAGCGGACGGAATATGCCAACTCGTTTCTTCAGGTATTCAATCGGATCGCCGTCGTCGGCGCGGATGATGTACGACACTTTTGGAAAGAACCATTTAAAAAAGAGCGGTGCGAACGACGCATAGCTCGTCATCACAGATGCGACAGCGTCATACGGCTTGTGGCGATGTAGCACAACTGCTCTGACGAGCGCCCAAAATGGATAAAGGTATTTGTTCAAGACAAGCGGAAACTTGTTTAAATCACCAATTTTCGCGCCATGTCGCGTAAAGCCAATACGGAAAATGTCTATATTCCCCACATGCTCAAACTTCGGCAACGCGCTGTCAAAGCGCAACGTGATCATGCCAAAGGCGTACTCGTTCGGCGAGATGCGACTTGTCACCTCCTTAATGGCTACCTCCGCTCCACCGATAAATGGGTGGTAGGTTAAAGAAAAGAAAAGAATGCGTTTCATACCTTATGAATGAAACCAATCACGAACGAGGTCTGTTCCTTCTTTTTTTGCTGATTGGATGGTAATCATGCGAGCGTACGCGCGAGAAAAATTGGCGACTGTGTGGCGCTTTATTTTATCATCAATGACTAAATTGCCGACAAAAAGCTTTACTCCTTTTTTCTTTAACTCGCTTCTATTTGATGTAATTTCAGAAAGTTTTTCGTTCTCAATGTACCAGATATCGCCGTTAAGCACGATCGTAACCTCGTGAAGATTCTGGTGCGTATGGAACGGCTGGATGTGTCCCGGCGGGATATCCGTGATGATAAAACGGAACGGAAGTTTTTTGCCTGCCGCTTTAATCAGGTCGTAGTCATAACGGACCTCATACTTATTTTTTTTAGCTTGCTTCAAGTCATTTTTTAGGTCTTTTTTAGAGGCAGAAAATAAACTGTATTGGTCTTTGTCGCCGTACTTTTTTGTTGTATCAATAACGGCCGCCTTGGAGAAACCCGGTTGGGTAATTTTCATGATGTTCGTCTCACTGTATCAAAATCGCTGGTAATTGCTATTTATAACCAAAGAAACAGGCCGGCGGTTGCCGGCCTGGTATTACTCGACAAACTGAGTTGCGAATTCATCGTAGCCGAGAAATCTGCGAGTGTGTCGTCCGAGCTCCACCGGATCAGATTTCGCAAGTTTAGCGTCCTGTAGTGCTTGCACGAATTCTGTGGCTTCCTCTGGACTTTTGAAGTCCACCAGAACCGAACGGGCGTCGACGCGAAGAATACTGGTTGGACTGCAATTAATGACGGCTGACATAACTTACTCCTCTCAAATGAACCAAACTATACACTACCACACTATAGATTTTTTACAATTCGACCATTTCCGTAGCAATGTTCCAAAGTTTGTTCGCAGATTCTTCGTCGTCTGCGCGTGGAGATGTTTTGGTAATTTTTTTATTCTCAAAATACTTTCCACTTATATTCGCAACGTCAGATGAAATTGCGAGATAGATGCTCGTTTCAGCACCTTTAGTCGCGGTAATTAGAGTTCGTCGGTAAATGAACGCGACTATTGGATTCAACGTACGCACATTTTGCATCGTCATTTCTGTACCGACAACTCCCGGATTAAGTGCGTTTACCGTCACTTCGTCGTTACTAAGTTCCTTTGCCAACTTTTTCGTAAATAAAATCAATGCTAATTTTGACTGTGCATACGCTTTGTATTTGTCAAAAGATTTCTTGCTCTCCAAATCTTCAAAATTAATTTTGCCTTCAATATGCATTGACGACGATACGTTTACGATTCGCGACGGAGCGCTTTGTTTGAGTAGAGGTAGGAGCAGGTTGGTGAGTAGGAACGGCGCCAGATAATTAACTGCAAAATTAAATTCAATGCCGTCTATAGACTCTTGTCTCTCCTGCGACAGAACGCCAGCGTTGTTTATCAAAACATCAAGTCTTTGATAACGTTTTTTAAATTCTTCTACACATTCACGAATTGAAGGAAAAGAGGCGAGGTCGCACATCAAGTACTCAACACTGTTATTTCCGGTTTCGTTCCTTATTTCTCTTTTCGTATCTTCACCTTTTTTTATATCACGAGCTGTAAATACAATTGTTGCACCCGTTGATGCGAGTCCTTTTACAGTTTCTCTGCCTATTCCAGAAGTTCCGCCAGTTACTAAAATAATTTTTTGATTGGTCATTATATGAATATGAAAGCTGCACCGGCGAGAGCCATAACGCCTAGCAGGCTGTAGAACCAAGGCGACTTAAAGAGCCCACCGGATTTCTGTTGTTCAACAGATGCGACGGCCGGCAATGCCGCCCCCGCGGCGGCGAGTTCTGTCGCCTCTGCGGGGGCAATTACTGCATTCTCATACGTCTGAATGTTCTTTGCCGTGCTGATAATTGGTTCGACCGTCTGTACCTTTTCATAACTCACTATTGGAGCTGAAGGTTGCATTGCCTGAACTGACGTGTACGTCGCGGCCGCTTCTCCGCTCGGATACAGGAGAGAGGCTGTGTCTGACAGCGGGAGCTGAATTATCTGCGAAGGGAAAAGCGTGGTTCTGCCGGCGAGAATCTGTGTGTCTTCCGGAATTTTAAATTCCTTTCCTCCCATTGACAATCGCCACAGCGACAAATCAAGGGTGCGCGAACCGTTGTTTGTGAGAGATATGCCTCGCACGGATACGGACGCGATTTTTATACTCGCATCCTTTACAGTTACCGTTACCTCTTTAAACGCATCGCCGCCATCTGGTGTTGTGGCGCGGACAATCGCCAAATATTCTCCCTGTTCGTAATATTGATGGTATACGTTGGCGCCGACTCTCTTCATTCCGTCGCCGAACGACCACGTAACCATCGCGTTATCGCGCTTATTGCCCTTGCCATCATACACAACAGCTGTGAAAGCTGTGTCGGCGCCGGAGGATATCGTTCTGTCGCCGCCAGTAACGATGTGCAATGTCGGAATCGGAACATATTCCGGCGGTCCTCCGCTGTTTGAAGAAGGTGTTGTTGTGGTGGATGAATCAGAAGAGGTGCTGATAGGAGTTGAACTCGCCGTCTGATCTGTGCCTGAATCGGAAGCGCTTGTGTCACCGACTGTAATGAGCGGTTCAATTTTTGTATAGGTACTACCAGAACCGATACCACTTACTTTCTGGATATCTTTTATCGTAACGAACGGCCCGTTTACTTCCCGGTAACTGATGATGCGTCCAGCAATCACCGACCCTACTCCGGGCAACGTGTCGAGAAGCGCCGCGTCTGCAGTATTGATATTTATCAACTCAACCGCACTAACAAAAGACGGGAGGAGAAACACCAGAGCGAACAGACTGGCAAGGCGCATGATGGCTATTATATATCGCCCTTGAGAACCTTTCGCAAGTCACCTTCAGAAACTTCAAAAGGTTGTTTGGGCTGTTGCTTGTTGGGAGTTGGTTGTTGGCTGTTTTGTAAAACAGATGAGAGCGCACCTTTGAGCGACTGTTGATGTTCCGTCTGTTTTTTTTCTTTTTCAACGGCGGTTTTCGCGGTCATATTGCGTAGAATTGTTTTTAAATCACCCGCGCTTTTTTGTGGCG
>MGIS01000018.1:6593-7149 GCA_001793865.1 Candidatus Wolfebacteria bacterium RIFCSPLOWO2_01_FULL_47_17b
GCTTACCTGCCGCTCCGTAGGGCGCACGATCGGTGGGCGAGGAGGAATCGGGACGTACTTTTTTTTCATTCTTGCGTCCGCTGGCGCTTCTGACGCGGCGCTCGCCGCGAGCTCTTCTATGATTACCTTCTCCACGCCCGCGCGAAGCGAGGTGAATTGCGAGCGAGACGCCGCAATGACCTGTTCCCTATATGAAATTGGCGGCGCCTCTATCGGCGGAATTGTTACCGCAGAAAACGGCGCCGACCCGACTCCGTCTATCATGAGCGAGAGATATACTTGCCGCTTGTCCAGACTGCCAAGGTCTTCTTTGGTGAATCGCGGCAGAAAGACGGTCTCTAGAGTTTCAGCGTCAAACGGACCGACGCGAAATGCGACTGTGGTGCCGACGTTTCCAAACACTGCATCGCGCACCTCCTCTTCCATCTGTTCTATGTATTGATTCGTAAGGATGAGATTCAATTTATATTTACGCGATTCTGAAAGAATCTCGGCGAAGGTCTCGTTAGCGAAGTTCTGGAACTCGTCAACATAAAAATAAAAGTGGGACAATTTG
>MGIS01000019.1 GCA_001793865.1 Candidatus Wolfebacteria bacterium RIFCSPLOWO2_01_FULL_47_17b
CAATCGACCATTTCTGCTGTGTAGTGAATGATTGATAGGACATAGGTTTGTGTGCCGATTCTATGTCCAAAATGTGCTGAGCTCAACTAAATCCGATGATTACAAAAGGTGGACAAATTCATTTCCTTATGGCACAATCTGCGACAGTTGTTTTTATATACATAAATAAGGAAGGTGTGAAACATGGACTCAATAAAAGGGCCGTTATACGCGTGGCCAAGCAAGATAGCCTATGTATTGGCGGTAATTGCGATTGTTTTAACAGGAATGTATTACGAATATCCCGGCATGGCACTCAAAACACGGATTCTCGTGATAGGCGTCACGCTAATCATCGTCCATGCGCTTTTTATGATTCGCGGCTATTTCAACGCACGTAAAGTCAGTCAGAAATTCTTATCTGTACCGACGTTGGAAGATATACCGCTGGGAAAATATAGACTTATGGACAGCGTATACATAGGTGAGACAACAAAGTCTAATGTAGTGCTTGTCCTCGAAAATCTTAAAGATTCAAACGGACAGATACTCATATGCTCGGCGAAACAAGAAGAAGTGACAAAAAATAACGTTACGCCAAAGCAAAATGATGTATTAGTTCATAAGCGCGTCCGAGAAGAAGAGTTTTTTGAAGGTGATAGAGTGACTATACGTGACTACCACGTGCTTGTGCAGCATCAAGAACCCACTACACCAGAATCCTAACACCTTCTGGTTTCTTTCCCTCCTCAACAATTCTCGTGATGATTATATTTCTTCCATTTTCCATAACGGCATCGAGCAGTTTTACTCGTTTGCCGTTTTTTATCGCAAATACACCCGGTTCATGCGAAAGCGCTCGTATCTTTCGATACACGCTAATCGGATCATCTTTTCCCAAATCCACAAGCCCATCCTCGGTTTTGAATTTTTTGGTGAATGTCGCTTTTTTATGGTCTTGTTCCTGCGGGATGATTTTCCCATCTAGTAGATAATCCGTAATTGTCTTCACCAGCAATTCCGCCCCAGCTTTTGCCAATTCCTGCTCCAATTCTGTATATGATGCGGCATTCGGTATATGGTATACAGAATTCGTCAACATAGGCCCGTGATCCATCTTTTCATCAATCAGGTACAACGTTACTCCCGTTTCGGCTTCACCCGCCAATATGGCGCTCTGGATGGGCGTTGCGCCCCTATATTTCGGCAAAAGTGAGGGATGCACGCCTATAATGCCCTTGGGAAAGAATGCAATGACTTCAGCCGGCAATATTCGCGAATAGGCGGCAACAATGCCAAAAAACCTGTCATTCCCGCGAAAGCGGGAATCTAGATTCCGGATCAAGTCCGGAATGACGGTGGTCTGAATGACCGGGATACCGTGTTTTTGGGCCAACAGCTTTACTGGCGGGGGAGTAATGATGCCTTTTCTGCCAACCGGACAATCGGGATTGCACACAACCGCGACGGGAACGTGTCCGGCGTCCAAAAGTCCCCGCAGGACGATCTCCGCGAACCGAGGGGAGCCGAAGAAGATAAAATTATTCTGGCTTGATGGTGAAGACATTTTTCGCTTTATCAGTAAACAATATCCCGTTCAAATGATCCGTCTCGTGCTGAAATATGCGGGCAAGCAGGCCCTCGGCTTTTATCCGGACCGATCGGCCCTGTTTATCAAGCCCCTCAAGAACGATACTTTCGGCGCGATCGACCGTACCGTACGTATGCGGAATGCTTAAACACCCTTCCTCATCCGCTATTTTTTTTGAAGATGCCGATGCAACTCGAGGATTTACAACCGTATAAAATTTCCCTTTGTAGCCCTTACCGTCATCGGCAGGAAGCTGAGCGATAAACATCCGCACCGAAAGCCCAATCTGATTCGCCGATAGCCCAATACCGCGTGAGGCAACCATCAGCTTGCGCATATGTTTCACGAGCGCGTTCATATCCTTTTTTTCATACAGCGGGTATTCGAACTCTTCCACTTTCTTGCGTAAAAATTTTTCTTCCGCAACGGTATGTACGGTCCATACGCGGCTATGCTTTTTTTCTATAAGTATGTTTTGCATTATTGGATTTGGACTGGAAAAATCCTCTCTCTTTTAAAATTCCCATGAAATACGCACCTTTGTGGGAAACCTCATGCCGCTCAGCAACATCTTTCGCAATGCGCAAAAGCTCCTGTTTGGGATGCTCCTTAGCCAATTTCATATACAAAGCGGTGTGTTTTGTATCGTCCAAAAGCTCGGCAATGATCAAAGCGGTGTCCTGGAATTCCTTCACAATCCTATTCGATTTTACACGCTTTTCAAGTGTTTTGAGGTATTCTCTGTCTATCACATATATAGTATACTACAAATATGAATCCCGTTAGAAATTGGGGATTCTATGTAATGCCAAAAAACAGCGGTCGGTGCAGTTAGCATTAATTATTATTAATTCACATTTGTGAAATTTCTAACGGGATGAAAAGTTCGAATATGAAGAAGCTCGGCTTAAGCATTCTTGCCGTTATCGCCTGCGTTGCAATCATCGGGGGAGTATACTGGGCAGGATATACGAAAGGCACGCAGGAAACAAAGCATATCGTGGTTGAAGGAGTTGCGGACCCCCAAGTATCCAAAGACGGCATTGATTTCAAGCCGTTTTGGGAGGCATTGGAAGTCATCAAAGAGCGATTTGTCTCCAGAGACAAGGCGTATGACAATCAGGCGCTGCTCTACGGCGCAATCGGCGGCATGGTGGACGCGCTCGGAGACCCAAACACAAATTTCCTGACCCCTAGCGACGCTAATGAATTCACCGAAGAAATAAGCGGAGAATTCAGCGGCATCGGCGCCGAGATCGGAATCAACGAAAACGAACAGCTTGTTGTTATTGCCCCGCTCAAAGATACCCCCGCGTATCGCGCGGGTGTACAGGCAGGGGATCGGATACTGGAGATAGACAATGAATCAACCGCCGGACTCACCGTCGAACAGGCGGTAGAACGCATCCGCGGGGAGCGGGGAACACAGGTCATCCTGCTTTTGCTGCGCGATAACATGGAGATCAAAACGCCCATCACGCGCGACATTATCGAACTGCCAACGCTCGAATATGAAATGCTCGATGGAAAGATCGCATATATCCGATTGTATAATTTTTACGAAAAAGCTCCTACACAATTCCGGCAGGCGGCCATACAGACCGTGGGACGGCGGGCGCAGGGCATAGTGCTCGATCTGCGCAACAATCCCGGTGGATATCTGGAAGCGGCTACGTATATTGGAGGATGGTTTATCGAACGCGGGGGAGTAATTGTGCGAGAGGAATTTCAGGATGAATCGGAAAACAAGAAACTCACATCCCGAGGACCAGCCGCTTTGAAAGATGTACCGATCGTCATTCTTCTCAATAAAGGATCGGCATCGGCATCCGAGATTCTTGCAGGAGCGCTACGCGAGCAAAACAACGCGACGATCGTCGGAGAAAAAAGTTTCGGTAAAGGGACCGTACAGGAGCTCGTGCCGCTATTGGACGACTCAATTATTAAAGTTACTATCGCGCATTGGGTAACGCCGAAGGGCACAACCATAGATAAAAACGGCATAGAGCCGGACATCGCGCTTGAGCAACCAACCGAAGAAGAACTGCAAAACAACCCGGATCCGTGGCTTGACCGCGCACTAGAAGAGCTTAAAAAGAAGCTCTAAGAGACAGCTATACCATTCTGCGCGATCGACTCGAATGGTACACCGTACAAAGTCGAACTTCGTAAATTCAAATTACGTACTTTCCCCCGATCGGGAAAGAATCCGTAATTCACTTTTATCGGCACGGCAGTATGCTATACCCCCACACCAATTGAACAATACTGGGTGTTGGGATATACTTTCCATATGTTCAGACGATGGCTCCGACGGCTCTACACAACGATACCCGAGGCTCAGCTTCGGAGTTTTCGGAGGCTGAGCCTCGGAAATAAATCATTTACTCTGATTGAGCTGCTTATCGTGATCGGTATACTAGCAATATTAACCGCCGCAGTGGTCGTCATACTCAATCCAGCAGAACTTCTGCGCCAAGCCCGAGATAGCCAGCGTCTACAGGAACTCAGCTCGCTCTCTGACTCCATACAGCTGCTTGAAACACAGGTAGCAAACCTCACCCTCGGCACCAGCACCTGGGTGTATGTCTCGATTCCCGATAGTGATGCCCAGTGTGCTAATCTCGGCCTTCCCACCCTTCCCAGTGGCTACACCTATGCCTGCAGTACAGAAGCTAATTATCGCAATATAGACGGATCGGGCTGGATACCCATCGATTTTACCCAGGGCAGTGGCATCATCAGCCTACCCACCCTTCCCATTGATCCCACCAATGCCACCTCTACAGGCCTGTATTATACGTATATACCGGGAGGAAGCTTTGAAGTGACGGCAGTGCTGGAATCTGAAAAACAACGAGCTATGACCGATACCGATGGAGGCGATTCCTTTTCCCTCTTTGAAGCGGGTTCGAACAAAACGCTTTCTCCCTTCTCTGATAGTGGACTTGTCGGCTACTGGCCGTTTGATGAGGGAAGTGGCACGACCGCAAATGATAGCAGTGGAAACAATAATACGGGTGCCCTCACCAATGGACCCACGTGGCAGAGTAATTTTAATTGCAAGGTTGGAGGATGTTTGAGTTTTGATGGGAGTGATGATTATGTGAGTGCAGGAAATTTAGGAATTTCTCAAAATGGAGAGGCTACAATAATGGGGTGGTTTAATTTTGTTCAAATGGCCGCTAGCAAGGGAGATTCAATTGGCCTATTCACTAATATATATCAACATTCGGCAAATAATCTTCTTTATCTACCACCAGGTTCAGATTACTTTCCTTCAAGCGGAGTCATATCAGCCAATTTATGGTTTCACATCGCACTGGCTTATGATGGTAACTCAAGCACTGGCATCCTTTATATTAATGGTATATTACATCCAATAGGTATTCAAACATCCGACAATATGGCCGCTTTAACAAATTTTCTTGTCGGTTATAGTTCCTCACCATTTTACGGTTCTATTGATGAAACTCGAGTCTATAACAGAACATTATCCACTTCCGAAATAATGATGATATATAACGCAACTCGCTAAATAATTTCTAATAATGAAGATTTTATTGCTCCAAGACATACCAAAACTGGGCAGAAAAGGGGATATCGTGGATGTATCTGGCGGATATGCCAAAAACGCCTTATTCCACAAACAACTGGCCGTATTTGCCGATGAACGGGTTATAAAAGAATGGAAAGCACGGAAAGAAAAAGAGGCAAAAAACCGCGAAGAGAAAAAAGAGGTATTGCAGTCACTGGTGCCGAAACTCCAGGAACACGTATTTCAGTTCCAGATACCGGTCGGAAAGGGAGGCGAGATATTCAGCTCATTGCATGAAGAAACAATACGAGAACACGTTATGAATTTTTGCAAGCTCCAGAATCAGATCATAGATTCCGAAGATATTGAGATCAAAACAAAACCTATCAAGGAGATGGGCAAAAGAAAACTCCCCATCCGGCTGGGAAGGGGAGCAGATTCCTTAGATACAGAAATTACGATCGAACTGATTCCCGAGGCAAGCTTGAATAGATGAGAGAAGGCAAATTATCTTACAGCAACCCTTGTCGCTGTTCTGCTCTTTCCGTTAAATAGCTTCTTTTTTGCGGTAGAAAACTGCACCGTGCCTGCGATCGCGGCATACAGCGTATCATCGCCCGAGCGGCGGACATTCACCCCCTGAAGGTATCGCGTGCCCCGCTGGCGAACCAAAATCTCGCCCGCTTTTACTTTCTGGCCATGCTGCCGCTTAACGCCAAGCCGCTTTGCGGCGGAATCGCGCCCTAATTTCGTGGATCCTAATTGTTTCGTATGTGCCATAGAATGCGTTGTGAGTTATGTGTAGTGGGTTGTGAGTATCAGACTTTACATTCTCACTGAACAGAAATATACTACATACACAAACAGAAAGTCAATGTTTTCTCACTACCCACAACTCATTACTCAACCATGGTTGTTACTCGCCAAAAAATAAAAACAATCGCACTTGTCGTTATTTCATTCCTTATAGTATGCCTCGCATTCAGCATCGGGTTTTTGTTTGGCAAAGAAGGGGAGCGGACACCGATAGAGATAACCACTTGTCAATAACAAGTGGAATTATAAATTTTTAATTATAAATTATGGTATTACATTAAATACCCTATTTTATGTAATACATCTGCGTGTTCCCACTCCCAGAGATGCTTCGCGCCTAGAAACGCCTTATAATCCGCCTTCCATTGCGGAAACTCCTGTAATTCAATATGGCCAACAGGGGATGGCCACTCATGCACACACATTTTTGCCCTATAGTAATTACCATTGCCAAATGGAATCCGTATTTTTTCACGACCGCCCTTCGTACGCCTGGTTGCGCCGCACTTCGGACAGGTTTGATACTGATCCACACGCAATATCCAACGGGTCGAAACGGAAGGGAAGTCTTTTTGCAACGCGGCCATATATGCCGCTGTCTGCAGATTGTAGTCGCGATAAATCGACTGGGACGTCTTAATGTCCAAAACCCCGCATTTGCCGTCAATATAGGCAAGCGCATCCATGGTGCCGGCATACCGCTCTTCGTGGTTCGCAAGCCGATATTCGACAAAATTTTTGTCTATGCGAATATTCGTTTTGGCTTGGAATTTTTCAAATGCACGTATCGAGGGAATAATATCATCGGTTAAAAGAGGGGAGCCGCCAATCAAAAGCGACTGAATCGCCTCGTGCACTTTAGTTCCCTCAGATGCCGAAAGTTCCTTGATTCGCTCACCCTCGTTGAAATTCGAAAGTTCGGCGTAAAACCGGTATAACGCCGGCTTTGCTTTTATGTCCACGATCTTGGTTACACGAGGGTACCACGCGCCATTGATGTCGTAGCCGTACGATTCGATGAATTCTTGAGACGACTTATAGTCGGGCATATCACGGCAGTATATCATTCGTTTCAGGCGAAAAAAAGCCCCGACAGAAAGTCGGGGAGACCTATAATATCAAGTACAAGTACGACAGCAGGAGCCATATACCAACCATGGAAAGCCCGTACTTAACAAAGAGATCAAAAGAGAATCTTTGGACTCTCTTTGCAAGTAGAAATACTAATCCAAGCGAAATAATGGCTAGGACCAGTGAAATACCGAATAAACCAGGACCAGTAATGGCAATCCTTGAAGCAACTGTATATGCTCCTAGTTTATACGCGGCACACACGTATAAGACCGCCGCTGAAAGTATACACGAAGCGAGCGCCGCATACGCACCTCCACCCGCACCTACGCCGAGCAACATCATAACAGAAGAGCTAGCAATTGACAGGGCAAATCGATAATAGGGAGGATCGACAGGATCGTCGGAGCCGGGGGAAAAAATAAAAACATACGAAACAAAGAACCAAAATAGAGAAATAAAGCCGCAAAAGTATGGACTTTTTAATCCCTTTTGTATGTCTGACAATGCTTTCAAGTTACTCTCTCTTTCTTTACTTTTTAGTTATTCAAGTTCTGGTATCTCTTATAACACACTAAAAAATATAACGCAAGTGCTTGTAATGGTTCAATAGCTTCGCAACACCCCTGTGTGCAAAGCTATGTATATGCCCTATATTTCAAATCCTCATATGCCGGAGGTACGCAGACAAGCTGCTCTGAGGGTACGCTCCGGTTGGTCGATTCGTATGACCGCGCGTCATTTTTGGCGTCGAGCCAAGTACCGTATCCCGCTGGGTCAAACGAATGTCCTCTCATGGAAAATGCATGATCCCCACCCTCTCTTCGCGCCCCCATCACCATCCGCGTGAGTTGCCTGTTGATCTCGTAAAAACAATCATCGCATACCGTGAGAAATACCGTAGGTGTGCGGAGGTGATTCACTGGCATCTTGAAAAAGACGGATATATCGTATCCCTCTCATCGGTGAAGCAAACCTTGAAGCGGAATCATCTGACCTATCCCTCCCCATGGAAAAAGTGGCACCACTACACACCCCGTCCAGTACCAGAATCTCCAGGAAAATTGGTGCAGATTGATACGATTATGGATGGAGCCCCTGAAGATCGTATATACATCTACACGCTCCTTGATGTCTGCTGCAGATGGGCATACGCGGAACCCTCCCTGTATGTACGGGCAGGCAGAAGCGCGTTGATACTCAAGCATGCACAGCATGCTTCTCCCTTTGTGTTTGCAACCATCCAATCAGACCATGGGAGTGAATTTTCAAAGTATTTCAAGAAGAAAGCCATTGAAATGGGAATGGAGCATCGGCACAGCAGAGTCCGAACGCCAACCGACAATGCGCATCTGGAACGATTCAACCGGACCATACAGGATGAGTGTCTGTGCCATATTCCACGAAGACTTTCCGTCTATCAAAAAGAAATACCGGAGTTTATCCGGTACTACAATTATGAACGTCCCCATATGTCATTGGGGATGCAAACACCGATGGAAGTGTTGCGAAGCTATTGAACTTTATACAGTGCTCAAGCTGGTGTAGGGGAGTGCAGTTTTATGGTTATGTTTTGACATATAATATGTCGCACAATATGCGTTTTGCGCGCTTTTTAAAACAATCCAATAACCCAGTTGATCGCGTCAATAAGAACTTTGACGATAGTCACGAGTATATTAAACGACAGCTTCAGAAGCCCGAACAAAAACTCCATAACGCCGCCCTCGGGCGCTTCCACGCCAAGCCACTGCGTAAGCCGTTCAAATAGGCGCGAAATTGCATCCCAGAACTCGACGAGCGTATCCCACGCACCCTGCTCAATGAGCCATCGTTTTACAGGCTCAAAAAGCAATGATAAAAAATCCATACTATTATAATGACAGATATTGTCTTGGATTCAAGTCTCCACCAAAGGGCATCTTTGGACCACATGAAGCACTACCGTCTATGCGGAAAGTGCTGGAATCATATACGCTGAAGTGCAGATGCGCCCCTGTGGCATATCCGGTCTTGCCAACGTACCCGATCACGTCGCCACGCTTCACTTGTTGGCTTTCAGAAACGTTTTGTAAAGACAGATGAGCATATAGCGTCGTCAGTCCTATGGTATGCCTGATAGCAACATATTTGCCATAGGCACCTTTCGGACAGTACGCATCCTGGTTTGCGACGCTCACGACCACTCCATCTTCAGCCGCAAATACCGGGGTTCCGACTGGAACTCCGAAATCCAGACCATTGTGCCACTTTCCCTTATACGCGTATCGCGCAAAACTTGTTGCGCCATGTTCTTGTGTGACCGGTCCCGCCACCGGAACAAGCAGAATACCCGGTATACTCTGCGGCAAGGCACCCGTATCTATCTGACCGCGAAGCTGTGCTTCTATTTTTTCAATCTCAAGGGCAATCTCAAGCTGTTTTTTTTCAAGCTCTTTCAATTCCTGCTGATACACGCTTTCTTTTTGCTTGGTCTGCGTCAACACAGTCTTTTTTTCCTCGCGAAGATCACTCGCGATCACTTTTTTATTCTGCAGATTGTCGTATTCGACTTCCTTGGCCTGTTTCGTCTGCGAGGTTTTTTGCAATGCTCCTTCAAGCTTATTTTTTGACGCCTGCAGATCATCAATAGTCACCAGCAAGCTTTGGTTCAAGTCGACAAGCGACTGGGCATAGACAATCCCCTCGGAGAGGGTTGCATACTTGAGAAGCACGTACAGCATCGTCTCGGTATCCGCCGATTGCATCTGTCGCAAAATATCAGTCACCGCCTGTTCTTGCATATGAATATCACGCTCGGCAACCGAAATATCGGAACCAAGCACCTCTTCTTCGATCTCCAGCTTATCAATCAGCACCTCGCTTGATTTAATGCCTAAATCAATTGTTTTAATGGACGCATTAATAGTCTGCACTTCGGTATTCAGTGTCCGGGATTGCGCCTGTGTTTCCTGTAGCTTCTTCTGCTGTTCCCGCACCTGTAGCTGGATCTGCTGCAATTCCTGGTTTTTTTGTTCAAGCGCGGCGCGCTTTTCGTCATCCACGCTTTGTGCGGATACAAAAACAGCAGACGCAAGAAGTCCGCATCCGATAATATATACAGCCGCTTTACGTATGATCTTGTCCATCAATAATTTTCTGAATCGCGGCATCTATCCGCTTCAACGATTCATTTTTGCCCAAAACATACATTATTTCAAATGGACCCGGAGAATTGCGAAGCCCCGACAGCGCAACCCGAAGAGGCCAGAGGACCTCTCCCCTGCCCTCCTGCTCGGCATAGGGCATAATATCGCCATCTTTTCCCGCTGCTACGAGTTCGCGCACATGCCGCATATGCAAAGCAACTTTCTCAAGCGGCATATCCTGCCAGCGCAGAAGATCCGTCTCGTACTCCCCTATTTCAAAGAAAAACCCGGCATTCTCGCGGAAATCGGAAAGTTTCTGGATACGCTCCCGCTCGATGATCAGCGCTTTCGTAAGCACCTCAGGCCGCGCAAGCCACGCCTCCGGGACAAATCCTTCCATCCGCTTCACAAGCTCCTGCTCAGACAAACGCCTGATGTACTGCGCATTAAACCAGTCCAGTTTTTCCATATTGAACACCGCCCCCGCCTTCTGCACACGTTTGATCGAAAACCTTTGAATCATCTCTTCAAGCGTAAGCAGTTCTTCGTCGCCCTCCGGATGCCATCCGAGAAGCACAATAAAATTCAGCAACGCCTCGGGAAGGTACCCGTCTTTCAGATACTCGATAAACGCCGTCTCAAGCGAACGCTTCGAAAGTTTGCTCCTGTCAGGCGAAAGAATAAGCGGCAGGTGGGCATATACAACCTCCGGAAATCCAAGTGCCTGCTGGATGAGTATCTGCTTGGGCGTATTGGATATATGGTCCTCTCCCCGAATCACATGTGAGATGCGCATATCCGCGTCGTCAACCACAACCGCGAAATTATACAAGGGAGAGGTCTCGTCCTTGGCGATAATAAAGTCCCCTATCGTGGATGAATTGATGCTGATCTTGCCTCGGATAAGATCGCTGAATTCTACTTCGTAATCCAGCGGAACTTTTATGCGCAGCACGCTTTCCTTGCCGTCTTTTTCATATTGTGCGACCTGTTCAGCGGTCAGATTCCTGCAGGTGCCGCTGTATTTGGGGGCAAGGCCAGCGGCAATCATGCCTTTACGTTCCTCATCAAGCTGTTCTTTCGTGCAAAAACATTTGTATGCTTTCCCCCCCCGCACAAGCGCCTGCAGGCGCTCCGTGTACTGCTTGGTTCGTTCGCTCTGACGGTAAGGCCCGTGTGAGCCGCCTATGTCCGGACCCTCATCCCACGTCAGTCCGAGTGCCTGTAAGCCCTCAAGAATGTCCTGCTCATACAATGGCAGGGACCTGCTCTGATCCGTGTCCTCGATCCGCAATACAAAAGCCCCCTTCTCTTTTTTAGCGAAAAGGTAGTTATACAGCGCAGTACGAACCGTCCCCAAATGCAAATAGCCGGTTGGAGACGGCGCTATGCGCACTCGAATAGGCTGTTCTGAAGCCATGTAGTGGCATTTTAGCACCATTTCACCCAAATGTAAAAAAGGCCCTATCCGCCAGCTAGCGGAGGGCCCGTAATAACACCTTTGGCACTTTCACACATGATCGCTAATCCTCATCACTCGGCGCCAAAGGGGCCTGTTCGCTCAATGTCAAACTTCTACTACTATACTACACACAACTCCCAAAAATACAACAGGAAAGCTAATGCCAATCATGCGAACAGCAGAATGCAAATCTCGCGAAAAAGTGAAAAAATCACATACTTTTGGATTGCCTTTGAGGGCGTACGGTATACACAGAATGAAACCGCGCGCAGGACGGCTGGTCCGAGTGCAGGGAGTTTGCGAGCACGCAAAACTCCCGAGTTGAATGGAGTGTATAACCGTACGCGCGGGGGTTTTTGAGTGCTACTCCACTGCCAGCCGCACAACTTCATCGGCAATCATCGCCGCCGCATGCGGCGTCTGGAACGACCGTGCCGCTTCGCTCATTGAGGTATATGTTTCCTTTTTGCTTAAAATCCGGTCCACTTGGTCAAAGAAAAGCGCGGGTTTAAGGTTTTCCTCCTCAATGACCGCGGCCGCTCCCCTGCTCGCATATTCGAATGCGTTATAGTACTGGTGGTTCCGCCCGGCTTCCGGAAGCGGAATGAGTACCGACGGCTTTGCAAAGTACGCCGCTTCAAAAATAGCTCCGCTTCCCGCGCGGGAAACGATCACATCGCACGCCTCATACGCCTGTTTCATCTCTTTTTTTAAAAACGGTGCGATCTTGTACCGCTGTTTCTCTTCAGGCATGCATTCCTCCAACGCAAGATTCAATTCATGCTTACAAGACTCGAAATTGTCCGCGCCTGTTTGATGCAATACCTGATATTTCCGAACAAGGCCTTGCGCATTATCCAGTATAAAATCATTCACGCGCCGCGATCCCTGTGAACCGCCCATAATCAATACGAGCGGAAACTTTGGATCAAATCCGAGCACTCGCTTCGCCTGCTCCACCGAAAGATCACCGTCTTCACTCCCCCGAATAAGATCCGCGCGTATCGGATTGCCCACTACCGCGACCTTCTTGCCCGAAAATGACTCGGCTGATTTTTCGAACGCAACCGCTACGCGGGTCGAAAATTTGGCCGAAAGCGAGTTCGTAAGGCCCGGTACCGTATCGGACTCGTGTATAAGAACCGGCACGCGAAACAGCCACGCCGCAAAAACAACCGGAAACGCGCCCGTCCCCCCCTTGGAAAACAGCGCGTCCGGCATAACGAAAAAAAACTTACTAACCGCCTGCACGAGCACAAACGGAAATTTGATTGCATCCACAATGTTCAGCACCGACATATATCTGCGAAACTTGCTCGCGCCTATATGCACCACCTTAATCGAGCGGCTAACAAACTCCTGCCTGTACGAGCCAGTGTCGCCGAAATAAAAAAGCTTGTATGGGCGCGCGGTAAAATGCGGATCAAGTATGTGGCGCACCTCATCGGCTACCGCAAATAGAGGGTACACATGCCCCCCCGTTCCCCCTCCGGTAAATGCAATCCGTAGTTCGTTAGACATAAAATAAAGAATCGGAGGTTTTGCTTCGGTCTGGGGAGGCCGAACCTCAGATACTCTCAGTATAGCATTCATTTCCTCCCCCGAAACCTCATACTATTGACAGTGAAGTAAGTATATGTAGTATTGAAGACAGGAACCAACAACTTAATAGGAGAAAATATGGAAAACAACCATCCCATCATCTACAATGGTAAATTTTTGGGCAGAATTTTGGAAGATATTTCCGGAAACATTAATTTACTTTTAAAAGAAGCGGAAATTTTTGAATCTTTTTTTAATTCTTTTTCAAACTTCGTTAGTGTAAAAGCAGAACAGATACCAGGGTTTAAAGAAAAAGGGTGGATATGGTGTAACAGATTTATCACACAAGGGGAACGTGCTCATTTCTGCATAAATTTCAATCCAATTGGAGAAGAAAAGAAAAAACTTCGATATGAACAAAGAGCAATTGCGACCGGAAATCTCCTTAATAAAACGATTGATTTTGATATCATGCCCGAAGTGTGTTTAAACGAAGTATTTACGATGCTAAAAGAAACCTTCAGGACTATGGGGTTTGGTATTGGAAGAAAATAAATTAAAAGATTCAGGAGCGGAAACGCTCCTTTTTATTGGTTAGAATTTTCCTATCGGAAAATTCTAACCAAAAAGTCTGATGAAAGAGTTGAACAAGGCGTAATCGCGAAACATCTAATGCAAGTGAAGAAACCCGCATGCTTCTGAACGACTCCCGGAGCGCGGCTGGCGCGAGGTAGAGGCGATTCGCCTCCGCCAGTTGGCGGAAGGCGAATACGCCGTATCGTGAAGAAGTATGTCGGGTTTCTTGGCTACATTGTCTTGAGTCGGGATGTATGCCGCGAGATATTGAGTGTGATGCCCATCATGGTGAGCATCACCGCGAGTGCGGTGCCTCCGTAGCTAATAAACGGCAACGGCACGCCGGTATAGGGAAACAACGCCGCATTAGCGGCGATATGTATGATGGTCTGGATCGAAATGACCGCCGCAAACCCAAGCACGGTCAGCCGCGCGAAGTCATCGGTGCACCGCTGCATAATATCGGTCATCCGCCAGAACAGCACGACATACAAAACAATCAAAATGAACGAGCCCACGAATCCGAATTCCTCCGCGATGACCGAAAATATGGAATCCCCCATCGGTTCGGGCAGTAGGCTGTATTTGGTCGTGGACTGCCCGAATCCCACGCCGCTTATGCCTCCCATGCCTATCGCCAGAAGCGACTGATCCGCATGAAACGTATCTACCTCTTCCTGCTCCACGACAAGCCCCGGCGCAACTTCCTGAGCAATATCGTTCCAGAATGGAAGCACGCGCAAGAACCGATACGGCGTTACCGCAAGCAAAAGCCCCCCGACAACCGCTACGATGCCAATACTCGCAAGCACCTGCTTCCAGCCCCCGCTGTTCAGGAAATAAATAATAGCCCCCGCTCCAAGTACGATGACCGCCATAGTTGTCGCCGGCTGAATGAATATCAAAAATCCGACCGCAAGCGTGACGCCCGCAAACAAAAAATACGTCTGCCAACTTTTTTTCTGCTTTTTCAAAATCGCGCTTGAAAGCAAATTGGCGATATAGAGAATAAACGTAATTTTCAAGAATTCCGATGGCTGAAACGAAAACCCTCCTATATCTATCCATCTATTCGCTCCTTTCGCGGCATAGCCAAGAGGTGTAAATACGAGTATCAACAGAATCACGTTCGCGGCAAGCAACACAAATGATAGCGGCTTCCATCTGCGGTAATAGAAAAAATATCCGAACAAAAACCCCACCACGCCCGGCAGAAGCCCTTTGAGCATCTGATTTTTTAGAAAAAAGTAGCCATCACCGTAGCGCAACGTCCCCACATCCGACGAAGCGGATGCCAAAAATAAAAACCCCGCGAATATAAGCACAACCACCACAATAAGCAGTGTGGTGTCCGCGCCATGTCCGAATTTTGCGAAAAACCTCATGGCTTTCTCTTATATAATACATTTCCGGAAGTCGCTTCCGCGGGCTTGAACTGGCCGTCAGCAACCGCCCGCCTACCGTTCACAAACACGTTTGAAATGGATCCATCTTTGGAGCATAGAACCAAATCCGCGTAAAATCCCGCAGCCACCATTCCCCGTTTTTCGATGCCTGCTAAAGAGGCGGGAACGGAAGTAATCTTTGCGACCGCTTTTTCGATCGGCATACCGGCACGGTCCGCGATGCGCAAGAATTCAGGAAACGTATCGGTGGCTCGCTTGGGGCGAAATGCCGCGACATCGGTTGCATGAGAGCTGTTGGTCGAAACAAGCGACTGTGATGATAAAAGCCCCTTTGCTATGTAGTTGGGGTTCAGATTTTTGTAAAACAGCACACCCCGCAGCTTCGTGGCGCGCATAAATTCTAAAAGCGCCTTCTTTGAACTCACATGACGATTTTGCGCAAAGTCGAACAGCGATACCCCCCGCAAGAACGGCATATCGGGAGCACGGAAGACCATCGCGTCCCGCGCGTCAACAAGCGGAAGTTCCTGCAGTAGATTCTTTTCAGAAGCCGGGTCGCGAAGATATGAAAGCGCGGCCTCGATATCCATGTCCTGCATGCGCCTTGGCAAGAATGCATCCGCGCGCACCGCGCTGTATGGGAACGGATTCATATCAAAATACACGTGCGCTTTGGAAAACTTTCGCGCAAGAAGCTCCAACGCCTGTTCAAACTCCTGCTCGTAACCCACAAAGGGCCGCAAATGGCTGATGATCGTCCGAACCGATACATCCTGCGCTAGCTTCACAACCTCCTTGACCGAGTCGAGCAGACCGTCGGTTTCATTGCGCATATGGACGGCATAGAGGCCTTTATGTTGCGCCACCACATCCGCGAGGGCCCGCATTTCATGGTAGGGCGTTTGCGTATAAGGCACGTACCCAAGTCCCGATGAAAACCCAAACGACCCCTCCTCAAGCGTACGCAATAGCAGATGGCGAAATACGCGCAGCTCCCCCGCCGAGAGCTTCCTGAACTTCGACGGGTCGTGCACGATGTCTTCCCGCATGACCCGGTGTCCGGCGAGCGATCCGATGTTTGCGCCAAATGCCCAGTTTTTCGAAAGCGTATCCAAAAACTCCCCAAATGTCCTCCAATTGCTGTTTGCCACATGCTTGCTGTCGCGCGATTGGTGCGTATGCAACGAGCCGTACACGGACGGAGCCAGCGAAAACCCACATTGGCCCATCAGTACGCTCGTAACCCCCTGCTTTAAAAAATCTCCGAACGTGGGCTCGGAAAAAAGAGCAAGGGTCCGATCCGAACTTGCGTTCATATCTACAAAACCAGACGAAAGATACTGCTCGTTGCCAAACAGCACATCATCCGCCTTGAACGACGGAAAGCTGCCTACCGCGGCAATGTACCGGTCCCGCACAAGTACATCGGCTTTCACGGGAGATTGCCCGGACCCATCCACTACCTGTACGTTTTTTATTAGCGTCGTCATTGCACAATGATGCGTGACAAGAAAAAGAGCACCAATCCTATGCCGTTTGAAATCGCCGCAATAATCCAAAACCGCATGGTCACCCGCGACTCCGGCCAGCCGAGCGCTTCAAAATGATGGTGTATAGGAGTGGATATAAAAATTTTCTTTTTAAAAATCTTTTTGGATATCATCTGTATGATTACGCTTGCGGATTCGAGCACAAGGATTGGAGCAAAAAACGGGAGAAAAAGCGCCGTATTGGTCAGAAGCGCGATCACACCCATGGTAATGCCAAGCGCCATTGAACCGGTATCCCCCATAAAAAACCGTGCCGGATAAATATTGAACCACAAAAATGCCAAGAGCGCCCCGATTACCACGCATGAAAACGCGGCGAGGTCGTAACGCCCGAGCACAAACGCCACCACCGCGAGCGATGCGAAGGTGAAAAGCGATGTTCCCCCCAGAAGCCCGTCCAGTCCGTCGGTTTCGTTCGCGGAAAACGCGGTCGCGGCGATGACGAATATGAATATTGGTATGTACCAGCCCTGTATCTCAAGCGTCCCCACAAACGGAATCGAAAACACGGTCCAGCCAAGCTTGTAGTAAAACCAATACGCGCCGACAAACCCGATCAAAAGATATAAAAGCAGTTTGAATTTGACCGGCACTCCTCCACCCGCATTGGTTCCCTTTTTCAGATTGGCAAGCACGTCATCCGCAAGCCCCAATAGCGCCGCAATAAGCATGGCAATAATCGGCAGATACGTCTCCGCACGATCCACGAAATTCAGATACGACCACATGCCGTCGAACACGACGCCAAGCAGAAAGAAAATAATCGAAAGCCCGACAACCGTAATCCATATGATAAGTCCGCCCATGGTGGGCGTACCGGCTTTTTTCTGGTGCAGACTGAAAAACACCGGCGCACTCCCCTCCCGCCCGATCTGCTTGCCTGCCTTTATGCGATACAAAAATCGGGTCACAAAGGGAGTTAAAATCAGCGCGACAAAAAACGAAATGCCGGTCAATATGAGGATGCGGATAATATGGAGCGAAAGCATGACAGTTTATTCACTCATACAGTTTAATAATGTTTCAATTTCCCCAAACCGGTCGGCACTTCCCAAAACCGCCGCAAAAAGTTGCTTCCCATCCGCTTTGAACATCGCCACCAGATTGCCGCCCGATTGATCAATAAATCCCGTCTTTCCTCCCAAAAAATCACTCCTACCGGCGAACTGATTGATATTCGCAACGGTTTTTTGTTTCCCCTGCCCGCTGTCCCAGACCGTCACGGTTTTCTGACGAGTGGAATCAAGCAGATAGGGATGCGTATGGTGTATATAACGCATTAAAAGATACAAATCCGAAGCGGTCGACTGATTCAGAAACGACAATCCCGAAGGTTCGTAAAACGAAGTTTGATTCATCCCAAGCTCCTGGGCTTTTGCCTGCATGCGCCCGATAAATTCCTCCTCGCCCATGTGATCCGCAAGGGCGAATGCCGCGTCGTTGCTTGACGCGATCAAAAGCGCCCGAACCATATCGTTTGCCGTAAGCGTCGTGCCTGGTGAAAATGTGCTGAAGCCTTCAGTGCGTTCAACGTGCGCGGCGGTAATAGTCACCGGCTCTTTGGTGTCAAACTGCTCGATCGCGATAACCGCACTCATAAGTTTGGTGATGGACGCGATTGGCCAGCGCTGCGAAATATTGCGATTGTACACGAGCGCTCCACTTTCCATATCCCGCACATACGCAATGCTCGCGCGTACCGCGGAGCACGAATCATCCGAACTATGCACCGGCCGCACGCGAACCTGTTCCTCCGCATAGCCCGCCTGCGCGGGCAAGCTTGATTCAAGTAGTACCGGGGACCGTGACGGAACTTTTTCGGAAGCGGGCATAGCCTGCGTTAGCTCAGCAACACTAAGCACTTCGGTCCGCTCTTCATTCGCAAAAACCCCGAACCCCTTCACGGCGGTCACCGATACCAATATGACAACAATAAGAAGTAAAGTTTGATAACGCATAAAAAAGTGAAAAGGGTTTAGGGATTAGGGATTAATGTGTTTTATTTAACATTCGCTTCTAACCCCTGACCACTCATTAACTGACCCCTAAGTTTTTGGTATTCCTCATACTTCGGCAACTCGGATGCTTTCCCGATACCGAGCTGTTTCAAAAAATCGAACGTCACCTCGTACGCGTACATATTCCCCTTTTCCATCTTGCGTTCAATAAGTCCGCGCATCAGAAGATTCCGCAGCGTAAACGACGAATTCACTCCTCGTACGAAATCGATATGCGCACGCGTCACCGGTCCAAAGTACGCGACTAAGGACAGCGTCTCCAGCGCAGCGGACGTAAGCTCTTCTTTCAGGCTCTCTTTCACGAATTCTTCCAAAAATGCGCCGAACTGCGGCTTGGTCACGAGCTGATACAATCCGTTTTTTTCGACAACCTGCAGGCCGCGGTGCTCGTCCGCACACTGCTGTGCAAGCGCCGAACACGCCTCCATAGCCGCCTGGGTGGAAATTTTTAAAAATGACCCCATTTTCTCGGCAGATAGGGCCTCTCCGTACAAGAATAACAACGCCTCCACGGCCGCAACTTTTTCTACGTCACTCATATATTTCAGTATACCAAAATATCACCAAATTGCCCATCCTGCGTTGCCTGCACTTTCCGATCTCGCAATAAATGCAGCAATGCCAAAAACAGCACAATTACCTCGTGCTTTGTTTGCTCCCCTGCCAAGGATGAAAACCGCTGTGATCCTTGGAGTACTGACTCGGACAACTCTTTGATTTTCTCTTCCAACGTCACGAGCTGCCGTTCCATTTTCTGCTCCTCTTTGACCAGCGTCGTAATAACCGCCGTCGCCCGTTCAAACGACTGCCGAATGTCCTCCTGTGCAAGTCCACCCGGAGGGTAAAACACCGGCACGGTGGTTTTGAGATACTCTCGCGAAAACGACTGGTCCGACTCCATCCAGAATTTCTTCAACTCCGCGAATATCGGCTTGAGCGCGCTGTACACCCGCAACTGCTTTTCCAAATCGAACATATTTTCCTCTTCATCCTGAGGCAATTCCAGCTGGGGCAGAATGGCTCGAGATTTGATAAACAGCAGTTGCGTCGCAACCACCAAAAAATCTGATACGAGCCGCGCAAATTCCCTATAATCGGTGTTCCGAGGCTCGACCTCGGTTTTCGGAGGCTGAGCCTCGGAACTCATTTTTTTCGCATACGCCACAAAATCGGCCGTTACAGCCGCCAAGCTGATGGACGTGATATTCATTTTTTTCTGTTCAATCAGCTCCAATAATTTTTCCAACGGCCCGGAAAAATTCTCAAGCGAGATACTATACATACGGCTAAGTATAGATGTATACTAGGGGCATGTCCATCGCTATATACAGAAAATACCGCCCCCAAACGCTTGCTGACATCATCGGGCAGGAGTCGGTGACTGGCGTGCTTGCAAGCGCCTTGAAACAGGATAAAATCGCGCACGCCTATCTTTTGTATGGGCCCCGTGGAACAGGCAAAACTACTATTGCCCGCATCGTCGCTAAAGCAATAAACTGCCAAAATCAGAAGAACGGAGAGCCGTGCAACATATGCCCGCATTGCCTTGCGATACAAAACAATCAGGCACTCGACGTTATCGAAATAGACGCGGCGTCAAACCGGGGCATAGACGAAATCCGCAATCTGCAGGAACTTACCAAAACACTTCCGGCCATATTCCGCTATAAGGTTCTCATTATAGACGAGGTGCATATGCTTACTCCCCAGGCATTCAACGCACTGCTCAAAACCCTGGAAGAACCTCCCGCGCACGCGGTATTTATTCTCGCCACCACCGAATACGAAAAACTCCCTGCTACTATTATCTCACGCACCCAGCGGTATCACTTCCGCCGGCTCACCCTGCAAGAAATAGCGACAAAACTTAAAAAAATATGCGAGGCTGAAAAAATAACATTTGAACCTGAAGCTCTTGAACTCATTGCCCATGCCGCGGACGGCGGCGTACGTGACGCCGAATCGCTCCTTGACCAAATAAGCTCAATGAAGGGCAGTGTATCGACCGGCCACGTAGAGCAAGTGTTGGGCAAAGTTGACTTCAAAAAAACTTCCCATATGTCGGGACTTATTATAGAAAAAAATCTTGAAAACGCGCTTGAGTTCCTGCACGAAATCCACACCGGCGGACACAACGTATTCCAATTCAACAAAGACATCACCGAATACCTGCGCCGGGTGCTGTCACTCAAACTCAATCCGAAGCTTGAGGAACTATTCAGCCGCGATATCGCCCACTCAGAATTGCAGGAAATAAAACAACACGCCCTGAAAGCAGATCCCGAGTTTCTGATTAAAGTTATAAAATCTCTCATCCAAGCGTACACCTATATGCGCTACAATCCCTTCCCTATCGCCCCCTTCGAAATCGCATTAATTGAGAATTTGAAATAAAAAATCCCGCCTCATAAGACGGGATATGCCCTTTTTAATACACGTAACTTTTCTCTTCAAAAAACATCTCACGAAGCTTTTCGAAGATTACATATAGATCCTTTCCTTGTATTGATTCCAGCGTGATCGCGGTGTCGTATTGCCATCGCATATCAATTGGATCCGGTTTATGCTCGAATCCCTGGACCCAAGCGTGCACCGCCTTTGAGCTTTCCGTAAAAAGCGCGGCAAGAGGAGAGGTTTTCTCCTCAAGAAGTATTCCGTCTGCCGTTACACAGACATACATACCCCCGCTCAAACGGGTGCCAATCGGCAAATGCGCTGTATCGGAACCATGAGCAGCCAATTCAACAATCGGCCGCGAACTGGAATCCACACGGTCAATCATGCGGTAGAGTGAGTTATCTGTACATAATACAAAAAACTCTTTTTTAAGCATAGCTCCCCGCATTACGTTAAACATATGTATCCTTTCCTTTTATTTTTTATGTTAAAGAGCATGCCAATTGTAGCATGCTCTTTGTAGAAAGTCAAGTCCTATTTTTTATAACGCGTCAATGGCATCCTCGGCGACTTCTTGCGCGTCTTCCGCTGAATCCTGCGCGTCATCGTAGTCGCCATCGTCGTACGCCTCTTCGGCTTCTGCAAGCAGGTCTTGCGCCTCTTCAAGCAGTTCCTGTGCCTCGTCCACATCGTCACCGTCGTCTTCGGCTTCATCGATCGCGTCTTCGGCTTCATCTATTGCGTCTTCCGCCGCACGGATGGCATCTTTCGCATCCTCTTGGGAATCCTCCCCTATCGCGTCAATCGCGTCGTCAACCAAATCTTCCGCGTCCTGCGCGAGATCAATCGCCTCTTCAAAATCATCCGCCCGGTACGCGTCTTTTGCGCTCTTCAGCGTATCTTTAGCTTCATCAAGCAAATCCCATGCCTCATCAACGCTCTTATCATCGTCCTCCGCGTCGTCAATCTCACCTTCCGCGTTATCAATAAGATCATCAACCCGATCAATAAGACTGTCCGCCTCATCTTCCTCCGTTTCACCCCCTGCCGCGACAAGCGCGTCATCGGCGCTCTTACCCGCGTCCTCAGCGGCTCCGATCGCATCGTCAAATTCTCCTTCAAAATACGCGAGTATCGCATCAAACAAATCATCCTTCGCATCCGAAAGGTCCTCTTCTGCGTTTTCAACCGAGTCGCCGTCATCTTCGGCGTCATCAATCTGATCCTGCGCGTCTTCTATTTTTTGAATTGCCTGTGTAATTGCGTCTCGAGCATTCGAATTTTCCGAGGTCGTCACGGTCTTTACCTGCGATTGCAGTTTTTCAACCTGTTGCAACAATGCCGCAAGCTGCTGCTGTGCCGCGTTCGTATTCCCCTGCCCCGCGTTTGCCTGGCCAGAAGCGGGTCCGTTCGGGGAATTAGAAACTATGCTTGCGATAAGCTGCCCGTACTTGGCTTGCGACAGTGGACCAAAATATCCACTCGCCGGTGTTATGCCGTTGGCGATCTGCCAGCGAATAACCGCTTCTTCCGTTAAGCCTCGAAAGAGGGTTGTCTCACTGCCAGGTGAGCCGGCACCTTCGGTAGAGATGATAACACCCGCGTCGTTCAGATATTGCTGAAGACATCGGACATCCTCGCCCTCATCCCCCAACTGCAGCCCTCTATCAAATACGCACTGTACCTTCGCGGATGCCACTGGTACGCCGACCAATATAAGCGCGAGCGCTAGCCCGCACACAGCCACGGAAAATATTAAAGTTTTTCTCATGCGATACAGTATAAACCACTCACAAGATCAAAACAAGATTCTTTAATCCACAAACGTAAGAGCTTTGCCCTTTTTATCGCCCCTGCCGGTGCGGCCGATGCGATGCACATAATCATCGTGAGACTTGGGCATATCAAAGTTAATCACATGACTCACGTCGGGGATATCCAATCCCCGCGCCGCGACATCGGTCGCCACCAGAACGCGAGCTCGGTTCGTTTTAAAGTCATTAAGCGCACGCTGACGCTGTGAAGGATTTTTATTGCCATGAATTGCCGCCGAAGAATGCCCACGGCTCCGCAAAACATCCGCGAGCCGCTGAACTCCATGTTTTGTCCGTCCGAACACGAGCACTTTTTCAAATTCTTTTTTCTGCAAAAGACCGTGCAGAATGTCGTACTTCGAAGCCCCGCCGGTTACCCGAATAATATCCTGATGCACGTTTTGAGCCGTCTCCCCTGTTTTGACTGAAATGCGCACGGGATCGTCCCTCAAAAATTCTTTGATGAGGTGCTCAACATCGAACGAAATAGTTGCCGAGAAAAAAAGAGTGTGCCGCTCGGTGGGCAGTTTGGAAATAATGGATCGCATATCATGGATAAATCCCATATCAAGCATCCGATCCGCTTCATCCAGCACAACCGTCCGAAACCTGGCAAGTTGAAGTACGCCACGCTCAATAAGATCCTTGATTCTGCCTGGTGTTCCGATCACAAAATTATTGAAGTAGCGCAGGCCGGCAATCTGTTTTCGGATAGGCACGCCGCCAACCGCGCAAACGGAAAAGAGACGCATGCCTTTGGTGAATGCTTTGAATTCCTCGTCTATCTGTATGGCAAGCTCATGCGTAGGAACCACAATAAGCACCTGTTCATTCTTTCCCAAAAGAACTTTATTGATAAGCGGTATTAAAAACGCGGCGGTTTTCCCAGTTCCGGTATTCGCGATGCCAACAATGTCTTTCCCGCTCAAAATCTCGGGAATCGCTTTGTCTTGAATCGGCGTAGGAACCTCATATCCCTTCGCCGCAATATTCGCCCGCAGGCGCGTATCAACCTGAAAATCGGCGAATGCATGCGCGGGAACGAAAACCTCCGCCTCCGACTGCTTCACCGTAGTATTAATGTATCTGGATATGTCTATTTTCTTCTCAGAAAATCTGCCGCGTGGTTGCGGCCGCCTTCCAGAAAAAGGCCTGCCGCCAAAGCGGCGCATCCCGTTAGAAATCCTACCCGCGCTTGCGCGCCCGGAGGGCTGGGGCGGGCCATTTCTAACGGGACGCATGCTATTTCTTTGCATATGTGTATTCAGGACCAAAAGTCCTCATAACCTCGAGCCTTTAGTTAATCATTCGCGGCCCCGTCTCGTAGGTTTAGGTATATACTTCCAACCGAAGAGAGTTAAGTTATGGAGAGAGTATAGCAGGTTTGCCCCACAAAGTCAATCTTTATTGTACATTTCTAACGCGTTGTTTACACATTGAGCACCAAAACGGGCGCGGGATAGAATGAAGTGGTCAACCATTATCATTCATCCCAACGCCCTATGCACAAGCATACCAAACTGCTCCCGTATCAGCGACAGGAGCTGTATCGCTGTTGGAAGATGGGAGAGACGGTGACGGAACTCTCCCACCGCTTCTCCCTCTCCCGTCCCAGTGTCTATGCGGTCATCAAAAAGGCAAAGCTGGGGGTATTTGGCAACTATTCCAGCATGAACTACCGCTATCGGTCGATCTACTATGGACTGCGGAAGCTCTCTAGGACAGAGCGTATTCTCGCAAAGAAACTCGAACGACGGGAACGGAGATTGCGACGTTATGAGAAGCAGGAACCAGGAGAATTGGTCCATTTTGACACCAAAAAACTCCCCGTCATGCTCGGAGAGTCTATGCGCCAACCCAGAGAATATCTGCACGTGGCTATTGATGATTTTTCACGGATGCTGTGTGCAGACATCCTGCCGGATAAAACCTCCTATGCATCCGCTATACACCTCGAGGAAGCCATCCACTTCTTTCCCTTTGCCATACAAACTGCCTATTCGGACAATGGATCGGAATATCGAGGGAGAGCAGATCATCCCTTTGTGCAGTCGTGTACGACGCACGGCATTCCCCAGAAGTTCACCAAACCACAGCATCCGCAGACCAACGGCAAGGCAGAGCGGGTCATCAAAACTATTATGACCGAATGCTTCAAACGATCCGGCAGACAGTTCCGTTCGCGGGATGACCGACGGAAGTTCCTGTATGCCTATGTGGCATGGTACAATCAGGTCAGACCACACCAATCCCTCAAGGGGATCTCTCCTCTGCAGCGATTGGAACTATATCTGTCCCGCGTTCAAAAGGAGTCAAAACTGTAAAGAACCCGTTGAGAATGT
>MGIS01000020.1:0-5292 GCA_001793865.1 Candidatus Wolfebacteria bacterium RIFCSPLOWO2_01_FULL_47_17b
ATGCTCGCGGTGTCTTACTTCTAACGGGGTAAAAATAGTCACCCCGCCTTTTGAGGGGCGGGGATCAGTGGGAAAATCCCAAATTGTCTCTTAAGTATATGTGAATAGAGATATATTTGTCAAGTGTTCAGGTGTGGATAATTTTGACGGCCTCATTGACCCCAATACCACTCCGGCTACGGTCGGGAGACTACGGGGCAAGCCGCGCGCTTACTCCCGCCGAAGTGGAGCGGTTATATTTGATAGGGAAGTGAGGGCGGGGATTAGGAAGTATGAATAAGGAATTATGGTCATGGATAAAGCACAAATACACGAATTGCATACAGGGAACTTGTATGGTAGCGTATGAACATGAAACAGCTTATCCTTTCCAAAGAGTACAAGAAACTGCTTAATGATAAAGAAAAAGCAGACAAGGAACTATGCCGGTTTTTAATAAAAAAACCACTGTATCTTAAGTTTGGCAATACTCTGTTGGATATCGCTAAATTAAGAATAAAAGGAGGGCCCAAAGACTTGTCCGCGAGGCTTGATAATTATCTCTCCTACTCCGTCAGCTGACGGATTCGGATGGGCAGGCAACCGCGCCCTCTCGCCCGAGGAAGTTAAACAGTTGTATCTGATGAGGAAATGATGGCGAGCATTAAGTATTCAGTATTCAGTATTAAGTATCAGGTATGACGAATGATTCAAGATTCAGGATTCAAGAATGACGAATACCGTTTGATTTTTGAGATGCCTTTTGTTAGGATACGATTATGACCAAAGTGCATACCATTCCACGCACAGCCCTGCATACTATTATACGCAAGGAAGTTGTGGACGTAGTAACGGAGTTATTGAGCGATCCGGATGCCGGATTAGAATTAAATCGCGCATTTGAGCGACGTCTCAAAAGATCTACTGCCGAGAAAGCCAAAGGAAGGACTAGGTTCTTATCGGAGGTTTTTGCGCAATACAGGATGTGAGAGTTTGCGGTATGGAGAGCTGGAAATTTGATATTACCGACCAAGGGAGAACTGATATCAATCATTTAGATACGAAGACGCGGCGGAGAGTCTTAGAAAAGCTCAAATGGTTTACGGAAAGTTTCGGAAGTCTTGTATCTATTCCTCTCGGCGGCGCATGGAGAGGTTTTTTCAAATTACGTGTTGGGAGTTGGCGGATAGTCTATGATGTTGATTATTCGGAACATATAATCACGGTACACGCGGTTGATCGCAGAGACAGAGTTTACAAAAAACGACGGTAGAAAACTTCCTCGACCCCAGTACCACAGCGCTCCGCGCTGGCTACGGGGCAAGCCGCGCCCTCACCCCCGCCGAAGTCAAACAGTTGTATCTGACGGGAAATAGCTGGCTAATTATCAATTTTCAACTCAAGAATAAGCTGTAGAGTTTCTCCTGAAAATATGCTACAGTGTTTATATAACATACGTTATGCACATGAAATCTAGACCCGCCGCAGTCAAATTCCGCCAGTCGCTCTTCTGGGACGTTGATCCGAAAACGATTGACCCTAAGAAACACGCGCGGTACATCATTGAGCGTATTTTGGAATTGGGAAATGACCGGGAGGTGCGATGGGCATTTCACCGATATCCCAAACGCATTATTCGGGATGTGCTTTTCCTGCCGCGTGTCCAGCTTCGCGGCAAAAGCAAAGCGCTCTGGTCGTTGGTCTTGAAATGAAACCGTGTACTCCGCGGTTGCATCTTGACGCGCTTCCGTCCGCAACGCGCCGGGCTCTTGACGCTTTCAAGACCATGCGATTTCTCGGAAAGCAGGGCTGGTATTTGGCCGGCGGCACGGCGCTGGCGCTGCATGCAGGACACCGTCAGTCGGTTGATTTAGATTTTTTTTGTGAGCGCGGCTTTCGAGGCGCTCTTCTCGAGCGTAGACTTTTCGGAACCGGCAAATGGATCACGCGCTCGCGTGATGACGGAACGCTCTACGGGGAATTCGCCGGCGCAAAGGTGAGTTTTATCGCGTATCCCTTCTTTATGCCCTCAAAAGAGCGTGTGCGGTATGGGACCGTTTTGATACTCACTCCGCCGGATATTGCGGCCATGAAAATCATCGCTATCAGCCAGCGAGGGAGAAAGCGGGATTTCATAGATCTGTACTGGTACTGCACGCATGAGGCGCCGCTTGATGAGACAATCAAGAAAGCGCTCGCGCACTATCCGGGGAAAGAACACAATGTCTCTCATTTTCTCAAAAGTCTTGTGTATTTCGACGACGCTGATCCGGATCCAATGCCGCGACTGTTTTTCAAAGCTGATTGGAAGACGATAAAGGCGTTTTTCCGGCATGAAGTTCCGCAGATAGCGAAAGAACTGTTGCGGCTCAAATAAATGCTTGCACAAATGCACCGCTAGCTTTAACCTTTCCGGCCTCATCGATTTATCCTGTTAGACACGAAGCTGTCTCATTGGGACGACATCCGCATTTATAATCGCGCTTTATCGCCCGCCGAGGTCAAACAGCTCTACCTGATGGGCAAATAGCTAATCTCCCACAGTGCCTACAGTATCCCGCCGTACCCTTTCTTCGCGTTATTTACAAAAGTCTGGCTCCCGTCTCGTTCCAAAAGACAGGTCCTACGCTCCCACACTTACATTGTCTTTTCAGATACTATTTGTTAGAATAAAATCCATGAATAAACAAATTTTCAAACATATTACCGTACAGCCCGGAATTCGGTTTGGAAAGCCGGTTATTGAGGGAACCAGGATTCCTGTTGATCTTATTGTTGGCAAAATCGCGGGTGGCATGACGATAGAAGCACTCATGGAAGAGTATGGCCTCACACAGGAACAAATACAGGCCGCACTCCGGTATGCTGCTCATCTTGTCGCCGAGGAAGAACTTATTTTTACATGAACATCGTTATTGATGAAGATCTTCACTACTCGCTTGGGGAAACCTTGAAAAAACTCGGATAGGAAGTGTTTGACATTCGTGACCATGGCCTCCGCGGGAAACCGGACGAAGAAATTTTCTCTTTCGCACAGCGGCAGAACGCAGTATTATGTTCCGCTGATTTAGGATTTGCCAACACTCTTTCGTTTCCTCTTGGTTCTCATCATGGGATAATTATACTAAGGTTTCCAAACGAGATGGCAACCAGCACTATTAACAACATCGTTTCCGCATTGCTTCCGCGCATTTCCGAAGAAGATACTGCCGGCAATTTAGTCATCATCTCTCCTGCCGGAATACGGATTCGTAGAGCATAGACGACCTCCGCCCCATACCAAATCAGAGCGCTGATTGCTACGGGCCCCGTTGGAAGCTCGATGCGCCACGGGCGCATCGGTAGTCGCCTTTGGCGACTTGCTTCTAACGGGGCGGGGCAGGCATCTATCCACCCCGTGAGAGACCTCGCCCGCACTTGCGCGCCCGAAGGGCCTCTGGGGCGGGCTGTCTCTAACGGGGCAAGCCGCGCCCTCACCCCCGCTGAAGTCAAACAGCTCTACCTGATGGGGAAGTGAGTGGAGAAGGGTTTGGGGTAGAGGGGTCAGTATAGTAGTTGGATTTTTATGGAGATTGTATTCAGTAATGCTCGTGCGCAGAAATTTTTTGAGAATATCGATAAGCACATACGACCGCGCGTGGTGCGCGGGCTTGAATTGCTAGAACGTTATGGCAACGCGTTGGGAATGCCGCACTCCAAGGCTCTTGGCGGAGGGCTTTTTGAGCTTCGGATTATCGGTATCACTCATATTCGCTTTGTGTATGCTTTCAGCCGGAATCGGATTTTTATCCTGCATATTTTTCACAAAAAAACTGTACGCATTGCTCAACACGATATCGCGTACGCCAGGGCGCAATTCAAGGCCTGGAGGCGGGGTATTGCATAAATATAACGTGTACGTTATATTTCCTATTATGAAGCATATCAAATTAAAAAATTTCAAGCAGATTAGAGCCGCGTGGATGAAGGACGCAGATTTCAAGAAATCTTATGACGCGCTCGATGTGGAGTTTCGACTTGTTGAAGCGCTGATTGAGTATCGGAATAAGCGCGGGTTGACGCAAAAACAATTAGCGGAACTGGTTGGCACAAAACAATCTTCCATCGCTCGGTTTGAATCAGGAAAGTACAATCCGACTTTTGCTTTTGTTAATAAATTAGCCGACGCGCTTGGGGCGAAGATTAAGGTTGAGGTATAACCGCGCCCTCACGGAGCAGGAGGTGAAGCAGTTTTGTATCTGATGGGGAAGTGAGCGGCTAGAATTAAGGGATTAGAATTAAGAATTAAGGACGCCGCATGAACGAATCGAAACAAACACTAAAGTCATTCACTGATCTTCGTGCTTGGCAGGAGGGGCACAATCTGGTATTAGGCGTGTACGCAGCTGCCAAGAACTTCCCCTGTTGAGTTGACTTTTGATGATAGGTTGATATCATCATCCTATGACTACCGTAGAATTGAAAAAAATTGAAAAAATTGCTACCGAAAGCGCTGCTTTCGCTCGACGGGCGCTCTCCAAAAGCAATGAACTTGAGGCGTATTTGAGCATGCTTGAATATCGCGCCGGAAAAGTTCGCAAGTATCCTTCAGTAGATGCGCTTTTCAAGAAATTGAAGCTGCGATGAGGCGATTGCTTACCACTCCGAGATTTGATCGTCGGTTGGAAACTTTTTTGAAACGCCATCCGGAGCTCACTGCCACTGTGCATCGGGCGATGACTGTTTTGACGGGCGAGCGTTATCCAGCAAATTTTAGAACGCATAAGCTAGGAGGGATATTAAAGGGTTGTCTTGGGGCGAGTATCTCATTTGAATACCGCATTGTGTTCGTGTTGAGCCCCGGCACAATTTGTTTTATTGATATTGGCACACACGACGAAGTATACCGGTAGGTGCGCAATCCATCAGTGTATCCTAAGTTGTTTCGATTTATCCCGAGCAATGTCGAATGAACGACGTCTACATCTATTCACCCTGTTAGAGGCAAGACGCCGAGAGGCGTCTGCTGCGCTTATCGCGCGGGCCTCTAACAGGGTGAAACAAAAGTGGCTTATCTAAAGCATTCTCCTCTTAATACTCAATACCTCATACTGTATACTCGTTTTACCCCCACACTTATGTATAAGTGTGGGGTGTACTTATCCACACCCCCACATTGCCGAGATCTCCCGCCGCCTGTAATATAAGGGGTAGTTGCAGGAGCCATGCGGCTCTCATGCATCTCTTGAGAAAGAACCCGGCAGACCTGTCTGCGTAAGCAGACCATGCCCGACTTTTTTCTCCACAGAACATCAATTGAATCACACGAAAGAA
>MGIS01000020.1:5318-5709 GCA_001793865.1 Candidatus Wolfebacteria bacterium RIFCSPLOWO2_01_FULL_47_17b
CCACAGAACATCAATTGAATCACACGAAAGAAAGCTCCGGCATCTGACGCCGGAGCTTTCTTTGTGCGTGGCTTTCAGTCAGTCAGAATTCTTTCATGCATAGTCGTAATTCCTAATTCTATATTCGTCGTTCTTGATTCCCTATCACCTAATACCCGCTACCTAATCCCTAGCACCTGCCACCTATCACCTAACCCCTATCACCTCACTCATGTCCGATCCCAATCATCGCGCTGATCGTTTCCTCCAAGCCCTCCAACAGGACTATGTTCTGGTGGGCAAGACCCGCGTCCATTCCTGGCACGCCTGGGTGATTATCGGCGCCTGCGTGGGATTTTTTATCGCTCTGGTTCTTGTAGCCAACCGCAGTGGAGAACTGGAACCATCCCGC
>MGIS01000020.1:5740-6039 GCA_001793865.1 Candidatus Wolfebacteria bacterium RIFCSPLOWO2_01_FULL_47_17b
GAACCATCCCGCGCCGCTATCACTGGCCAAGTGGCTGCCTATGCTTTTGACGAAGGAAGTGGAACCACCATAGAGGACTCCTCGGGCAATAACAACACCGGCACTCTTACCAATGGTCCGACCTGGACGACGGGGAAAATAGGAGGAGCCCTCTCCTTTGACGGGGTGAATGATTATGTGGATCTCGGAAACCCCCTCTCCCTGCGGCCCGTAAACCAGATTACCATTTCGGCTTGGATCAACCCGACGGATGTCAGCACTTCAAAGACCATTGTCTCAAAAGATATCACCGGCGCGGT
>MGIS01000021.1 GCA_001793865.1 Candidatus Wolfebacteria bacterium RIFCSPLOWO2_01_FULL_47_17b
AACCAGAACCATATACCCGTTGGACAATGCGAGGAATGTTAGATTTGGAAAATGAACTTAAAGTAGCAGATGAGTTTTGGGATTTTCTCGGTGGTAAAAATACCTACAAGGATTTGCTTGATTGCTTCGAAAGAGTTGGTATTGAGTTGAGAGACGAAATTGATGCCTACTTTAAGCGCTTTAATAGAAAGTAATTACAAACCATAAAAACCTTGCATTTCTCGGAAGAGAAGACCGCCAAGCTCATCAAGGAAATCGGGAAGCTTGAAGGGGAACTCTCCTTGGAGCGCCAAAACGAGTTGACGCAGAAAAGGAAAACGGAACACGCGTTTGATAAAATCACCGAGCTCGTTAATCGGTACCAGGAAAAAGGAATTCTAACGGCTTCCGAGGCAAGCGAGTTGATAAGTGTGATTGGTGCGATTAGGGGGGAGGTAGTAGAATAAGTGATATGACACAGAAAAATACAATCACTTCGTTACTCGTTATTTTAGTTTTGATTACCACTATCTCATACTTCATGATAGGTGACGGTTTCGGTATCTGTACGGAAGGTGCAATAAAAAATCGCGGGTGTTTGAGTTTGCTAAATGATATTAGCGAACCTATATTTTATAGTAGTATTTCTTTGTTGCTTGTTGTTGCTTCCCTCTTTTTTGTCCGCCGCGAGGTGTTCATCGCATGGGCTAAATTTGCGGCGGTTGCGTTCCCGCTTATGCTTGGGATTTTGCTCTACACCTACAACGACGCTCCCATGCGAAGCGGTTTCGGTCTCTCCGGTCTTATCTCCAACGAACAATTTGCCACCGCGATTCTCCCCTCGCTTTTCTTTCTCGTCTCTCTCATCATAATCATCGTTAAATCCAAAAAGAAGTAATGACCCAACAGCAGGCGCTCGGGGCGCTTCAGACCGGAGCCAATGTGTTTTTGACGGGTGAACCGGGAAGCGGGAAGACCCATACCATCAATCGCTATGTGGAGTACTTGCGCTCATACGGCATAGAGCCCGCGATTACCGCGTCTACCGGCATTGCGGCGACGCATATCGGCGGCATGACCGTTCACTCATGGAGCGGCATCGGCGTTCGAAAAACATTAACGGAGCAGGACTTGGACGAGATGAGCACTCGCGAGCGGCTAGTCTCGCGAATTGAGCGCACGCAGGTGCTCATTATTGAAGAGATTTCAATGCTTGACGCGCAGACACTGAATAGTGTGGAAGCGGTTTGCCGAACACTCAAGCGTCGCAGTGTGCCGTGGGGCGGAATGCAAGTCGTGTTTGTCGGCGATTTTTTCCAGTTGCCACCGGTCTCGCGCGCGGGAGAAGCGCTCTCGCAGTTTTCTTTTTTGTCGCGCTCATGGCAGAGCGCCAACCCCCTCGTCTGTTATTTATCGGAACAGCACCGTCAAGAAGACAAGGAATTTTTATCCGTGCTATCGGCGATTCGCGGGGGTGACCTCGCGCCTCATGTGCATACCGCGCTTCAATCGCGAAAAGTCGCCGCGGAAGCGCAGGCGGGACGCACGCGATTGTACGCGCACAACGTGAATGTGGACAGAGTCAATCTTGAAAAACTCTCGGCGCTTCCCGGAGATGAAATGCTTTTTACGATGGAGTCCCGCGGGCCGGAGGCGCTGGTGTCGGGGCTCAAGCGCAGCTGCCTCTCGCCGCAGGAATTGCGTCTTAAAGTTGGTGCGCGAGTGATGTTCACGAAAAATAATTTTGAATTGGGATTTGTAAACGGAACCATCGGAGAAGTGAAAGCGTTTGGCGAAGGCGGCGCTCCGGTTGTGCGAACGCTTCGCGGAAAGGTGATTACGGCCCCCGTGATGGAGTGGGTCATCGCCGACGGCGCGCGGACGCTCGCCACAATCATCCAATTTCCGCTCCGCCTTGCGTGGGCTATCACCGTGCATAAGAGTCAGGGAATGACGCTTGATTCTGCGGTGGTGGATTTGTCGGAGGCGTTTGAGTATGGGCAGGGATATGTCGCGTTGTCCCGGGTGCGCGCGCTCGCGGGGCTGTTTCTTTTGAGGTATAACACTCGCGCGCTCGAAGTGCATCCGGACGTGCTTCTTGTAGATGCCGAGTTTCGGGAAAAATCGGATGTTGCGGCGGAGGCCTTTGCAAAAATGCCCGCTTCAGAGCAAGCACTAATGGAGCGCAATTTTGTCAGTGCGTGCGGCGGGAAAGCGGGGGCGGGGCAGGTGAAAAAGAGAGGGAAAGGCCGTAAGCCTAAGGCTTACGGCAAAACCACCTATGACGAAACGTTTGAGTTATTTAAAGCAGGAAATGATGTGCGTGCGGTCGCCAAAACTCGCGGTTTGACGACAGGAACAGTCCTTTCTCATCTGGAAGAATTGTTTATGAAAGGGAAAATCTCGGGCGATGATATAGGGCGAATTGTTCCTCCACACATACGGAAAGCTATTCCTGCAGTCTCCGCCGCATTTCATGAACTCAAAACCGAAAAACTTACACCGGTGTTTGAAAAATTAGGCGGAAAATATTCATACGAAGACCTGCGGCTCATCCGTTTGGCGCTTTCCGCGAAAGTTGAATAATCACCGTTTTTCTTGTATCTTTGGTGTGTCCATGCTCCGTGTTATACGCTACACGTTTCGCGGTTCATGTCTTTGCGGGGTCGTCTAATGGTAGGACTATTGCCTCTGGAGCAATGTATCTTGGTTCGAGTCCAAGCCCCGCAGTTTTGGGTGAAAGCGATGAACGGTCGGTTGAATTAAAAGTCTGATAAATAAATGAAGAAAGTAACAAAAAGACTCTGCAGAGATTTACAAAAAAGATATTTCCTTCCTCATTAATATGAAGAAAATAAGCGAAATAAATATACATGGCGACTCGGATATTTTTAAGCACCTTACGCATATATTGCTTCCATATCACACGAAAGCAGTTGGTTCGTATTTATTTATTGTAGAGGGAACGCTTGCAAAACCTCGTATTGGAATACGTTACCCTGGCTACAAGTTGAAACAGCGTACACTCAAAAAACCAAATAAGAATTCAGCACTTTGGGCGAACCTTTTTGATTTTGAAGTTATCCCTTTCGAAAAAGGTAGAGAAGGTAGTTCAGTTCATTTTACCTATGCGAATTTATTGAAAGATTTTGAGGCACACAAGAAAGATAATGCATCTTTTTGGGAAATGATTGTAAGGGTACATAGTAATAATGTGATAAACAAAGAGCCGCCAAAACTTGGTGGTATTGACCCTCGGCAATTTCTGGAGATGCTTAAATGGATGTGGATACAGGAAGATTTTAATTACAAATTGTCGTGGAGAGAGGTTGGCTCAAAGATGCCGTATCGTCTTCAAAATAGAAATGGAAGACCAACAAGTAAAGGAGCCGGACGTGATAAATTTTACGCCGCCCTTATACTTGTTCATGGTAATTACTTTGACGCGGCTAGTATGCGGAAGATAATCCCATAATTTTTTTACCTCGTGGCCCAAGGCGGTATTGTTGGTCAATACGACCTTTGATAAGACGGTCATTTATAATATCGCAATATTTTTTATCAATTTCGGCAGATATAAATTGACGGTTTAAGTTCTTACACACATCTATTTCTGCCCCACTACCACCAAAAAGTGTGAAAACTATATCTTTTGGTTTTGTCGAAGCCTTAATCAGCATCTCGGTTAATTTTTGAGGGATTTGGCAAGCGTGATATGTTTTTTCCTTACTTACATTTTTTACGAGATTAAATTCAAACCAAGAATAGGGCATTCTACCCTTTGACCCGTTTGCTAGATTCTGCTGAATTCTCTTATCGGTTGGATTTTTATAGGGCAATGCAACGTCGTCCTTAAAGAACCTGTTGTCGCCATTTTTCCTCGCATGCAAAATACTCCTGTGTGCCGTCGTAAATCTTTTCGGTGTATGTCCAACGTTTGTATTGTAGACCCAAACATATTCGTGGATATTTGGAAAATATAAATCCAGATATTTTACTCGAAGGTGTGCGTTTTGTTGAGGATAATTCATCATAAAAAGATTGCCATCATTTTTAAGTACACGCATCGATTCTTTTGTAAGCTCTATATACCAGTTTATGTAATCCTCAAATTTTTTTGTGTAATTATTTTCTCCATATCTAATGCCGACATTGTAATCGGGATCACCAAAAATCATGTCCACACTGTTATCAGGCAAATCCTTCAAAACATGCATTACATCTCCGTTGTAAACCCTATTGAGATAGTCTGATATTTTACCCTGCCGTTGAGTATTTTTTCTGACAGATAAAATAAAATCCTGAGCTGGTTGCTCGGCTTCATTTGTCCTTATAACATCGAGCAGTGTGCCCTGCAAGGCAATTTGCTGTCCACTTCTAATTATAATCGGCTTATAATTTTTGTTTGCTGGTTGTAATCTAACTTGGCCTTTTTCTTTATAAAACGTTTTAAGAGTTGCCTCATTTCCATTAAGCAGTGCTACCACCTTATCGCCATTTTCAGCAGTATTCTGTTTATTGATTAAAATAGTGTCTCCGTTATTTATGCCCTCATCAATCATACTGTCTCCTTGAACTCGAAGTGCATAAACCTCGCCAGATTTTGGAAGTCTGCTTTTGGGAACGGCGATAGTCTCCCTATTTTCGATTGCCTCTATAGGTTCACCTGCCGCAATCATCCCTAACAGGGGAACACTGACCAGCTTTTCTGATTTTGTTATTTCAACTGAACGCCTTTGGTTAGCTCGTTTGTGGAGATGACCCAGACTTTCTAATTTCGCGATGTGCTGGTGTATTGTTGCGACCGAACGGAGTTTAAAGTGGTGCTTTATTTCTTCCAGGGATGGGGAATACCCGTGTTTTCTTGAGTATGTCTTTATAAAATCCAATATTTGTTTTTGTCTTTTAGTAAGCATGTCAATATTATAACCGAAAGAAAACCGAAAGTTATCCACAGTTAAAGAAGACAGAAAGATCAACATAATTACCTCCCCTCGCTAGACATAGTCCAAAAGTCTCGCATTCAATTTCCAAACGCAACGGGTATCCATGCGGGCGCTTGGGTGTGGTAACATACAATTATGAACACCTACATCTGGTACTCACAACTCATCAAACCCGTCTGGGCGCCGCCCTCGTGGCTTTTTGGTCCTGTGTGGACGGCGCTCTATGCAATTATCGCGGCGTCCTATGGCTACATGGGTTATCTCTTTTTCAAAAGGAAGATTCCGTTCATCGTCTTTTTGCCGTTCATTTTAAATCTTGCCTTCAACTTTGCGTTCACACCGCTTCAGTTCGGTTTACAAAACAATATGCTCGCGGCGGCAGACATTCTGCTCGTACTCGGTACGCTCGTGTGGGCTCTCATCGCGATTTTTCCGTATGCCAGGTGGGTGACATTCGTCAATATTCCGTATCTTATCTGGGTTTCGTTCGCGACGGTGCTGCAACTTACCATAACGTATTTAAATTTTAAATAATTCTCATGGACAAGAAAATCATAATTCCAATCGTAGTGCTTGCCATAGCGGTCGGATGGGTGTTTTTCAGTACCTTCAAACCCGCAGAGCAGGTCGCGTGTACAATGGAGGCGAAGCTATGCCCCGACGGCAGTGCGGTGGGCAGGGTTGGTCCCGGATGTGAATTCGCACCGTGCCCGGGAGCAATCGACCCCGGCGCGGGAGAGGGAGGAGGGGGAAGTATTTTGCCGTATGATTCAGGCGTTCGCGGGCAAGTGTTGCTCGGTCCTACATGCCCCGTGATGAAAGACCCGCCTGACCCGCAGTGCGCCGACAAACCCTACGCGACCACAATTCAAGTTATCAGAGTCGGTAGTCCGGTGAGCACGCCATTTGCCACTGTCGCGACCGATACGCAAGGGAACTACTCGGTGTCTTTGCCGCCCGGCGCGTATGCCTTGCAACCGACAAGCGGCAAAGTCTTCCCGCGATGCGAAACGAAAGAAGTGACCGTCACTCCATCTGAAGTGCTTGTAGTGAATTTGTTGTGCGACACGGGGATTCGATAGGCAGGAATTAAGGCGCCGGAATTGTGAATAAGGGACGCACAGTAACACTTGAAATTTGTTTATAATCTTATATTATAGTTTTAGGGTGGGCGTTTTTACTCGGGGCATGGTTCTTGTCCTCGTCAGGCCCTTTGGGGCTCACTCTGAAGCAAGGTTACCAAACTGGCCTCACTGAACCATCGGGGCGATTCGCGAGAACCGCCCCCTTTTTATATTCTTAGGCGGTTTGTGTAGTCAGCGAGCAACTATTGTGTTAAGGTGGTTTTAAAGACGGTAATTATCATTTGAAGAAACACATATGGCTCAATTTACAAGAGACGACAAAAGTGGCGGTGGTGGAGGGTTTCGACCACGCGGAGAAAGAGGTTTTGACAATAGAAGTTCGCGGCCTATGGTGATGCACCAGGCGGTTTGCAGTAATTGCGGCAGAAGCTGTGAAGTGCCATTTCGTCCAACGGGGGACAAGCCGGTGTACTGCAGAGAATGTTTTGCCGCCAAAGGCGGGGCTTCAAACGGAGACAGATTCGGCAAAAAGGACCGAAGAGATTTCGCGCCGAGCGCGCCTTCAAGAGCAAGCTCGCAGGGCGGAGGCGGAAATGATGAGCTAAAAAAACAATTGGAAAGCGTGAACGCGAAATTGGAGCGGCTTATCTCTGCCGTGCAAGCCATCGCATCGGTGAAAGGGCCGGCCAAAGCGGCTGCTCCCGAAAAGGTTGCGGCCAAGAAAACGGCAAAGAAAGCCAAAAAAATATCGGATTGAGGATGTTATGCTGACTGCCCACTCTGCCGCCAAAGATTTAAAGAAACTCGGTACGCCCGCAAGGGCCAAGACGGCGGCGTGGTATTTTAAAACCGGAAAAGGGCACTATGGATATGGCGATATCTTTCTGGGCGTCACTGTGCCGGAGCAAAGAAAACTCGCGAAGCGATATCGTGACCTACCTCTTGGGGAAATCAGTACGCTTATTAAAAGTCCTTTGCATGAGTGCCGCCTCACGGCGCTTTTTATCCTCGTCGGTCAATTTGAGTGCGCGGCCGCGGAAGGGAAAGCGCGTGTCGCGCGATTCTATCTTCAGCGCCGAAAGTGCGTAAATAATTGGGACTTGGTTGACTCTTCCGCGCCACGCATTCTCGGGCGCCACCTGTCGGATAAAAACAGAACTATTCTCTATAAGCTGGCTCGTTCAAAAAATCTCTGGGAGCGCCGGATAGCCATTATCGCCACGCTCGCTTTTATCAAAGAGAACGAATATACGGACACGCTTGCCATCGCGAAACTGTTGCTTAACGACCGGCACGACTTGATTCACAAGGCGGTCGGGTGGATGTTGCGCGAGGTGGGGAAGAAGAAACTATCCGCGGAGGAAGCGTTCCTAAAAAAATACGCAGCGGTGATGCCGCGCACGATGTTGCGTTACGCCAGTGAGAAGTTTCCGGAGAAAAAGAGGCGGGCTTTTTTGGCGATGCGTCCGAAAATAGAAAAGTATTAAGATGCTTGCTTTCCCGTGTTGCTCCAATCAAGGCGGGTTTGGTCAGAGTATCGTGAAAAATACCATAAAGACGGTATGTGCTATCTCGTAGCTATCGCCACAAGTTAGCACATAGGCATACCCAGGCGTACGCGGAGGCCTTGAAATAATACTGCGTTTGTGGTATCATCACGAACATGATTGATAAGAGCAAAATCATGCCGGACGTCAATACGGTGGGGGCGACCACCGCGGCTTTTGTCGCGTATTACAACGAGAATGTTCCCGAGATTTTTCCCCGCGCAACAATTAGGGCGTTACACAAATTCAAAACGGCGCACCCCGCGCTTTTCAAAGGAAGTAACGAGTGGACCATTGATAAACACCGCAAAAAACTGATGGACTGGCTCGCGTCGTACAAAGAGGACGAAGAATCATAATTAATAACGAAAGACGGCTTAATATCAAGATATAGAGCCGTTTTTTGTATGGGCACCCCTTTTTCCATTTAATGTCTTGACAAGAAAAAAGGGATATGCTATACTCCCCTTATCAATTCAGCGCTGAGTAAGAGAAACATGTCGAGTCTCGTTTTTCAGCTCACTGTACTTGATAAGAACCTATCTTAAAAATAATCGCGTTGAGAGACCTTCAAAATTCGTAGCGAAAATCAAGAAGTGTGACGAGGCGTGCCTGTAGGCACGACGAGGAGCAATTCGCAGGTTTGAGCAGAATATTGAAGGTCGCAGTAGCGAAACACTGTTGCTGTTTCCAGCGTGGTTATTTTTAAGATAGGTTCGAAAATTACTCGCGTGAATTATCTATTCTATGCAAGAAGGAACAATTGCCCGACTCACCGATAAGGGTTTCGGGTTCATCAAGAGAGAGAATGAATCGAAAGATCTCTTCTTTCACTCGAATGAGCTCCAAGGCGTGAAGTTCGAAGAACTCCACGAAGGAGATAAAGTGACTTTTGAAGTTGCGGACAGTCCGAAAGGGCCGAACGCGGTCAAGGTCAGCAAAGCTTAAGCTTCACTGCTTACGCGCACAAAAGCCCCGAAAGGGGCTTTTGTGTTTTTAAGGAAAACCAATTTTGAATTGTAGTTGACACTGTGTTGTCCATATGCTATACTCGGGGTGGGACTGTTTCCTTCTAGACCCCGGGTCTCGGAGTTCAGACAGTATGAACATCACAAAAAACCAACCAAAGAACCGTATGAAAAAACTACTCATAGTTGCCGCCGTGCTCGCGTTGTCTGTGGCATTTTCCGCCAAGGCCGCCGACACCGCCGAAAAGTACAAAGCCAGTTGCGCCAAGTGCCACGGTGATGACGGCAAGGGCCAGACCAAGATGGGCCAGAAGCTCGGCATCAAGGATTTCACCGATGCCAAGGTCCAAGCAGAACTGAAGGACGACGCGGCGGCCAAAACCATCAAGGACGGCCTGAAGGACAAAGAAGGCAAAATCCTGATGAAGCCGGCCGAGGGCGTTTCCGACGATGAGGTCAAGGCCTTTGTCGCGTACATGCGGAAATTTAAGAAATAGCGTTGTGATTCGGATGCGCCGTTGATTTCACCAGCGGCGCTTTTCATTTGTCTTTAAAATTGACAGAATTATGCATTTCCTGTATACTGGCCTCATAACTGAATCTCACAGGTT
>MGIS01000022.1:0-1862 GCA_001793865.1 Candidatus Wolfebacteria bacterium RIFCSPLOWO2_01_FULL_47_17b
AGCCGAATCCGCGCATACGCACATAGTACTCCACCGGGACAGTAAATCCAAATACACCACGATCGTAGTATAAATGAACTTACTCAAATGCATCCAAAAAAGCACTCTCGCGAAAGCGCGCTCACTCGCGGGGGGAGTCGTCGAATTCGCGCGGGAGTATGTCTCTCCGGAAAAGGCGGCGATTCACCGTTCCCACGAGCTCCTCAACTTCCTTATTTCCAAAAAGATAGAGAACTCCGGCGTAGGTAACCGCGCCCGCAAGGAATGAAAGAGTACCTTGCGTAAAGACCCCCATAAACGTATCAAGGGTAACGACGAGATTCACCGTCCGAAGCGTTCCGAACGCGACAACTCCCGCGAGAAGCGAAACCCACGATATCCGAAAAAATTCATCCCACGGCATGCGAAGCGAATAACGTTCATTGAAACGTGCGGCCGCCTCTTTTTTGAGCGCAAAAAAAAGAAGGATGACCTGCACAATTCCTCCGAGCGCAAAAGCCCAAGAAAGGCCGATTACCGTGATCCCCTCCGTATTCCCCACTTTCAAGAAATGGCGCAAAAAATCAATGAACGCGGGCGGCCCGTACTCAAAAAGGGCAACGAGTCCGAATGCGGAGAAAATCGAAAGGCACGCCGCGAAAAAAGCGATTATAAACGGCTTCCTCGTATTCTCAAGAGTATAAAACGCCCGGACGAACAATGGGATGAGCGCCTCCGCGACGATGGCGACCGAAAATACGCCGAACACAGCCGCGGTGAGAATGGTGTCCGTCCAATCGAATTTCCCGGCGCCCAAAAACACTCGGACGATCTGAGCGCGAAGAACGTAAAAAAGAACCGACAAGGGCGCGACCCAGAAAAAAATCGTTCTCGATGCCGCGGCCACGGTTTCCCCCCACCTCACGCCTTCCCGGGAAATCCACAATTCGGTGAGCTGCGGAAATGTAGCGACCGCAAAGCTCAAACCGAAAATACCCACCGGAATATACTGGAGATTATACGAAAATTGCAAAACCGCGATTGAACCCGATACAAGGGTCGAGGCAATCGCAACAAGCGCGATAAAAGTAATCTGCCGGAGAGAAAGCGCGAATATCCGCGGAAGGGAAAGCGCCGCCAATTTTTTAAACGAGTCGTCGCGAAGCAGAGCCAAACGAAACGACAGAAAACTTGCGAATCCCGGAAGCCGAAATCCGAGCCGGTAAAAAGGCGCGATTTGGATTGAAACATGTAACAGCGCGCCCACGATGACACCCGCCGCAAGGCCGGCGAGCCCGAACGACGGAAGAAAAAAAACAATCCCGATGATAATTCCAAGATTATAGACAATTCCGGTGATGGCGTAGATCAAGAAAATCCGCGCCGATTGGATTGCGGCGGAAAGAATGTTCGAAATCCCCAAAAGAACAGGGCTCAAGAGCATAATCCGCGAAAGCGTAATGAGAAGATCCCGTTCGCCCGCGGAAAATCCCGGCGCGATAACACCGACAAGAAACGGCATCAGGAAAAACGCGGCAACGGAAACCGCAGTACTTCCGATAGAAAAAACAATAATGAGGCGCGTCATGAACCGGCGCACGCTCTCTTCGTCCCGCGCTTTGAGCTCAAGAAGGACCGGGATGATTGCCGCTGACGCGGCACCCAAAAGAAAAACAGTGTAGAGAAAATCGGGAATCTGAAACGCCGCGTAGTAGATATCAAGATCCCTCGACGCGCCGAATTCTGACGCGAGCAGGCGGTCGCGGAGAATGCCGAGTGCGCGGGACAATAAACCCGCGGCTCCGATCAAGAGAGCCGCGGCGTTTATTGAATAGATTGCGCCGTTCAAAAAATTCACCCCGTTACAAACATAATGGTAATGG
>MGIS01000022.1:1917-9204 GCA_001793865.1 Candidatus Wolfebacteria bacterium RIFCSPLOWO2_01_FULL_47_17b
GTCCGTCTATCTCCCCTCTGTTCCTACGGGCGGCTCTTTCCTCTGCTCGGGTGGTGCCGCAGGCGGAACAATTTGATCAAGCGCTCCCCGTCCTGCCCGAAGATTTTGAAGAATCAATTTTACCTCCGCGTTATCGGGATTCAAAACCTCGATTTTCTCGAACTGATCGATTGCCGCGGGTTTTTGGCCTTTCCGATCATAGATAAGACCGAGGAAATAGCGCGCATTCGAATAGTCCTTGTTGATCGAAACCGCGCGTTCGAATTCCCCCTGCGATGCGTCAAGGTTCCCCGACTGGTAATAGAGAAGTCCGAGCTGAAACGCAACGCCGATGTCAAACGGAGCGGTCGCTTTTGTATTTTCCGTCGCTCGAATTGCGGTCGCGACGTCGCCCAAGCGAATCGCGGCCTGCGAAAGAAGAAAATGTGCTGCGGCAAAATCTGCTTTCACCGAAATCCCCTTTTCAAGAACGGATTTCACTTCGTTCAACACGTCTTCCCGCGCTTTTATAAGCTGATCACGATCCGAACCTTGCACTTGTCCGATTCTCAACTGAACATTATCCACGAATGTAAGACCGGCGCGGGCGAAATCAACGTACGCCGCGGGATTCGAAGGGCTCACCTCGATCGCACGCCGATACGACTCAAACGATAATCCTTCTGCGCCGGGAATGAACGGAATGATAAGTTCGTACAAAGCACCGCGCGTCCGCCAGAGATTCGGCTCCATGGGAAGGAAATTCGTCGCATTCTGAATGACCTCGTTTGCGCGGTTCACTTCCTGCTGAAATTCAATCTGAACGTTCTCGCCTTTCGCCGCGCGCTGAATCAGATTCGCCACTCGCTGGATCCGAACCTGCACAAGGGCATTCGCGTAATTCACGTTTCGCGGCTCGAACAAAAGCGATTCCTCGAGCTTTGCCGCAGCCGCATCCGTATCGCCTCCGTTAAGCGCGCTAACCCCTGCGGTCGCCGATACTGCGGCGCGTACGCGATTGAGTTCAAAATAGACGCCGGCGATGCCGAGCGACAAAAGAAAAATCACGACAAGCGATGATATGAACACCATCCACTGCGAATCGAATTTCACATGCCGCTCGGAAAAATCAAGAAGAAACTGTACGATTCCCTTGCCCTCAGCCGCCTCCTCTCCCGCTTCGCGCTTTTCCGACAAAACATAAGAAAGAATTCCCGCAAAAAGGAACAAGAGAAGAATAAACGAGAAGTTCGCGGGATAGACAAACGCCGCAATAATGACCGCAACAAGACCCGCAAGAGGCCCGACGCCGAGCATCAGCGAAGAATCATCCGGACTTTTCCGCTCTTTTGTGAGCGCACGGGCGAATACAAAGAGCGCACCCGCGAAAAACAAAAGCATCGAGGCCGCGCCAAGAATACCCACGGTCGAAAGAAGCGTCGAAACCCACGAAAATCCCTGGTTAAAGCGAACACCCCAGAAAATCGTCTGGTTTACCTGCGGATCCTTATACTTTATCCAATTAAGCCCAAACGTGCCCGGGCCCGACCCCAAAAGAGATTGCTTCGGCCCCTCGCTAAGAACCGACCCTCCGATTTTCCACGTCGTCCGGAACGCCGGAGAAACTTCAGCCGGAAAGTTCAACTGCTTAACAGTCGGCTGGAACATATACATAAAGATAGAAACCACAAGAAGAACAATTGCGAACAAATAGCGCCAATCAAGGCCTGTCGCTCCCGTCGTCCCGACGTTCTGCGTCGCGCGGCGCGAGGCCCCGACATTTCGAAACGTAAGCCCGAACAAAACAATCGCAACCCCCGCAAGCACTATCCACGAATACCGATAATTGATGAGAAGAATATCAACCACATAAAGAAGGGTTGATGCGTAGAGTGCCCACCTGACCCACTGCTTCCATTCGCTAATCTTTAAGGAAACAACCATACCGATCGATGTTGCGAGAAGCGCCGAGTAAAAAAGCGAAAGCCCATTCATCGTCCCGATGACGTTGAAATTCTTATCACCAGCGAATTCCGCAAGCCATCCCCACACGGAATTTCCCCAGAGAAGCTGGAACGCCGTGAATAAGGCGGCGGCACCGCCCGCGAGAACGAGCGTCAGAAGAAATACCATCGCCTCCCCTTTTGACCGAAGAACACCCCCAATGAGAACCATAAGAAGGATTCCGAGAAGAAGCGTTGAGACCTTCTCCGATATCGCATCACTGTAAATAAGAGACGTAGCCCACGAAACCGAGAATGCGGTCGACAATCCCCCAATAAGCAAAAGCGCGGCGCCCGCGTAGAGCAAAAGAGAATGCTGGAATCGGATCTCGCCTGACGTAAGAACCGCAAGAAGCCAGAGAATTCCCGCGGCGATGATGAGAATGCCGAATGTCGCTTCGCGCCCGAATTCAATCCCAACCTGCGCCGGAAGAAACCATAAAGGCAAAAACGCGGCAATGGCGTATACGATATACTTTGCGACTGCGTCAAGGTTTCCTCGCATGTGGGCGAAATTTTTTAGCATTCCGCCTGATACGTCTGCCTTGACATCTTCAGTAATTATTGTCTGATTGTCCATATAGATAATTAGTCATTAAACTTTTAAATCAATATTCGTACGTTCGTATATATTCGTAACTTCGTAGTTGTAATATATTATATCCGACCTTTATTATTAATCAACTGTGGATTGGTAAACCATATTTTTATAAATTTTCAACCTTCCGAAATCTTACGAGGTTGAACCTCATAAGATCTTCTAGTATACTAAATGACATATGGAAAACCCACAATTCACCACAGACGGCTTTTATCATATCTATAACCGCGGCGTAGAGAAACGTAAGATCTTTCTTAACAATGATGACTATTTTCGGTTTATTCATGATTTATTTGAATTCAACGATGAAGCGTATGCCCAAAACATCTACTATAAACTCCCCTCCATGAAATCTTACGAGGTCGAACCTCGTAAGATTTCTAAGCGAAAACTATTGGTGGAAATTATCGCTTTTTGTCTGATGCCGAATCATTTTCATTTATTTTTGCGGCAAAACGCGGATAACGGCATTACAAGATTTATGCAAAAGCTGGGAACCGGATATGCAATGTACTTCAACCAGAAATATAATCGTGTCGGCGGATTGTTTCAGGGTAGATTCAAAGCGGTGCTTATTGAACGGGAATCACACTTTTTATATCTCCCCCACTACATCCATTTAAATCCCCTCGATCTCTCCATACCCTCATGGAGGGACAAGAGAATTGAGAATCCGCATAAAGCGCTCAAATTTCTTGAATCATATCGCTGGTCAAGCTATCTGGATCATACCGGAAAGAAAAACTTTCCCTCTATTATTTCCTCCGCCCTTTTCAAAAAATTATTCGGAACCCCGAAAGAATACCAGGCATCGCTTCGAGAATGGATAAACGATATGGATTTTTCCGATCTTTCCGATGTAATCATTGAAAAGGTCTGATTTTGATATCTTACGAGGTCGAACCTCGTAAGATATCTTTAGCGGGCCATGTTGTAGAGCCGATAAATCTCTGCGGCGGACAGCGCTCGGCCATATAAATGCAAAATGCAAATATCAAAAATCAAAATGACAGACATTTCAAATGTAAAATGTAAATATCAAAATGGAAAATGACACTTAAAAATGTTAAAATTTTAGATTTTACATTGTCATTTTGATTTTTGATTTTTGAACTTTTCATTTTTTATCTTTTGCCTTTTAGCGTGATAATGCTTGAAGCCAGGATATTTGCAATTTCAATGAGCTCTTTCAGAAGCCACTCAAGTTCGATTCGATCGCCCTTGCCGGTATCGCGAAGTAACGCAAGCCACATTTTGGACTCGTTGGCGGACTTGAGGGAATGAGTGAAGAAATTGATGAAGTCCTTCTTGGAGCTTGCGGAATTGGCCTCGATGTAATTAGCGAGGACACTTGTGCCGCTCCGCAAAAGTTGCTTCCCTGTTACATCACACACAGAATCTCTGGGAAGATTGTCTATAAATTTAATCAGTCGCAGAACCCAAGCATAGAGTCTCCGTTTGAATTCATTTTTAAATTTTACACTGTCATTTTCCATTTTGATTTTTGATTTTTGAATTTCTATTATCTTCCCATGTTATATAAACGTTTTATCTCATCCGAGTTTAATGCCCTGTTATACACGCGGGCTTCGTCAATGAGGCCTTTGAAATTGTCCACAGATAAGCACTTGACAAGCATATCCATCTTCATATATACTTAGAATACAATTTGGGATTTTCCCACTGATCCCCGCCCCTAAAGGCGGGGTGACGACTTTTTATCAACAGGTGGGCCTTGACATTTAGTTCTGGCTTGCTACAATACAATTATACTTTGACTCCGCAAGGAGTTCCGAGGCGCCCCCGCAAGGGAGCGCCGTTATTTTTGTTCTCTCTGCTATACCATATCCCTATACATCACGACTATATTGTGATAATCAGATGGCGGCAGATTGCCTATCAGACGCAAGAATCGTTTGCTGCTCATTACTCGCATCTGCGACAAATTCAGACAAAAGTTTCTTTCGTTATTGGAAAATATATAGCGATGCGCGCCGATTTTAATTTTGGTTGAAATTGGCATTCCTAAAAAGGTTTTCTTGTTGAATTTCTTAAAAACCAAAACCGGGCGCTCGAAATTCTTACGCTTGCCATTTTCTTCACTGCCTATATTCTGACCGATGCTGGTCCACCAAATTTGTCGCTCTTTGAAGTACAATTCCCGTTCCGAAAAGTGCAATTTCGGTTTTAAGCTTGCCCAATCAGCAAACCATTCCAATATTTTATTTTTCTGAAATTCATTTTCCATTTTGATTTTTGATTTTTGAATTTCTATTATCTTCCCATGTTATATAAACGTTTGATTTCGGCGGGGGTGAGGGCGCGAATAGTAGGGTCTGACCCTACTTTTGAGCTAGCGGCCCATGTTGTAGAGGCGTTTGATTCGCCCCGTTAGAGATGAAAGTGGAATAGATGTCTTACCCTTTCCCTTTCTATCATTCCCATTTCTTGTTACGGGTCATTAAAAACACGTTATATCTCTAACGGGGTAAAGCGGGGGTGAGGGCGCGGCTTGCCCCGTTAGAAGTCGCGGACACTTGCGTCTGCGTCCTACTTCTAACGGGGTGAATAGATGCGGACATGTGGCTCATCTTCCCATGTTATATAAGCGTTTAATCTCGGCTTCGGTGAGAGCCCTGTTGTACACGCGGACTTCGTCAATGAAGCCGGAGAAAACTCTCGCAGAACCACTATAATTATCATTACCTATATAAAGAGGAAGGGCGTTGCTAACAGAATTAGTCGTCGCTGTCCCATCGGCATTATAAACTCCATCAACATAAATCTTTACACTACCGTTATCCTGTCTTACACCCACAATTTGATGCCACTGGCCGTTGTTTATTGCGCTGTTGCTTATTGCGGAATTTGGTAAACCGGCACCCAGTACATTAAAACGCGCTTTGTTGTCAGCATTAATGTATATACCCCAACCGGTGCTCGTTACTTGCTGCTTCCCAATAATTGTGTTCATGCTACTTCCTATATTAGCGTAGCCTCGCGATATTACCCATACAGACACAGAAAAACCGCCAGTGCCAAAGTCTAAATTTCCGCTGGCGGGATCTCCCACATTCACATAATCATCCACCCCATCAAACTTCAGCGCTTGACCAACTTTGCCGATGGCGGGAGTGGGGCCGTTGGTGAGGGTGCCGTTATTCCCCTGCCCGGAGCGGTCGTAGGCGGTTGCGCCTGACATATCCGGGCCATTAAACGACCACATTCCCACGAGACCGTTGGTAATCTGGTTATTTTGGGAAGTGTTAAGTGCTGTTATCTTTGCGGGCTGAAGCGACACACCAATCCCCGCATTTTGAGTGTTGACACCCCAAGTCCATATAAATGTTGCAGAAGATGTCGCCACTTTTTCACTTAGAATTGCCGTATTTCTTTCACCCGACCCCAATGAGTTAAGTGAATCTCCTGTGGCGCGTGATACTTGACTAGAATCAAGCGTTACAGCGTTATCACTATTATTTCTCCGACGACCAAAAACGCCAATAGCAAGCCAGCCGAGCTTACTTGCCGGATTCACATTATTAATCATATTTGCGTCGTTCACTTGCGTTGATGGCGTTTTGAACGGCGAAGATTGGTGAACATTAAAATACGTCGCCGCTGTTCCTGCAATCCCCCATACCGCGGCACTCGGGGTAACAACTATATTTGCAATTCCAGAAGGAGGATTTTTCAAATACCATAATTCCGTATCAATAGAGCCGGCCGAGGGCGGGGTTGCGACAGAAGTTAATTTTGTCAAAGGCAATTTGCCGTAAGTTACCGATGATACTGTTTCGTTATTAGCCCTGTTAATACTCACTCCCACTACCAAAATCTTATTATTGCCATTGCCAGTCGTATGCGACCAACTTAAAGCGACGCCGGACGTGGTGCCGCCATACGTGCCGGATCCGGCAGAACTTGCAGTGTTATATGTAATGCGAGAAGTATTTGCAGTATTTATCGTGCCAACAGTCGCCGCGCCGGATTTGTAGAGCGCTTGGATTTCCGCCGCCGACAATGCGCGGTTGTAGATGCGGACTTCGTCGATGAGGCCGTTGAAAGCGCAAGTGGATGAGGCACATTCGCCTATAATGAGTGATTTGCCAGAATCGCTGGTTCTGGTGTCGCTCCCATCAGACCCGCCAGACCTCGAAACCGCGACTCCATTTACATAGATTTGGGCATTGGCAACGCTAGTATTGCCGTTCCAAGTTACTGCCACATGTTGCCATTTCCCTAATGATATGACGTTATCCACTGAAGGCCAGTTGAAATTTGTGCTATAATCAACCGCGAATTGAAGACCGAGATTTGAGCCAGCAATCCCAAAATACCAACCATTGTTCAGAACTGAAGTGCAATCTGTGGCCTTACAGACAATCCTACCCCTATTATTCTCTCCGGCTATTCTCGGAAATATCCAAGCAGACACCGTTATAGCCGGTAAATCAGTAACGCTCGCCGCCGACCCCGCATTCACATAATCATCCACCCCATCAAAATTCAGCGCCTTGCCTCTTTTTCCATCCACCCACGTGGGGCCGCCTGTTAATGTGCCGGTATTTTTGTTCCCGCTTGCATCTCCAGCATAAGAGCCGGTGCCTTCGTTCATTGACCAATAGCCGACCAATCCTAAATTTGTGGGAGGCTTACCAATAATTCCGGCATTGGCTATATGAGTCGGCATGAAAATAAACA
>MGIS01000023.1:0-57831 GCA_001793865.1 Candidatus Wolfebacteria bacterium RIFCSPLOWO2_01_FULL_47_17b
AAATATCCCTCTTTCAATAAAAGAAGATTGGTGAGCACGCGACTAAGACGGCCATTGCCATCTTGAAATGGATGGATCTGCAAAAATTCAACAAGAAAACTGGCAACTATGAGGAGTGGATGATATTTTTTCTCCGCGATAACTTCTCCCGTCCATTCAACTAACTCTTGCATTTGTTTGGGAGACAGATATGCAGGCGTGGTGTCAAAAAGTATTCCAATGGATTCACCAGCGGCATTTACCATTTGCACCTGATTTTCTCTTTTTTTGTATTCGCCGCGATGGTCTTCGTCCTTCTTTACATATTTCAGGAGCTCCTTATGGAAGTGCTTGATAGTGCTTTCATTGAATTTCAAACTTTTCCAGGAATTCAACATATTCTCAAGCAACTCATAATATCCTTTGACTTCCTGCTTATCGCGATCAGTAAATTTTTGGATATCAATACCTCGCATGAGTTTTTCTACATCTTCATCAGAAAGCCTCGCCCCCTCGATACGAGTTGATGCTCCGGTTGAAGTAATCAAAACAGATCGTTTGAGACGACCTAATACTTGGGGTGAGAGTTGCGCTCCGGCAATCCATTGGCCCTTTAACTCATCAATTTTTGCTATTTTTGACCAGATTTCGGCCGGTAAATGTTCTAGCCGACGGTCTAATTTGTTGTTATTTGCCATGTATTTAATCCGATATATCAACTATAGCGAATTGTAACGAATAAATCAAGCCTATGTAATAAGGCCTAAAGACTAGAAATAGGCACTTTAGGGTTAAGGGAACTTTCGTGTCTCATCTTGCTTTTTTGCCTTTTTTCTCATATATTCTAATGGTTAGTAATTAATAAAATTGCATAGAAATCTGCGCTCCCCGGTAGCGAAATGGGTTAAAGCAAACGATTTTGCTTTAACGGGTACTATGAGGCAACGCCGAATCTAGTACGAATCTAGTACCCAGGAGGAGTAACGCACGAAGTGATAGTTGCGTGCATTGCCTCAATCGCCGCCGCGGTGGAAAAGTAGGTAAAAATACTTATTCCCCGGTAGCTCAATGGTGGAGCAACTCCCTGTTAAGGAGATGGTTGTAGGTTCGAGTCCTACCCGGGGAGCGCAGAAATGTTTATGCAATTACAAACCTATGGCAAAACGAAGGACAGGGCTGGGAAAACCGAGAAAAACGCGTTCCCACAAAACAAAAAAGCGTCTTGAGATAAAACGCACAATGCTCGAGGAACGGGACGCGAAACGAAGGAAAAAAAGATAATGTCAAAAATCCCCCTCCCGGGGGATTTTTTCTTTTTATTGCCGAATCCGTTTTTTGCTTTTGTATATGTACCAGCCGGTTCCGATAAGCACGAGCGCAAGGAACCACCACCAGATATTTCCTCCCTGGAACAGATCCAGGATAGTCGCGGTCTGCCGGCTGTTCTCTTCGCTTTCCTCCGGTGATTCCTGCGGCAATTCCTGCGGCGTGGGCGTAATGAGCGTTAATTCCTCGAACGAAGATGCCGCCGTCGGCGTCGGGTTTATTCCCGCACTCTGACTCTGCGCAACAAATAATACAGGGGAAGGCGTAAACAAGGCTGTTTGCGGTGTTTGGGATGGTTCGGGGCTTGGAGATGTCCGCGCTCTGCTCCCGCCGCTTGTCGTTCCTCGTCCCGAAGAATCGTCTTGCTCCGGAGATGGGGTTGGTGTGACGGCAGTAGAAGTAGACATTTCACCTCCCACTGTCTCGGGGGACGCGCTTGAAATGGCGCGGAAATAATACATGGTTCCTGACTCAAGGTCCGAGATCGCCACCGAGTGACTGATCACTTTCGGATCCACGTCTGCTTCGTCGGTTGAAAATGGATATCCGTAGTTCGGAGATTCGCCCAGTTCTGCGTCTGAAATTGAACTGGTTCCGTATACGACGCGGCTTGTCGCGGGCTTGTCGGTCGTCCACGTGAACGTAAATCCGCTATCGGTGATTTCCGTGGTTTCTTCATCTGAAATCTGAACCTGATTTCCTTCCGATTCCGCGTACACACTGCACTCTCCAGCCATATTGCAGTATTCAAACGCAATCCACTCCACGGAGCGGGCGACGTTGGAAACTCGCACTTCATCCAGAATACCGTCTAGCGGATATTGGTTCACCGGGTCATCTTCGTCACTGCTTCTCCCGAGCGCAAGCTTTGCAGATCCTGTTGCTATAGAAAATATTTCATCCTTTGCCGCGTCCTCCTCTCCATTTATGAATAGTTTTTGAGCACTGCCATCGTACGTCCCGATAAGCAGATACCATTCATTAAGAGGGATGACGTTTGCGCCGGACACATAGGGATCCAATCTGCCGCCTCCGAATAAATAAAATTTGGATACTCCCTCATCATTATGATAGAGCTGGAAAATCCGCTTGCCGCCTAAGTTATCCCTCCACATAAGAACTGACGCGGGGGAGACAAACGATCGGGTCATGGCGAATGCTTCAACCGTTATCTGGGCGGGCGTGTCGAGTCCATCGCTGTTTTCCATCTGCACGCGGTCGCTTTCTTCCTCTCCCCCGAAGCTAAGCGCGTTTCCGAGCGCTCCTTGCACCAGGTCCGTGCTTGTGAGTGTCGCGGATCCTGTGCCGTCCACATCGTTATCCGTGGAATCTTCTATTGTTTCCATTGGGTCCTGATTCAAATGCCACACGCCAAGGTAATGCTCATCCCAGACATCTGCGGGACTTTGATCATCTTCGGCATCGGGATTTCCGTAATACATCCAGATGTGGTCGGCATCGGAGTTCTTGTCTATCTGCGGAACCTTGACCCAGGTGGTTGAGATTCCCGTTTCGTCCCACAGTTCTATTTCGTAGGGCAATTGGGTCGCATTATCCGAATCAAGAAAACGAATGTCCTGGCCCTGATCCTGCGTGTCGTCGTATGAGATAAGTAAGCCGGTAAGCTGGACGAGTGCGGGAAAATTAATGAGATTTTCGTTTTGTGCCGTTTCGGTCGTATCAAAAGTGATCTTGATGCGATGAGAAAAGGCATCATTCCACCAGGCGTTTGAGATGACCTCCTCGGTGTCAGCGGATTCGTGTACATTCGCTTGTGCGTAGTGCGGAAGCATAAAAAACGAGAAGGCTAGCGCAAACACAAGCAGAAGCGTTCCGACTTTTACGACAGCCGATGATGTTGTTTTTTTCATAGGCCTTTTTATCTATTTTTTTTGGTGGTGTATGCGTACCACCCGAATATGACAAGAATAAGTATAAACAGCCACATCCATATATCCCCTCCTTCAAACACCGATAGTATATTCGCGGCAAGCGATTCTTCCTGCGCGTTTTCTTCTAATATGGGTTCTACGGATGTCAGGACTCTAATCCCGTTTTCGGCAAGGGGGCTTGCAGAAGCGGTCGGCTCAGGCGCCGCAACAACGGGTTCATTTATAGTGATGATTTCATAGTCCCCGCCCCTGGATGCCACCTGCACCGCCGCGCCTTCTCCCAGCACTTCCACTTCCGAAAGATTTAAGGAAGCGGTTCCCCCGTTTCCGGCTCTAAGCGACAAGGTAAACAATGTTATGTCCGAATTTTGCGCCGCACAACCGGGGATGCCTATCAAGAAATCCGGATCCGCGCATGTCGGCGCCGACTGCGGCACCAGCCCGTCCGATATTGTTATGCTTTGGCATGTGAGATTGGCAAACGTAACCCTTCCTTCAACCGCGCACACCTTGTTTTCCGATGTGGAAAGCTCAACCGAACCGCGCAGTAAAATGCCCGGCGTCAGCTGGGTTGCCGGCGGGAACACGTATAACAAGCTTTCGGCAAATGCCGCTCCGGTACTGCCCATGCCTGCGAAAGCCATTATTATTGCCACGCCGATTTTTATTTTCATGCTTTTCATGGTGATTTGTGTTAGTTAATTCTGTGCCCAGTACGACATAAACAAGGCGAAATCGTATTTATCTACTGTCAGGTCATTATTGATGTCCGAGCCGTTCGATCCGGCCGATCCCCACTGCGCCATAAGCAGGGCAAAGTCATATTTATCCACGGTGCCATCCTTATTTAGGTCGCCAGGAAGAGCAGTGATTGCGTTACTGCCGCCTCCGATGCTACCTCCACCTCCACCGGTAGATTGGGATGGTCCAGTATCGGCTACAACGGCGAAAGTCCGGGATACACTTTCCGCATTTTTATAATCGTCGTCGCCCTCTTGGCTGGCGATAATCGTACATGCGCCTGCTCCCAGAATGTGGACGATGGAGGATCCACCTTCCCCGACAAGCTCGCAGATGCTTCCGTCTCCCACCGAATATACCACCGGAAGTCCGGAGCTGGCATCTGCGTGCAACTCAAAATCGGGGTCGCCATATACTCTATCCTCCAATGGATTGAAATCAACGGTTTGATCCGCCTTGGTGATAGTGAATATCGATCCGATAAAATCAATGTCATAATTAAGGTTGTCAAGCGTACCCTGCGTGATATCGTATGCACCCGCGTGCTCACCCGTTTCTCGAACCAAAGAACCGAATAGTACATCATCCCCCATCAGCCCTCCTTCGCTTGTTATGCTGTATGAAAGTTCCGGATCAGGCGACTCTCCATACATTTTGCTTTTCTCGTCTGCTGTCACGGTGATTTCTGCCTTGTTAACGTAAAGTGTGGCGGTATTGGACCCGGCATAATTTACATCGGTAATCAACGCTGATACTTTATATTCTCCGACGTTAACGGGAGGCGTTGTCAAGCCGTCGTAGAGAATTACAAACTCTAAGCCCTCGGGATTGGTTGCCGCAGAAACTGTGTGTTCGTTGCCGTCATACGTTGCGTGCAATTCTCCTTGGAGAGCGATGGCGGCAGCTTGGGGCGAAATATTTGCAGTGGTGCTTGTCGGCGGAACCAGAAGATTATAATTGTTTGCATCCGCGCCGGCAATGGAAATATCGGGCACATTAACGTTCTTATTGGCCCCAACTTCAGGATCGCCAAACGATGGGCTACCGGAAATAACATCAACATCATCCCCCGCGAGTATGTCCTCGCTCCCCAATAACACCGTTGCGCTCGTGGTGCCGTCATATATCTTATTCCCTCCGGTAACCGTAACCCCAAGATTTTTTGGTGAGATAACAATATTCTCGTTTCCACTCGCGTTATGATAATTGCCGGTTATATCTATAAACGTCCAGTGGGCGGTGCCGCCGGGAACATCGGTAAAAGAATCTCCGGGATCAAATCCCGCCAATGATTCTTCCGCTATGCCCGTCGCTGCGCCCGTGGTGCCGTGCGGTGTTCCATCATAGACGCCGTTATAACCTTCAACCGCGATAGTTGCGCCGGCTTTATCTATAACATTGGAAATGACGCCATCATCATCGCTGTAGTTTGCCCCGCCCATAAATCTCCACGTATCGGAATACGTGCCGGCATTAGTGTGCGTGGTTCCGGAAAGATCGAGGTCTGCGCTTAAATCTTCGCCAAACGCCCCGTGGACGGTTCCCGCGGCCGTATGAGAACTTCCGTCATACACCAACGAGTAAGGGTTAATGGCAATATCGGCATCCGCTTTTTTAATCTCAAAACTGCCGACTGGTGCGTCATCAAGACTGTTGTAATTCGCCAAATCGTCTGGAATAAAATCAGCCGTAATAGCGTATACCCCCGCATCGGTCGGAATGGTCAAAGAGCCGCTGTATGTAACGTCACTGACGGTACCGGGGGTGGAACTTATTACTTCTGCGGACTGCGGAGAACCGTTATATGTTTTGTATTCGTTTTCCAGAGATAACACCGGATCGGCGGGAACCGATTCGCTGGGATTATTCTCCGGAGCCTCATAACTTTGACATTCCCCCGCCATATTGCAGTACTCAAACGCGATCCATTCCGCAGAGCGGGCGATGTTTGAGATTCGAGATTCATCAAGCGCCGCATTGGCATAGAACCCTCCGTTATTCTCATCGCTTGCCGCTCCAAGCGCAAGACGAACATTTCCGGTCTGTATGGCGAATGATTCAACAACTTCATTCTGATCCTTCGATCCGTTTATATAAAACTTCATCGCATCCCCATCATACACGGCGGCAATCTGGTACCACGAGCCGAGGGATATTTCTTCATCGCTTACAAGGATATGATCGATATCGCCCGCGTCCCGCAGATACCATCTTATATTTCCACCGCCGCCAAACCCCTGATACAATTGAAATATCCGTTTCGATCCGACAGCGGTATTGTCCCGCCACATAAAGACAGACGCATCATCCGGCCAATTTTGCAGGCGTACCCATGTCTCCAGCGTAATCTGATGGGAAGCGTCCAGAGCGGATGTATTTTGGGTCTGGAGCACATCATCAACACCATCAAAATCAATTGATCCGCCAAGAACACCATCTATCTGCTGACCGCTCGCCATAGCGCCGCCAGACAGAGCGTCCATCCCGTTATCGGTAGAATCTTCCATGGTAGCGCTAGGATCCTGGCTCATGTGCCACACGCCAAGGTAATTTTCGTTCCATACCGCTGCTGGCTGTTGCGCATCGGCCGCATCAGAGTTTCCATAATACATCCAGATATGGTCGGCGGTGGAATTGTGGTCTATCTGAGGAGCCTTGATCCAAGCAAGCGTCTCGGTATTCGTTTGCGTTTCGATTTCATATGGAAGGAGGGTTTGGTTATCGGAGTCAAGAAAACGAATATCCGATCCAAATTCACCCGAAGCGCGCACAAAATAGGGAAAATTAACAAGATCCTCAGTTGGTGCTGTTTGGGTTGTATCAAAAACGATTTTAACGCGGTTTTGCCACGATTCGTTCCACCATTCGTCTGAATCGGGATTTGGGGACGGAGATGATGTGGGAGTTGGGGTTGGAGGCGCCTGCGGGGTTGGAGATGGCTCCGGAGACGGGCTGGGATTGCCTTCGGAGAGAAAATCAACTATTGCGTCCGCGATTCGAGTATGGGCATTGGAATCCGGGTGCACATCGCTTCCGCTGTATGCCGAATCGAACGTAACGCCTCCTGATATATTTTCAATATCCAGATATTCCCATGGATCTCCCGTCACGGCTGCGATGTTTTCTTGAATTTTTTCGTTGTATGGCCGTGCTGTCTCCGTATCCAATTCCCCATTCGTTAAGCGAGGAGGAATGCTTATGCGAACGAGTCGAGCATCGGGGAATATGTCCCGTATGCTTTGTGCCATGTGCAGATCCGCCGCGGCAAATTCTTCAAGCGATTCTCCCGATTCGCCCACGTCGTTTGTCCCGTACATAACCAAAACCACATCCGGCTGTGGTGAAACGGAAGCGAGCGCCGCCAACCGCTCGTCGGAACTGCCTGGATAAACCCACACCTCCGCCACGTGCGAACCTCCAACACCTTGGTTTGAAACTGCGTAGCCAAGTTGTCTTGCCGCCTTGTGCGGAAAACCAAGCGTTATGTCATCAAAATGGCAACAGGTGATGCTGTCGCCGTATGCGAGCAATAACGGGCGGGACGCTATCGGAGAAGACGCATCCAGTTCTCCGTTTTCCACGCGCAACTTAGCAATCTCCCACGTGCTGTTTTCGTCGTCTTTCCAGTCCACGACTTTTATGACAATTTCATGCGGCTCCGCGGATATGCCGTTTGCAACCTCCACCCATCCATATCCTCCGCCGCTTGGCGCGGTTACGACGGATCCATCTTCTCCATCAATGGTCGCCACAAACGCCGCCCCGTTCAACAGTACTTCCATTGAGATCGTTCCGCCGCCTGCGTATGTGAAATATCCTCGGACTGACTGCTCTATGTTTTTCGTGCCGGTGGGGAGTCCGTTCGCTTTCATTGCCGTAGACGTGCCGTACGGAATTTCTTCCCAGTTGTTGGCAGGACCTTCAAAACTGATATATGGCTCTACGCCGGGATCCGTTACGCTGTATTCAAACACCGCTTCCGCCGCCTTAATGTTATGTGAGATATTTTCGTCCGCATGCCCAAACCACACGTATATTCCCGCGAACAAAAGGACACACACGGGTATGAGGTAGTAATATTCTCTTTTTTTCATTCTGCTTCGCATAGCATAAAGACAGCACTCTTAAAAGGCGCAATGTAGCACACAATGCTAATTTCGTCAATCCCTATTCCGATTTCGGGCTTTTCTTTCTGTTTATCTTCTTGATGGGCACGGACGTAAGGTGTTTTTTGATCTCCGTCACATCTTTCTGGATTTGAGCGATTTCTTCAAATATATGCTGTAACCGCCGTTCCTCCATTTCCAAATCCGCTTCGGTCTGCTGGTCGATACGCTTTTCCTCTTTGATGCCCGAGATGAGGATCTCTTCCCCCACGAAGAATGAGATGAATGTGCCGGTCAGAAGCATCAGCACCACCGATACGATGAGCGATTCCCATGAGGTCATGCCGTAATCATCGGCAAGATGCCACACGCCGCGCCAAAAAAGCACGATCGCGATGCCCGCTATGAACGCGTACACCACGGGGCGGCGGCTGAGTGAATGTCGCACCTTGTCTTCAAGCTTGTCAAAGAATTTGACTATGAACTTCATGGAAAAAAGTATAACATATACCAAAAAGCCCCGATAGTCGGGGCTTTTGTGTCTTATTTATTAACTGGGCGGAATGTAGCCTTTTTTTTATATTTTCTGCTGTTTAACAGCATCCATTGCTCATCCGAGAGTAGCCGCCCTCTGCCGTCTTCCTTAATTTTGTTGACAATTTTCTTTTCGTCAGACATTTCAGTTGCTTTTTCGTTTATATGGAAAATCAACTCCTTCCCGTCTTTTATAACCCGTATGATGTAGCCGGATTTTTTTACGTATTTTATCCTGACTTCAGCTACATTCAACAATTTACAGTACGCGTCGGCTACGGTCTCGTTCCTGATGGTGTCGACTATTTTTTCGTTGCTCAGATTTCCGGGTTTCGGATCCTTCATTACAATGTTGAATACCGGTTCAATTTTCATACTAACAGCATTATCATTAAAGCACTCGGAAAAATCTTTAAGCTGATCTCTCTGAATTTCTGATACTTTAATCGTACCGGTTACAACGGCGTGCGGAGATTTATATCTATCGTCTGGTTCCATTATTCCTCCTACTGTTTATTTAAAAATAGCTAGCTATATCTTTACATACTATTCATTTTGTGTCAATAAAAATCAGCCCCTGGTTAGGAGAGCTGATTTTGTAAACTTTAATTAAAGCAGATCCAGATACCATGCTATCGCAACGATGAAGATTGGTATTTTGAGCAGATTGAGCTCTTCCATTCTGCTGCCTGAGTTTCTTGAAACATAAAACGCTGTCAGACCACGTTGCTTGTTTAAGCTGATGTCGTACGTGGTCCAGAATAGTATTCCTGACAGGAGCAGGTCCTTCATCGCCTGCAACGGCTCGAAGTCGCTATGTAGCGCGATACTCACACCAAGGCCGATTGCCGTTACACGCTCCATAAATTGCCAATCGTGCCATGTACGACTGTGATGATCTGAGTACCCGTCCAATCCCCATCGCTGATTGTGGTACTCAGCAGTTGAAGATATAAGCGGCAGCGCAAGCGATAATGTCAGATGCGCAACTCTTTCAATAACTTTCCCCTCCTCCTCTTTTTCCTGTGGGAGAGTTTGAGTGGCCAGGAAAAAGATCAACAATGACGCGCTAATGATCTTTTTCATGATTCGGACTCCAATTCTATATTTTTTAATTTTGTGTTCTAGTAAACATTAGACATATATTTTATATAAAGTCAAATTTTTGCGCCAAAAAACCGGTCTGTTTGCGTATCTGTTCTATACGGCAAACTGACCGGTGTAAATATTGTCTTTGTAATAGAGGCGCGCGAAAATTTTTTCCACAAGGCCTGCCGTTAAAGTTTTCTCATCCGTGCCAACTATTATTCTCTGCATGGACTCGACAACATCATTGAACGCTTCTTCAAGTATGTCTATCGGCTCCTTGCGGCTGGAAACTTCATCCACAAACGTTCTGGTAAATATTGGATCTTTCTGGTCTTTTTCACCCCATATTTGTACGATCATTGATCGTCTTGTTATTTCAATGTATATATTGTATGGGTTTTTAAAAAGCTTCCCTTTCGCCTCTCCGCTAAAGCTAATCTTTTCCATCGCTTCCCTCTTTTATTATTAATATACTGCCCCCTGTATACCAGCCCTCGCTCAAGAAGTCAAGCCCCGTTCTCAATATCCCCCGTCTTCCTCTCTATTTCCGAAATCAGTTCGGTGTCATGCATTTGAGATGCATAAATATGAGCATCGTACAAATTTTCCATCGCTTCCCCAATCATTCCCGCTTCGGCAAAAATGTCCGCGCTTTCAATAAGTAGCCGGATCGCGCCTTTTTCTTTGCCAAGAATTTCCACCTCTGCTTCCCGCAACAGCCGCCATTCCAAAAATAGCTCCTTTGCGCCCTCTGCATTGTTCTTCAAGGCCTCAACGGCCTTGCTCCGCAGATCCTTTTCGCTGTTTTCCGGACTGGACATTTTTTCCATGTTTTCTATTCAAGCACTATCCGTTCCAAAACGCAATTGCGGGGCCGCATATTTTTTTACAAACCCATTCCCCAAAATTCGTTATAGCGAATTTTGGGGAATGAAAAGATTTATCCACCAAAGTTTTAACGTAAGAGGAGGATTATTTACCATGAGCCGGTTGAATTCACATGCCAGCCAATGACCTGCCTGCGCAGGCAGGGGCGCTGTTTACCCTGAGTTTATCGAAGGGTTGAAACCGCTATTATTAGACAAGTGTCCTATCAAATTCAAACAATTCGGAATTTCGAATAAGGATTGTTTTGTTTGTAGTAAACGTCATGCCTTTGTTTGGCTGCGCTTCAAAACCAAGATATATACAGCTGATACCCCTGTTCCGAACCTCTTTTATGGCTGGCTGTAAATCGGAGTCCGAACTGCCGAGAATAATTTCTTTTACCGTCCCGTCGCACGCCATAGTAACCATATCCACGGCAATGCGCACGTCAACACCTTTTTCCTTAAAGATTAGACTCTTATGTTTTTCATCAACGTATCCCCTTACTCTGCCGCTCAAAATAACTTCAAATCCTTGCGACTCGAGGCGTGTTTTCAATAACCGCTGTTCTTCGATAAGTTGTTTGGATTTTTCTTTACTTTCGGTGTGTTCTGTCACACGAGCAAAATAAAATACTTTTTTATCCATCCGCATTCCTGAAAGAATCTTATTAAAAAGTCCCAGGAAATCATACGCGTGCCAAATGGGCCTCTTTTTATCAGCTTCATGAAATACACTCTTAATTTTCCCTTTTAAGTTTTCACCGTCAATTAGAAGAATTCTCTCCATTTGACCTCATTTTACCACATAAAAACCAAAAACCCCAGCGGACCTTTCGGCTGGCTGGGGCGTGTATGCGTCTATTAATACACATATTTTGCCAAAATGCAACAATCTGTGGATAACCATTGTCCGCCCAATTGCCTGCCTGCACAGGCAGGGGCGCCGTTTACCCTGAGTTTATCGAAGGATCGGAACCGCCATTTGTAACCAATAAAAAAAGACCACTGGGCGAACCATGCGGTCTTTTCCGATAATTATTACAAAGATCTATATTTCCTCAATTTCCTGCTTTTGTTTATATAAAGGAACATAGCCCATGCCCAACGTCAGGTCTTTAAGAGCATCGGTGATCGCCATAGATTGTGATATCCCCTCTCCAACTGCATATCCGCCTTGGGTTTCCATTCTTACTTTCCATTCACCTCCACCCGCGTAATTTGCCTCAAGTTCTACCTGTTCCGATATAAGATGATCTGCCCGCGCTGCGTTCTTGGGCAAATCAATGGGGTCATCCGAAATAACGAAGAGTACATGTTTTTTAACTTTCATATCTTCCTCTTTTATTATCAAAGATTCATTTAAGACTGGAGTTGTTATATCAGAGCTCAACCAATTTGTCCATCATTGTGAGCGGCTTTTCTATTTATATGAAAACCTCAGTCAACCCAATGGGACAAAGTTGGAACCGTGGTAATAAAAAGTGCGATTACTTGAGAACCGCACTTAAAACAAATACATCAATTTTTTCTTAACCACCACACAGAAAACACAACGCACGGGACTCCTGTGATCCATGCCCAGAATTGGAACAGAGCATTATTTGGAAAGACCGATATTCCTTTTGGAACTGTTACATTAACAGAACTCTCTCCACTATCTAAGAGAGTTTCCCTTAATTTCATAAGCATATTACTTCTTTCTAAGGGAGTTACGTTCGCCGGCAATGAAACCAGTTCCTCGTAAGATTTTTTCAAATTGGAATACCAGAACCCTAAGTCTTCACTTGGTGAATTGTAAAGTACAGAAGTATAACCCGATGTTAATCCTTCATGTTGTAGATAATCCAATACGGCTTTTAGTTCTTGTTTTGCAAGACCAACAGTATTCGCATCCGCGGCTCTTTTTAGCCTATCCTGACAATTAATGTTAAAAACAATATTGTCGTATATTCTTACGCCAGCCCAAATAACAAAGAGAGTAAGAAATATTAAACTGAGAGAGAACTGCGCTTTCCTTTCCATTTTCTGATTCCTTTTCTTGTTGGAAATGTTTAGCTAAATGGAACAAACCTGTTGCTCATTTCATTCGCTCTTTAGAACCCCGCGGTTCTGATATTACGCCAATGTTCTGCAGAACATTGGCGTAAAAAAACGGAGGGAATACTTGAAATACTGCGTATTTTGGACTATATTTTTGTAGTAACGTATACCCACCCATAGCTCATCCGCCAGCTGGCGGAGGTAGAGCTACTCCGGAGCTGTCATATGTTTAAAGTCTATTGCATCTACAATTCCTATCATAAAAAGCTGTATGTGGGGCAAACAAAAGATATCAACGAACGTAAGGAGCTTCATAATAGCCATATTTTTAAAAATTCCTACACGGCACGTTTTGACGGGGAATGGAAGATAATATACTCTGAAACCGTTGAGTCGCGAGAAGCAGCGTTAAGAAGAGAAAAACAATTGAAAAGTTTCCGAGGAAGAGAATTCCTGAAAACATTTATCCGCCCATAGCTCAGTTGGTAGAGCTGCTCCCTTTTAAGGAGAAGGTCCCAGGTTCGAGTCCTGGTGGGCGGACTGAAACAAAGTTGGAACAAAAGGGGCCTTGCATTACACAAGGCTCCTATATTTTTTATCCGTCTTCCACCATACATGATCGCTGAATGACAACATCCAACGATCCAAAAAGAATCGTTTTAGAAAGAAACTCAACGGATTCAGTAATTTTTCCTTTTACACTTCTCTTTTTACTTTCGGCAAGGAACTCTTTAAAGTCACCTTGCGCGCACACAAGCCCCGGCAGATACCATATTTCCCAGAATCGAGAATCTCTGCCGCGGCGGGATCGTAGACATGCAAAACCGAAACTTTCCAATCTTTCCGCGTTTTCTTTGTAATTTTCAGGACTATAATGATATCCACACAAACTTGAGATATAGATGCTCGGAGAAATTAGGTGTCCAGAAATATCATCAAATTTGATCAGTTCTTTATCTTTAAATAATTCCCTTTGTTTTGCGGAGCTCCAGAATGGGAGCATATCTTCGTCCCGCGTAGGAGAAGGAAGTGGTTCTCTTCTTGGGTGCACTCGCAGTCGTCTATCATCGCCAGTGGTCACCCAGTTTCCTCCGCTAACAATCATTGCGGTCATATCTTCAAATTCCTCTTTTGAAAGGCCTTCAATAGAGAGTCCGTTCCCAAAAGGATCATGAGAAGATTGTGTTGACCCAGAGATGCGTACAATCTTTTTATTTTCCGACATTTCTCACCTTTTAAATTGTTAATGGGCAGTTATTAGTTATATTTTCCTATATCAGAATGATACATCTCTGTCAATTCCTCAGCGTGAATTACTCGGAAACGCCAGGTTTTAATAATTTTTTATTTTGAAATTTTCACTTTCAACTTATATTATTCTCCCAGCTCGTCACGGAGATCCTCAGCGAGTTTCTTTGCCTTGGAGCTCATCTTTTTTGGCGTTTTGACGTTGAGCTTGATGATCATACTTCCTTTTTTGCCCATTCCCTCTTTGGGGATCACGATGTCATGGCGGATATTGTGATGTGCCGGAATGGTAAATGTAATGCTACGGCCGTCCACATGCGTAATAGCAAATTCTTTGCCGAGCAATATGTCTGAAAATTGCACATCCTTTTCTGTCACCAGATCGTCCCCAGCCACATCAAAATCCGGATGCTTTTGCACCATCACCCGCACGTACAGATCTCCAGTTGAATTTCCCTCCAGTCCCGCCTCTCCCATACCGGTGATTTTAATAATTTGACCGCTCTGCACGCCCGCTTTAATGTCCATGTCCACGGTGCGATCGCCTTTGATTCGTCCGGCGCCTTTGCATACGTGGCATATTTTTTTGGGAATTTGGCCTTTGCCGCCGCACTTGTCGCATTCGCGGATCTGCACGAATGATCCCATAAAGGTGTTGCGCTGTTGGCGGATCTTGCCGTTTCCTTTGCATACATCACACGTCGTGGTGCCCGCTGATTTCTCGTGCCCAATGCCTTTGCAGGTTTCGCAGGTCACGAACGTCTTAAAGGATACTTTTTTCTTCACGCCCTCGTACGCTTCTTTAAGCGTGATGCTGATGTCGGCCTGGATATCCATCCCTCGCTTGCGCCTGCCACCCGTGCGCATGCCTCCGCCGAAAATATTGCCGAATATGTCGCCGAGATCTTCGCCTGCAAATCCTCCACCGCTGAATATATCGGAAAAATCAAAGCCGCCAAATCCCTGTTGGCCGAATCCGAACGGGCCATACTGCCCTCCTTCCGCGCCCGAAAACGTACGACCGAACTGGTCGTACTGCGCGCGCTTCTCTTTGTTTGAGAGCACTTGATACGCCTCGTTTACTTCCTTGAATTTTTTTTCGTCGCCGCCCAGTTTATCAGGATGGTACTGGTGCGCGAGGCGCCGAAACGCCTTTTTGATATCGTCTTCAGAGGCGTCTTTGGAGACGCCCAATATTTCATAATAGTCGCGCATATTTTTACAATGTCACAATCTCCTTGGTCGCGTTCTCGTACACTATATGCGCAAACTTGGTGCGAAGCAATATCTCATACACCAGAAATGCCACCGGAATAAGCACTATTCGTATCACGATGGCCAATGCCTGTATGGAGAGTATGAATAAGATTGCCAGTATCAAAAGCGCGGTTGATTTGATGCCCGGGTCCGCCGTATTGAATTTGTACAAGAGCGCGTCGTACAGCGCGTCGGACAGCGGTTTTGTTTCGTCTATCTCCACGCCGAACATATTATAAAAGCCATTCTGCATTTCGGTCACGTAGGTGTCTATGAGTTGCTGGCGTTGTGCCGGCGGTACGAGGGACGCCTGCGCTTCTCCCACCTGCTCCACAATCGCCTTGTCCACCTGTTCTTCAGCCGTTTGGCGAAGCGGCTTATTAAAATCGATATCGCCAAGCACATTGCGCAAAGCCGTCTGCAGAACCGGCACCACTTTCACAAATACCGACTTGGGCAGAAGAAAATTATTCTCATCAAGTTCTTTGCTTGCGAATGTGCCGTAGAGCGTCGCCGCCAGCAATATCGCTATCGCAAGCACGATCTTGGTGGTTACATTGTTAAGTGAATATACAAACCGTATTTTGATGTGCGTTTGGAGTTCGTTTTTTACCGAAAACGCGGTGTACAGGAAGAGCAGCAAGCACAGTGCTATTCCTACCAAGAGCGGAGGGTTTGCCAGGTCGAAAAAATTCACCGCGATGCATGCCCATGAGCCGATTGCCATAAGGGCGAGCAGATTCTTCTTGCGTACGAACAACACCGAATGGAAGAAGAATGTCAAAAACACCGCGAATGTAGTAACCAGCGGCACCGCTATGGTCGGTAACGAAAGCACGTTCTGGTAGAACGAATAGCTCAAATACTGTCCCAACAAAAATGCCGAACCGAATGTAAGTATAATCAGCACTCCCACCTTTGCCAGATATATGTTTCGCTTACTCTGTTCGTTTTGCGAACCCGAGTAGTCTATGCTCAACGGCGGTTTTTGAGAGATGTCCATAATTGAGTTATGGGTTATGGGTTTTTTCTCACCACTCACTACTCATCGCCCTCCATTGGCTTTTCGTCTTGAGGGCGCTCATTACTCTTATTATACATCTGCTGGCCAATTTTTTGTAGTTCGGCGGAGAGATCCTGTGTTTTGGAGGTTATGGCGTCTTTATCCTCCTTTTGAAGCGCGTCGCGCAAATCTTTAATTTTTGTTTCGAGGCCTTCTTTAAGCACTGCGTCTATTTTATCTTTCCATTCACCAATGCTTTTTTCGGCGAGGTATGCCGTCTGTTCGCCCTGGTTGCGAGCTTCGATAAGCTCCTTTTTTTTCTTATCTTCGTCGGCATGGGCCGCGGCCTCTTGCTTGAGCTTTTCAACCTCGTCTTTGGAAAGCTGGGTAGATGCCTCAATACGGATAGACTGTTCCTTGCCGGATGCCTTGTCCTTGGCGTGCACTTGCAGAATGCCATTCGCGTCTATATCAAACATAACTTCCACCTGTGGCACTCCGCGGGGCGCGGGAGGAATTCCGTCCAGTATGAACCTACCCAGCGTTTTATTGTCGGCGGCCATAGGGCGTTCTCCCTGCAACACATGTATTTCCACAGATGTCTGATTGTCCGCAGCGGTGGAATAAACCTGGTTCTTGCTCGTAGGTATAGTGGTGTTCTTTTCAATCATGGGTGTAAATACACCCCCGAGCGTTTCAATGCCCAGTGACAGCGGAATCACGTCCAGCAGAAGCACATCCTTCACATCGCCCTGGAAAATGCCCGCCTGCACCGCCGCTCCAATTGCTACCACTTCATCCGGATTAATCCCCCGGTGCGGTTCTCTGCCGAAGAATTTCTTTACCTCCTCCTGGATGAGCGGCATGCGCGTCTGGCCTCCAACCATAATGATTTCCTGAATATCCGAAAGTTTGAATTTCGCGTCTTCAATTACCTTCTTGACCAAATCAATGGAATGCACCACCAAGTCCCCCACCAAGTCCTCTAATTTCGCGCGGGTCATTTTCATAACGAAGTGCTTGGGACCGTTTGCGTCCGAGGTAACATACGGCAGGTTTATCTCCGTTTCCATGGCGGTTGAAAGCTCGTGTTTTGCCTTTTCAGCCGCTTCTTTAAGCCGCTGTACCGCGAGCGGATCTTTTGAAAGATCAGTTCCCTCGTTCTTTTTGTACTCATCCAGCAGAAACTCAATAATGCGTCCGTCAACGTCGTCTCCGCCCAGGTGTGTATCGCCCCCCGTAGCGCGTACTTCCACGACATCATCCCCTATTTCCAGCACCGACACGTCGAATGTTCCTCCGCCGAAATCATACACCACGATTTTTTCATTCTTTTTCTTATTCAGTCCGTACGCGAGCGCGGCGGCGGTTGGCTCGTTGATAATACGGCGTACTTTGAGCCCGGCTATTTCTCCCGCGTTTTTGGTCGCTTGCCTTTGAGAATCGTCAAAATAGGCAGGCACGGTTATGACCGCTTCTTCTATTTTCTCGCCGAGTTTGGCTTCGGCGTCGGCTTTCATTTTACCCAGTACCATTGCCGATATTTCTTCCGGCTTGTACCAACGTTCTCCCATTTTTACTTCCACGCCTCCGCCGGATGATTCCTGCATTTCGAACGGAAGCGATTTTTTGTCCTGCTGAACCTCAGAATCGGTGAATTTTCTCCCGATAAAACGTTTGACTGAATAGACGGTGTTTTTTGGATTCACCACCGATTGGCGTTTTGCCAAAAGCCCTACCAGCCGTTCCTGTGACTTGCTCAGAGCAACCACCGATGGGGTTGTGCGGTTTCCTTCCGCGTTTTCAAGCACCTTCGGTTCGCCTCCTTCCACGATCGCCGCCGCGGAATTTGTTGTCCCTAAATCAATTCCTAAAATTTTCGCCATAATTTTTAGTTTATAAAAAATAGTTATATTACTAATCTGTCATTCTGAACGCAGTGAAGAATCTTCTGGTTTCTTTGCGATCCTTCGCTTCGCTCAGGATGACGGCATAGCCGTCACTTAGCCACCTTTACCCTCGCTGCCCGGATGACCTTGTCTCCGAGCCGATACCCTCTCTCCACCTCTTCAACAATCGTGCCCAGTTCCTGATTGCTTTCCACGCTCGCGACCGCTTCGTGCACAGATGGATCAAAAGGATCTTGTGCTTTGACGGGTATCCGCTCAAGTCCGTACTTTTTGAGCACATCTTCCATCTGTGAACGGATCAAGTATACCCCGCGTTCTACCTTTTTATCCTCGCCAAGAGATTCCAGCGCAAGGTCAAATGAGTCAAGCACCGGTAGCAAGTCTCGGATAAGCTGTTCGTTGGAAAGCTTCAGAATGTTCTCCACGCGCTTGAGCTCATCTTTTTTATAATTGCTGAAATCCGCTTTCGCGCGCTTCCAGCCGTCGAGATATTCGTCCCGTTCTTTTTTGAGTTTTTCTAATTCTTCCATTCGATACGTATTGTAGTCGTATTTTAATGTATGTCAATAATAAAAAAGAGGCAGATAATTTCTGCCTCCTGTCATTCCGTGCTTGACACGGAATCCATTCTTAATTTACTTCGCCTCCTGCCAGATGTATCCCCTGGACACAAGGGAATCTGCGGTGCTTCCGTTCCTTCCATAAATAACAGCTTTCTTTTCCATTCCTTCGAACACATGGATTCGAGGGTAGGGTAAGTGGAATATGTGTAATTTGTATTCCTTCGTATCAGCATTATATGACTGCAAGGAGACAGTGGCGCTGGTGCTATCCATCCTGATAATCCCCGACACGAATTTTATCGTGTCTACGGTTTGCATGTGGACCGTTTCCATCCCTGGGGTCGTTTGTTTCTGGCTTTTGGTGAGTCCATTTTCATCGGATACAGATTCCGTATCCGAATTAGAAATCAAGGAAACGAAAAGCCATGCAATTAAGCCAACGACTATTATTAAAGTAGCGGCAAAGGCGTGAATTTTATGATCTTTCCATAGCGGCGTTTTATTTAAGGATGAATCCCCCTCGCGTTCTAGTTTACTCTTTTTGTCCCAATACCAACCTGGAACCTCTTTCTTAAACTGGTGCAGAATTTCATACTTATTTTTCTTGAACATCTTCTCTATTTCAGATATTCTCCTTTCCTGGTCCACTGATGGAACGGACTCAAGAGCAAGTTTTGCCAATTCTTCAAGCAGAGGTTTTATCTGGGAAAGAGGTGGGTTGTCATTTTCAACATCCCCGTTCTCATCGAATTTTACTACTTTTTTACCTGTGCCTGCGTCTTCATTCTCCCCTAATAACTTTTTCTTATTAATCATATTGTCGTCCATCACACATCCACCTCCTTTTTCCCTTTTTTCATTCTTGTTTCCATTTCCTTCTCTATGAGGAGCTGAATAGATTCTATGATCTCAATATGTTTCACTGTGTCTACATACAATGCATTGGGAATCTTTGAGAAATCATTGAAGGCGTAAAGAGATTTGACGAAAAAGCCGTGTATTTTTGAAGTGTAATTTTCTTCTATATAACAAAAATCTTCTGCGTTATCCTGTTTTCCGTACCTAACGGCAAACGACTTTTTTACAATTTCATCAACGTCCATAAATTTCTTCCTACGAACCTTTGATGGCCCACTCAAAAGAAAAGATACCTTCTTTTTTCCTTCCAATGAATAGAACGTGAATTCTGTTGTCCCTTCATCGAAAAGATCAAGAAGGTGATCAATTGCTTGCGATACAGACAGTACTTTCATGAGACCTCCTTTTTATTTTGTTTTAATTTCCTACTGGTGTAGAGTATATGCTATAATGTCTATATTGTCAATACCCTTGACTTCCCTTTATTTATAAGGTAACCTTTACACTAGCGTTTTACAATTAAGATAAAGAGGATGTCATGAATCTCAATGAAGCATGCAGGCACGGAGGGGAGATTCGAAGGCTGGAAATTCTCGACGTGGTAGAGATCGTGCACTATGAAGCCAGAGAATTATCAAGGTCGCTTGAAGAAAAGCTGGTGTTTAAGTTTTGTTTGGGTTCCAATCTCTATGAGGAAATTCCTCTCTCGTTTGGCGCTCAATTAACGGAGTATTGTTCGGTGTTAAATAAGGCGGATAATGCCGTGCGAAGCGCGCATGAGGTAGTTGTTATTTTTCCTAGGCGATTTGGTGTCCCTCCGCGGAGATTTACATTCACTGATATGCCGACAGAAGCGGCTGGAGCGCATCTCATAGAGCAACTACAGAGGATGAGCCCTGATGAAATTATGCAACATTTTAAAAACACTTGGGACAATCAGGGAGAGCAGATAGAGGCCAAGAAACTTCCATCAAATGTTTTCACTATATCAGGGAGAGCGATCTAGAAAAACTCTGCCTGCATCCCATATTATTTTTTCCGGCACTTTGATCGGAGCTCCGACTGAAACGTCGGAGCTTTTTTACCCCCACACCAAACTTGTTTGGTGTGGGGGTGTACTTTATACTGAATATGCCTATGAAGTTATTTAATACTTTCTCCCGCAAACTCGAAGAATTGCATCCTATCACGGGCAAAACCGCCCGCGTGTATTCCTGCGGGCCGACCGTGTACAACTACGCGCATATCGGCAACCTGCGGGCGTATGTATTCACCGATACGCTCGCGCGTTCACTCGCGTATCTTGGCTATGGCGTACGGCATGCGATGAATATCACCGATGTGGGACACCTCACGTCCGATGCCGATGAAGGCGAAGACAAGCTCGATACGGCGGCGAAGCGTGCGCGCAAAGATCCGCTTGAAATTGCCCGCGCGTACGAACAAGCGTTTTTTTCGGATATCCAAACACTCAATATCAAAAAACCCGCGCATATAAAGCGCGCTACCCAAACCATTAAAGATCAGCTTGCCATTATTAAGCTCCTCGAAAAAAAAGGGTATACATACAAAACAACCAAAGCAGTTTATTTCGATATTTCGATATTTCGAAATTATGGCCTTTTGTCCGGACAGAAGCTGGACCAGAAGAAGACGCTTTCACGCGACGAGCTTGTGGAAGACCCAAATAAAAAACATCCGCAGGATTTTGCATTGTGGATGTTTACTGTCGGAAAGCACACGCACCATATCCTCCGCTGGCCGTCGCCGTGGGGAGAGGGATTTCCGGGCTGGCACATTGAATGCTCGGCTATATCGCGAAAACTTTTGGGACAGCCATTTGATATACACACGGGCGGCGTAGATCACATAGGCGTGCATCACGAAAACGAGATCGCACAAAGCACCGCCGCGTTCGGCACTCCCCTGGCGCGCATCTGGATGCACAACGAACACCTGCTCGTGGATAACGCCAAGATGAGCAAGTCGCTCGGCAATGTATATACGCTTGCAGATATTATAAAAAAACATATCGATCCCCTCGCGCTCCGCTATTTCTGCCTGCAGGCACACTACCGATCGTTGCTGAATTTTACCTGGGAGGGACTGGAAGCAGCTCAGACCGCGCTGGAAGAACTGAGAAAGTTTATGGGAACCACTTTTGTAAAAAATGCGGATTCTAAGATTCAACCTTCCCAGACCAAGGTTGAACCTCGAATTAAAAAATACAAAAGCGACTTTCGCGCGACTATTTCTGCTGATCTCAACACACCCCAAGCACTCGCGGTCGCATGGCAACTTGTGAAGGATGCGAGTATTCCTCTTGAGGACCGCCAGAAACTTATGTTGGAGTTTGACAAGGTGTTTGGACTGGGTCTTTCCGCGTACCAAACGAAAGTGATTCCTCCAGCAATAAAGCGGCTTTTGCGGGATCGCGCGCTGGCCCGGAGCAATGCACAGTTTATGCAGGCAGACGGGTTGCGAAACAAAATAAAATCGTTAGGATACAGCATAGATGACGCTCCCGAGGGGACGTATCTATGCTACTATGAATCCCAAACTTCCACCTCAAGACCTTGATGCCGAAAAGTCGGTACTCGGGGCACTTATGATCGATAAGCACGCGATATCCAGAGTCGCGGACGTGCTGAGTCCGCAGGATTTTTATGCTCCCGCCCATCAGAAAATTTTCTCTGCCATACTGGAACTTTTTTCAAAAAACAACCCCATCGATATTTTGAGCGTGACGGACGTGCTCAAATCCCGACATGATATTGATCGTGTCGGTGGCTCAGCCTACTTGGGGGATCTTATTAATACCGTTCCTTCCGCGTCCCACATCGCGCATTATGCAAAAATGGTGCGCGAAAAGCGCGTGCTCCGCGACCTTATTACCGTTGCCGCTGATATTGAAGAATCGGTATTTACCAAAGGCACGAGTACCGAACACCTCATAGACCAAATCGAACAGCGGGTGTTTTCGGCGTCGATGAAATCGCAGGATAGAAACTTCGTACACATTAAAGACGAACTGCATGAAGCATATGAGCGTATTGAAAAGATCCACCAGGGCGAGGCGGGCGGGTTACGCGGCGTAACGACTGGTTTCCAGGGTTTGGACAATTACCTATCCGGATTCCAGAAATCTGACCTTATTATGGTTGGCGCGCGTCCATCGCTCGGCAAAACGACGCTCGCGTTGGATTTTATCCGCAATGCCGCGACAAAAGGCAATGTGCCGGTGGGGCTTTTTTCTCTCGAAATGTCCAAAGATCAGATTATTGATCGCTTTATCGCCTCCGAAGCGGGCATCCCGCTGTGGAAGATGCGCACCGGACGACTCAACCGAGAATCTGATTTTGAACCAATTCAGACGGCGCTGGATCGGCTGTCCAAAATCCCCGTGTATATAGATGACACGCCGGGGCTGACGATTATGCAGATCCGCTCCATCGCGCGGCGGCTTTTGTCCGAACACGGATTGGGGCTTCTGGTGATTGACTACGTACAGCTGATCCAGCCGATGAGCAATACCGACAATATCGTTCAGCAATTCACTGAAATCAGCCATGGGCTGAAAGCCCTTGCGCGCGAGCTTGCGATTCCCGTATTGGCGCTTTCCCAGCTGAACCGAAACGTTGATTCTCGTGAATCACAAATGCCGAAACTATCAGATCTTCGGGAAAGCGGCAGTTTCGAACAAGATGCAGATGTCGTTATGCTCATCCACCGCAAATCAGCGGGACGAACGGAACCGTCGCTTGATGAAGAAAATATGACATCGCTTATTATAGCCAAGCACCGCAACGGCCCCATCGGCACCGTGGATCTTAAATTCGACCAGGAACGCGTAACGTTCAAGGAAGTGGAGAAGAAATACAAACCGCTGGAGGAGTATTAATTGAATTAGAGGTTTGGATGCGGATGGTTTGAAATTTACGAGGATTAGCCTCGTAAGATCCTCTTTATACTTTCTCCTTTCTCCTCTATACTTACGCATATGATCCCGGACGAAATCAAACACTTTGTGGCGTTGTTTTCAAAACTGCCCTCAATCGGGCCACGAGCTGCAACACGATTGGCATTCCGGCTTGTTTCAAAAGGATCCGGGCCCGTACAGATGCTTGCAAAAGCGTTATTTGACCTTTCAAAACTCAAGCTCTGCAAAGAGTGCTTTTTTGTTCATTCCAACGAAGGACCGCTGTGTGGCATCTGTAGCGACACAAAGCGTCACACCGGAACCTATATGGTTGTTGAAAAAGAAACTGATTTGATGACTATTGAAAAGACCCACGCGTTTGATGGTGTATATCTTATTATAGGAGAGCTCACCCGAAGCGGCGTGCTGGAAGACGAGCAGAAAAGTAGGCTTGAGGTACTGAAAAACACGATTAGCAAAAAATCGAATGGCACGGCGCGGGAAATAATTTTGGCCTTAAACCCCACCACCTACGGCGACATAACCGCCTCGCTTATACAAAAGGAATTAGCTCCGTTCGCGCAAAAAATATCCCGCATCGGACGGGGCATCCCCACGGGAGGCGAGATAGAGTTTGCGGACGAAGAAACATTGCATCATTCTCTTCTTCGAAGAGAATGATTCGTATTCCGTATTCGGTATACTGTATACGGTATTCGGCATACGACAAACATAAAATCCGCATTATGCGGATTTTATGTTTGTTATTTTCACCTCCGTGAACGGCTGGCGATGGCCTTTTAACTTGCGGTAGCGCGTCTTGGAATGGTACTTGAATACGATCTTCTTTTTATCACGCGCCTGGCGCATAATCTCGCCTTCCACGGCCGCTTTTGCCACAGTCGGCGTACCGACCGTGCAGGAGCCTTCGTCCCCCACCAAAAGCACGTCCGAAAACGATATCTTGTTTCCGGCTTCGCCGGTGAGTTTTTCAATTTTGATTGTATCGTTGGGAGAAACAATATACTGTTTTCCGCCCGTTTTAATAACCGCAAACGTCATAATGTTTAAGATGCTACCAGATTCAGTTCAGATTTGCAATAGATGAGATATATATGAGCGCAAGGACCCCGATCCATACATTTACGTATGACAGCATATATGAAAGCAGTCGCTCACGGGCATACGAAGCCCGTGCAAGGAACATATTCAACAGAAAAAACACCCATGCCGCTCCTGCCTCAAAAAAGACTTCTTTGCGCGGGCCGGTGAGGTCTATCTGCCCTTGTGTGTCTTCATGCAGAATGAGCCGGTCGGACACTTCGCTGAATTCGGTGAACCCCACAAAAAACGCGATAGCAAAAAGTATGCATGCGATAAGAAACGGGGCATATATATGGGGGTTTCGGTAGAAGGATTTCATAGCGATTCATTTTAGTTTATACTACTATCATCTATGCAACAACTGGTGCTGCGACACGTGCAAAATTATGAGCTCCTTGATTCCGGAGGTGGGGTTAAGCTTGAGCGGTTCGGCTCCTACATACTTTCCCGCCCCGACCCCAACGCCATATGGAACAAGCGGCTGCCGGACACCGAGTGGCGCAAAGCGGACGCGACTTTTACGAAGGGCTGGGACAATAAGCGGGTGCAGGAGCCGTGGACGTTTGCGTATGAACAACTTTCACTTCTTTTAAAGCTTACGCCGTTCAAACATACGGGGCTGTTTCCCGAACAGATAGAAAACTGGGAGTGGTTCGGAGATCTTTTACGCGGGCGCAAAGACCCCAAAATACTCAATTTATTTGGTTATACCGGGGGTGCAACATTGTATACCGCCGCGTGCGGTGCCACCGTCACGCATATAGACGCGTCAAAGCCCGCCATGATTTGGGCACACGAGAGCCAGGAAGCGAGCAAACTGACTGCCGCGCCCATACGCTGGATAACGGACGACGCGCTCGCGTTCGCCAAGCGCGAAGTTCGGCGCGGGAACACGTACGACGGCATCATATTGGACCCTCCCTCATTTGGCAGATCGCCGAAAGGAAAGGTGTTTAAATTCGAAGAAGATATGCATCCCCTGTTGGATACCATCCGACAACTGCTTTCCAAAGAACCGTTGTTTATACTTTTAAACTCATATGCAACTGGATTTTCAGCCGAAACGATCAAGAATCTCGTCGCCGACCATATCCGTGGGACGTACGAATACGGCGAACTCAACATCAAAGAATCCCACACCGACCGCCTGCTCCCCTGTAGCCAATTCGTGCGGGTGATGTTTTGATTCTGGTCAAGGTGGTCAAGGTTTAACCTTGACCACTAAAGAAAATCCCATCGGGAATCTCACAACTTCGTTTCACGAAGTTTTCAAAACCCTCGGTTTTGAATAATTTCCTACACGAAAACTTACAAAGTTTTCGACCTTTCAAGATTCGAATCCCGAGGAATCATACAAAACAAAATCCGCCATAAAGGCGGATTTTGTTTTGTGACCCCATCGGGATTCGAACCCGAGTTCCAGGAATGAGAATCCTGTGTCCTAGACCGGACTAGACGATAGGGCCGATCAGCAAGAGTATAAATGAGAATGGACAAAGAAGCAATAAAAGGCCCGCGTATAGCGCGGGCCGTGCAAGAATCTAAGCAACTTCCTTCTTTGGATAATTCAAATGATATTTTGCATGGAGAGGACATAATTCTACGATAGGGAGCGCGGGACTATTATTGCACGCTGGAGCTAATCTACATTCCACAAAACCGGGACTTAAACTATCTATGAGAAGGAGAGCTTCTTCTCGCTTCTCTCCATGGAGTCCGTCCATTTTATCGCTTTCTTTTAATAAACTCTCTAGTCTCTCACATCCTGAGAGATTTTGAATATTATTACTAAGCTCGGAAAGGCGTTTTATTCTTTCTTCTTTGTTGGAGATGGATTTTATAATACCAACACATTCCCTCAATTCTTCCGACATTAAATGTTCGGTTTTGCTTTTTTCTAGAAGCCCCTGCAATGTTAGTTTTTCCATTTTTTCCTTCTGTTTATTTGTTTAAATTTTCTGTTTTTATTTTATATACAATTATGCCATATAGCAACCCCTGCTTGCTATTTTCCTCATTATTCCAATGTTCTGCAGAACATTGGAATAATAAAAAAGCAGCTTTTGGGGGCTGCTTTTTGTCTTAAGTTATTACCGCCTGCCAGGGCTGTTATTTCGAACCCTGCGGGTATCGCTACTTCTGCGATGATCCGCCGCCGGTTTTTCTTTATAATTTTTCGGCGGGCAATATTCCCTTCGATTATATCCGTAGTATGATCGATAATATGGGTTATAATATCGCGGGCGAGGACCATAGTATCTGTGACCCGCATACATCATGTAGTACAAATAATATCCGGATACGGGAGTTGATACTTGTTTTGTCTTTTCAACGACTTTTACGGTGTCGCTTCCGTCCATGTACACTTCCGTGTATTTCTCCACATATCTTGGAGATATACATCCGGTGAGAAAAAGAAATGTAGCAAAGAAAACCGTTGCTAATGACTTCATTTTTCTACCCCTCCTTTCACTTTTTTGAGAAGTTCTTCGTACCCTCGTTTTATATCGTAGAAATATTTCTTTTCGAGTTCAGGAAGGAAATTATGTACACCATCTTCTCTGACCTGATACCCAAAGAAATGCTCTTGGTCACGGATGCCCTTTTCATATGCCCATACACTAATCTGATCCACTACTCCGTTCATTGATGGCATTCCGTTTCCATCACGTTTGATGGTTATCAATGCATGACGATTCCCGTGTGAATCATAAAATGTATATTGGTGATCACAGGGTATTCCTCTATCAATAACTACAAACCCATTTTTTTCTATGTATGAGACAAGTAGGTTAAAATTTTCTTCTCCCACAACAATAGCTTCCTGATACGCAGGGGTGTTTGTACCAGAAATTTTTTCATTCAAATCAACTTTTGGCTGTTCAGAACAACCAAAGAAGATGGTGATGACGGCAAGAATTGAGACAAAGAGTTTCAAGTGAACCTCCGTTTATTAGTGAATAAATTTAGTTTTAATCAATGCTATTCATATTATACCATACTCTATATATAAATGCAATGGCAAAAAGAGCCGCTTAAACTGCGGTTTTTATGCGTATGAGATTTGCAAACCAAAGTAGATTATGGATCCTGAATCCGCAGCACTAGAGCAAAGCTCAGTGCTGGGCACGGCAAGTTCAGGATGACAGAGAACGGACTTCCTCCACCACTTTTTCAAGTCCTATGGAGTGAGATCCCTTAATAAGTATGATATCACCCTCCCTCATAACCTCCTGCAATTTCCTGCCTGCTTCCTGCGCTGTTTCGAATATATGCACCTGCTCCTGTGCAAGACCTTTTTCACGTGCTTTATATGCAATAAACTTTGCCCGTGTACCAACGGTTATGAGCACATCAACCGACTCGGCCGCTTCTTCCCCCGCTTTCTCGTGCGCCTTGAGCGTATATTCTCCCAATTCAAGCATATCCCCGAGCACCGCGATACGCCGTTTGAACGTGATCATCTTGAGCGTCTTTAGAGCGGTTTCGAGCGCGAGTGGAGATGAATTGTAGCTTTCGTCCACAAGCTGTGTGTGCTTGATGCCCTGAATGAGCACCGAACGTCCGTGCACCGGCCGATACGTATGAATAAGCGCAGAAGCGTCTATGGGATTGATGTCCCGCTCGGCAGCGACCGCAAGCGCGCATGCCGCGGCATAGGCATGTGATACCGAAAATGCTGTCGGGATGGATATGGGGATAGTGGAATTTTTATATTGTATTTTGAACGCCACGCCTTCAACCCGCATCTCTTTCAGCACGTGTGTGAAGTGCAATATGCGCATATCAGCTTTTTCGTTGAACCCATACGATACCACCTTTGCTCGGGTACGCTCTTTGAGCCGTTCATACAATGGATCGTCCGCGTTCAGTACGGCTGTTTTTGCCGCCGTAAGAGCCGAAATCAGCTTTGCTTTTTCACGAAACACATCCTCGATGCCGTTGGGGTAATTTTCGACGTGTACCGGTATGTTTCCGATGGCCGTTATCACGCCTATGTCCGGTTTTGCGATGGCAAGCAGTTTTTGTATATCTCCGGCTCGATCGGCACCATACTCAAGCACAAGGATATCCGAATACGGCTTTAACGGCACGATAAGCTGTACTGCCGCCGAAATGATGACCCGCAGCCAAAAGAACCATACCGGCTTTTGTATGGCACTCCAGTCGCCGAGTATGGAAAGCGGCAAACCGAGTTCATTATTGAAATTCGCCGATGTCCTGCGCACCTTTCCCTTCGGGCTTAGCGAGGCGAAAATCGCTTCTTTTGCCGAGGTCTTCCCTGCGCTTCCGGTTACGCCTATAATAAAGGGCTTGTAACGCTTCACGGTAAGCCGTGCAAGTATTTTGAGAATCTTGGTGAGTGTTTTAACCATTCGCTATTCGGTCTGGCGCTATTTGATAATAATTCAAAAGATACTCGGTCAGCTTCTTGAACGCCGGCACGACCGTTTGGCCCGCGAGCGGCGCATTTTTAGGCTTAACTAATTTGATAAGAATGGTAAATTTCGGATCCGACGCCGGCGCATAGCCAATGAACGTGTTTATAACCTGATCCGTATATCCCCCTCGCGTGAAATCCGGAACAAACGCGGTTCCTGTTTTTCCCGCGACTTCGTACTGAGGAATATGCGCGAGCACATTTACATCAACCGATCCCACGAGCACACCGGTCATTTCCCGCGCCGTTTCCTCACTCATAACCCGCCGGATCACTTCCTGCGCTTCATCGGCGCGTATAAGGGGCCGCATTAAAAGGCCTTTGTTCGCGATCGCCGAGGCCGCCGATATCATCTGTATTGGCGTAACCGATATCCCTTGCCCGTAGGAGGCGGTCGCGTAGTTCACATCTTCACGCTTTGAAATGTTATGCAAGCTTCCGTCCACTTCGCCGGGCAGACGAATGCCCGTTTTTTCGCCAAATCCGAACGCGCGCACATAGTCACGGAACGTATCGTGGCCGATGCGCCGTTCGGCGAACACCGTGCCGGTGTTAAGCGATTTTTCAATAACCTGGCGCATCGTTTGCAGGCCGTGCGCCTTCAAATCCCAGTTTTGCAGTTTCTTGCCGTTTAAGATCACATAGCCGGGATCTTCGTATGTCGTTTCGGGAGTAAGCTTCCCGGAATCAAACCCCGCCGACATAGTGATTATTTTAAAAACGGAACCTGGCTCGTATACCGATTGCACCGATTGATTCAAGAAGGAACTGATGGGATACGAGCCGTAGGTATTTGGGTCGAATGCCGGCAGGTTTGCCATTGCCAGTATCTTTCCTGAAATCGGTTCCTGCACGAGAACACTTGCCGATTCCGCCTCCCATTCCTCCACCAATTCGCGGATTATGCGCTCGCTTTCCACCTGCACGTTGCGATCAATGGTCAGGTGAATGTCCTTTTCTTCGCGAAGTTCTTCGTTGAAAAGAAGTTCAATACCGTATTTCCCTTCCACACCCCCCGCCGGAGCAGATGCCACGAACCCGAGCACATGCGCCGCCATTTCTTTGCCGGGATAAAAGCGGAATATTTCGCTTCGCGTATGTATACCCTGTATGCCAAGGTCGCGCACCTGCGCAACCTGTTGCGGATTGGCTTTTTCGGCTATGACCTCATATTGGTCGCGCGGTTTTGCGAACGATACGGCAAGCGCGTCCGCATCAAGTCCGAAGATGGGGGCAATCGCGGAGGCGTCGGACCTGGGATTTTCTATTTCGATGGGGACGGCGAACACGAGCGGATATTCCTTATTCACCACGGCGGGATAGGTGTTCTGATTCTTGTCGGTAAAAAACAAAACGCCCCGTGAGGGCTCAAGTGCTCCGGCCGCTTCTGCTTGCGCGGCGGCACGTTGGGTGTAATAGGGCTTTTGGAGCACCTGTACGTTATAGATATGCGCCAAAAGTCCGCCGAAGAGGAGCAGAAAACCTATTCGTATGAGCCAGAATTTTATGCGCATATGTAATGTTTAGTCCGAATACTTCGGATTTTTCTCAAACACATATCCTTGGGCGAGCAAATATTCTTCCGCATCGAATTCCGCAAGCCGGTTTGAAAGGGCGGTTTTTAGTTCGGCATTGCGTACTTGTTCGTGCGCTATATCTTTTTCCAGCTTCTCCGTATTATGCTTGAGCGATGAGAGCCGACTATACGAAACGATGCTGAAAAAAACCGAGCACACGACAAGTACTCCCATAACGATGTAGAGAGCATTTATTCGTATATCTTTTTGTCCAAATTCAATGACTGTCATTTTTTTTGACGCCGCGGAGCTTTGCCGATCTTGACCGCGGGTTTGCCGTACTTTCCTCGACGGTCGGCGTGATTGGTTTTTTTGTCAGGAGCTCGATAACCCCTTCCTTTTTAAAATTTCTGAACGATTGCTTTACCATTCGGTCTTCCAGCGAATGAAACGAGATGATCGCGCATCTGCCTCCCGGCGCCAGGAGTGATGGCACAGTTTCCAGAAAATGCGCCAGATTACCCAGCTCGTCGTTTACATATATCCTCAAAGCTTGAAATGCGCGCGTTGCGGGATGGATTTTTCCCCATGGCTTTGTGCCAAGGACGTCTCCGATAATTTTTTTTAACTGCCCGGTACGGATAATTCTCTCTTTTTTTCGATGTTCAACAATCGCTTTGGCTATCTTTCTGGATTGGCGCTCTTCACCATACGCAAACATTATATCGGCTAGTTCTTTTTCGCTGAGTTCATTGATTGTCACGTATGCGGGATCTCCCTGAGACTGGTTGTAACGCATATCAAGCGGACCATCGTGCTGAAACGAAAATCCTCGGGATGGATCCTGTATCTGGTGGGATGAAAATCCCAGGTCCAGCAGAATTGCATCCGCGTATGTCACGCCCAGTTTATGCATGATTGCTCTCGCATCTCGGTAGTTTGCGTGTACAAAATGCGTGCGTGCGTCGCTCGGATTCGGCATTTCTTTTTTTGTTGTTTCCAGAATGCGTTTGTCCGTCTCTATACCAATAAAAGTTCCGCCTGGTCCGAGTCCTTGTAGGATCTCTTTCGCGTGGCCTCCTCCGTTAAGTGTGCCGTCCACGACTGTATCTTCTTTCTGCACATCCAGCAGTTGTATAATTTCGTGTAAAAGAACTGGCTGGTGCATATTCAAAACCCTCACCTATATCCCCAATTCCCCAAGTTTCTCCGCGATCTCATCCGACGCCTGCTCGGTCTTGGCTTTGTATCGTGCCCACTCTTCCGCATCCCACACTTCGATGCGATTAAAGAGCCCGGTGACCACCGTCTTTTTGGTCAGATGCGCGTAGGAACGAAGATGTTCCGGAATAAGCACACGGCCTTGCCCGTCGAAAGCGACGTCCGACGCTCCCGAGAGCATCAAACGCACGAATGCTCGTGAATCCGCCTGAGCGAGCGGCAGATTCACGAGCTTTGCAACGAGCGTGTCCCATTCCTTTTTGGGGAACAGGAAAAGGCATTTATCGAGGCCTCGAGTCAGTATCGCTCCGCCATCCAGTTGCGTCCGAAATTTGGCGGGTACGGCCATCCTGCCTTTCGTGTCTATTGAGTGTGTATATTCGCCCAAAAACATAGTGCTAATGCCAGCGCAAATGAGGTGTTAGATGGGTAATTATCGACATTCCACACAGTTGTCCACAATTCCCCACCTATTAGACATTATCCTGCACAATTCCTTACAATGCAACACCTTTACTGTGGATAACTAAAAGCGGGCCTGCTGGGTCCGCTTTATAATTAAATATTTAACATTGTTAATACGCCCTAAACGTTTTTGCTATTTCTTGCGGGTCTATAGCGTCGCGTGGCGGATCGGAAGATGCGAAGTCAATCAGTATAACGTACGCGTGCGATCCCGATACGGTCACAAACATCTCATCGGGCGAGGTGCGCGTGCGAATATCATCCGATTCCCCCGCCATACGGAACCGATACATATTCGAATTGAAATCCGTTCTGCGCTTTGAATTGTACGCGCGTTCAAGCCCGCTGTGTAATTCGAGCCATTCATCAAGTCCCTTATTTTTTGCGCTAAACGTTAGCACCTGCACAGTAGGAAATTCACGCCCTCCTTGCGTCGGGGTGATCCTGACGCCTTTTATAAAATCTGATAAAAGAATATTGTATTGCTTCTGCGGATACGTGTCTTCCTGTTCAACATCACGTGTTGTGATTTCCGCTGGGTACTGGATCTCAAACAAATTTCGCGGGTCCACATACACCGACCAGCCCGATGCGGTTAGTCGCGGTCCGATTTGAAGCGATGTCCGAGCGGTTTTATTTCCATCCGTCACTTGCAGTGTGTAGCGGCCGGAAAGATGCGTGGGTACATATAGTACGTACGAACCCGTGTTGCGAATATTGGAAATATTCCATACCGCCGCGCCCCGAGATAGGAATGAACTCTGCGAAAGCAACAACGATACCTGCGGACCACCCCCTGTCCAGGAAATTGTTTCTACGGTTCCTTGTTGAAATACGTCTCTGCTTGTCGGCGATGTTATTCTGATGGTCGTGCTGCGTGGGGTGACCGTGTCACTTCGTTCCACTACGCTGTCCTGCACGCGAAACAAATCGGTAATGCCCGCCGAGTTCTGGGATACAACATAGCCGAGGGCGACCACAAGCCCAAACACGATAATAACCACAATAGCAAGAATAATTTTGTTGTTCATAGTGCGCCTTGGAAGGATTGAACTTCCGGCCTTTCCGATGTGAACGGAACGCTCTACCACTGAGCTAAAGGCGCGGTAAGAAAAGCGTATATCAAAAAGCGGCGTTTTGCAACGACCCGTTAGAGCTTTTTTAAAGCTCTAACGGGTTAACGCCGCTTTTTTCCGTGTAGTTCCGCGTTTAAGATAACTCCACAGTCGCGCCCGCTTCCTCGAGTTTCTTTTTTATCTCTTCGGCCTCTTCTTTCTTTATATTTTCTTTGATCGGCTTTGGTACGCCGTCAACGATATCCTTTGCTTCCTTGAGGCCCAGGCCGGTTACTTCCTTAACCACCTTGATGACGTTGATCTTCTGTTCGCCTCCTGCCTTGAGCACCACGTTGAACGCGGTTTTCTCTTCGGCGGCACTCCCCGCGGCCCCTCCTGCGGCAGCCACCGGCATTGCGGCGCTTACGCCAAACTTCTCCTCAAGGGCTTTTACGAGATCCGCGATCTCCAAGGAGGTCATTTTCTCGATCTTATCGAGTATGTCTTTGTATTTTTCGTCCATATGTTTATGATTTATTTTTACCTATTTCACTGAGTGTGTACGCCAACAGCTTCATTGGCGTGTTGAGCATTCCTGCCAGTTGCGCAAGAAGTATCTCGCGTGACGGCAGATTGCCTATGCGCGATATGTCTTGGGCGCTGTATACAACCCCGGTTTCCATATCGGCTCCTCCCAGAAGGGAAAAGTCCGACCCATCCTTTTCAAGGCTTTTAGCGAAGCGGAACGCGGCTCCTGCCGGATTTGAAATATCTTTATCCGAGAAGATTGCCGCGAATTGGTTGTCGAACTGACTCATATCGACCGAAAGATTCTTTTCTTTGAAAAGAATGTTATACAGTCGCTTTTTCATTACCTTGTAAGCGCCTCCTTCGTTGCGGAGACCTGCTTTTAGCTCGGCTACTTTCGCAACCGGTGTCTTTGAGAAATTAACGAATACAAGCGACTTTGCTTTTTCAAACAATCCCCGCGTATCCGTAAGTTCCTTTGATTTTTGCTTTTTTGATTTCATACGAATGTTATCGGAATAAAAAACGACCTTTATTAGATCGCGCGTACCAAAAAGTGTACTCCTCGATAGACGCCTGTATGGCATTAATCCTTTTTTCAGGAATCTATGGTCTACGGATCTTTCGCTAAAGTTATCTTATATAAGCCCGGGTGTCAACTGCCTCCTAGTATGTTATGTACATCCAGAGTTCACGCTATAGCGTGAACTCTGGATGTACAAACCAAAAACGGCTTGTGTAGCCGCTTTTGGTTTGTTTCAGATGAGTGTCTACCCTCGTCTTCGTCCGCGTATAGTCTGCATGAATCTGCGTTGGACAGTTACGTTCTCAATACGTCAACCTGCGCTTCCTCCGCTTCCCTGCGGTCCTTTCTGAAAAATATCCAGAAAAGAAGGAAGAGTACGGCGAGAAGAAGTAGTAAGCTGAACCACCAGAATCCGAAGAGTGCCCTGAACGCATCCAGGATGGTTGCGGTCAGCGTGCGTCCTGAGGTCACATCCGCGGTTAGATACGCGCTGATGGATTGCGGGCGGTCGCGGTCATCCTCGAAGTTGAGTATTGCGCTGAAGATGAGCACATCTCCCTTACTGGCAGAATTTGCCACCTTTGCGTTGATCGTGATCTCGGTTTCCGCGTCCTGCGGAATAGTGCCGAGTTCGTACGTGATGCTGTTCTGCTCGCGATCCGCCACCGGGTAGTTTGAAGAATCATATGCAACTTCCGTAGGCAAGATGATCTTTAGGTACGCGTTGGAAAGATCGTAGTTGCAATCATTGCGATAGGTTATCGTGTACACAAACTCCTGACCCGCGGCGAGCTGATTGTTATCAAGCGTCGGCACCAGAAGCGCGCATGAAGCGCCGGATCCGAATGAGGTCGTTACCACAGTCGGAATTCCTCCTCCAGACGGGATTGTGCCTGCTCCGGTCGTCCGTACAACATAGATAATGCCCTGCGCCTTGCCGTAGCGGTTTTCACCGACAACACGGAAGAAATAGATCGTATTTGGAACAAGCCCTGTTATCGCGTGCGATATCTGCGCGGCTCGCGTGCCCGAACCGATTGGCTGTTCGAATGTTTTTGATCCAAGCGCCGCTGTGCGGCCGTATTCGAACCATGCCGTTGCCGGTTCGCCGTTCGGATTTACCGTGCCGTTCAAGAGTGCCGCATTCTGTGAAATGTTGGTCGCGAGCAGTGTTTGCACGATCGGTGCGCGCGCTCCCGAACCGAATGTGTTGAAGTCGAGTATTTCGCCTTCACCTGACGCGGTTCTGGTCTTTGCGACCGCGCGTACATAGTAGGTCGTACCGGGCCGCAAATCATCCACTTCAATCGAGAAGTCCACCAGGTCGCCTCCCTCGTACGTTTTTTCCTCCGTTTTCTGTGAAAGGTCGTCTTCCGAAGTGCCGTATTCAAACCATACGGTCGGATCGGACACTCTGGAACGAACTGCCCCATAGAAGATAGCGGACGTGGAATTAATCACGGAAACGTTTTCGGTGCGGATGATCAGGCGTGAACCACCTCCGCCGCCCCCTCCACCGCCGATGCTCTCGTCATCATCGCCCTGTCCGGTAGTAAAGCTCAGAATCGCTCCTTGATCGGTGCCGAGTTCGTTGGATGCCGTAACACGGAAGTAATAGGTGGTGTTGTCGCTCAAGCCGCTGATCGGCACTGACACGTCTATTGCACTGGTGCCGGATCCCACCGAAGACACGGTTGTGTTCTGGAACGTATCGAATGTTGCGGATGTGCCGTACTGGAAACGATAGGATGTCGAAATGCCGTTCGGATCAACTGCACCATGCAGGCGAGCAGATGTCTTGGTGATGTCCGTCGCGTCCTGAGTCGTTGCATCCGGTGCGCTTCCCCCGCCGCCATTCCCATCGTCATTGGTTATAAACGTCAGGATGGCTCCGAATGATTTGCCGCGCTCGTTTTGCGCCACAATACGGAAGTAATAGCGGGTATCGGGGTTCAAGCCCGTAATAACAGATTCCACATCGCGCGCCACGAGACTCACGTCTTGTGTAGGCGTAACCGATGTAAGATTCGTTGATTGCGTTCCGTACTCAAACCAATAGCTTGCGCTGAATCCGTTTCCGTCTACATACCCCCTGAGTTGCGCGCTTGTATGTGTAATCTCATGTGCCGGGTTTGTCTTGACCATCGGCAATCCACCTGGCTGATCTCCGGTAGTAAAGCTCAGAATCGCTCCTTGATCGGTGCCAAGTTCGTTGGATGCCGTCACACGGAAGTAATAGGTGCTATTGCCTGTAAGCCCCGAAATGGTGGCCGACACGTTGAACGCACCATCTTGCGATCCTGCCGAAGATGCCGCCGTTCTTTGGAATGTTTCCAATGTAGGCGATGTTCCGTACTGGAATTGATAACCAGTCGAAAGTCCGTTTGGATCAACCTGCCCATTCAGGCGGGACGATGTCTGCGAGATGTTGGTCGCGGCAAGTGTCGTGGCTTTTGGAGCCGCTCCTTTGCCATCGTCTCCACCGTCTTTCTGGGTCGTAAAGGTGAATACGGAGCCGAATGATTTGCCCATTTCGTTCTGCGCGGCTACTCGGAAGTAGTAGGTTGTGTTAGGCGTCAGACCGGTAATAAATGCTGTGACATCTCCTGCTCCGGTTCCGATTGACTGGCTCGGCGTAAGTGAAGTCAAAGAAGTCTTTGCTGTGCCGTACTCAAACCAGTAGGTTGTACTGAGGCCGTTTGCATCCACATGCCCATTGAGTACCGCCCGAGTCTGCAATATATCTGTTGCCGGAGTTGTTTTGACGATTGGAGAACCTCCTCCCTGAATTGAAACTGTCTTGAAGCTCAAAATGTCTCCACGTACGGATCCCAGTTCGTTACTTGCAACAATGCGGAAATAATAAGTCGTGTCCGATTTCAATCCCGAAACAACCGAAGACACCGCTACAGCTCCGTCTCCCGATCCAGCTGACACCAGCGGAAGCGAGATATGCGTAGCCAGCGTCGGCGAGGTGCCGTACTGGAAAGTATAAGTGGTCGAAATCGCGTTCGGATCAACTATTCCATTGAGTCGCCCTGCCGAAGTAGTTATATTCGTCGCGTGGCGTGTTTCAACAAACGGCGCGTTTCCATTGCCACCATTTTCATCTTTGCCTGTCGTGAACATCAGCACTGAACCGAACGATTTTCCTTTCTCGTTCTGTGCCGCTACGCGGAAATAGTATGTGGTATTCGGTGTGAGTCCGCTCATGATTGCGTCTACGTCCCCTGCTCCGGTACCGATTGACTGACTCGGTGTAAGTGAGGTCAAGGAAAGCTTAGATGTGCCGTACTCAAACCAATAGGTAGTGTTGAAACCGTTTGGGTTGACCGAGCCATTGAGCGTCGCCTGCGCATGCGTAACGCCTGTCGCTTGCTTCGTCTGTACAATCGGCGAACCGCCCTGCGGTATTTCAAGTGTCTTAAAGCTCAGGATTGAACCCTGGTCGGTTCCGAGTTCGTTTGAAGCTGTGACACGGAAATAATAAGTCGTGTTGGACGTAAGTCCCGTAACGGGAGCTGAAACGCCCACGAGTAATTCACCTGACCCCGCGGAAGATATCGTTGCGCTCTGGAACGTGGCCAATGTCGGCGAGGTTCCATACTGGAAACGATAAGTCGTAGAAAGCCCGTTTGGATTAACCGATCCTTGTAAGCGCGCGGAATTGGTCGTTATCTGCGTTGCCGGATTGGTTAACGCGTTAGGTCCGCTTCCGCTGCCATCACCAACTGACTTTGTCTTGAATGAAAGTACTGAACCAAAAGACTTTCCGTGCTCATTTTGTGCCGCGATGCGGAAATAGTAAGTAACGTTCGGCTTCAGGCCGCTGATTGCCGCTTGTACGTCTTCTGCTCCGGTGCCGAGCGATTGACTCGAAGTAAGCGATGTAAGCGCGGTCTGCGACATACCATATTCAAACCAGTAGGTTGTTGCGGATCCCTTCGGGTCCACATAGCCATTAAGCTTTGCGCTTGCGTTCGAGATGCTCGTTGCGGCACGTGTTTCAACAGCGGGTTTATTGTCCACTGGTTTTTTAGCCGCGACAAATTTAAACACCGAAACAAGCTGTCCAACCTGTAATTCACTCGGAGGTCCCACAACCGTTCCAAGATTTATTCCTTGTGAACTTGTGATAGTCGATCCGTCTTGGCCATTTGGCAACGGGTCTGGATTGTCTATATCATATCCGGGATACCATTTGGTGTATTGAAACTGCAGTTCCCACGAACCGCTCGGCTGCTCTTCTACCGTAAGAGATGCGTCTCCGTACACTGCCGAGGCGTTATCCGCCCAGAGTTTTGCGGTTATCTCCACTTTCTGCGAATTATAGTTGTAACGGATATCCGGAAGCGCGATTTTGGTATTGAGCGCGGATTCGTGCGAAGTATTGTGATAATACACATTAAAGCTGACAAGCTCACCGTCCTTGACCGGCTTTATTTTCTCCCAGCAGTTTTTATTGTCCGCTCCATCGCGTGTTATGTTGCAGGTGCGCAACGTAGGTTTGTCATTCGGATGATTGTTAAACACTGCGCCGCTGTCTGTTTCCTCTGGCGCTATGACTTTTCCTCCCGATCCACCTGATGTTTTCTTCGGCTGACTGATTGGAATTGCTTCCGAATCAGTGCCTATGCCGGGAACGCGCGCATCCGACGTGGATGCGAAAAATACGCCGTTTCCAGCTATCATACCGACCATGAGCAGCCCAATTACAATGTTTTTTGCTATATTTTTCATAGTATTGTTGTTTATATTGACGTACGCATAAAGCGCACAATTGCTACAAGGTAGCATATTTACTGTTTCGTGTCAACCCCGCACCTTTAGGGCAGATGAAGCTTCGCTTCTCTAAAAAACAAACTGCCTTAAAGGTGCGGGGTCAATCCCCTCTGTACAATAAAGGGTTCCTGTTGTCCATTAAAAGATTTCAAGAATTGGATCAGAGGTTTGGCCTTGGTTTGGGAAGACCGAACCTCGGATACCGTTCTGTAAAACCTTTATAGTGGGCCCGATGCTGAAAATGATTTCAGCATCGGAACCTTGTTTAATTAAGTGCCATTTTGAATGAAAAGACATTTCTGAAAATTTCAGCTAATCTTTTCCCTGGCTTCGGATCTCCGGGGGGTACCCATCCGGTGTTATCATAGTGAATCTCTTTTGTTTCCTTTTCAGGAATCAAAAGATATATTACAGCGCCAATGACGACGGTTGCGAGTGGTACGATCCATCCCCAGTTTCGTTCGAAATAACTTTTTTTATCAAGCTTTTCAAACAACTCAACAAAATAGCTTTCGATTCTTTTCTGTCCAGACGAAATTTCGTGCAATTCGCTTTCTACATTAGTAAACCAGGTAGAATCAGGTATATACACCAGTTGAGATTGGACCATTTCATTATTTGCAATATCCACTTGTATACCATCGCTGTAGTATGCGAATGGAATTGTATTGGACAGATCCAGCGGAACAAGAGATTTCGCGTTCTTTCCGGCAATTTGAAATGTAGGATTTCCGCATACCGCTATTAACCAGTCGCGAGCGGAGCCATTTTTAAATGCTACTGCATCCACAATGGCTATAGTTCCTTTCGGCATAAGGCCATTAGACCTTTTACCGCTCTTGCCAAGAGTTGAAACGTAAATGTCTTCAGTTATTTTAACTGCCATTTCACCATCCTGAAGGACCCTATCCCACTCAACTGGATCTGCCCCAATTTGGAGGTATTTTTGCTTCTTAGCCGGTTTCTGGTTTGTTGTTGGTGCTTGATTCTTTACCGAATCAGGACACTCGACACCGTCATCCCTCTCCGGCATATTCGGAGGTTTGGAGTTTTGCGCAAAGGCAGAAATGACAATCACGAACGAAAAAAGTACCATAATGAGTGTTTTCATTTACACTCTCCTTTCTATATTATTTATTTTCTTTTATTTAGTTAATTTCGTATGTATAGAACTGCATCTAACTTAGCATAAAACGAATATAAAGTCAACCCCCACACCTAGAAGCAGTTTTTACAGAAACGCGGAGCGTCTGCTTCTAGGTGTGGGGGTCAATCCCCTTGCGGATATATTAAAAAATGGCCTATTTTGCCATTTTCCTCTTTCTCACGACTCATACCACACTACTCACTCCGCCGGTTGGCGGATCACCAACGGCACAAACCTAAAGCCAAAAAATTCTTTTTTGGTAAATTCCTGTTTGCCCGTTTTTTCCAGAAGCACAATCCGCTCATCCAACGGAGCCACGATTCGCCCGCCTATTGCTACCTGTTCTTGCCATGCGGCAGGTATTTCCTCCGCGGAGGCTCCCGCGATTATTTTATCGTAGGGGGCTTTTTCTTCATATCCTTTTGACCCGTCACTGTGTATAAACTCGATTCGTTGCGCAAGATTCGGATACACCGTGGCGTTTTGTTTCGCGAATTCATGCAGTTCGTGAATTCGTTCAATTGATACGACTTCACTTCCCGAAAGAAACGAGAGAAGTGCCGATTGCCAACCCGAACCGCTACCTATCTCAAGCACCCTATCCCCTGCACGCACCTGCAATAACTCCAACATAAAAGCAACCACAAGCGGCTGGGAGATGGTTTGTTCGAATCCAATGGGAAGTGGAATATTCTCATATGCGCGTTCTTTCATATCTGCCGATACAAAATGCTCCCGTGCTACGCTTAAAAACGCATCCTCCACGCGCGGCGTTTTTATATAGCCGAGTTTTATAAGCTCTTCCACCAGCTGTTCGTTTGTCATATAGTTCAATATATCATAGAATAAGGGCGTTGGGAGATTAGTTAAGTGGTATAACGGGCGTCTCCAAAACGCCGGTCGGGGGTTCGATTCCCTCATCTCCCGCAGAGGATAAGGGAGTGTACGGAATCGAATCTTTGGGGGTCGGGGTATTTGTAAATACCCCGTGTAGGGATCCGCCGGATGGCGGAATTCAAAACCGAGGGTTTTGAACGAAGCTCCGCCAGCTGGTGGAGCGGAGGTGAGATTCCCTCATCTCCCGCAGAAAAAATAACCCCATGGGGTTATTTTTTTGCTTCGGTATGCTCGGTGTGTTTGCGGCACCATTTGCAATGCTTTTTAATGGTAAGCTTTCCTTCGCTTGTCTTCTTGTTCTTACGAGTGTAGTAATTAATCCGCTTACATACGTTGCACCGCATTTTTATGAGATTTTCGCTGAATTTGGATTTAGGCATAGTTCAAATATGCAATACACAATATACAATAAACGGTCTGTTTGCAAGTTTATGAGCCGGAGGCGAGAATTGAACTCGCAGCCTTTTTCTTACCAAGAAAACGTTCTACCACTGAACTACTCCGGCATATTGAATTTTTTGAGCCAGCGAAGGGATTCGAACCCCCGACCCGCGCTTTACAAAAGCGCTGCTCTACCAACTGAGCTACGCTGGCATCATGTGGGTAGGGTGAGAGTCGAACTCACGCGAGCACAATGGCTAACGGTTTTACAGACCGGCCTCGGCCCCTACGAGACTACCTACCCATTTCCCTTATCTTTCTGCTCTTCTTCAGTCGCTTCCTTCAAAATGTGCTCTTTCTCCTCGGATTTCTGCTGTTCCTCAACTTTCGCCTTCATGGTATCAAGCCGCCGGGCAATAAGGTTATCTACTTTGAGTATCATCAGCCGTACACGGCGCAAAACTTTCAATGACCCCGCGATAAATTTCTCGTCGGCAAGCATGGTCATTTTTTCCTGCAGGAGCGGCTTCTTGCGGCTGAATTCCTCATCGCCGACCATTCCTTCCACGAGCGGCAATTTGGAAATAAGCAGGTACAGAACTGCCCCTGCGCTTAAGAAAAAAACGACTTCAAGTATATATGTAAGCATACCCGTTTATTATAGTTCAAAACGGGCAAACCGTTCAACCTTCATATTCTCCCCGGTCGTTGCAATCGCCTGCGTAACCAAGTCCTGAATTTTTTGAGAAGGATCTTTAATAAACTCTTGTTCCAGCAGTTCATCAACGGTCTGCGGATTCATTGATGCGATCTGCATCGCGATTTCGTGCGCGAGTTCACGGAATGTTTCGTTCTTTGCCACAAAGTCGGTTTCGCAGCGTAGCTCCAGCAATACACCGATTCTTCCGCCGTGCACATAGGTTTCCAACACGCCTGAGCCGGTTTTGCGTTCTGCCTTGGAAGATGCTTTCGCGGCTCCTCGTTCCATTAGCAATTGCTTTGCCTTTTCAATGTCTCCTCCGGCGTCTTTCATGGCTTTGGCGCAGTCCATAACGCCTGCCTGTGTTTCTTCTCTCAGTTTCAGTATAGTGTTGTCCATAAAATATAATCCTAATATACAAATTTATCCGAATGCTTCCAATGTATTCGCGACATTCGAATTTTATTTGAAGATTTGCATTATGATAGTTTCGCGATAAGCGAAGCTACCACCCAGTCGATCGACGCTTTCGCGTGGTCGTTTGCCGGAATAAAGTAATCGAATTCATCCGGGTTGTCGTCATTGTCTATTATCCCCAGCACAAGCGATTTTTTGATGTGCGCCTCATGCAGTGCGGTTTTATGGTTCTTTACCGATGCGTCAACGACAAACAGCACATCCGGCACTTTATCCAACTGTTCAACGCCCTTAAAGGTCGCTGACATTTTTTCGATCTCCCGCTCGATCATAAGCCGTTCCTTCTTCGTGTAGCGATCAAATGCGCCATCTCTCATATCCTGTTGGCGCTTTTTGAGATATTCAATCCGTTTGGATATAACCGGAAAATTGGTCATAAGTCCCCCCACCCACTTGCCTGTTACGTACGAGCAGTCGCCAAGCGCCTTGGAAAGCGCTTCGATTGCGCCGTACGCGGCGGGCTGTGTTCCGATTAAAAGGAATGCTTTTTTTTCCGCTTTTGCCTTCTTGAGCACCTGCGCTACGATCCCGATGCCCTGCATCGTTTTCTGCAAATCGAGCATTTCAAGCCCGTTGCGTGTCGCGAATACATACTCGCCGAATTTCGGATTTTTTCTCGATTTTTTGTGGCCGTAGAGTACGCCGTTTTTCGCCATATCTTCATATACCTCGTCGCTCACCTCCACCTGCGTAAAATCAAGCGTGAGTCCGACGCTTGTCTGTTTTTCGGTTGTCTTATGTTCTGCCATACCCGCAGAAATGTACTACACTGGCACACAAAAAGCAACCCCCACACCAAAGCTTTGGTGTGGGGGCAAGTCCCTGTTTTCTTCAATCAATGTTTGATGTAGCCGTTTTTTGTGTGTGCACCACAATCGGCTCCATTTCTATCCTTCTGCAAATCTCTTGAAAGAAATGATATCCATTCTCCCCGACTGCGAATTTCAGGTTATCTTTCTCGTTCTGCAATTTTGAGAGAATGCGGCTTGTTCCGTCTTCTTTTGTTGAGACAATAAATTCAAAAGTAGCTTTATTCAACCAGTTTGTGCCGTCGGCATAGAGCTGCAATTTAATTGGTGTGGCATCGCACAAGACAAGGACGAGCGTGCCAATGAATTCCTGAAGATAATACACGTTCACACACATATGGGACACTTTTATCTTCTCATCGTAGAACAACTGCCCTTTGCCGAGTTCGGATCGAAATGTATGAAATGCGCAGTACAAAACATCCGGAAGTGTTTTGATTTTTTTCACTGAATCACCTCTTTATTTGAATTTTCTGCCTTTATCCTACTCCACCCTTCGCCATTTGTCTATGTTCTTATGGTGCCCCGAAAGAAGCGTTTTAGGGACACGCCATCTGCCGAATTTCTCTGGCCGAGTGTACACGGGATACGAGCCTTTTATATCCTCAAGCGATTCGTTCTTCCCGAGCACTCCCGGAGTGAGCCGCGAAACGGCATCTATGGCCGCGAGTGCCGGCATTTCACCTCCGGTGAGCACGTATTCGCCTATTGAGAGCTCCTCGTCGGCTATGTGCTTTGCGACTCGCTCGTCTACTCCTTCGTAGCGCCCACATATCAAAATAAGATCGTCGTATTTCGCCAACCTCTTCGCTTCTTTTTGGGTGAATAGTTTTCCTCGTGTACTGAATAAAATCACCCGCGTTTTTCTTTTCGGTATACGGTATACGGTATTCTGTATACGTGAAACCGCATCGTAGATCGGTTTCACTGCCATCACCATCCCCGGCCCCCCTCCAAACGGCCGATCGTCAACTTTCTTGTACTTGCCCATCCCCCATTTTCGCAGGTCGTAGGTTTTGACGGATATTTTTTTGCTCTTCTGTGCCCTGCCCAAAATAGAGGAATTAGCATATTCCTCTATGGTTTTGGGAAGAAGTGTAATAACGTGGAATCGCATGTATCTCAACTTTCAATCCAACCTAGTGCCTTAAGCTGTGCGTGGGCGCTATGGAATGCCGCCATATTCCCCATGAGGTTTTTGGGGACCTTATATTTTTTAAATCCGGTCCTCAGTTTTGCCGCCTGACGCGTGTCGGGATCAAATACTTCATATGCTCCTCCAGCTTCTTTAAAAAGGCTTGCCAGTTCGGCGAGATCTTCTACTGCTTCTTTTTTGAATCGTTCACGTACATCATCTTGCGGATGTTCAAGCGCTATTTTTATCTTCGCTTGAATGTTTTGCGCGGTTACCCACGGCCAAACGCATTCATTGTGGTATCCTCCCATGCCAATCAGCCGCAGTATGGGATATATTTTGTTCTTTGGGTATGGCGGATCGAAGTTTTTGAGCCCAGCATTTGTAGTAAGACGGTTTCTCATTGTGTCCTGCACCAGTGCACCTTCCTCAGCAGAAAGCATATACAGACAGCCGAACACGCTTGCTGTGGCATCGACTCGATCTTCTCCTTCTCCCGTTCTGAAATAATGCCCATCTTTGTCATAGAGCTTTTCCAACACTCCTTTTTGCACCTTTTCATGTTTTTTCCTGTATGCCTGCGCCTCTTCCGATTTTCCAAGTCCCTCTGTGATAAGGACCATCATTCGTAACGCCCGGGCGTACCAGATGTTAATGGTGCCTATTTTTTTGTTGCCACGATTGAGGCTGTCCGCCCAATCGGGATTCGATTTTTTTGATATCTCCAATCCATCCTGTGGATCTGTACGCTGCATAAAGTTCTCCATCGCACTCTGCACCTGTTCAAAATGATTGGCAACGAACTGCCGTCCTTCTTTTGAGGATAAAAAGAGCTCTCCGAGCGTTACCACGATCGAAGGAATGGTGTCCTCGGCATTTCCGCCATCCTGGCCTTCATATACCGGGCGATCTTTTTTTCTGGTAATCGGATCTATCCCTATTTTCTTCAAAATGTTCAGATCAAATCCGAACAGCGCTTTGGTTGTGTGTTCCAGCAAAAAACGTTTCCGCTCAACCCTGTATGGGAGCGATCCATCATCTTTTTGATATGAAAACACCGTTCCGAGAGAATCTATAAGTGCTTGCGGTTTTTCGCGCGTGTAAAAATTCCCTCCCGCGTGCGCTAAATCCCGAGACCACATCGTATGATAAAAGCTGTCCTCGGGATTTCCCGATGGTGATATACCAAATCCTTCCGCGTGGCATGCGTCTAGGTGTTGCTTTGAGTCCACCACTTCTTGCGTGATGTCTGCTTCTTTCTTTTCATCTAACTGCACTGGAGGTATTTCTCTTTTCTTATGGGCTTTATTCAACCGCATCGAATCAATGCGTTGGGCTTTTTCTTCAAACCTCTCCAAATATGCTTCCATCTTCTGACGTTCTTTTTCTTTATCTTTTTCGTCGTGTTCCTGTTTTTTCGGCTCTGATCCGTGAGAAAGATTTTTCTCAAATGATTTTTCTTGCATATCTTGAACTATAACCTAGAAATATGTATAATGCAATGAGTCGCAACACATTAATTATCAATAATCGAAAGGACTACTATGGGATTAGAACAATTTCCTAAAAAGGAGCAGAAACTTCAGATAACCGCTGAGAATGTAAAAAAGTACATCAAAGGAACCCTAGAAGCTTTTCTGAATGAGCTAAAAGAAGAGCATCCCGGAGGAGTAAGAGAAGTTTTTAACAAGGTGGTCGGTAGCAAACCAATGATTCATTCTGAAATGAGAGAACGGATTGTTAATATAGCAGACGCCATAAGCGAGCAGCCCCCTACAACAATGCAAGAAACGGAAGATTTGATTGAAAAACTTAATTCTCCGGAAATCAAAGAAAAAATAGAATCGGATCCCGAGGGGATTTGGGAACGAATAAAATAAAAAAACAGCCCTTCCGCTGGTTGGCGGAGGACTGTTTTTCTAAACATTAAAGATTTTTGAGGTCTTCGACTGCTTTATCAACATCACTTGCTTGCGGTGAGCCAGTCGAACCCGTCGAAGGGCTGGCTTCTCTGGGCGCCGGACCCGTTCCTCCTTCCGGCTCGAGAATCTTCAGATTGACGCGAGCGTTGTTCTTCAAGCCCACGATTCTCAAAAGAGAACGGATGGCTTTTGCGGTTGCTCCCTGGCGGCCGACAATCTGTCCCATGTCCGCCCGGTTCACCTGCAATTTGAGAAGCACGCCCATTTCGTCGATCTGCCGTTCGATCTTCACGTCATCCGGATAATTCACCAGCGACTTGATGACGAACTCTAAGAATTGCTGATCTCTTTCCATATCTGTAGTCTATTGCTTCTAATCTCTCCAATCGACCTTTCAGTTGTATACCGCCATTATATAGCAAAGTTTTAAAAAGTCAAGCTTCAGGGGGCTTTTCTTCTTCTTTCGGCTCTTCCTTTGGAGGTTCAGCCTCGGTCTGAGGAGGTTGGACTTCGGTTACTTCCGCCGCTGGCACTTCCTCTTTTTTCTCCTCCTGTGCCCCGCTTGATACGGTATTCGGTATACTGTCTTCAGTCTTCGGTTTTGGCTTGCCATGCTTTGGCACCTTCGGCCCCTCATTCACCTTTTCCCGCACAAGCAGGTTGTGTACCGAATCCGTCGGTTGAGCTCCGCTTTTAATCCAGTATTCCATCCTGTCTTTGTTCACCGATGAAAGATTTGTGTGTGGATTGTACCAACCCAAATCTTCAATGAACTTTCCAACCAGTTTTGATTTTTTCTCCATCACGACCACGCGGTACGAAATCTGCTTTTTCTTGCCGATTGGTCTTAGTTTGATTGCTAGCATAATGCGTAAAATCTATAGGAAACGTGATAAAATGTCAATGAACGGCTTGCTTTGCGTCCTCTAGGCGCAACGAAATTACCTTCGATGCGCCGCCTTCATCCATCGTCACACCGTAGAGAATATCCGCCGCCTCCATCGTCACGCGGTTGTGGGTAACGATGACAAACTGCGTGTGTTTTGAAAAATTGCCTATAAGATCGGAGAATCGTTTTGAATTCTTTTCGTCCAATGCTGAATCGACTTCGTCCAGCACCAGAAACGGCGGCGGACTGACCGAGATGAGCGCGAACAGCACCGCGATGGACACGAGCGATTTCTCCCCTCCTGAGAGCATATCCAAACTGGTTATCTTTTTCTGCGGTATGGAAAGGTCTATATCTATGCCGGCGATTTTTTCATCGGTGGCCTGAGGTTCAACCTCTCCAGATCGAGGTTGAACCTCGACCTCTTTCTTAATTATCTTCATCTTCGCCGATCCCCCGTTGAACATCAGCCGGAAATACGTATTAAATTCCTCGTTTACTTTTTTAAACGCCTTTTGAAAATCGGTTTCAATCTTTTCCTGAAGCTCGTCTATAAGCATAAATAAGTCCGCGGATGCTTTGGATAGATCGCCGGTCTCTTTTACAAGGTGCGTATAATGCACTTCAACCTCTTGTGCTTCTTTAAGCATCGCTTCGTCTACATCGCCGATACTTGCCATCTCCCCCCGCAGGCGCATAATTCTGCGATCCATATCGGCAAGTTCTTGTTCTGAGTAGTGGGTGGTGGGTAGGGAGCTATGAGCGGCACTTTCGAATGCGTGAAAGTCTCCTCCAAACGACTGCGCATAATTGCGCAGCTCCTGCATTTTGTACTCGTTCTTCTCCTGCTCAAATGAGATCTTTGTCCGTGCATCCGCTATCTGCTTCAGATTTCCGCGCACAGCATCCAACTGTCCGTATATGTTTTTAAACTGCTCGTTGAATCGCGCCATCCCATGTGATATTTCTTCCTCCTCCGCGTCTATTTTTTGTAAGAGCAGGCGTGTTTCGTGCAGTTCCTTTTCCATCTTTTTCCGTTCTGCTGAAAAATCTTTTTTCTCCGCGTCTCCCTTCTCTTCTAGGGGGGCGAGGATGTGTTCGATTGTTTGGATGATTTTTCGAATTGATGCGAACAATGCATTGAGGTCGGTCAATCCCAACAGGGATTGCAGTTTATCTTTTGTCTCGGTGAGCGTTTTTGCCGTTACAACGGACGAAATATCGATATTTCGATATTTCGATATCTTGCTCTCTCGCTCTTCCTCCAATTCTAGCCTCATAAGTTCCCGTTCGTACTTCGATTGCTCCGCGAACAGTTCCCTGCGTTTAACCGAGAGTTCCTGCATGCGCGATTTGGACATGGATGTTTCCTCGAGCTTCGCAAGTTCTTTTTCGAGTTTTACGCGTTCATCGTCCGATGCCTTATATTTTTTTTCAAGTTCAGGAAGCGGCGCGACAATATGCTTTCGCTCGCTCTGTAGTTGGGCGATTTTGTACGCGAAGAAATCCTTTTCAATCGATTTGAGCTCTTCTTCTATTTCTGATCGTTTGTGCCATTTGGCGGTCTGGCGTTTGAGCATGCGCAGGCGCGGGGCTACTTCCTCGGTCATCGCGATAACCTTTTCGAGGTTGATGTGCGTGTTTTTGAGTTTTCGCTGGGCCTCGTGTTTTTTTAGTTCATATTCCCGCAAACCAAGAATTTCCTGTACCATCTGCATGCGCTCGGCTGCGCTCGCGCGCACGAATATATCCCCTGCTCCCTGCCCAATAACGGTCAGCCCTTTTGTCCCTAACTTTATCTTTGAGAAAAAATCGACGACATCTTTGAGCCGCACCTCCGCGTCGTTTATGCGATATTCGCTTGCGCCATCCCGGGATACGCGGCGGGTAATAATCACTTCCTTGAAATCAACGGGGAGATCGCCCGATGTATTATCGAACACCAGACTCACCTGTGCCTGCGACATACGGGGTTTTTTGGGCGTACCGGCGAAAATAAGATCTTCTATCTTGCCTCCGCGAAGGTTTTTTGCTTCGCGTTCGCCCAATAACCAGCGCACCGCGTCGATGACGTTTGATTTCCCCGATCCGTTTGGTCCCACCACGCCAACAATGCCCGATGGAAAATCGAACACCGTTTTCTGCGCGAAGGATTTGAACCCGTTTATTTCTAATCGTTTCAGATACATATGTGAATCGATTCTTAATGCGAAACTACGAATGTTCCATGCAAATCTTGCGAAAGCGAATCTCTTTTAGTGCGTTTTTTTGCATGATACGCATTCTGCTGTTCGTATGATTAGCATTAACTTTTCTGGAAAGATTTTAATGCGTTTTTCGCGGCATCTACTTCCGCTTCCTGCTTGGATGTACCAGTGCCTTCGGCTATTTTTTTGTCTTTGAGAAACACTCCCACCACGAATTCTTTTTTATGATCCGGCCCCAGCTCCTTGAGCACCGAATACGTCGGCGTCACGCGAATCTTATCCTGCGCGATCTCCTGGAAGTAGCTTTTCGCGTCACGGTATGAATCGTTTGCTACAATGTCGTCAGCGAGCACCAGCACCTGCTCCACGATAAAGAATGCAACGGCATCGTAGCCGCCATCCATATACAGCGCGCCCAAAAGCGCTTCGAACGCGTTGGCGAGTATCACTTCGCGCGCTTTGCCGGTGTCTTTCATCTCCCCTTTTGATAGGAAGAGGTATTTTTCCAGCTGTACCTGCTGAGCGACTTTCGCGAGCGTTTGGTAGTTGACCAGCGCCGCACGGATGCTGGTCAGCTTTCCTTCCTGCATATCTGGGTATTTGTGATAGAGGTTTTCGGTTACGATGAGTTCCAGCACCGCATCTCCCAAGAATTCAAGCCGCTCGTTATGCGGCAGATGCCACGAAGGGTTCTCGTTTAAATATGAGCGATGTGTGAGCGCCTCCTGCAGAACGTCCTTGTTCTTGAAGGCATAGTGTATGCTTTGTTCAAATTCTTGTATCTGATCCATGATTTTATATGTGTCTCGCGTGTGAATGGGAGTGGGTATGGATGCTTGTATGGTCTGCGGGTATAGGCAGAAGTTTGTGCCCATCAACTTTATACCCTACACCATCCTAGCTTCTATAACCCTTACCCCTTACTCTTGCCTTCTGTCTCCAACTGCTCCACCTGCTTGAGCACCGTACCCAGCACGCCGTTTATGAATTTGCCGGAATTGATGCCGCCGTAGTTTTTTGCCAGTTCAATCGATTCATTGATGGCGACCTTATGCGGAACCTCCTGTGGATCGGCGTAGAGGATCTCATACACGCCGATACGCAATACATTGCGGTCGATGATGGTTATTTGATCCAGCGGCCATTCGACGGCGGATTTGGATATAATGCCGTCAATCTGCGGCAAGTGTTCGGCAATACCTTTGATTATTTTCCACGCAAACTCGGGCTCGTCTATACCGGGCCCGAATTCATCGAGATTCCGCTGCACAATCTTCACCAAATCGAGCTCTTTTTTGAGAAAATCCCATTCATAGAGCGACTGTAGAATTATGGATCTGATAAGGTGCCGTGTAGCCATTGTTACGCTTTCTTGCCTTTGTAGTAGCCGCAGTTCGCGCATGCCCGATGTGGCAGTAACGGATGTTTGCACTCAGGGCACGGAAACAGTTTTTTAGGTTTCAGCGCGTGATGTGATCTACGCCTGCCGGTTTTTGATCTCGTATGATGTTTTGTCGGTACTCCTCCCATAATTCAATCGAGCAGGAAGCCCGTAGGGTTTGGTCTGCGAACTTCGTGCGCGTTATTTTTTCTTAAGTGTAGTATAGTTGCGAATAAACGTCAATCTATGCGCCGTGCTTGGGCCGTGTTTTATAAGCGCGGCAGTATGCCCGCGAGTACCGTATCCCTTATTTACCACAAAACCATACGCTGGGTGCTTTTTGTGCAAACGGGACATATACCGGTCGCGATGGAGCTTGGCAATAATGGACGCGAGCGCCACCGCGGGCACCGTCTCGTCCGCTTTTGGAAAACTTTTAAAATTCGGTGCGTTCACTTTAATCCCCGCGTCCGCAATCACCCTACTTTCATTGTGAGCGGAGTTCGTAAGGTTTGGTGCCGTACTTGATACGGTACCGAACCTTGGTTTGCGAACTTCGCGACGCAGTTCTGCGAGCACCTTATGGTACGCGCGTTGAGCCGCCCTGTTCACCGCATGATGAATCCGCATCTTATCTATAGTCGCCGGACGTACGTACGAAAGCGCGAATGGAACCTGCTCCCTTTGTCTCCATACAGCCCAATATTCCCGCTGTATTGCCGTAAGTTTTTTTGAGTCGGCAAATTTTCTCTTTTCATTTTTACTGCGAGCGCATCGAAGCAACCTCATCTCCTTCTCCTTTGACAACGCGACTGCGCACACGCACACCGGCCCAGCCAACGGTCCCCGTCCCACCTCGTCTATGCCGATCGTGCAGTCAAATTTCCTTTTCATCTTGTGTGTTAGTTTAACATAAAAAAGCCTGCACACCCCGTATTCAACTAGAGCATGTAGGCTTTAGGGCGTGCCGGGGGAAGGTATATTATCCCCGCACGCACGCGTATTTGACGATAGCAGAGACGTATATCTCTCCGCGCATCCATGCACAGATGTTAAGTTACCAGATTAGTGCAGACGCGTAATCTCATCAAAACATACAGCCCCATCCAAAACTTCTGTCATGACAGAAGTTTTGGCCGCCCTACGCATGTTTGGAAAATAAAAAACATCCATAAGGCGTTTGCCTGGGATGTTCAAATAATTTTTTCACTGTGCTAAGTCCTTCTCGGAAATACTCCTTCACCTTCCCACCAATGTCTAATCTTATCATAATTGAAAAAAAATTTTAGAAAATTACGGATCCATGATTCTCCTATAGTCGCACTACTATATTCTCCCGATTTCCTCCCATAATAAATTTTTCTTTCGTTAATTAAGTCGATCCCAATTTCCTCAATCTCCATAAAAGAAGCGTATGTATCTCCTACTGGGATTAATAGTTTTTCTCCTACATGCAAAAGAAGATCTTTTTCCAGAGGAAAATAATGGTTTCCACCTGCGCAAGTGGAAAGTTCTTCGTTAATGACGAAAACATAAATGCAGCATTTCATTTTTTAACTCCTTAAATTTAAGTGGTAAGTTACTGACCGTATGTAAACATTATACGATCCGTCTTGTCAATCCCCTGGTTGGCACAAAATATTTTTTGCGGGTATACTTTTGTCATGTCTTTCGTCCATCTGCATTGTCATTCTCATTATTCCCTACTGGACGGGCTGGCGAAGATTGACGATTTTGTTGCTCGCGCCAAAGAGCTCGATATGCCCGCGCTTGCGCTCACTGACCACGGCAATTTGTACGGCTCAATAGAATTTTACAAGCGCGCCACAAAGGAGGGCATTAAACCCATACTCGGCGTGGAGGCATACCTTGCACCGAAAAGCAGATTCGACAAAAGCGGTTCGCAAACAGACAAGTATTTTCATATTACACTCCTGGCAAAAAACAACGCCGGCTGGAAAAACCTCATCAAGCTCGTCACACGCGCCAACCTTGAAGGATTTTATTACAAACCACGGATCGATAAGGAACTTTTGGAGAAATACCGCGAAGGACTTGTGGTGCTCTCGGGATGCCCAAGCGGAGAAATCCCCCGCTTACTGTCCCGCGGCCAGCGGGCGGAGGCGAAAGCGGCTCTTGAATTTTACAAGAGAAACTTCGGAGACGATTTTTATATTGAGATCTGGAAACAGCCACGCATTGCCGATATGGAAAAGCTTGTGCCGCAGCTTGTGGCGCTTGCACGAGAAACGCAAACGCCGCTTGTTGCGACACAAGATATGCACTACCTACGCAAAGACGATTCGTTCTTTCACGATATTCTGCTTGCCGTACAGACTCAGAACAAGATCACCGATGAAGACCGTATGTCGTTGCGCGCGGGAGATTTTTCTATGCGCACGCCCGATGAAATGAGAGAATTATTCACGGAATACCCCGAAGCAGTCGAGAATACGCTCAAGATCGCCGAGAAATGCAATGTGGAGCTCGAGCTTGGAAAAACCCTTATCCCAAAATTTAAATTACCGGAAGGGGAAAATAATTTTTCGTATTTGCGGAAGTTGGTTGACCAGCGAGTAAAAGATCGATATTCGGAAATAACTACTGAAGTCCATGAACGGATACAGTATGAGCTTTCGGTCATAGAAAAGACCGGATTTGCCGATTACTTTTTGATTGTGCAGGATTTTATCAACTGGGCAAAGAAGCGCAAGATCGTGGTCGGGCCGGGACGTGGGTCTGCCGCGGGAAGCATTATCTCCTACATCCTCAAAATTACCGATATAGACCCCATCCGCTACAATCTTCTGTTTGAGCGATTTTTGAATCCCGACCGCATCCAGATGCCGGATATCGATATTGACTTTACCGACGTGCGGCGCGACGAGGTGATGGGATACCTGAAGGAAACGTATGGCGAGAACAATGTCGCGCATATCATTACATTCGGGACCATGGCGTCCCGCGCGGCGATACGGGACGTCGGACGGGCACTTGGGTTTTCGTACTCGTTCTGCGACGGCATCGCCAAGCTCGTGCCATTCAATTTCTCCCTCCATAAAACCCTACAGCAGGTTCCCGAGTTCAAACAGCAGTACCAGACGAATACCGACGTTCGCAAGCTTGTGGATGCCGCCCAGCATTTGGAGGGTGTGGCACGGCATGCGAGCGTGCATGCCTGCGGCATCGTGATATCGGAGCACGCGCTGACCGAATACCTGCCCTTGCAGTTTGCTCCGCAGGACCCCAACACCATCATGACGCAGTTTGAGTGGCACACGGTGGAGGATATGGGACTTTTGAAAATGGACCTGCTTGGACTCAAGAACCTCACCATCATCGAAGACACACTTCGGCTCGTGCGTGACAAACAGGGCACCGACATAGATATTTCCAAAATCCCGCTTGATGATACCGAGACGTTTAAAAATATTTTCCAACCGGGAAACACGACCGGCGTATTTCAAGTTGAATCCAGCGGTATGCGCCGCTACCTCAAGGAGCTCAAGCCAAACGATCTGGAAGATATCATCGCCATGGTCGCATTGTACCGCCCGGGCCCGATGGAGCTTATCCCCCAGTATATCGCCCGCAAATTCGGCAAGGAAAAGGTTTTGTACCTGCATCCTAAGCTTGAGCCGATTCTTTCACCGACGTACGGCATAGGGGTGTATCAGGAGCAGATGATGCGCATCGCCCGCGACCTTGCCGGCTTTACACTCTCAGAAGCGGACATTCTCCGCAAAGCGATCGGGAAAAAAATTCAGAAACTTCTGGACGAACAGGAAGAAAAGCTCGTGCAAGGTATGATACAAAACAGCATTGATCCCAAGACCGCCAAAAAGATCTGGGACCTATTCCCGCCATTTGCCCGTTACGGATTCAACCGCAGCCACGCGGTGTGCTATGCCATGATCGCGTACCAGACCGCGTATCTGAAGACGCATTTCCCGGTGGAGTTTACGACGAGCCTCTTTAACTCTGACAAAAACGATATCGACCGCATATCGTTCCTGGTTGCCGAAGCCAAAAAAATGGGCATCCAGACGCTCCCGCCGGACATCAATCAGGGCTTTTCGCTTTTTACTCCCGAGGGTGGCGATGTCCGCTTTGGGCTTCTTGCCATCAAAAATGTAGGAACCGGCATTGTGGAAGCGATCACTCAGGATCGCGCCCGCAGAGGGCCGTTTGGATCGTTTGAGGATTTTCTCTCACGTATAATCCATAAGGATCTGAACAAAAAGTCGTTCGAGTCCCTTATAAAGGCGGGGGTTTTCGATTCGCTGGGAACCGAGCGTAACCGGCTTTTGGAAAATCTGGATGTCATACTCGCCTCATCGCAGCACATCCGCAAGGCCGAGCAGAATAACCACCATTCCCTTTTCGGCGGATCTGCCGCGTCCACCCCTTCGTTGCGGCTCAAGGACGTCGCCGCCGCCACCAACGAACAAAAGCTGTTCTGGGAAAAAGCATTGCTTGGCTTTTATATATCAGACCATCCGCTCAAAAAGTACGAAAAATTTTACCGAGAAAAAAAGGCGGTACCGATCTCGTCCATTATTAAAAACGAGAACCGTTCTTCCCTTCCCCGTTTTATCCGGATCGGCGGTGTTATAACAAATGTCAAAAAAATTGTCGCCAAGAACAACAAAGAGATCGCGTTCGTGCGCATCGAGGATACAAGCGACAGTATGGAGCTTGTGGTATTTTCGGAGATACTTTCCAAAAAACCCGAGGCGTGGCTGCCCAACAGCATCGTCGTGGTGCAGGGCAAGCTGTCTATGCGCGACTCTGAGCCCAAGCTTATCGCCGAGGAAGTTGTCCGGTTGAATTAAAGCGGAGAGCTTGTAAGGTTCAACCTTGTTGAGCGAGGTTGAACCTCGGTCAAATTTCCCTTTCTACATAAAACCCCCCAACCGAAGTTGAGGGATTATATATTTAAAAAATGAGGAAATCGTTGCGCACATCGGGTGGACACAATGCTTCTCGTAGAACTTTTTGGAGCGCTCTTGGGTTTTTTACCCATTCCTGCATAGTCATCGCATCTACCTGCGATGGCAAACAATCTACCACGGAACTTATAAATTTTTTTGTGAGTCTATCTAATGTTTTCTGCCTTTTTGCAGTTTTTTCATTAGATTCATTAAAGGGCTTCTGTCCGTTTTCCATGACAGTTTTCTCCTTAATATTTAATTATAAATGTGAATTAGGCTCATATCATACCACATCTTTTTCAAAATGCAAATGTACATTCACTGGCGATCGACGAGGAAGTGGTAATTCTAAAATATCAATTTTATTCTGTATTTTGTTTTTTGGGTAAAAATAAAGTAGAATTCATCTATATGAAAAAGAACTCTGCTGAGGATGCGATATTTAAAGCCCGGCATTCGCTCTCTCACCTGCTTGCGATTGCGGTGCTGGAGGCGCACCCGAAGACCAAGCTTGCCATAGGGCCGGTGATAGAAAACGGCTTTTATTACGACTTCGATCTTCCCACGCCTTTATCCGATGCCGACCTTCCCGCGTTGGAAAAACGGGTGCGGGAGCTGGTGAAGGAAAAGATTGCTTTTAAAAAATCAGAACTCACGTCCGCGGGAGCAAAGAAACTTTTTAAACAGGCGCCGTACAAGCTGGAGCTCGTGCAGGAACTTATCAAAAACAAAAAGAAGATTACCGAATACACGTCGGGGGCATTTACGGATCTTTGTTTAGGGCCTCATGTCAAGAGCACGTCCGAAATCAATCCCGACGCATTCAAGCTTACGCACGTTGCGGGTGCGTACTGGCGAGGAGACGAGAAAAATAAAATGCTCACTCGCATATACGGAGTGGCATTCGCGACGAAAAAGGAACTGGACGAGTATCTCGCGCTACAGGAAGAGGCACGCAAACGCGATCATAAAAAACTTGGCGTGGAGCTGGATCTATTCACATTCTCCCCTCTAGTGGGGAGCGGACTTCCATTGTGGACGCCGAAAGGTTCTCTCGTACGGAACCTTCTTGATGATTTCGTTTGGAAACTTCGAAAGGACCGGGGGTACGAGCAGGTGGATATCCCCCATCTCACCAAAAAAGATCTCTATGAAAAAAGCGGCCATTGGGACAAATTCAAAGACGAGCTGTTCCGCTTCAAAACCCGTGAAGGGCATGAGTTTGCCCTCAAACCTATGAACTGCCCGCATCATACCCAGATATACGCGCGCAAGCCGCATAGCTATCGCGATCTTCCACAGCGATACGCAAACACAACCAAAGTATACCGCGATGAGCAGTCGGGCGAAATCGGCGGCCTTTCCCGCGTACGGTCCATTACACAGGACGATGCTCATGTATTTTGCCGGAAAAATCAGGTAAAAGAAGAGATGGGTAAGATTTGGGATATTATTCAGATATTTTATGAGGGTTTCGGATTCAAACTGACGCTCCGTCTGTCGTTAAGCGACCCCAAAAATATGAAGGCCTACATCGGGGATGCGGAAGTTTGGAAAGAATCCGAAAAACAACTACGTGACCTCGTTAGGAGCCGAAAAGCATCGGCGATTGAGGCCCCTGGTGAAGCCGCGTTTTACGGCCCGAAGCTTGATTTTATTGCAAAAGATTCACTTGGACGCGAATGGCAGGTTGCTACCATTCAACTCGATATGAATATGCCTGAACGGTTTAATTTAGTGTGTACGAATGAAAAAGGAAAAGACGAACGGATCGTTATGATACACGCGGCGATTATGGGCTCCATCGAGCGATTCTTGGCGGTGCTTATTGAGCACCTTGCCGGCTCCTTTCCGACGTGGCTTTCTCCTCTGCAAGTGGCCCTCATCCCGATTTCCGATAAACATATTTCATACGCGATGGACCTCCAACAGGAGCTTGAAGGCAGCGGCATACGTATGAAGCTTTTTTCAGACAACGA
>MGIS01000023.1:57851-136530 GCA_001793865.1 Candidatus Wolfebacteria bacterium RIFCSPLOWO2_01_FULL_47_17b
AGAGATCGAAAAGAACGTCGTCAATGTCCGCAGTTACCACAAGGACCAGCTGGGCGAACAGAAAATAGATACTTTCGTACAATTTCTTAGTGAAGAAATCCGCCTGAGAAAAAATCAGCCCACCGCATGGGAGGAGTAGTCATTGCAATCGTTGGGCCTACCGCGAGCGGAAAGTCTGATTTGGCGGTCAAAATAGCTCGTGCAAGCGGCGGTGAGGTTATTTCGGCTGATTCCAGGCAGGTATATACGGGGCTTGATATCGGATCGGGTAAAATCATGCAGCGGGAAATGCGGGGTGTGCCGCATCATATGCTGAATATTGCCTCTCCCGCCCACACGTATACCGTCGCGCAGTACCAGAAGCGGGCACGTCGGGTTTTGGAACGGCTGTTGCGTGAGGGCAAAACGGCCGTCATATGCGGAGGCACCGGCCAGTATGTAGACGCGATTTTGAGGGATATTTCATTCCCCGAAGTGAAGCCCGACCGGGAGCTGCGCGCCGGACTGGAAAAAGTATCAACGCCGAAACTTTTTTCACGGCTGAAAAAGCTCGACCCTGCCCGCGCGCGGACAATCGATCGCCACAACCGCAGGCGCCTCGTTCGCGCGTTGGAGATCGCGCTTCACATCGGCGCATCCCCAAAGCAAGGCGGCAAAAAATATATGTATCCGACGTTTTTCATAGGCATCAATCCCCCGCAAAAAATCTTGCACAAAAAAATTTATGATCGGCTTTTGAAGCGCATCCGCGGAGGCATGCTGGCGGAAGTTCACCGTCTCCACGAGCAGGGTCTTTCGTGGAGACGCCTTGAACAGCTGGGATTGGAGTACAGGTACGCGGCAAGGCATCTGCAAGGGAAACTTTCAAAACAGGGCATGATTGATCAGCTGTATTCGGAAATAAAAAAATACGCCAAGCGGCAGATGACGTGGTTCAAACGAAACGAAGACATCCACTGGGTCTTTGAACAAGGTTGAACCTTGCTCAGCTTGAGCAAGGTTCAACCTTGTTCAAACTTTTCAAGAAGTGTCTTTACCTGGGCTGGATTGGCACGGCCCTTTGTTTGCGCCATAACCTTTCCCACCAGAAATTGCAGAACCGCTGTTTTGCCGGATTTGTATTCCTCCACCACGGATGGGTTCGCGGCACAGACGTCCGCGACGATTTTTTCAAGTTCGGACAGATCGGAGATCTGTGCGAGGCCTTCCTGGCGTATAATGCTGTCGGGATCATCGCCGGTTTTATACACTTTTAACAGCACATCTTTTGCGGTTCTGCTGGAAATCTTGTCCTGCAGAATCTGCGCGGTTATGAACGCCAAATGCACTGGCTTGAGCGGCATGTGTTGTAAACTCACCGCCTTCTGCACTTCTATTCCCCGTATATCCGACATGAGATAGTTATACACTAAATCTACCGGAGCATTGGGAACGAGTTCCCGCAACTCGGATATTGCTTCCTCAAAAAAGTCCGCGTATGCCGGATCCTGCACAAGCGCATCTGTCTGCTTTTCGGAAAGGTTGTATTCGCTCGCGTAGCGTTCACGTCTTTGCTGGGGAAGTTCCGCAATGGAGTTTCGAAGTTCCTCTATATAGTCATCGGCAAAATCAAACGGCGGGATGTCCGGCTCCGGGAAATAGCGGTAGTCGTGCGCTTCTTCTTTTGAGCGCTGGGAAAATGTTTCCTGTTTTTGCTCGTTCCATCCACGGGTTTCCTGCACAACTTTTTCTTCTTTTCCTTCTTCGTAGAGTTTCGTGTGACGAGCGATCTCATATTCAATCCCCGCTTTCATAAATCGAAATGAGTTTATGTTTTTTATTTCCACCTTTGTACCAAGTTCTTTCGCGTCTGCCGGCGCTACTGAAATATTTGCTTCCAGCCGCAGATGACCTTTTTCCATATCCCCGTCGGATACTCCAAGGTAGCGGAGTATGAGCTGGAATTCCTGCGCGAACTCTACCACTTCGTCTGCCGAATGGAAATCCGGCTCGGTCACCAGTTCCATCAAAGGCACGCCCGCTCGGTTGAAGTCAACCAGCGAAGCTGGTTGCCCTGAGCTTGTCGAAGGGCCTCCGTGTTGCAGTTTTGCCGTATCCTCTTCCAAGTGTATGCGGCGGATGCGTATCTTTTTGCCCGATTGCGGCAACACCATATATCCGTCTTTGCAAAACGGCAGGTCGTATTGGCTTATTTGGTACGCCTTCGGAAGATCTGGATAAAAGTAATTCTTGCGGTCAAACTTTGAGTGTTTGTTTATGTCACAATTCAGCGCAAGTCCTGTACGTATGACATATTCAATCACCTTTTTATTCGGCACTGGAAGCGTTCCGGGGTGCCCCATGCATATCGGGCATACGTTTTTGTTTGGCGTTATCTCTGTCGGATCGTTCAAGCAGCTGCAGAACATTTTGGTCTGCGTCAGAAGTTCGGCGTGGATTTCCAAACCAATTGTCGGAATATAGTTCATACCTCAAATTTAGCAGAAAAAAGGAACGATGTAAAAATCGTTCCTTTTTTATAAAAATCAGTATACAAATCCATGAAGTTCAATCTCCGCAGACCGAGGTTGAACCTCATGGATTTTTTGTTCCTTATTCTTTTACTTCAATCCCCATTGAGCGGGCGGTGCCAGCAACTATTTTCATTGCCTGTTCCACGTCGTATGCGTTCAAATCGGCTTTTTTCTTTTCAGCTATTTCTTTTAATTGCGCTTTCGTTACGCTTCCAACTTTCTGTTTGAGTATATCCCCCGCTCCTTTTTCCACTCCGGCCGCTTTTTTCAAAAGATCGGATGCTGGCGGCGTTTTGAGCACAAAATCAAACGAGCGGTCTTCGTACACCGTAATAACCGCGGGAACAATGGATCCCGTCATCTCTTTGGTGGCGTCGTTAAACTGCTGACAAAACTGCCCTAGGTTAATGCCGTGCGGACCAAGCGAGGTGCCCACTGGCGGCCCCGGGTTTACGGTGCCTGCCGGAAGCTGTATTTTAATTTTGGTTTTTATTGCTTTGGCCATATTTACATTTTTTGGATTTGCAGTGAGTCTATTTCGGTGATGGTTTCACGCCCAAATACCGGTATAGATACTCGCACACGACCGTGCTCTTCGTCAACCTCGGTAATCTTGCCTTCATAATCCTTGAACGGGCCGTCCACAACCCGCACCAGATCACCAACCGCGTATTCTACTTTGAATTTCGCTTCATGATCCTCTTCCATCCGCGAGAGCAGGTTTTCCACCTCACTCTTTGATACCGGTGTTGGTTTGGTTGGATCGGGACCTACAAATCCCATCACGCGGGGCGTATTGCGAACCACATACCACGAATCTTCGTTGAGTATCATATCAACAAGCACGTATCCCGGGTAGATCTTTTCCTCGGTTACCTTGCGCTTGCCGTTCTTGATGCGGATTTTCTTTTCTTTGGGGACCGTGATGCTGAAAATCTTGTCGTTCATTGAGAGCGACTCCACTCGCTGTTTGAGGTAGCGAGCCACAGCGTCTTCGTAACCGGAATACGTATGCACCGCGTACCAGGCACGCAGAGATTTCGTTTTGTCGTCAATATGCAAACCCTTTGGCTTCTTTGTTTCGCTTTGTTCCATAGTTTAGAAAAAGAATTGGCTCAGGGCGTTTGAGAAGATAATATCCAATATGCCCAAGAAGATAGCGACTCCAAGCGAAAAGCCGATAACGATAAGCGTAAGTTTGGTAGTTTCCTGGCGCGTTGGCCAGTTCACCTTCTTCAACTCCGTATATGATTCGGTCAAGTATGATTTAATACCCATGGTATTTAAAAACCCCGTCGGGGCACCCCCTGATAGTACTCTTGTAACCCTTTAGATGTCAAGATTGGACACCATCGACGCGCGGCTCTGAATGAAATGCTTGCGCGGCGCAACCTTTTCTCCCATCAGCACGTCAAACAGGCGGTCAGCTTCCTGCGCATCCTCAATGGTCACCCTTTTCAACAAGCGTGTGGCGGGATCCATAGTTGTTTCCCATAGCTGCTGCGGATTCATTTCCCCCAATCCTTTATACCGCTGGATGGAAATACCGCCCTGTGTCTTTGCCTTGGTAAACTCCGCTGCTATTTTTTCTTTTTCTTCGTCGTCGAATGCGTACTTGAACTCCTTGCCCGACTGCACACGATACAGTGGCGGCTGGGCTATATATATATACCCATTTTCGATTATCGCGCGAAAATGGCGGAAGAATAGAGTTAAAAGGAGCGTGCGGATATGCGCGCCGTCCACGTCGGCATCGGTCATAATAATGATCTTGTGGTAGCGGATTTTGTCCACCAGAAAGTCCGCGCCTATGGCAGTACCGAGCGCGATAACCAGCGATTTTATCTCATTGTTCGCGAGCATTTTATCAAGCCGTGCTTTCTCCACGTTTAATATTTTCCCCCGCAGAGGCAGAATTGCCTGCGTTCTCCTATCCCTTCCCTGCTTACCGCTATTGTGTACAAAAACCCCTGATGCAAGGGCGAAGTTATGCGTTTCCGGCACTTCTATATCGTATACGTCAATCTTTTCTTTGAGCGTGGTGATTTCTTTTATCTTATGGTTGAAATGCATCGCCGCTTCTTTCATCTTTTTTTCGTCGCCGCCAAAAAATCTTCCGCACACGGTATCGTATCGGATCAGACTTTTGTCATTTAACGCTTTTCGCAGCTCATTATATGCATCCGTGCTTATTGCATGCTTTTTTTCGTACAAGTCGTGCATTGCGCCCAATGCTTTATTGAGATATGTCTGGTTGTATGTTTTCTTCCTTTTTTCTCTAAATTCAGGTGTCCATTGCTTTTTTGTTTCTTCTCTGCGCCATACGCGCAAATCTTCATCTTGCCACTGTTTTTTTGAAAGTTTTGAAAGTTCTGTCTTTCTTTCAGGATGTGATTCAAAAAACTCTCTTACCCGTTTTGCCTGCGCTTTCCTGTTCTTTTCATTTGCCCAATATGCCGCCTGCGCCTTATTGAGTGCCTCTTTATTTGCTTCTCGATACTCAGAATGCGAGTAATAAAACGCAAGGAATTTCTCCATCATATACTCCTTATAATCCTTGTCTTGCCATTGTTTTTTTGCCCGCGTGCTAAGCAGTTTTTTCATATCCGGCGTTGACATAATCTCACTCATCCTTCTTCGGAATTCCAGCGACTGTTTTATGATGCGGCATTTTTCTTTTACGTCTTCACGGTGAATCGTCTTGTCCAGCTGCGTTGTATGGTAGAAAAAATGCTCCATTCTGGGCATGCGTACCAAATTATCCGGATTGTTATTCCGTTTGTTAAAATCCTTGTGGTGTACTGCCTCATTGACTCCTTTTTTGTACACACCGCTTTTTATGTTGTGCGCGTCCGAGAGCAAATGCGCGAATATCCACCTGTGCGACGCGGGACTAAATACCATTTCATACCCTTTAATAGTTATTCGCTTCCCTAGTCGTGAGAGCTGGCGGTACAGCGGCATAAGCGAATCGGATGTGGTTAAATCCTTTGCCTGCTTGTATTCGCCGTTTTTAAGCATAAACCGATGATCGGGCGTGCATATGATTTCCTCTCCGTTATCCAAAACCACCTTCAATACTTCGGAATTCTTTTTCGTTATTCTCGGGTTTGTGATCAGCACTATAGCAACATCGCCGTTTTTATCTATCGTATAGCAATAATTTTTCTTTCCCTCTGTATGTTCTTTCACCAGCTCCTTAAAGGAAACATGCCTCCCGTCTGCAAGAGCAACTTTTGTATCACCCGAAAAACATCCGCCCGCGGAATCTCCCTCTACAATAAACAGTTCCGATTCGGCTGGGTCTTTGGACGAGCAGTCGGCAAGTTTACCTGGCAGCGTAAGCCCTTCGAACGGGCCTTTGCGCAGAACCGTCTCCTTTGCCGCTTTTGCTGCCTTGCGAGCCTTTGCCGCGAGTAGCGCCTTGTTTATGATAACCCGCGCGTCTCCGCTGTATTTCTGGAAAAATTCTTTCAACCCTTCGGAGACGACGGCCTCCACCGCGGTGCGGGCGGGCGGGTTTCCGAGCCGCGCTTTAGTCTGCCCTTCAAATTGCGGTTCGCGCAATTTTATGGATACCACCGCTACCAGGCCCTCACGAACATCGTCTCCCGTGAAATTTTCCTCTTTCTCTTTGACGGCCCCGCTTTCACGCGCGAAATCATTCAGTGCGCGAGTCAGTGCGGTTCGGAATCCTGTCAGGTGCATTCCCCCGTCCATTGTATAAATGTTATTCGCAAAGCTCAGCTCCTGTGTCTCGGGATCGTTGTTATACGTGAATGCGACTTCCACGGGCATTCCCTCATACTCTTTGTTTACATAAAAAGGCGTATCTTGAATTTTGTCTCCGTATTCATTCAAGTAGGACAAAAATGAAAGCAATCCTCCTTCAAAACAAAAAGCATAGTACAGCGGCACCTCGGCCCGTGCGTCAATAATTTCGATTTTCACCCCTTTGACCAAAAACGCCTGCTGACGGAGGTGATCGATTATTTTTTTACGATCATATTCTATTTTCGAAAATATTTCTTCGTCGGCTTGGAATGTGATTTTGGTCCCGGTACGGTCTGTTTTTCCGATTTTTTTGACGTTATACTGCGGTGCTCCGATCTTGTATTCCTGCACATACATACCACCGTCCTTATGCACTTCGGCCTTGAGATGCCTGGAGAGCGCGTTTACTACCGAAACTCCCACGCCGTGCAACCCTCCCGACACCTTATACGAATCTCCTCCGAATTTTCCTCCCGCGTGTAGCGTGCAGAGCGCGGTCTCAAGCGCGGATTTTTTCGTCTTGGGGTGGATGTCAACCGGGATTCCTCTTCCATCGTCGGTAACTGAAATCACGTTATCGTCCAGCAATTCGACACGGATATTCTTGGCGTATCCCGCCATCGCTTCGTCTATGGAGTTGTCCACCACTTCCCAGACCAGATGGTGCAATCCCTCGGTTCCGGTGGAACCGATATACATACCGGGGCGCTTACGAACCGGTTCGAGCCCTTCCAGGACGTATATATCTTTCGCGCTGTAACTGTCTTTTTTTTCCTCTTTTTTATCGGCCATAATGCGAAAAGTATAGCATAAAATAATGCCTATTTCAACTTCACGTACTGAATGATAACCTCTCTTTAGAGGCTGTTTATATCGTTATCTACGGACTCAAATTCCGCGTCAATATCCCCTTGCACTGACGCATCCAATTCCTGCTCAAGCCCCTGCAGAGAGTCGGGCGATGCTGACACTGCCGGAGATGGTGAAATCTGTGGACTCGGAGAGGAAAGAGGAAGACCTCCTTCATCAAAGATTGCGGGGTTTGTCGTTTGCGTACTATCGAGCCAGAACCATACAGCAGCTAATACGATAACGAAGATGAGAATGTATACTATTTTGTGGGTCATAGAAAAAGATTATTACGTTTATGAAGAAGGCGACGATGTTGCCGTTGGAGATGGAGACAATGAGGGGGATGGACTTGGAGAAACAAGCGGCGATGGCGATAGTGACGGTGATGGTGCCGGCGACGGTCTTGTTCTCGCCGGAGTAAGCGCTTGTATTGCCTCCCGTACCGCTTCGCGTGCTTTGTGCACAAGATCGCGGAGTGCTTTCAAGTCACGTGCCATTTGAGACCGCACACCGCCAACGTTATTTCTGAGCTGGTCTTCGCCGGTTACGGTAATCTCGTATACCTTGCCGGTCGCGTCGCGTATCGCGGTGCTTGCCTCGTCTATCGTGTCTTGCGCGGCCGCTATGGCTCTGAGGGCCGCGTCTACATCCACGCCTTCTTCTTCAAGCGAGTTTGCCCGTTCCACGACTCGATCGAGCACGCCTTGGATCTTACCTATCGCTTGTGATAGGTTTTCCAGGATGCGCTCATACACCTGCGCGAGCGTTTCGTCCACGCGCTCCACTATCCGCCGTTTCGCCTCGTCTTTAACTGTTTGCAAGCGTTCACGAAGCGTTTGTTTTACTTCTTCACGCTTTTGCTGAAAGTTTGCCTTTCTCTGATCGAGAGCGGCTTTGAATTCCTCCTTTCTATCCTGGGCCTGCGTCTGGTATTCCAAGCGCCGAGCCTCAAGCTGCTGTTTGAATTCACTCGTGGCCTGATTTCTTTGGTCGACCATGTTTTGTAAGGCGTCTGTGCGCCTCTGTTGCGTCCGTGCTGGCGTTTGTGCCAATGCCGGCAGTGCGCTCATTATAAACGCGCCGAGCAGCATAAAAATGACTATTTTCTTCATAGCTTTAGTATATCACATATGGACAGCTTCCGTGTGGATGAATTTTGGGTGAGCAACGGGGGTTGAACCCGTGGCCTCCAGGGCCACAACCTGGCGCTCTACCAACTGAGCTATGCCCACCATCTTTACACTATTTAATTCCTCGCTTGAGTAATATACGTCTTGTATATCCCCAGTCAAGGCCAACTTTTTTTCCAATCTTCCTATAAGAAGCTCCCTTAAGCCTCATTTCTTCTGCTATTGATATTTTTCTCTCTAAAACTTTCTTTCGATTTTCTTTTTTAGCAAAATACTCATCGAGGGCTTTTATTGTTTTTTGAGCAATACCCTTTTTAACTACTAAGAATTTATTTACCCCTTTTATAAAGGAATAAACATCTTCTTGACGAGCAATATAATATATCCAGCTATCTTTCCAGTGCTTTTTTCTTTTTGTCACTTTGGCAACCTTTCCGAAACCGCAAAAATCCGTGATGTCTTTAAGGACATCCTCGTTCGTCTGTGCTATATAAATTCTAAAACCTTTGCCGTTGTGACAGATTGAACCTTCTCCATCGAAAAAGCCCGCCACATAGTTCCAGCTCATAGTATACTCAGAATACAGTTTTTGTGTGGCATCGTCAATATTGTCCACTTATATTAGATACCACATCCGCTTATACCTTATGCACCTTTGCGTTTTCGTGAGATGCCTTGTTCACTTTAATCGCAACCTCATCCCCCTTTTTTCCTTTCTTTATCTTTTCGTGATCTATTTCCATTGATTCCACTTGCTGGGTGAATTCGCTCTCACCGTGCACAAATTTAACTTCGTCCCCTACCGAAAGCGGTGCCGAAAGTTTTACCACCGCCACCATCGCCTTGTCAAAGTAATGGATGACTTTTCCTATTTCCTTATCTTTTTTATTTTTACCAAAAAACATATTTTTTATTTTTCTTATTTCCGACCTTTCCCAGTATATCAACAACGATTTAATCCTGCGGATTTCAGCCGAAGGCTGAAAATATCGTTGTTGTATTACTGGGTTTCTTGGTTATGAATAGAGTAAAATGCCGAGTACGACCAGAAAATTTACTATTAAGAAAAGCCCGTCTCCAACAAGCAAATATTTTTCCTTATGTACAGTCGCGTATGTGATTGAGATGATAGAGATGACCAGGTATGATGACCAGGTTGTGAGCGAAAGTCCGCTGATCGCGTGATCCCTCCATACCGTAAGCACTTGCGGAAGGGAAAAGAGCGGCCCTACCATGCCGGCAAAAAGCACGGTAAAATCGAGCGCTCGAACCCACTTGCTTGGATGCGGGTATTCCTGCAATTTTTGATAGGTTCTCTTTCTGGTATGCAGATGGTGTATCGCTCCTCCTCTCATTTGGATATTATAGCACAAAGATCTTTTGCTGTACTCCCGAAGGGAATCTCACAAATTCACTTCGTGAATTTTTAAAACCCTGCGGTTTTAATATTTCCGCTACGGGACGTTTACAAAACGTCCCGACCCCCAAAGATTCAATTTCCTTGTGAAGTATAAATCAAATTATCCCAAAAAGGGAAAATTTGATTTATGGAAAGTGAAAAGTGATATGGACGGAAAGCTGGAGCAACTTGCCCTACGGATTGAAGAGGAAGAAGAAAAAGAACTGGTAACGGCGGATATCCTGGATGAAATCCTTCAATTCTCAAAGAATATCTACACCGCCTATATGAAAGCCCCTCACTTCATCAAAAGGCATTATCTCGGCTTCTTTTGGGATAAGTTTGAGGTTGTGGACGGAGTTATAATAAAATCCTATCCCTCCCTCCTTTTTCAACAACTTTTGGATATCCAACGGGCATACATCGAAGCCCTTAAAATCAAGAAACACCCTAAGAACAAGGGTGTTTCTTCGGTTATAATAAACCAGTATCAGTGCTCCCGAAGGGAATCGAACCCCTATTCTCTCCTTAGAAGGGAGATGTTTTATCCATTAAACTACGGGAGCGAGATGTTTTGATTGTATGCGGAAAAATGTCCAAAATCAACACAAACTTGTCAAGATACAGATTGTGTTGTAATATATCGGCAGTTGCTAAAAATAAAATAAAAGGTGTAAGAATGAAGTTCTCTATCAAAAAACAAGAGCATGGAACGGTTGTTTCATTGAGGGGCGATATCATGAGCTTCGAGCCTGAATTCAGAGAAGCTCTGATAAACACCGTACAAGACGGGAAAAATCCTATCGTGCTGGATTTAGAAAAAGTAAAATTTGTAAACGCTTCCGGGCTTGGTGTTTTTCTTCAATGCCATATTCTTGCGAAGAAAGCTGGCCGCTCATTGAGAATAGCCAATGCTCCTGAAAAAGTTTTGTCGCTTTTTGTCATCACAAAGTTTTCTTCCGTATTCCAAATATTTGACTCTGTGGAAAAGGCGCTTAATGCCGCCTGACCCTAATGATTCCGATCTCCCACACAGTGGGAGATTTTTTGTGCCGCGGGAGGGAATTGAACCCCCGACGCCATCCTCTTCCAAGGATAATTTGGACTATATCACTTCCGTCTCATTTTGAGATACGGAATCGGGCGCTTCGTCCCAATTTGCACTGGGACTACTCTCTTTCGAGATAGTCTCTACACCTTCCCCGACATAACGTCGGGGCTTGGCTCGGGATCGTCTTTTTTAAAAAAGGTTTCCCCCGAATTCACCCGATTTTTCAATCTACATTACTATAGAAAGCCCCAAAGAGTTTAGGGATGCGCTCTACCACTGAGCTACCGCGGCAAATATATTAAATTTTCCTAACAATAACAAAGATTTTGCGAACTTTCAATTGTCGGGCCGCCGAGATTCGAACTCGGATTAAAACGTCCCAAACGTCTCGTGCTAGCCATTGCACTACGGCCCGATGACTGCACTTTATCCTTTTTTCCTTCACCTTTCAACTCTTTGAGAACAACTGTTTATATCGAAAGCAGTCGACTGTGTGATCTTGTACCATCCCTACCGCCTGCATGTGCGCGTAGAGTACCGTGGGGCCAAGAAATTTAAACCCTCTCTTTTTCATATCTTCCGCCATAAATTCCGCCTCTTGTGTCTTTGTCGGATAATCTTTGAGTGATTTGATCTCGTGGATGATGGGCTTACCACTTACAAATTGCCACTGATACTTCGCGAAGTTTCCAAATTCCTTTTGCACATCCAAAAATCGCTGTGCGTTATTGATTGCCGCTTCAATCTTAAGCTTGTTGCGGATAATGCCCGCGTCTTTCAGCATTCGCGCGACGTCTCTTTTCCCGAATTTTGATACTTCTTTCGGATCAAACCCCGCAAACGCCTTCTTGAAATTTTCTCGTTTGTGCAAAACCGTCCGCCACGAAAGTCCGGCTTGGAACGCTTCAAGTACCAAAAACTCGTATAGCTTTCTGTCATTATGCACGGGAACTCCCCACTCCTTGTCATGATACGCAATATAGAGCGGGTCATTTGCGGTCGGCCATGGACAACGTTTTAAGGATTTTTGCATTGCGGTGTCTGTCTGAAAATATCCGAACGGAACTGGCTGGGCTCGGCGGGCGGAATCCCCCCCAACCCCCCTTCCGCCCGCCTCGTCTTGAACCGGAGCGGAAAGGACGATTTCAAGTTTTTAGCGGGCGAAGCCCGCTAGCAAAATCATGACTGATTTTGCTCTTTGGCGGCGAATTCTTGAGTAGATTTAGTTTTTGCTTTATGTCCCACTATAAAACCAACAACAAGACCAGAAATCAACGCCAAAATCCACCAGATATGAGTAGGGTTGTTTTTCTCTGTCGTTGTAGTTTCAGAAGGGACGCTATTCACTGCTTTACTACTATCTTGTGCAACAACTACTAAATTTCCTCTATATACTCCTGGTTCAGAAGAATAATTATAATATCCTACAAGGTTAGCATCTTGAAAGTTAATATCATCTAGAACGTATATATCATCTTTAGTGTAGCCGCCCTCAAAGCAATCTCCAATGCGAGAAATTTCGAGAGTCATTTTATCGGTATCCGGTATGATATACCCCTTAAAAACATTTGGTTGGTCTTTGTAACAACCAATGAAATCAATCGCTCCCTTCTTTTGATTGTCTTGAAAAATTGTGGCTCTAAAATCCGCACTAGCATTATATTCATCAAATCTATGCTCTCCAACATATTCAACAATAATGGAGATATTATTGTTAGTGAGGCTGATGATTGGCAGATTTTTTACATCAGGGTATTTAAAAGTATCTTCAATAAACTGATTATAAGTCGCGGCTGAATTCTCATCTCTATAATAAGTTGATTCTATTTCATCACAGGACTTTACTTGTGTTCGCTCCTTTGTTGCCAAGTTTAATTTTTCGATGATAGGCGGACAACCCCTACCTCCTCCGTCATGCACTATGTAATAGAGGGAATTTTCTTTGGCGTTATGGGATATCCTATCAATGGTAGTAGGTCCGCCAACAGTTGCAGAAACATTATTTGCCGCTGTCAACAAAAGTAGCGTAACGACAAATAGAATGTTAATTTTATTTATTGCCTTAAATCTCATAAATATATTTTACCATTAATAATTATTTCTAACAAAAACATTTATTTCAATAAATCTTCAACGGAAACACCCAACGCCTTAGTAATTTTCGCTATAACTTGGACACTTGGCTTTTGCACAAAATCTCCCTCGATTTTCGTGAGGGTGGTGTGTTTTACGCCGGACTTTCTCACTAAATCATCTTGCGTTAAGCCAAGTTTATTGCGGTATTTTTCGATATTTTCGCCGATTGTTGCCATAGTTTCAAAACTTTGATATCATCAAAGCATAAGATGCTTTCAAGATTATGATATCAAAAAATTTCAATTCGGTAAAGAAAAGCCCGTTTTTGGCCTTACTGAATTCAAAACAGCTTGAAATTTCCCCGAAAAACGGCTGGCGAGCCCGCGTAGCGGGCGAGCCAATGACTTCATTTCCTAACTGGCGAAAGGGGTGGGATTCGAACCCACGTAGGGCTTTTGGCCCTCAGCCGCATTTCCCCGCCCGAGGCGGGTGCGCCTAGGGCGCAGAGTACGGCGCGTTACACACAGAGCGGAGATGGGAGGATTCGAACCTCCGGTACCGTTTCCGGTACACCATATTTCGAGTATGGCACATTCGACCACTCTGTCACATCTCCGCTCTGTGTATAACCAATTCTTAATTATCTTCAATAAAAGATCGCGGTAGATAATTTCTTCTTTCCCTGCCTTTGCCCGTTTTTAGGAATTTCTCTTCACTCACAGCATCTTGCTTATTAATAAATGTCTCATAATACACAAGCTTCCACGGAACGCCCCTAGAAGTAAACGGGACTTCTCCATTATTGTGTTTTCTTACTCTATTTTGCAAATCTTTAGAGAATCCTACATAAAACTTTTTTAACTTCCAGCTATATAAAATGTAGACGTAATACATAATTGCATTTCCCCGCCCGAGGCGGGTGCGCCTAGGGCGCAGAGTGTGGCGCGTTAGACCACTCTGCCAACCCTCCTATTTTCCTTCTTTCATTTTTTCATATTTCTCCAGCGCTTCGGCAGGATCGTCTTCATAAAATATCGTCATTGCCGTAACGAGCACCTCGGTATTCACCCACCTGCCATTTACATTGATTTTTTCCTGCTTCGGAATAAATCGTTTTTTATCTCCAACCCCAATAATAATATGCTCCGAATCTTCGGACAATTCAACGTTTTCCTTATTCTCTTTTTTTGACAATTTTTCCATGTGTCCCCGGGAGGAATCGAACCTCCATCAAGAGCTTAGGAGTCTCCTATTCTATCCATTGAACTACGGGGACGATTGCTCTCAGAGCAAAGGTATTGTATGATTTTTCTTGCTAAAAGAAAAGGGCCCATAGTTTAACGGTAGAACATCTGGCTGGCAGTCAGATAGTTGGAGTTCGATTCTCCATGGGTCCACACTTCGACAAGCTCAGTATGAACTTTTGTGTTCGCGGCATTCGCATATATTCGTGGATTCGTGTTATACTGGACTCATTATGAGTCCAGACGAAAAGAAACGGACGCAGCTCATTCAGAAAGCCGCTAAAGCGGTTGTGTCTATTTCTGTTGCCGGCAGTCCCCAAAAAAACGGGTATGGGCGTGCTTCCATGAAGCCTTCGTTTTTGGATCGGCTAAGCCAAAAGGCCATAGACGTTACCGAAGGGGGTGGATCCGGTTTTTTAGTGCATCTTTCAGGCATTATTGTCACGAATACCCACGTGATGCCACGTGACGCGGGCGCGTATACCGCTGCTACAAGCGACGGCAGGGCGTTCGATGCGAAGGTTATCGGCACTGACGAAGTGCACGACGTGGCTTTTTTAAAGATCAACGATTCAGGAAAGCTTCCGTATCTCGCTCTTGGTGATTCGTCCAAACTTATGCTTGGTCAGTCGGTATACGCGATTGGAAATGTGCTTGGGTATTTCAAAAACACCGTATCGGCGGGCATCATATCCGGCCTTACCCGTTCCATTGAAGCGATGAATGAAGAAATAAAAGAAGAATTGCATGGGCTTATTCAGACCGACGCGGCAATAAACCCGGGCAACTCCGGCGGTCCTTTAATAGATTCAAGCGGTAAAGTAATTGGAATAAATTCCGCCGCCGTGCCGCACGCTGAAAATATCGCATTTGCCATTCCTATCCACGTAATAAAAGGAAACCTTTCGGATATATTAAAATACGGCAAGATACAGCGCGCATATTTGGGCGTTCGGCATATTTGTGTGAATGAACGCATACAGCGGGCATTCCATCTGCCCATCAATTACGGCATATGGGTTATGAGTCCCGCCAAACACAGTGGTGCGGTGCTTGCGGATAGCCCCGCCCAGAAAGCAGGCCTTCGGGAACGCGACATCATTGCCGAAATCAACGGCAAAAAACTCGGAGAGAATTTTACGCTTGAAGAGTTTTTGGAGGACGCAAAAGGAGGGCAGAAGATAGTATTGACCGTGCTTCGTGGCACAAAACGTCTTCAGCTCAAAACCACTCTTGTGGAAAAAACCTGATTTGAAATTTTAAATTATAAATTTTACCCGCGCTACGCCGGAGGCTTCGGCGAGGCGAGAATTTTAAATCAATTTTAGAATTGATTTATAATTTATAATTGAAAATTTATAATTTTTCATTGTGTTCACACAATGAAATTAATGATTTTATCCTGTACGAATATTGTTTTTTTGATTTCTTTACCGCTCAGATGTTTTGATATTTTCCCGTCTTTTTGCGCCGCTTTAGAAACCTCTTTTTCTGACACGCTCGCGGGCATCGTAATTATCTCCCGTGTCCTACCGTTTATCTGCACCGCAATCGTAACCGTTTCGTCTTTCAAATATTTCTCATCCGCGACAGGCCATGGTTCTTTATGAATAGACGTCTTATGCCCGAGTTTTTCACGCCAGATTTCCTCAGTCATAAATGGAGCGAATGAGGCGAGAAGCTTGAGGAAGGTTTCGAAAATAGGGCCCACCTGAGGTTCAACCTCCCCAGACCGAGGTTGAACCTCGGTGCGCTCGATTTCGTTAAAAAGAATCATAAGCGCGGACACGGCGGTGTTAAATTTAAGAGATTCGATATCGTCGGTGACTTTGCGGATGGTTTTGTGGAGGATGGGAAGAATGGATTCCCGCCTCCGCGGGAATGACGAATTTTCATTCGCGGCATTCGCATTATGTATTTGCGGCATTCGCATTATGTTATCCGCGTATTTCCACACGCGTTTCAGAAAGCGTTCGGCACCTAATATCCCCTGCTCCGCCCATGGAATCGCTTCTTCAAACGGACCCATAAACATCTGATACACACGATATGCGTCCGCGCCAAACTCCTCCACCATATCGTCGGGATTTACCACATTGCCGCGTGACTTAGACATTTTTTCCCCGTCAGGCCCAAGTATAAGACCGTGTGACGTTCGCTTTTTATACGGTTCAATGGTCGACACGATACCTATGTCGTAGAGAAATTTATGCCAAAAGCGCGAGTACAGCAGGTGTAATGTTGTGTGCTCCATGCCTCCGTTGTACCAGTCAACTGGGGTCCAGTATTCTAGATTTTTCTTGTCCGCAAGCGTACGGTCGTTATGCGGATCGGTGTAGCGCAGATAATACCACGATGATCCCGCCCATTGCGGCATGGTATCTGTTTCCCGTTTTGCGTGGCCTCCACATTTTGGGCACGTCGTATTGACCCACTCCGAGATATCCGCCAAAGGCGAGTCTCCGGTTTCTGTGGTTGTATATTTTTCCACATCGGGGAGTTTGACGGGCAACTGCTCATCCGGCACCGCAACCCATCCGTCCTTTTCACAATGCACGAGCGGGATCGGCTCTCCCCAGTATCGTTGCCGAGAAAAAACCCAATCGCGAAGCTTGAACTGCACTTCCTTTTCTCCGCCCGTAAATTCTTTCTCAAATTCGCGGATTTCCAGTTTGTGCGTTTCGGCAAATTCTTTATCGCGTTCATCTCGGGCGGGTACCGCCATGATTGCACCTGTGCCGTAGGTCATCATTATATAATCGGCTATCCATATCGGAATTTGTTGTTGCGTGGCAGGATTCATTGCATACGCGCCTGTCCACGCGCCTGTTTTTTCTTTTGACTGCATTCTGTCCAGTTCCGACTTCTGCGATGCCTCTTTTTGATATTTTTTAACCGCATCTTTCTGTTCGTCTGTAACTATTTCGCTCACAAGCGGGTGCTCGGGCGCAAGCACCATAAATGTTGCTCCATACAGCGTATCTGGCCGTGTTGTGAATACTTCGATCTCACTTGATAACTTTGTCCGCCAGCTGGCGGATTGAACTTTAAACTTCAGCCGTGCTCCTTCGGAGCGGCCGATCCAATCCTGCTGTTGCTTTTTAACACGCGCCGGGTATTCAACCGTTTCCAAATCATCTAAGAGCCGCTGGGCGTAGGCGGTTATTTTGAGCATCCACTGTTCTCGCTCTTTTTGAATCACTACGCCGCCGCACCGCTCGCATACTCCTTGCACCACCTCCTCGTTCGCAAGCCCCACATTGCAGTTCGTGCACCAGTTCACGAACATTTTTTTCTTGTACGCAAGTCCGCGCTCGAACATCCGTAGAAATATCCATTGCGTCCATTTGTAGTACGCGGGATCGGTTGTGTTCACTTCACGGGACCAATCGAATGAGAGTCCGAGGTCTTTCAGCTGCCTTCGGAATATCCGGATGTTCTCTTCGGTTGTTTGTTGGGGGTGTGTTCCTGTTTTAATAGCATAGTTTTCAGCAGGCAGACCAAACGCGTCCCACCCTATCGGATACAGGACGTTTTTGCCTTCCATACGCTTTTTGCGCGCTACGATATCAAGCGCGGTATATGAGCGCGTATGGCCTACGTGTAAACCGGCGCCCGAGGGGTATGGAAACTCCACAAGGCAGTAGAATTTCTCTTTGAAAAAGTCCTCCGCGATACCCAGTTTTTCTTCTTCCCATACGCTTTTCCATTTTTGTTCGATTTGTTTAAAATCATTCATAAAAAATATAATCCTAATCTACAAATCTATACAAATGCTTCAAATATTCGCGGCATTCGAATTCCACATTCGTATCATTCGCATTATATGTTTAAAAATCAAGATTTTTAAACTTGAACATGAGCCGGAACGATATGTGTGTTGCGTCCACCCGCTGGAAGCTGGAAAGCGGCAGGTCGATCTCCGTAACATACGGCAGTTGCGCGAGCCGATCCCGAAACGCGCTTACTTCACTTTCCGTTGCCGCAGTCCCCGTTACCGTCACTGGCATATTCCGCGCCTGCATATATATGCGGCTTATGACCACGCTTGACCCCGTGCGGTCGAATATATCACGCATAAATGTCCCCCACTTCACCTGCTGATTTTTAATTTCAAGCGCTTTTGTAATGCTTGCGTTAAATATGCCTGCTTCTTTCGTGTAAAATTCATATTGCGCAAGGATCTGAGGGTCGTTGAAGGACGAAATTACCGTCTCGGCCGTATTCTGCACATGCGTATTGAGAAATACGAACACCCCCAAAAATGCGGCGAGTATAATAACCGCCGCCCCCGAAAATATCCCCGTCCATAGCGACAAAAACGACGACGTAAGCATTTGCTGATAGAGTAATTCGGTTCCTTCAGGCGCGAGGCTGATCTGTGTATCCTGTGAACGCGGAGCGACGCCGCGCAGAGCGGCTCCCAATGCCACGAGCCATGCGCCTGCCTGTCCGGCAGGCAGACGGACCTGCCGTACCGGCACCGTAAAGTTCTCTTGCACGATCTTTGCAATTTCCTCGGAAGAGTTCTGAAGCGCCATGTACGCACATTCGAATTGCTCGTGGAATTTGTTTGTAAAAAAATTGCTTATTTGGTGGTATTCCCGTACGATAAAATTCCTCAGATCACCTTCCACGCTGTTCCAATCGGAAAATCTTCCAAAATACGCCATTCCTTTCCGTACTATAACAAAACTTATGCCATCCGCCGCGTCCATGACAAGCAGATACGACTTCGCGGAGTCGAATGTCTTTTCAAGATGCCTGATGGTACGCACGGTCGATGCCGCTTTTTGTTCAACTGCCGTTATGAAAAAGCGTTCATCCGCGAATACTTTTACAAGTTCGTCAATAACTTTTTTTTCGATGAATGAGGCAAGTATTTCGGCTTCTCCGCTTTCCTCTTCCTGGCCGATACGCTCCCAATCGTAATACATTGTGCTCGAATCCGAGGGCGATATGGTCTGCAGGTTGAGCTTCACGGCTTCATCAAACTCCGCTCGTTTGAGCGGCGGGAGCGAAAAACGCTGCGTATACACATTCTCATCCGAAATTGAAACTACAACCGGGATGGTTTCTTTCTTCTTGTGAGTGATTTTTTGGCGAAGTTCCTGAATGCTTTTTATAAATTTTTCTCGCTGGAGAATCTTTCCATTCTCCACAACCGCCTCTTCCAAACGCACTGATGCGCGTTCCCATGATCCATTTTTTTGATCAATCCGAAGAAACGCGAGCGATTGGTCGCTTATATCAATCCCCCCGATATGGAGCTGGGGCTGAAGAATATTTAGCCACCTAGCACGTTTCTTTCCTTTTGGCTTTGCTTCTCGCATAATTCTAAGTATAGCAGATAACCGACGTATACCGTAGACCGAATACCGAATACCGCGATATACGCTATACGGTATTCGATATACGGCTAAATACCGCTTTCTACCACGCCTATATTTGAAATGGATCCGTTCTCATCGTCGATAAGCACCGTGCCGGTGATTTTTACGCGTTTCGGACCTGCCGATCCGGTTGAGGCGATGGTATAGAGCACATGGGTTGCGTCGGGCAATGTGCGAGTTATTTGTACCGATACAGATCCTTCCGCTACCGAAATCGTATATGGATTCGGGTCTGGAACAAATGTTTTATCGCGTGATATGCGCAGCAGGACATCCTGTATGCCCGACCGGGCGGCGTATGTCGCTACATGGGATGCCTTCAGCCCAAGCCCCTGTTCCCCTGACAAAAATGCCGTTATGAGCCCAACCGCCGTTATTTCAACCAGAATAAAGGCGAGTATAAGAATGGTCATCAACGACACCGCGCCGCGGTTTCGTATTCCGTATTTCGTATACCGTATACCGCACAGAAAACCCCGTATCTTTGATACGATATTCGGTATATGGTTCGCGGTATACAGTTTCATGGTGTCCAGTTGATGTGCACATCGTCAACGGTTGGCGTGCTTGTACCGTTCGGCTCCAAAAATACTTTATATCTAAAATAGCGATAGTTATTCACATTCCATATTTCTGCTTGTTCGTCCGCGGTTGATGGCGTGAAGTATGTTCCGCTTGTGCCGTCCGATCCGATATAGCTCCACGGTCCCGAGCTGGTATTGGATGCCGCGATCTGGAATTTGACCACCGTGCCCGCGGGCAGAGTCCCTTGCCAGAGCACGCTGTGTAGCGCACCGCCGCTTGCCGCCTGCGTATCATATGTAGTTGATTCAAGCCAGCCGGATGCGGTGGTGGTCGCAAGCTCCAGCGACGCTCCAGCGAGGGCAGTCGTGATATTGGACGATGTCGCAAACCCGGTCGGCGATGACGTTGCCGGCCCATCCATGCCGTACCCGCTGTCCCAGTCCAATTGCGAAAAGGTTCTGGTGCCGCTTCTTGTTACATACTCTTTGTAAGCAAAGATTTTGTTTTCTGTTGTCGTAGCCATGACGGTGAGTGACATTGTTGATGGGTCAAGCGTATTGCCGCTTGGCTCTTCCGTGATGTCTCCATTCCCATCACGATACACGTTGCCGATCGTAAAATATCTCGTATTCACCCTGCTTTCATAGAGTTGTTCCACTTCATAGCTGGAGAGGGCGCGAGCATACACGCGTACGTCGTCTATAAGGCCGTCAAACAAAGACCACGGCGCATCATACGATTTTCCGCCTATATCAAGCGGGTATTCAGAGGCATGCAGAACCGCCGGTATATCGGTCGTATCTTCATCCTCAAGCACGCCATTCACATATAAACGGACGAATTGAGATGGTTCATACACGCCAACTGCGTGGGTCCATGTATTCAACGGCGGAGGATTTGTGCCTGTCGTGCCGACATCTAAATCTTGTCCCGGGCCCGCTGCATAAAATCCAAGACCTCCGTACGTAACTTTTTCTGGCCAAGAACATTCAATCATCATATCGAACTGTTCTTCTCCTCCAGCGAAGTTGCCCCCTTTTGCCACTATACGCGGGTTGTTGTCTTCTCCATTACATCCTGAACGCTGATAAAACCAGACGGAGACTGTCACGGCACCTGTTATCTGCACTTCGGGCTGATTTCCAATGGTTATATAGCTATCGCCATCAAAATCAACACACAACCCCATCATGCATGACGAAGTTGCTTTTATCGGATCTCCTGTGCTCGTTCCCGTCAGCATATTCCCGGAGCTGTCGTACGCGGTTATGGTCGCCGTTTCATCCAACTTCCAATGTCCCACCAGCCCATACGAGACATCGTCAACAAGAATACTCTCTTGCCCTCCAATGTAGTACGATGTGGTGGTTCCATTAATAACATAATAGTCACCCGCCGGCAGCGACCAGATTCCCTGCCAGTTGCTTGCCGCAAGCTGTTCCAGCTTATTCATAATGTCCGCCGCGTGAAATGCCGTCACTTGGGCGATGCGTGACTCGAAGTTGTAGCGCAGGAGCGATACGATTGCCAACGTCGCGCCGATTAAAAACAAACCCCCCACGGTGATTGATATGAGGACCTCCAGGAGGAGCTGCCCCTTTGCAGATCGTAGACCGCGAAAGAAAGCTCGTATTTTTAATACGATATTCGGTATACGATATTCGGTATACTGATTAGTAGCTTTCATAGATTCTCTTAATTTCCTCCGCCGACAACGCGCGGTTGTAAATACGAACATCGTCTATATAACCATCAAAGTAATATGATTCTCCAGGGCTATTGCCGATTTGGAAATCGTTTGAGGTGGTTGTCCAATCAATAGTTTCATTCGTGCTACTTGCTGATTCCAATCCATCTACAAATATTTGAGTTTTTTTTGTGTCGCCATTATACACCCCCGCAACATAAACCCAATTCCCCGTTTCTATTGACGAAGGCGCTTCTAATATCATGTTGTTCGAATCAAGTCTAAATGAAAAGGCCGTGTTGTTCTGGGCAAAACGATAGTCTAAATAAGATTTTCCTGCGATATGTTTAAACCCCGACGATACACTGTCGGCGTATATCCAAGCTGTGAGTGTGAAGCTACTTGAATGAATAAACTGATATTGGCTAGGATTTCCAATAAATATATAATCATTGCTCCCATCAAAACTCAATGCTCCACCACTTTTCCCCAACGACACCCAATCGGAGCTGCCACTGAAATCAAAGTTGGTCAGCGTACCTGTATTTCCATTCCCACTCGCATCGTATGCATTCGTTCCCGATCCCTCATCAAATTCCCACATTCCCACCAATCCCGTTTCTTTATATATTTCTATTTTCCCCAGCGAACTGACTGTTACCATATATACCGAATCGGCTGAACCATCCTTCCCCAGTACGATGGTGTGGGCAGTCGAAGGCAAGCCGGTAAGCGCCGTAAATAATATCGTTTTTATATTCCCCGCGACGGGATTTAAAAACTTACTCGCGCTGCTCAAGTTTTTGAGTTCGGCAACGGTTGAAGTGCTGTATGAAGATCCTTGGAATATTTCAAGGTATCCTCCGTTCGCCTCGCCGCTCAAACGTATGCCCCAATCGACGCCACCGTCCCCAAGCTGCGCCTTGCTCTGCGCAAAATGGAGCGCCCCAGCGACCATCTGCGCGTCCTGCTTTAATGCCTGTTCCGTGCGAAAATTTAAAATATTCACCGTCGCAACCGCCACCAGAATCGCGACAAGCGCAATTACGATGACTAGCTCAACAACAGTAAAGGATCGTATACCGTATACCGTATACCGTATACCGCGTGCAAATTGTGTACCGCTATTCATGGTAAATTCTTTTTAGCCCGCTTAAGACCTTTTTTGCCTCAATGCTCTGCCGATAAAGAGAATTAAAATCATTCTCTAATAGGTATCCTATGTCTTGTGCAATAAAAAATTGACTTTGTAGTTCTGTTAGAGAACCTGTAGCGATTGTATAAAACTGATTCTTATCTTTTGCGCTCCCGCGTGAAAAACCTTCTGCTATGTTTGAAGTTATTGATATTGCTGCTCTTCTCATTTGGCTTGTTAACCCAAATAGTTCTTCTTTTGGAAGTTTCTTTGTGATTTCATATACTAAAAGAACAAGCTTGTGAGCTTCTTTCCATGCGCGTAAATCTGTGAAGTTTTTAATCTTTTTGCTTTGTTCCATACGGAATACGATATACGGTCTTCGGTATACGGTTTAGAACGCACTCGTAAGTTGGTACACCGGCACAATGACCGCGAGCGCGATCGTTCCGATCACTACTCCTATCAGAAGAAGCATAATCGGTTCGATAAAGGTGACCAGTGTTTTGACCGACATTTCGACTTCTTTCGCATAAAAATCGGCAAGCGTACTCAAGATGCTTTCCAGATGCCCCGATTTTTCCGATATCGCGATGAGGTTTGCCACTATTTTGGGAAATACTGTCTCCCGCCGAAATGCTTCCCCTACGGTGAGCCCTTTCGCGATGCCTTCCTGCGCTATCCTTCGTATGGAGTTCCGCAAGTCCGGCATACCAACCGAGTCCGCGGTCACCTCAAGCGATTCTATAATAGGAAGGCCCGACGACAAAAGAGATGAAAATGTCGCCGCAAAACGCTGAACCGCTATATTTCGTATGACTTTTTTTATAACGGGTATGTGGAGCGCGATGTCGTATATCAGCTTTCTGCCCACCATGGTTTTGATGAAAAAGATAAGCGATCCGATGGTAATCCCGAAAAAGAGCGTCAAAAGCAACGCGAGGTGATCGCCTATAAAAAGCCCGACCGTAAACACGATCTTCGAAAATCCGGGCGGTTCGAATCCGCCGGTTGTGAATACGCCTGCGATTTTCGGGAGCGAATAGCTCACCAGCAGTATGAGGATAATGATGGACGCAATAAAAAGAATAACTGGATACGTAAGGGCTGATTTTATCTTTGAGCGGAGGTCTTTGTCTTTTTCGAGCGATACGCTCACTTCATCAAACACCGTTTCCAGTTTTCCCGATACCTCTCCCGCCTTGATCAGATTTACAAATACCGGTGAGAATGACTTGGGATACTTCGCAAACGTTGAATAAAACGGCTTCCCCTTTTCCAGGTTTGCCCGCACTTCCATGAGAAGATCTTTGACGGCACGCTTTTCAAAGTCATCCACCAGGATGTTTATCGCCTTGAAGAGATCGGTGCCGACTTTCATCATAAGCGATAGATACTTTGTTATGAAAATCTTGTCCTGCAGCGTGACTTTTCCTTGGAATAGCTTCGAGAAATCCAGCGAAGTGTTGCGTATTTCCTGCAGAGATACGGGACGCAGTTTTTGCGCGCTGATTTTAACAAGCGCGTCTGTGGAGTTTGTCGCCTGGAGTATACCTTCAACTATTTTTTGCGATGCATCTAGGGCTTTGTATCGAAATTTCATCCCGTTAGAAATCTGTCACTTACTAGTAATGTATATAGTGTAGCAAAATCACGTTTTATTTTCATTTCTTGTTTAGCTTGAGCAGAAAATTTTTAATAAAATTTTCTGCCGATGATTTCTAACGGGATTCATATGTTTATTCGCGTATTACTCGGAGCACTTCCTCAATCGTCGTCACGCCGACCGCCGCCTTCTGCAATCCGTCTTCAAACATCGTTTTCATCCCATTCTTTTTTGCGATTTCATATACGTGGTCCATGGTGAAATCCGGTGATGCAATAGTTCTGCGCATATCATCGTTAATCTCCATAATTTCAAATATGCCCAACCGGCCCCGGTAGCCGATGCCGTGGCATGCCTTGCATCCTTTACCGCGGTACAGGCTTTTGGGAAGTTCCGCATTTGGCAATTTTAGCTCTTCAAACTGGTTTTTTAGCTCCTTTTTGAATTCCTCGGATAGCTCATACGATTCGATGCAATCAATGCAGATTTTTCGCACCAGACGCTGGGCGACTGCTACGTTCAACACCGCTGCGGCCAAAAATGGCGGGATATCCATATCAAGCATGCGCGCGACTGTTGAAGGAGCATCGTTGGTATGCAGAGACGAAAGCACGATATGCCCCGTGAGTGCCGACTGTACCGCAATATCAGCCGTTTCGTTGTCGCGGATTTCACCGACCATGATGATGTTTGGATCCTGACGAAGTATAGAACGCAGCCCCGATGCAAAGGTAATGCCCGCAAGCGGATTTACTTGGATCTGGTTGATGTACCTGATGTTATATTCGATCGGGTCTTCGATCGTGACGATATTTACCTCTGGCCGGTTGAGAAGATTGAGAATGGAATAGAGCGTTGTCGTCTTGCCGGATCCGGTCGGCCCTGTCACGAGCACCATGCCGTAGGTTTTTTTGATATTTTCTTCTACAAGATCCGCCATATTCTCGGAAAATCCCAGTTCGGCAAGCGAAAGCGGCCGCTGAGCGGCGGAAAGAAGACGCATAACGATCTTTTCTCCGTAGAGCGTCGGAATAATCGAGATACGCACATCTATAACCGATCCGCCCACTTGATAGCGGAATCTGCCGTCTTGCGGTTTTTGATGTTCGTCCACCTTCAGCGCTCCGAGCAGTTTTACGCGCGCCACGACCGGTGCGTGGATCTGGCGCGGGATGGTAATAATCTCGTGTAAAATACCATCAATACGGAATCGTACAAGCACCGACTGCTCCATTGCCTCAATATGCACATCAGATGCGCCCAAATACGTCGCGTACGAAAGAAGGTTATTCACCAGATCAACGATCGAGACTTCCTTTGCGGCGTCCTCGGCTTTATCGGCATGGTACCGAAGTGATTTTTGAATGCTTGTTTCGAGTACTTTTTTAAAATCTTCCGTTTGCGCATGGCTGTAGAGCGAAAATCCTGATGCAAGATCCTCGCTGGATGCCAAAAAAATGCGGAGTTTTGCGTTGAGTTTTTTTTCAAGAAACTCGATCGTCTGCAGATCGCTGGGATCTTCCATCGCTATGTCGATCGTGCCGTCCTGCTCTTTGGCGAATGCCACCGCTTTCTTTTCCTGCGCGAGCTTCTCGTCCACAAGCAAAAGCACCGACTGATCGATGCCGCGTGAACGGAGCGACGCCCGCTCCACTCCGAAATACCGCGCAATGAAGTTATATAAAAAATCCGCCGCGACAAATCCTTTGGAAATGAGGAGTTCCAGCACGTCCTGGTTCATGCGTCCTGCCTCATCGGAAATCTCCCGGAATTGCTCATCGGTAATGAGTCCTTGTTCTTTAAGCCAGTCTTTTAGTTTGTCGTGAGAAATTTGTATCATGGACGCAATAACAGCCACCAACTACTTTGGCTAAAAAATAGATATACTGTCAGTATAACACACAGAGCGGTGGGAAACCACATATAATACGGCGATACGCGATATTCTTTTCCCTTTCGGAGAGTTTGCACGGCTGTGGTCAGCAGGAAAAGCATAAAAAACACAGGCACGAATAGCACCACCCCCGGAAAACCCGAGAGAAGTATCGCGCTCCCCGCGATCCATTCTTCATGTTCGCGCAAAAGCGCTCCCTCTTTCTTCTTGTTGTATATTCTCAGCCCATATACAGCAAGAAGCGCGAACCCGAACGACATAATGTGTGAACTCCATATTCGGAAAAACACGTATTGTATGAAATATGAGACCGATGTTTTGGGCGGAAGCAGATATGCGGTAAGCGGCGAATTCGCCCAGCCGCTATACTGCAGATACGTGAGGACGGAAAGAAAGAGGAAAACAAATATGGCGTTCAACCAAAAGAGGTCCAATCTTCGTCTGGGAAAGTTGAACCTCTGTGATGCGAAGTTTGTCGCAAACAATACGATCGAAAAAATCAGTATCCAATCATGAAACATGACATACGCTTAGAGGGTTAGATCGGTCCCGGCTTCGTATGCCTGAGCTTCATCTCCTCCGTCAGTGCTTTCCTTGTCGCTGCCCCCTCCGTTTATATATTTCGTGCTTTCAAGAAACGCGTTTATCTCAAATGTAAGAGCGGTGCTTCCTCCTGCATACGCATAAAAGTATGTTGTACCATGGCTTGGATCAATAGGAAGTACGCTGAGTGGAGAACCACCTGATATCGCGTCAAAATTCACCGGTATCCATCCGGTACCGTCCGTTACGCGAGTCGTGCTTCCTGTCGCTGAATAGGATGCCGTGAATAATCCCCCACAGTTTGTGGTTGTGGTTGTTGCTCCGGTATACATATAGCAACTACTTCCAACCGACGGATCGGTTACGTCAACCAGATACAATGATATGGCATTCTTGACCGAGTCAAGATCCGAGAATCTTTGGCTATCGCGCGCTTGGCGCAGAAGCTCTGCCGGATTCAGAATGACGACGACCGCTGCGGTTAATATTGCCAAGATGCCGATAACAATCAGCAGCTCAACGAGTGTAAACCCTGTCTTTTTCATATGGTTATTTTTTATATGTTTAGTATAGCACACTTTTTAAAAATGATGTGTATAACTATTGACGTTTTGTAAGAAACTCCAGTACGTTTTTCACCAGATCGTCGATGGATGTTTTTGCTTTTACAAAATACTCTACCGCGCCAAGTTCCTGGCCTTTTTGCATATCTTCCGGCTGGCCGAGGTTCGATATGATAATAATAGGCGCGTCCCGCAGCTGCGGATCCTGCCGGATAGCCTCCATGACCTCAAAGCCTGATTTTTTCGGAAGTATGAGATCAAGCAGAATGACATCGGGACTCGCGTCTTTAAGGATAGTCACGGCTTCCTGTCCGTCCTTTGCGTACATAACCTCAAGCCCTTCCTTTGAAAATCTGTTCTTTAAAAGCGACGAAAGGAACGGGTCATCTTCAATGAGGAGAATTTTCTTTTTTGTATCTTCCATAGGTGTTTTTAAGCATACCACAAGAAGTGAGTGGTGAGTAGTGGGTCGTGTGTATAACTGGCTTGAAAACTTTTTTAGTTGTCCCAGCCGAGACTTAAGGATCATCGGCTAACTCCTATGCCCCCGAAGGGGATCGATCAATTTCTCTTAGTAATTGTTTCACGCACAGCTTCCGCTACACGTGCCTTGTTACGACTTTACCCGTGTCACCGATCCTAGGCTGACCCCCAAAAAGAGGCTTCACCTATTACCGGCTCCCTTGGTATGACGGGCGGTGAGTACAAGACTCGATAACGTATTCACCGCGGCCTGCTGATCCGCGATTACTAGCGATTCCAACTTCATGAAGTCGAGTTGCAGACTTCAATCCGAACTGAGGCTTTTTTTGATGGGATTGGCTCCGCCTCTCGGCTTGGCTGCCCATTGTATAAGCCATTGTAGCATGTGTGTCGCCCAGGACATCAAGGGCCACGCTGATTTGACGTCGTCTCCACCTTCCTCCCCCGCCTCTGTTCGCAAGCGAACAGGACATATCGATATATCGAAATTTCGAAATGTCCTGCGCTTCCGCGCAGGGGCGGGGGCAGTCTCCTGTGACTACGTGTAACACAGGATAGAGGTTGCGCTCGTTAACCCACTTAAGGGAACAACTCAAGCCACGAGCTGACGACAACCGTGCAGCACCTGCCCAGCCGTCCCGATTGAAAACCGAGAAGATACGCCTTTCGGCATATCGTCGACTAGGTTTCTAGCCCTGGTGAGGTGCTTCGTTTACCATCGAATTAAACCACATGCTCCACCGCTTGTGCGAGTCCCCGTCTATTCCTTTGAGTTTTAGTCTTGCGACCGTACTTCCCAGGCGGTCTACTTAACGCGTTAGCTTCGTCACTGAGAGGGTCGATACTCCCAATAACTAGTAGACATCGTTTAGGGCGTGGACTACAAGGGTATCTAATCCTTTTTGCTCCCCACGCTTTCGCTCCTCAGAGTCAGGAATGCCCCAGCAAGCCGCCTTCGCCTCTGGTGTTCCGCACGATATCAACGGATTTCACCCCTACACCGTGCGTTCCGCTTGCCTCTGACATCCTCCAGGTATGCCGTATCCCATGCTTGCTCACCGTTGAGCGGTGAGATTTAACATGGGACGCGCAAACCCTCCTACGAGCCCTTTACGCCCAATAAATCCGGATAACGCTTGAGGTCTCTGTATTACCGCTGCTGCTGGCACAGAGTTAGCAACCTCTTATTCCTATGGTACCGTCACATAAATGTTCTTCCCATAGAAAAGGAGTTTACAACCCGAAGGCCTTCATCCTCCACGCGGCGTCGCTCCATCAGGCTTTCGCCCATTGTGGAATATTCTCGACTGCTGCCACCCGTAGGTGTACGAGCCGTGTCTCAGTCTCGTCGTCGGGGATCAGCCTCTCAGCCCCCCTACCGGTCATAGCCTTGGTGAGCCATTACCTCACCAACAAGCTGATCGGACCTAGGCCAATCTCAAAGCGCATTCCGCCGGTTGGCGGATGCTTTCCCCTTGCGGGATTATAGCGAATTACCCCGCCTTTCGGCGGGCTATGCCCTACTTCGAGGTATGTACCAAGGTGTTACTGACTCGTTCGCCGGTTGCCTTGCGGCCCCCGTGACTTGCATGCCTTATCCACGCCGCCAGCGTTCATCCTGAGCTAGGATCAAACTCTCAAATTAACGATGTCAAAAATTCCAAGCCTTCGACCTAAGTCTTGACTTGAAACTTCTGGCATCTTGCTATCGGGACAACTAAAAAAATCTTCAAATTAACACATTTGTGGATGCCCCCAATCTTTCCGCCAGCTGGCGGATGGGGACTTTTTTGTTATAAAGGTCTGGCTTTTCAGTAGGAGGGCAGTATAAGCGAGGGCACATGTGAAGTCAAGGTTCGTAATGATGGAAGTGAAAAAGTAATTTTCCGCTCCCCTGTCTTACAGACATCGGAGCCCCATTAAAAAAATTCTTTAGCCGCCTCAATAGAGGCGGCTTTTTCTAACGGGGTATACGCATTTTTTATACATTTCCCAAAGCGTCAGAATCTTCCCGATCGAGGAAATTCTGACGCTTTTCTTTTTTCCGTTTTTTCAGCCCACTTCTCACGACTCATAACTCAATTATAGTGGACAAAGTCCGTGCTTTGCGCTATCATTTCCTCGATATGAAAAAAGACACCCATCCAGCCTACTATCCGGACGCGAAGGTTTCCTGCGCGTGCGGGAATACATTCACGATCGGCTCCACCAAAAAAGAAATCCGGGTGGAAATCTGCTACAACTGCCATCCGTTTTATACCGGCAAAGACAAGCTTATAGATACGGCCGGTCGCGTAGACAAGTTCAAAGCGCGCCGCGAAAAGGCGGCAAAGGCCACTGTCCGCACAAAGACCGCGAAGCGTGCCGCCAAAGCTGCGAAGAAAGTGAAGAAACCGGTTAAAAAATAGTGTTTAGGGATTAGGTTTTAGGGACTAGGGTAGAATCTAACCCCTTTTCACTAACCACTAATCCCTATTTTATTAAGTATGTCCGACATCAATACCATCATTCTTGAAGTCCGTGCAGGCGCAGGCGGCGATGAGGCGTCTATTTTTGCGGGAGATCTTGTGCATATGTACCAGAAGTACGCGCAGTCCCGGGGGTGGCGTTTTTCGGAGCTCGACTCCAGTCGCTCGTCACTTGATGGATTTAAAACATTTATCGGAAGAATCGACGGCCAAGGCGCGTACGAAGCGCTGAAGCAGGAATCGGGCGTACACCGAGTTCAGCGCATTCCCAAGACCGAAAAATCCGGCCGCGTGCATACTTCCACCGCTTCGGTCGCCATACTCCCCCAGATAGAGCCGAGGGAAGTGGACATAAACCCAAGTGATCTTGAGATTTCTTTTTTTCGCTCGTCGGGACCGGGTGGTCAAAACGTAAATAAAGTGGAAACTGCCGTACGCATTCTGCACAAACCCACGGGCGTCGTGGTTGCGTCTCAAAACGAACGGTCTCAAACCGCGAATAAAGAAAATGCTATGTCCGTACTTCGCTCAAAATTATATGAAGCAATGCAGCAGCAGCAGGCGGCATCTCTTGGAGCATTGCGCAAAGAGCAGATCGGGACCATGGATCGGTCCGAGAAGATCCGCACGTGGAATTTTCCGCAAGATCGCGTTACCGATCATCGCATAGGCAAAAAGTGGCACAATATCGAAAAGATACTGGCGGGCGATTTGGACCCTGTTGTGAAAGCGTTCAAAAAGGAGTCTGATCAAGGTTGAACCTCGCTCAAGGTTGAGTGAGGTTCAACCTTGGAGACGCAGAAGTTTCGCGGCGTCTTCCGGAAATACGGTGTTTATCTGGACCCCGGTTCCCAATTCGAATCCTGCGTCTATATTAGATTTTGGCAGAATCCGTATATACCAGTGATGATAGGGATATTCTCCTCCGTCGGTTGCCGGAGCGGTGTGTATATACATATTGTAATCCGGGTCGGATAGTTTTTTTTGTATTGATTTGAGTACTTTTTTGAAAGCGATCGCCATATCTTTGAGTACGGCATCCGATGCAGTCTCGAAGAATACCTCGTGCTCCTTTGGAAACAGCAAAACTTCATACGGTTCCTGAGCGGCATAGGGCACGAACGCGACTACGTGCTTATTTTCGAACACGATGCGCTTTTTCCCTTTTCGCTCCGATTTGATTATGTCGCAATACAGGCAGGATTTGTGCTTTTCGTAACAGCGGAGGGAATAAACGAGTTCGTGCGATATATGCGAAGGCACTACCGGCAGAGCAATAATCTGCATATGCGGATGGTACAGCGACGCACCAACCGACGGTCCCCAGTTCTGAAACATTGAGATGTAGTCTATTTTCGGATCGCCACTCACCTGCAGGTAGCGTTTCCGCAGAGCCTGAAATACGTCAAAGATTTCTCCCTCGGTAAGCTCTGAAAAACGGGTTTCGTGGTCTTTGGTTATCAGGAGGTCGTGGTATCCATACCCCGCGATTGTCATATGGAATTTTTCGCTGTGTAGGATGTGTTCTTTAGGCGACGTGTCCAAGCCTGGAAATTTGTTCGGCATGACGGCCGTTTTCCACGAACCGGATTCTGGGAACTGAAAATATGGCGGGAGGTTCCCCGATTTTTCAAGATTTTCAAACGGACACTTTGATTTCGGCGATACCGGTCGTTTTTTCTCAAAAATATCATGGGGCCTTTTTGCGCCCTGCCGCTTCGGCGAAAACAGCACCCATTCGCCCCGCAACGCATTAAATCGCAATTCCGAGTTCATATGCTTATAGTATATGGTATTACGTTAAAACTATAAAGTATGAAAAGGAAAACCGATTTTGTTTCGAAAAACCGCCGCGCAGGACGACGGTCCGAGCGAGAAGAAAAAATCCAGCAGGATTTTATTCTGTGTTTTGAGAAATAGAATCGGTTTTCCTTTCCGAAACACGATGCTCGTAATACCAAGACAGCACCTCTTGCGCCACAGGCACCGCGTTCAAGCTCCCCTCTTTTGCGTCTTCGATGAGTACGAGTATTGCTATCTCGGGATTAGGCACCGGCGCATAGCCCACAAAGAACGCGTTTGTTTTCTGGTTATTTTGTATCTGCGCACTACCTGTCTTTCCGGCGATTGCCATGGGGATGCCGGCAAGCATATGCGAGGTGCCGTACTCCTCAGATACGCCATACAGCATACCCCGCTCCACATCCTCTATTGATTGGGGATTTTTTTGTTCTATGGTATTGAATCGTTGGTCCTTGGTGTAGTATAGACTCTCCCCGTTTTCTACTTTCGATACGACGTAGGGTTCGTACAGCTTTCCTTTTGCGGCAATACCGCCGATGTAGCGTAGAAGCTCTATAGGAGAAACCAACAAATCCCCTTGTCCGATGGACACGTTATACGTGTCACCGATCCTCCATATCTGGCCCGTGCGCTTTTCTTTTGATTCGGGATCCGGCAGATTTCCTTGTGCTTCGCCCGGCAGGTCTATGCCGGTTTTTTCGCCAAGCAGGAATTTTCCCCAGTACGCGCGCAAGCGCTCAATACCCAATCCCTGCTGCTGCTCAAATCCTCCCCCCACTTCATAGAAGTACACGTTACTCGAGCGCGCCAGCGCGGAGTACACATTCACCCATCCATGCGCCTTCCAATCCACGAAACGCGACGGCTGTGAAGGCGTGTAGGGGTTGGGCAACTCAATGTAGCCGGTGGAAAGTATTGATGTCATCGGATCCACAATGCCCTCTTCCAGCGCACCGAACGCGACGAGTGGTTTGATAATGGATCCGGGGCTATATACGCCCGACAGTACTCTGTTGAATGCCGGTTTGGCCGGATCGGAAAATATCTCGCCCGTTAATTTATTCGTATCGAAACTCGGCAGACTCACAAGCGCCAGCACTTCTCCGGTACGGGGGTTTATTGCAAGGCCGGCGCCCGCGTTCCTATCCAAGGACGTGAGTCGGTTTTTTAACGATGTGTAGAGTACTTTTTGCAATTCGGCGTCTATGGTGGTGTAAACTTTTGCGCCGCTTTGCACCGTTTTATCCACGCGTTCGCCGAGCAGATTGTTTTGTGCGTCTCGCAGGATAATTCGCGAGCCGTTTTCCCCGCGAAGATATTTGTCGTACATAAACTCAATACCCGATTTTCCTATCTCGTCGTTTAAATCGAGGTTCGCATTCCCTTGTAAATCGTCCGCGCTCACCAGGCCCGTATAACCGACTACGTGCGCAAACATTTCGGCATCCGTATATGAGCGGCTGAAGCCGTCTTCCACGATAACCGCCGGAATTTGAGCTTTTTTAAGCTCAATAATCGATTGCAATGGCACGTTGCGCGCGAGAATAAGATACGACTGCGTTTCGAGGTTAATGTGTTCAAGCGCTTCCTGTGCGGCATTCATATCATACTCAACATATGAACGCACTGCCGAAAGTATGTCTCCTATCTTCTCCTTTTGTTTGAACAGCTCGGAAAGATTCAAGCTTACATTAAAGCTCGCTTCGTTCTTAACAAGCGGTATGCCGTAGCGGTCGTATATGATTCCTCGCGGCGCACGCAGAATAATTTCCTGCCCCGCGTTCGCGTACGCGCGGCTTGCGAACTGGCCGTTTTTGGCGAGTCCGAAATATGCCGTCCGTCCGACAAAGAGCAGCGCAACAAGCACCGTTATCGCGCCAAATAGTATAAACAATCGTCCCGAAAGAGGCCGCTCAAGTATGTCGTAGCCCTCGTGCAGATCATCAAGCACCGCGTCTTCTAATGTGAAATCTTCTGTGCCCATATATGAAGTCCGTATAACAGTATAGCAAGGGCGCCAGTATACAAAAACTCAAGATAAAAGTACACCGAAGTGAAGAATGTTCCTTCAAAGAATATAAGCCAAAACAGAATGTGAAAGCATGCCAGCATCAGAAGGCCCATAAAAAATGACTTCTTCAAAACAAGGAACCGTACAACGGCAAACGCGGCAACGCTTGCTGCTGCGGTAAAAAATAATTCGGCTGTCACGCTCGGCGCATACTTCAGCCACACCAGCAGAAGCAGCGTGTACAGCGCGTACGCGGTAATCTCGCTTAAAAAAAATGCTCCTACGACCGCCGCCGCGAGCGCGTAATTTACCGACACCGGCAGTAGTGGAAAAACGGTGTAGGATAAAGCGACAATAATAAGAAATATGATTGCCGTCTGCAGAAGTTGGGATTGAAGAAAGTGTCTGTCTTTCATATGGCAATTTCGAAACTTCAGTCATTCATCCGCCAGCTGGCGGATTGAATCGAAATTAGAAATTCGAAATTAGAAATTAGTTTGTTAATACGAACACCGTTCTCAAGGCGTTCAAATTATATGGCACCTCTATCGTGGCTTGAAAGAACGCGCCCGACGCGTCTTCGCTTACGCTTTTTACGTAACCGACACTCAGCCCGTACGGCATATCGCGCGACGCGGTGACGATCCTGTCTCCCGACGCGATTTGCTTGGACTTGTCTATGAGCGTGAGCCGCGGCGCAATACCTCCCTGCAACAGCGCGTCGGTCTCCTGCATACCTACGCGAACCGGCAGCGCAAACGACGTGTCATAAAGCGTTATAATTTCGCTTCGATTCTCCGATACTTTCTCAACAATACCCACAAAAACAGTGTCCGAAATAAGGACCGCTTTGCCCTTTGTAACTCCTTCTTCCGCTCCGCTTCCGATGTATATGCGATTTTTCGTATTGAACGGATACAGCGAGTATACCTTTGCGGATATAACGTCATTGCGAGCGAGCGTAGCGAGCGCGGCAATCTCTCCCTCTTCGTCATTCTGAGCAAAGCGAAGAATCTCATTATTTTTATCTTCAATTTGTAACCTGAGACTCTGATTCTCCTCCAGGAGCTGCGGTATCCGCCACACGGCCGAAATATAGTCCCCTATGGAAAGATTTTTTTTAAAATAAAAAGGCGTTGCCACAAGCACCGCCGCAAGCACCAGAATTATGACATATAAAACCGTGTTGTTCTTTCGTCCGATCATTTCTCACCCATCTTACAATAAAAAACAGACCTTCTCAATGGCGAGAAGGCCTGGTTGATCTATCTTTGTTTTATTTAAACTCAGCATCGACAGTATGAACTGATTGGAATTTTACCTTTCCAGAATCATCGAGGATTTGAATTCCATCAATAGAAATATCATCCTCCTCATTATATCCTTCAAAGCCGCCGAATGCATATAAACGAACACGCTCTCCACAGTCTATTCTGTAATTTGCGTCGCTCACCGTCATTTTTCCCTTAAAGTTATCGATCCTAACGGTTAGATTGCTGTACCCCTTTCTGTCAGTTGAAAAATTGTATGCAGATGAAAATTCTATAATTCCCTCAATAAAAAGTGCTTCCTGAGCTTTCTCGCCTTCGTTGATGAAGTCGGTAGATACTAACCTCTCCATTTTGTCTCCTTTTTTTTATTAATTTAATTTGTTTGGGTCAAGATTCGAAGTTAGCTGTCATCCTGAGCGAAGCGAAGGATCTCTACATAACAATGAGATTCTTCATCCGCCAGCTGGCGGATTCAGAATGACGAGAATACTCGTCACCTGAATCAAACAAATTAAATCCAATGAAATTTTCAATGTTCCTAGCGGACATTATAGCACACTTCCCGCAAAAAAGTCAATCCCTCACATAAATTTTTATGTGAGGGATAAAGCCCCTCTATTTAAGCCGTTATCGGTAAATATCGTGCGTTCCTATTTCCAAGAACAGCACGGTTTCCTCTTCAAGAAAAATAAACTTTATTCTATGTGATTTCGTAACTGAAAATGACCACGCTTCTTTGTCCTTGCCGTGAAGTTTATGCGTGTCTAACCTCGGATTAAACGGATCTTCTTTAAAAATCTTTTCTCTTTCTACGGCAACGGCCTGTATCCTCTTTGGGAGCTTTCTGTACTGCTTCTGAAATTTTGTGCTTACGCGCACTTCACGGACAGCCATAGTTTTAAATAATTATGCCAAATCAGCTAGTGACTTTAGTCTTTTTGTTTTCCCTGCTTTATATTCCCGCAATCCTTCTTTTACAAGTTTGTCCAATTTTTCAGCTTTTTTACCTTTGAGATAAAATGTTGGTACTACGCGTGCAATGAGTTCCTTGTACTTTTTCACAGGCAAGACCACCACACCTTCGTGTTTTTCAACACTTTCCTTTCTGATGGTAATTACATTATTCATATACACAGTATAACGAATTATGGGCGGAATTGCTACAGATGAGATTATCGCACACGAGGTTCAACCTCCCCAAACCGAGGTTGAACCTCGTGTTCCTTATTCTAATATAATCGGCTTGAGAGACAGCGAAAATATCGGCTCAAAACGCTCAATGTTTTCCGCGGCCGTGCCGCATCCGCGCACCACGCACGTGAGCGGATCGTCAACAAGCACCGTTTTAACGCCGAGTTCTTTTTCAATAAGCTGATCCAGCCCGCGCAGGAGCGATCCTCCGCCGGACAAGTGTATGCCGTTTCTGATCACATCCCCCGAAAGCTCGGGTGGAATTTTTTCAATCGTGTCTTTGATAGCTTCGAGTATATGCTTGAGTGAAAGCATTAAAGCCATGCGCACGTGTGAATCCTTGAGCATGATTTCTTTCGGCAAACCCGACGCCGCGTCGCGACCCGCGACAGTCATTTCCAATTTTTCTTGGGACGGGATTGCCGCGCCTATTTCCATTTTAATACGCTCCGACGTCGCTTCACCAATTATAAGTTTGAATTCCTCACGAACATATTGCCGGATGTCGTCGTTGCACTTGTCTCCCGCTATCTTTAAGCTTCGCGACACCACAACGCCTCCCATGGAAATAACGGCGATTTCGGTCGTCCCACCTCCGATATCTACGATCATATTGGCGGTCGGCTCGTCTATAGGGAGCCCCGCGCCAAGTACAGCCGCGATAGGCTCTTCCAACAAGTACACGCTTGATGCGCCGGAAGATATAACCGCATCTTCAACCGACTTGCGCTCCACTTCGGTCAGATTCGTGGGTACCGCGACCACCGCCCGAACGTATTTAAAGATCGAATCTTTTTTTATTTTTTGAAGGTAGTGCTTGAGCACCTCCTGTGCCATCAAAAAATCCGATATCACGCCATTTACCAGTGGACGTACCACTTCGATGTGCACGGGTGTCCGCCCCAGCATCCGTTTCGCGGCTTCGCCGATCGCGACGGTCTGGCCGCTTTTGGTGTTTATTGCTATGACGGTCGGCTCGTTTGCCACGATGCCCTCGCCTTTTGCGTACACGAGCGTATTGGCCGTTCCGAGATCCACACCGATATCTGTTTTAACGCTGAATAGTCCCATTATTTCTTGAAATATTTTCTAATAAATGTTTCGTCAACCAGCTTTGTTGTTTCTTCGTTCCGCTTTTTGAACTCGATCTTTTTGCCGGTTTTGGAGCTTACCACGAGTCGAACGGGAATTCCAATGAGGTCGCTTTCGGCAAATTTTTCACCCGCCGAAACACTTCTTTCATCATACAAGACATCGATACCCGCCTCGATCAGCTCTTTATATAATTTTTTCGCCTTTCCGTTAGTTCCCGGAAGCTCTATGAGATGCGCGTCAAACGGAGCCACTTCCGCGGGCCACACGATACCTCTATCGTCGTGCAGGGCTTCAACAATCGTTCCCATCAGCCGTGATATACCCATGCCGTAGCAGCCCATTATAACCGGATGTGTATTTCCTTTCGCATCCTTATATGTGAGTGAAAATGGTTCGCTATATTTCGTGCCAAGACGGAATATGTTGCCGACTTCCGCTCCCTGCCGGATTGAAACTATCGCTCCGCATACCGGGCATGGCCCTCCTTCACGCGTATCGTTTATTTCCCTGTTCTGCGCAAGTCCGCATTTTTTGCAGTATACAATCTGGTCCTCGCCGCTTTCCAAGAACACCTGGAATTCATGCGAGAATTTCGAAAATGTACCTCCCGAAGCTTCCACGAGCACCGTGTCTACACCGAGTTTTTTGAACACCTTTTTGTACGCCTTGATTGCCTGTTCGTAGTATGCATCCAAGTCCTTCGTACTCGCGTGAAACGAATAAAGGTCCTTCATTAAAAACTCCCTTCCGCGCAGAAGCCCCGATTTGGCGCGCGGTTCGTCGCGGAATTTTGTCTGAATCTGGTACAGCCCCAGCGGCAGATCTTTGTAAGAAAATATCGCTTTTTGCGCGAGCGGAGATATCACCTCTTCATGCGTGGGTCCGAGCGCGTACTCTTTTTTGTCGCGTCCAGCGATCTTAAAAAGCACATCCAGCGTCTTCCATCTTCCGGTTTTTTCCCAGTTTTCTTTGGGATGCATGACGGGCATCAGAAGCTCATGCGCGCCGAGCGCGTCCATTTCTTTTCGCACAATACTCTCAATATTTTTCAGCACGCGGATGCCCAGCGGCAGATACGTGTACACGCCGGACGCGAGCTTGTCTACAAATCCGCCGCGGATAAGAAGACGCGCACTGACGGCCTCCTCGTCTCGAGGAGATTCCTTTCGTATAAAGTTGGGAAGCTGGGATTGCAACATTAAAATATTCTACTGATATCTTGTATGCTAACAGCGATGATGAATAAAATCAAAATCGCAAACCCGATGCCGTTGAACCACAGCTGCGTTTTCGCGCGCACGGGAGATCCCTTTATCTTTTCAATGAGAACCAAAAGTATGCGCCCTCCATCAAGCGCCGGAAATGGGAATATATTGAGTGCCGCCAGGTTCAGCGAGATAAGCGCGATGAGATGCCCCAGATAGACCAGCCCCAAATCCGCCGCCTGCGAGGTTACTTGAAATATGCCTATCGGTCCCGCGAGCCGTGAGAATAGATCTTCGCCGCTTACGACGCTTGCGATAAGCCGCGCAATGAGTATGAATATCATACTGAAAATTTCCCATGACAGCTCTAGCCCCTTGCCGATCGCCGAAAAAAAGGATTGCCGTTCAATGCCCGCCCCTTGAATCTGTATGCCTACGGGGCCTTCTCCTTGTGGAGGCGCTTCGCGCGGCACCAGTGTTATTTCCTTTATTTCCTCTCCTCGCTGAATGCTGAACGTGAAATTCTGACCGATATGCTCATCCGTGCTTTGGATAAATGCCTCCGCGGTTTCGTACCCCATAAGGGCGTCGCCCGCCTCAAGGCCTGCTTGAGCAGCCGGGGAATCTGGCGCAATGGTGCCGACGTACGCTTGCTGAGGGATTCCCGCCATAAATACAGCCGTCAGGAATATCCAGCCGATAATGAAGTTCATAAAAACGCCCGCCATCAGAACGAAAATTCTTTGCCAAGCCGGCTTGCTGTAAAAATATTGCTCTTCCGGTATCTGCGCGATTTGCTTTGCAGGATTGAGCCTTATCTCCTCTTCCAGCACTTCTTTCCCGTTCTCGCCCGGGATTTTTACATATCCGCCTATCGGGATCGCGCCAACCGAAAAATTTGTCCCGTTTCTCTTTTTTGAAAAAATTTTTGGCGGGAATCCGATCGCAAATTCCTCCACATACATTTTGCACATCCGAGCGGTCGAAAAATGCCCGTACTCGTGGGCCAAGATCAGGAAAGCCAATATAACTATGAATACTATGAGATCGACGATCATGGTGACGTATGGATGGTTCTTAAATTTTGAATTTCGAGTTCCGAATTTCGAATCAAATCCTAATGTATTAATTTCGAAACTTCAGTCATTCATCCGCCAGCTGGCGGATCGCGGATTGAATCGAAATTCAAAATTAGAAATTAGAAATTATTTTATATCCGCTGGTACATATTATTCATTAATTTCAATTTCTTTTTTCTTCAACATATCGTCAATCGTGGCGTTGAATTCCTCCATCTGTTTTTGCATTGTTTCCTGTAGTTCGAATTTATCGTCTTCGGTCATATCACCGCTCTTTTCCTTCGCGCCAATTTCTTTTTTGATTTCATCTCTGATGGTGCGCGATTTGATCCGCGCTTCTTCGGCTTTGGATCTGATTACCTTCAAAAGTTCTTCACGCCGCTCCTGCGTGAGCTGGGGCAGGTTGGCATGAATGATATTTCCTTCGCGTGCCGCCTGCAGATTCAGCTTGTCAGATATCGCTTTGGCAACCGCGTCCGCCGCGCTCCCGTCCCACACGCTCACCTGCACCTCGCGGGGTGGGATAACCGAAATGGAACCCAGTTGTTTAATGGGCAGCCTTTGGCCAAAATATTCCACCTGAATATCCTCCACCAGCGCGGGTGAGGGCCTTGATCCGCGTATCGACGAGATCTCGTCTCTGAAAAACTTCATTATCTCCGCAAGCTTTTGTTTAAGTTGTTCTGAAAAATCCATGAGAAATATAATGCTAATCTCAAATGCGTATGCGAATGATACTAATAAAAAGCCAAAAATACAAATGCCCGTTCACCCCCACACCATAACGAGTATGGCACTGCGTGCTTTGTGAAAATAACACTCGTTTGGTGTGGGGGAAATAAAATCCCCCGCACAAGACGCGGGATTTTTATTGAGTCAATATGACTCTCCCTCCTCCCATAAAGTAAGATTGCCACAGTGGGCGGGGGTAGGGCACTTCACGAACGCTCCATTCAACGCCCGCATATGAACTTGTGTAGAGACGACCGGCGGAGAGGATGTAAATGTTTCCATCCTGCACGCCAAATGTGTCTATAGCGTTTGCAAGCAATGGAATTTGGTCATACAGCGCAAAGCTCGCTCCGGAATTGGTGCTGCGATATATGCCGCTTTTGGTGCGAATGTATATCGCTCCCCGTTCGTCATCGGCAAATTGCAGAATAGATGCGGCTGAAAAGAGACTCCCGCCCGGAATGCGCACCCGGCGAAAATCACCGTATGGCCCCGCTCCCCTATAGAGCGTTCCATTTTTGAGCAGAATATACATGAAATTATCCGATGCGTACGTGATGCCGGTTACCTGCTGATCAAATTCCGAAAGCGTCTCAAACACCTTTTTGGTCAAGTTGTAGCGTAAAAGCTGACCGTTGGACATGCCGATGTACACGTCATCTCCAAAAAGATACATAGCGTATACCGCCTCCCTTTGGAAGTCGGTTATTTTTTCGATGGTAAAGAAATCGTTATCGGTTCTGTACAGGGCTCCTCTGCTGTTTTCATATACGCTTATGAAATATTCTCCTTGCGATTTTCCTTCAATGACGTCGAGTATGATCGCTTCCGAAGAAAAGTTGGACCTAGGTTTGTAGTTGAGTCCTCCGTCCAAACTCACGAAAAGTCCCCGAGTAGTCCCGATGAATATTGTTTTTCCGTTTTGTGCAGTGCGAACGTTCGTAATTCTTGCTCCTCCTGCGTCCTTAATGCGGACCGGATGTATATTCTGTAAATTATCATATGATGCGTAAAAAACCATCTCACCTTCGGCTCCGTCATCACTGCGAGCAGATCCCACAACCGAAAGCACATTTGCAGAAAGTGATCCCCCCGTGCCTCCGCCAAACGCGTCGAGCACTCCCGGCTGGATTATGGAAAACGCAAAAAAGACGCCGATGGCGCCTATGGCGAGCAGTATGATGAATTTTACTGTATCGTCCATAAGAGCTTTTTTATATGAATTCTTTTTTGTATGGTGACGGTCTGCAGATTATACGCGAATTCACTCAATTCTTTTAAAACACTCGCGTGCTTCTTGGGATCAAGCATACCTGCCAACGACTCTATAAACAGCTCCGTGTTGTGCGGATGTTCGTTGAAAAATTCGATAATCTCATCGGAAACGTTTTTCTTGTTGGTCGTCGATGAGGCTCGAATCGCCTGTTTAGCAAGTTTCGTGGCCGTGTGCAAGGCCGAACCTTGACCATTTTGTGCTTCGGCAAAGGTTCTAGCCCGTCCGACACGCCCACGTGCTGTATCCGCAATTTCAAGTTTCCTGTCTTGCATTATATCATACTGGTCTAAAAAGTCAAGTACCTCCTCCCGGGGCAGGATTGGCATAAACACCAGCTGGAATCGTGATCGCACTGCCGGCAGAAATATGTCCGAGTCGGTAGCAGTTGCAAGTATTATCCCCGACTTAGGCGGCTCCTCCAGTATTTTTAGAAGCGCATTCTGCGCCTGATCCGTGAGCCACTGCGCATCCCTAATAATGGCGATTCGATAGGAGGGCTTGCCCTCCGTAGCCTTGGCGGAGGAGGGGGTCTGGTAGAGAAAATGCTCAAGCTCACGTACTTTTTCTATACCGACACTCTCTTTGTCGCTTCCTTCTTCTGCTGAAAAATCTACCGTGAGTATGTCGCTTGGATGGGCAATCTTTGCCGCAAGCTCCCGCGCAAACAAAAACTTTCCTATCTGCGGTTCGCCGTAGAAAAGGTAGGTATGTGAGAGGTTGCCCCCTTCAATAAGCCGATCAAAATCCTTTTGCAGTGATTCGTATCCGAACATTATTTTTTATTCAAAAGTGTGCGCTTGTAGACATCCAGATGGCTCAGGATGAGTCCGGTGCCTTTGGCAACGCATAGCAGCGGCTCTTCCGCGACGTACGCCTGCACGCCCAGCGCTTTTTTGAAAAACGAGGTGAGGTTTTCTATCTGCGCGCCGCCGCCCGAAAGCACGATCCCCTTTTCCATAATGTCGGCAACAAGTTCTGGAGGCGTTTGGTTGAACACCTGTTGAACATTTTTTGCAATCTCCAGAAGGTAGGGATGCAGAGCTTCGGCCACTTCATTTGAATTTATAGTCAGGTCTTTTGGGAGTCCCGAGGACACATCTCGTCCCCGAACCTGATATTCTTTTTTGGAACGTGTGGTCATCGCGGAGCTTATGGCGATTTTGAGGTTCTCGGCTGTTTGTTCGCCGATAATAAGCGAGTATTTTTTCTTGATGTATTCCATTATCGCCTCATCAAATCGATTACCTGCTATGCGCAAGCTTGCCCACGACACGATACCACCCAACGACACCACCGCCACTTCCGCTGTCCCTCCGCCGATATTCACAATCATATTGCCCGAATGCGTGTTGATAGGAATGCCCGCGCCAAGCGCTGCAAGTATCGGCTCTTTGACAATATGCGCCGCTTTCGCGCCCGCTTCCACTGCGGCATTCACAACCGCCCGGCGCTCGGTCTGCGTGATGCCCGCGGGAACCGATATGACCACATCGGGCTTCATAAACGCGTTGAACGAACCCACTGCCTTTGAAATAAAGTATTTCAAAAGAGCTTTGGTGATGTAGTAGTCGGCAATCACGCCGTCTTTGAGCGGTTTGTACGCAATGATGTCTGCCGGGGTTTTCCCGATCATATCTTTCGCCTCACGGCCGACGGCAAGCACGTTGTTGTCGGGCACGCTGAGCGCAACAATAGTCGGTTCGTTTATGACAAAACCCTTGGTGGGCACGAATACAACCGTATTTGCGGTTCCAAGATCAACACCGATTTTTTTGGTAAATAGAGGCATAACGTAATACGAATCTACAAATCGCACTCATTCTACGAATAATCAAATAAAAAAGCAAACCATTCTGAAACGCAACCTCTTTATACAGTATGCGGTATGCGGTATACTCGCTTGTATGACTCTACGCACCCGCAGAAAGCTGTTCGTCTTTTTTATATTTCTGTTTATTTTGGCAAGCGTCGGCACGGTATATTACACGCAGGGTTATCGTTTTGATTTTCAGGAATGGAAACCAACCCGTACCGGCTCGCTCTATGTGGAGTCGTACATCCGCCCCGTGTCTATTTTTCTCAACGATAAACAGCACGACGACCGATCGGGCCTTTTGAAACGTGGCACGCTTATTTCGAGCGTTATCCCAAAAAAATACACGGTGCGCATTGAAAAAGAAGGTTTTATACCGTATGAAAAAAATATTGATATACGTGAATCCCGCGTGGTACGGCTCTATTATGTACTGCCCGTTCCTGAAAATCTTCGTCCTTCCGCTACGTTTCCCGTTGCCGATGCGCTGCGGCTCGTAGACTCGAATGAGTCGGGAAAGGTGCTTGTTGAAGGAACGGGCTCGTACACCGTACTTGATATGCTATCTCCTGGGGCGCCGCTCGCGCTCGATCCCTACCTTGCGTCGCTTACCCGCAACGCCTATAGCGGCTTTCGGTTCCAGCGCGGGACGTCCGATGGGCTTATCGGGCTTCGAGAGGAGTCGGTTGACGTCATTCGTATCGGGGCCGATGCTATTTCCGTATTACTGCGTAATACATTCGACGGTTTTTTCGTCGGCGGCCGGAATCTTTTCGGCTTTGTTGCTTCCTCTCCGGGCGCGGGACAGGCTTCATCGACGGTGTTCGTGCATGATTTACGCACCGGTTCCCGCTTGGACACGTTCGATGTTCCCTTTGAAGCGAGTGACGTTGTTCGCGCTGAAGGATTCGATTTACGATACCTGTTTCTTCTTTCCAACGGCGACGTATGGGTTCGCGAGGATGGTGAATTCCAAAAAATTGCGCACGATGCCGTATTTGGCGCGCTTTCGCCGGATGGCTATAAGGTGCTGTATCAGGACTCGGGAGGATCCGTGTTCGTATACATGCTTCGCGATGAATTTGAGGCACTTGACCTGCCGGCGCGTTCCACAACACGCGTACAACTTGCCGATGCCGCGGAGGCGCGCGACTTGCAATGGCATGCCGATTCCTATCATATATTTGCCGGCTTCAGAGACAAAATCGTATTAAGTGAGATCATCCGGGGCGAACCTACCAATCAGCCCGCTGTCTGGCAGGGGCCGTATGATTCCTTTTTGCATGATGCGCAATCGGGAGGGTTATTCGTTTTGCGAGACGGAGTTATTTCGCGCTTTGATGCGTGGTATAACAAATAGCACAATCGCGGCGTACAAGACCGCTCCTACAATATCCATGCACAAATCACCAAGCGTATCCCGAACGCTCACCTGCGCGAACCCTTCGAATCCTTCCAGTTGCCCGAGAACAAACTCAAGAAATTCCCACAGTACTCCCATGAAGCTTCCGAAAATTCCGGTAAGACCGGCAAGCTTGAGTCGTTCAATCGTGTGAGCGTACAGATCGGGCAGTATGTAACCTCTCCCCAGAAATAGGAATAAAGCTCCAGCCCATGCTCCTCCCAACAGGTGCATTGGAATATCTATCCACGGAGCAAGATCAAACCAGCCGAAGATGATCGCCAATACATAGAGGACAAAAAGTATTCCGAATAAGTAGATAACAGGCCGTATAGTTCCAATGTTCATGGGAAAGGTTTTAGTGGTTAGTGGTTAGGGATTAGTGTTTTATTAACAACTAACACCTGATCCCTAATCCCTCTTCTATCTTTTGCTCCACTGTGGTGCTCGGCGCGCTTTCTTAAGTCCGTATTTCTTGCGTTCCACCATGCGCGCGTCGCGAGTCAGGTAGCCGAATTTTTTGAGCTTTTTACGAAGATCTGGCTGGAGCAGAACAAGCGCCCGCGCAATACCGTGCCGGATAGCTTCCGCCTGCGCGTTAAACCCGCCTCCCTGCACATGCGTTGATATCTCGAACGAATCAAGTAAATCCGTCTTTTCAAGCGGGCTTTGTACCTTTTTTTGCAGTGTGGCAAGCGGGAAATACTCCTGCATCTTTTTTTCATTCACGACGATTCCTCCTTTGCTTGATGCCTTTTTTGCATCGGAGAGGCGTACGCGAGCTACCGCCGTTTTTCGCCGCCCTACCGTCTCTGTATATTTTTCTTTTTTTACTGTTGTTTTTGTCATATTTATGCAAATTTCATTCGCTTGATTCGTTTTGCCTGTAATTTATTCTTGGGCAGCATCCGCAGTACCGCGTGGCGGAGTACGTATTTTTTTCCGTGCTTTGCAATCACATCCTGTAGCTTCCGTTCTTTCAGGTGGCCAATCTGCGTGGTATGCGAATAGTATTTCTTCTGCTCCAGCTTGCTTCCGCTCAGTTCGATTTTATCCACATTCTGCACCACAACCGTATCCACACCCTCAAGGCGCGGGTCGTATTCCGGCTCTTTTTTCCCTTGCAGGATGGTGGCTATCTCTGAAGCAACTCTGCCTAGTCTTTTGTTTTTACAATCGATAGTATATTCCATATTATTTTTTCCCCTCAACTATTTGCGCCTCGATATTCTTTGGCACTTCTTCATAATGGCTGAATTCCATCGTGAATGTGCCGCGGCCCTGCGTGATGGAACGAATTTTCGTCGCGTAGCCGAACATTTCAGATAATGGCACCATCGCGTCGATTACCTTCATCATACCACGATCGCTCATTTCTTCTATCTTTCCCCGTTTTGAGCTCAGGTCTCCCGTCGCGTCACCCAAGAAATCAGGTGGCACGATGACCTGCACCCGCATAATGGGTTCCAGCAGTACCGGCGATGAAGATTTTACCGCGTCCTGCAATGCCAGAGATCCTGCTATTTTAAATGCTGCCTCGGATGAGTCAACCTCGTGGAACGATCCGTCATACAGCGCTACTTCCATATCCACCAGCTGGTAGCCTGCTACAATGCCCTTTGCCATCGCTTCCTTGATTCCTTTTTCGATCGCCGGAATAAATTCCTGCGGGATAACTCCTCCTCTGATCTGGTTCAGAAATTCAAATCCTTTGCCTCGCTCAAGCGGCCGCACTTTGATTTTCGCGTGTCCGTACTGACCGCGGCCTCCGGACTGGCGGATGTATTTGCCTTCCGCTTCCGCGCTTGCCTTGATTGTTTCCTTATACGATACCTGTGGGCGCCCCACGTTTGCTTCTACGCCAAATTCCCGCTTCATGCGGTCCACGAGGATTTCCAGATGCAGTTCGCCCATCCCCCAAATAATTGTTTCGCCTGTTTCCGAATTTCCGGTAACACGGAATGTCGGATCTTCGTCCGCGAGCCGTTTAAGAGACAGACCCAGCTTTTCCTGGTCTGCTTTTGTCTTTGGCTCAATGCGCAAGTTTATAACCGGTTCGGGGAACGTGATCGTTTCAAGCGTAATAGGATGCTCGGGGTCGCACAGCGTGTCCCCGGTGGTGGTGTTTTTAAGACCCACAATGGCGCCGAGGTCTCCGGTGTGCATTTCTTCCACGTCTTCACGATGATTCGCGTGCATGCGCACGATACGGCCAATGCGTTCCTGCGAATCTTTGGTAGCGTTCAGAATATACGATCCTTTTTTCAATACGCCGCTATACACGCGGAAATATGTCAGGTTCCCCACGAAGGGGTCTGTTGCTATTTTAAATGCCATGGCGGTCAGCGGCTCGTTGTCGCTAGGCTGTCGTATGACGTCGGTGCCACTCTTCTGGTCAAGCCCTTTAATCGGTTTTGATTCCGCTATATCCAGTGGCGAGGGCAGATAATCAACCACACCATCCAAAAGCAGCTGCACGCCCTTGTTTTTAAGCGCGCTGCCGCAGAACACAGGCACCAATTTATTATCAATCGTCGCTTTACGAAGCACCTTCTTTAGATCCGCGACTGGGATTTCTTCTCCCGCAAGATATTTTTCCATCATTGTCTCGTCGTGCTCGACTATTTTTTCAATAAGCTGAGCGCGCGCTTTTTTCACTTCATCCTGCATACCATCCGGGATCGGAATTTCTTCAAGAATTTCTCCGTTGCTTCCGCTTGTACTGAACGCTTTCAGTTCTATAAGATCAACAACCCCTGAGAAATTTTCTTCGGCCCCAATGGGCAATTGCACCGGAATCGCGTTGGGCGTAAGCCGCTCAAGTATGGATCGATATGAAAAATCAAAACTGGCTCCGGTACGGTCCATTTTATTCAAAAAACAAATGCGCGGCACACTATACTTATCCGCCTGGTGCCATACCGTTTCGGACTGCGGCTCCACTCCCGACACGCTATCAAACACCGTTACACCTCCGTCAAGCACGCGCAGTGAGCGTTCCACTTCGGCGGTAAAGTCCACGTGGCCCGGCGTGTCGATGATATTGATACGATGCTCGTGCTCATCTCGGATTTTCATTTTCTCTTCGTCGGTTTTCGCGTTACGAAGTTCGTAGCGTGGCGTCCAAAAACAGGTCGTCGCGGCGGAGGTAATGGTAATGCCGCGTTCACGCTCCTGCTCCATCCAGTCCATAACGGCGGCTCCTTCGTGCACCTCTCCTATTTTGTGCGAAATGCCCGTATAAAAAAGTATGCGCTCGGAAACGGTCGTCTTTCCCGCGTCAATGTGAGCTATGATGCCTATATTACGATATTTTTCCAAAGGATACTGTTTGAACATAGTGGTTAGTGATTAGGGTTTAGGGATTAGTATTTCCTGACAACTAACACCTAATCCCTGATCCCTGCTTTTGCTCATCTGGCAAAGTGAGCAAAAGCTCTGTTGGCTTCCGCCATCTTGTGCACCTGTTGTTTCTTCTTGATTGCGTTGCCGTCGTTGTTATACGCCGCGATGAGTTCGTCCGCGAGCTTTTCACTCATTGCCCGTCCTTTTGCCGCGCGTGCACCATCTATAATCCAGTTGCATGCCAAAAAGAACCGTCGTTCCGCCCGAACCTCACGTGGCACCTGGTAGTTTGCGCCTCCCACGCGCTTAGAAACAACTTCATATACGGGGGATGCGTTTTCAATAGCTTTTTCAAATATTTCTATCGGTTCTTTTTTAAGCTTTTTCGCGGCGGCATCGAACGCGGCGTACGCTATGCGCTGTGCGGTTGATTTTTTTCCGTCCCTCATTATGTAGTTTACAAAGCGCGAAATAGCGACATTGTCGAATTTAATATCGGGGTCGATGTCTTTGGTATATACTCTTTTTTTTCTCATATATTATTTCCCTTTCTTCACTCCATATTTTGATCGTTCTTGTTTGCGGTTCTCCACCCCTGTCGCGTCCAAACGTCCGCGGACGATATGGTAGCGCACACCCGGCAAGTCCTTTACGCGGCCGCCGCGGATAACTACCATTGAGTGCTCCTGTAGATTGTGTCCTTCGCCGGGGATATATGCCGTGACTTCCATGCCGTTGGTGAGCCGCACGCGAGCCACCTTTCGGAGTGCCGAGTTTGGTTTTTTCGGGGTTGTGGTAAATACCTTCAGGCATACGCCGCGTTTGAATGGTGAGTCGGAGTACACCGGTCGGTTTCGTATGGTATTAAAATAGAGCCCCATCGCCGGAGACTTGGATTTCTTCGTCTTGCTTTTTCTTCCCTGTTTTATTAGCTGGTGGACTGTCGGCATACAAATAAAAGCTCCAGGCGTGAGCTTGGAGCTCTATAACGCTTGATGGATAGTGGTGTAAATCTAGCAAAACGGCATTTCTTTGTCAATACAAAGAAATAAGTCGAAAGTTACACGTTATAAAGTTATAAAGCCGCTCCTGTTATAAATGTGAACAAAAACGAAACAATTGGCGGCAAAATAGAGTACGCGAGAATAAGAGCGAGGATGATACCGAAGAATCCCAATTGCATAACCGCGGCACCTACGCGTGGGAACAAGTCATAGAATATTTTGGACCCATCCAACGGCGGCACTGGTATTAGATTAAATATTGCAAGTACGATATTTACCATTACCACAAATGAAATGAGTTGCCCTTCAATCGGAAATCCTCCTTGTTCAAAATACACAAACCGCAATACTAACCCCAGCACAACCGCGATCGCGATGTTTGAAAGTGGACCCGCGATCGCGACTTTCAGATTGCCTGTTTTCTGGTCACGAAGATTATACGGATTATAGGGCACCGGCTTTGCCCAACCCAAAAATATTCCGGAGGTAAACAATAGTAGTAGCGGCAAAATGACCGTGCCAACCATATCCAGATGTACGAATGGATTAAGCGTCAGCCGCCCCTGCTGTTCAGCGGTATTGTCTCCCAAGTGTTTTGCCATCGCCGCATGCGAAAACTCATGCACCACGGCAGATAATACAATAACGATATATATGAAAATGATGTTTGTGAAATCCATATAAGTTATCCACAACCCCGCTTGCACCTCTAGTATACGGGTGTATACTGTGAATGTACATTAAAGCAGATACGAATGGTTTTGTAGGCCTTTTGGCCATTACCATTTCGAAAGTGTTTTACGCACTTTACGTAGAGACAGCGTTTTGTCTTTGGGAATATTATAAATCTATTCGTACTTCATCTTTGGTACACACTGTTCATTAACAATTATGTTAAACAGGCGCATCACATTTTTTTACTCGATGCGCCTTTTTTATTGGCACCACAGAGACACGGAATGCAGATGAGACACGGAGATCTATTTCTGTGTTGCCTTGGTTTTATTGTTGATTTTCCCAAATGAGTATGCTTTCAAACGGCGTAGTCACGGCATCAAACGGTATCTCCGTATGCCTATTCAGGTTTTGTATAGTCACCGTCACCGATTTAAACACAAGACCTACGAGCCCTTCCCGCGATCGGATATCGAGTATATATGTCTGTGGTTTTTTGTTCGATGCGAACAAATGCCATTGTGAAACCGAAATGTCGTCAAGGAAGTCACTATCATAGCGATCAAGTATGTACTCCGCCAGCTGCCGTTTATATACCGCATCCGCCTGTAGCAGCACACCTTTCATCCCCCGTGGGGCTGGCACGACCGGACTTTTGGTTGAACTTCGTAGAATACGGTCCAAAAGGCGCCGCGCATCCTCTCCTCTTTCTTTTGAGACGTCTCGAAATAAGCCGGATCTATTAGAAATAGCATCGAGCCCGAACCGGTACGCTTCTGAAAAAAATGTTTCTGGATTTGCCTGTATCCATGCGTACTGCGAAAGAATATGCTCGCCTTCGGTCTTGAATACAAGTTCACCATTTTCTCTTCGTATGGCGGCAAAAGCCATGCCGCCTGCCATAGGCGCTTCAATCTCAATCGATATTGCCGGTTTGTTTTGTACGATTGCGATGCCGCGCGCGCTAACCCCCGCTTCATTCTGCGGAAGTATGGCCTGCACTTCAAATTCGAATGATTTCGCATCCTCAAGAGCCGTGTACACGCGGTTTGCAACAACCTGCGGCTGGTTCTGATACCACGCCCATCCTCCATACAGCAACACCACCACACCCAACACAACGCCTATTCCTATAAAAGTTTTTTTTCGCCCATCATCTGATATCCGCTCTGCCGACACCGCCGGCGCGGTACGCACAGTGCCATCCCAGAAAGATGGGGGAAGTTCACCTGCGGCATAGAGACGATTTATTGCATCTTCAATGTCATCGGACGCATATCCTTCGTGAACAAGCTCTGTTACGATTTCTGAACGTTTTTTCCCTTTGGATGCAAAGCTTTTTATGAGTAATACGATTTGTTCGTTCATAGATAATCAATCTTCATGGCTTTGCGCACGACGTGCATTGTCTTTGCCGCCTCAGTCCGAGCGTGCTCGGTCCCTTTTTCCAGTATGCGCATAACCGCTTTGGGATTCTTCGCTAACTTTTGGCGTTTCTCTCGTATAGGACGAATGGTGCTTTCCAAAATTTCTGCGAGTCTTTTTTTGAGCGCTACATCTCCCAATCCGCCCTCCTGGTACTGTTTTTTAAGCCGCTGTACTTCTTTTACATCCGGATCGAATGCATCCAAATAGGTAAACACTGTGTTTCCTTCCACGCGCCCGGGGTCGGATACATGGATATGTTTTGGGTCGGTATACATTTTCTGCACTTTCTCACGGATCTCTTTTCCGGAATCTGCCAGAAATATGGCATTACCGAGTGATTTTCCCATTTTTGCTTTTCCGTCTATGCCGGGCAAGCGCGGGGTTTTAGAAAGAAGCGGAGCAACCTTCTTAAACGTTTTTTTATATATTCGGTTGAATTTGTCGGCGATCTCATTTGTCTGCTCGATCATAGGCAACTGGTCCTCTCCTACCGGTACTACATCCGAGCGAAACGCGAGTATGTCGGCCGCTTGGTTTACCGGATGCATAAAAAATCCTGCGGGCACAGTTTTGGTAAATCCCTTTTCCACCATTTCAGTTTTGACAGTCGGATTTTGTCCGAGCCGCAAGACAGTCACCAAGTTCAGAAAATACACCGTAAGTTCGGCGATTTCTGGAACAAGTGACTGGATAAATATAGTTGTCTTCTTCGGATCAATTCCCGCGGCTAGATAATCCAGCGCCAGCTCCAGGATGTTTTCACGCACTTTTTCCGGATGTTCCGCTTGTGCCGAAAGCGCTTGCACGTCCGCGATCATAACAAACTGGTCATATCCTTTTTTTTGGAGTTCCAACCTGTTTTGTAGCGATCCTATGTAGTGGCCCAGGTGCAGTCTGCCCGTCGGCCTGTCTCCTGTGAGTGAACGTTTTGTGTGCATAATGCTAATCTACGAATTATATGCGAATGCCGCGAATCAAACAATGTCGGGCCGCAGGGAATCGAACCCTGACTACAAGACCCCCAGCCTTGTGTACTACCACTATACGACGGCCCGTCGTTTTTGTATAATAAGATAAATAAATGAATAATGGAAGAAGATATCTTCCAGAGGTAAAAGAAAAGGCTGTTATACTTAGAAGGAAGAATGGGCTGTCTCACAGAGAAATATCAAAAAAACTTGGAATAAGTGTTGGAACAGCCTTTTTGTGGACCCGAGGAATTAGTTTGACCGCCAAACAGAAGGAAGCTCTCACGGATAGAGCTGATAAGTCATACGTTGTAAGAAACCATGAAAAAATGGCAAGAGTTGGATGCGCTAATCTTTTGAAATACAGAAGCATTCCGACAAATCAAGAATTGATTTTGAGAATAAAAAGATTTAATAAAAAACACGGAAGGATCCCTCTTAAAAGAGAATTTAATAGCACATACATCTTGTACTTAAAGAGATTTGGTGGATGGAACAATGCTGTTCGTATTGCTGGTTTTAATCCTAACCCTGTTTTCTTTGCAAAAAAATTTATAGCCCTGGATGGCCATGTATGTGATTCCTTTGCTGAAAAAATTATTGATGACTAGTTTTTTAGACATAATATTCTTCATGCAAGGAATGTTCTTTATGAGGATTCTAAAATGACCGCTGACTTTGCTGTTAATAACTTGCGCATAGAATATTTTGGTCTAGCGGGAGAAGTATATGGTTACGATGATAATATTAAATTAAAAAGGAAAATGTGCAAAAGAGACGGATTAATTCTAATTGAAATTTATCCAAAAGACTTATTTAAAAAAGATTGCAGGATTTACCTTCGAAGTCTCGTATCGAAAATTAAAAAATATAAGGAATAAAAGTCTTTTACGGACGACTGTTGATTAACCCCCACACCAAAGTTTGGTGTGGGGGTATACTTCCTATGGATTCCCGCTAATATACTCCCTCGTGAACGGTCCAAAGTATCCCTGTGGAGGATTGATGCCATTGGCCTGCTGGAATCTGGCCAGAGCTTGTTGAGTTCGTTGGCCAAAGAGCGTGGTTTCATTGTTTGGAGATCCAGCTCCTGAGGTAGCAACCAGAAAGCCTTTTTGGTTGAGGTAGATTTGGAGTTGCCTGACGTCTTCTCCTTGAGATCCGATGGTGAGGTTTCTGTTGAATCCTGAGCTTGCTTGCCCTGAGTTTATCGAAGGGGTCGAAGGAGAGGTTGGAGTAAATATATCCCCTCCACTCACACTACAGATACCATTGGGGCATGGATCGATCTGAGATGGTTGTATGGGAGTGGTATTGATGAGGGGTGCGGTTTGTAATGCTTTCTGCTGGGCTACCTTGAGGAATAATGATTGGAGTATGGAGAATAAGGTTTGGATGCGGGATTGGAGATCGGAAAGGGGGTTGATGGAATCGGAAGTCGGAGGTTGGGTGGTGGAAGTTGGAGAGGGACGGGGGCTGGGAGAGCGTCTGATCGTAGAACCTCCGCCACCACCACCGCTTCCTCCGGTTGAGGTTGTTTGGGTAGGGGTTGGAGAGGGGGTGGGTTGTATATCTCGATAGAAACATTGTTTTTTATAGCCTTGGTAGGGATCGGGGAATACCTCATTACCGCAGGCGGTTCCATCGGTGATGATTCTAGTTGTGTAATGTCCTGCAAGACCGTATTGGACTTCTTTGGCGCCTGAAAAGTCGCAATACGCAAATTCATATGAACAGAATGTCCAGCCGGGACGCGATTCGGGCGATTCGGTTTGCGTTGGAGATATTTGCGGTGAGGTAATAGTGATACCGACACTTTGTGAGATTGTCTGTGTATTATTATTGTCCGTTGCCTTGGCAACAAGCGTATATGTACCAGCTGGAGGGTTGGGCCAGGTGTATTGATGGGGAAATGAGGTATCGGTTCCAAGTAGGGTGGTACCTCGAAAGAATTCTACCTTGGTGACCGTGCCATCGGAATCTGATGCGGACGCGCTCAGAATAAGAGGCGATCCTGCGGGATGGGACGAGTTGTGAGACGGAGAGGTGAGAGAGATAGTTGGGGGTATATTTTGCGGTTCAACGAGTACAAAAGATCTTCTCGCTTCGACTGGCGGATTAACACCGTCCGAAATTACAAGAACAAGTTCATATATGGCTCCGATGGCTTCAAGAGATACCAATTGATTATTTTCATTTGTTTTTGATCCCGCCATACTTAACGAGCCAGAGCTTTGGCCGGGAGCTTGTGTCGTTTGTTTGATAAGAGCTTTCTCCCACCCATCTCCTAGACGATCAATGTGCCATCCAACTGTTAGCGAAGACGAATCAGCATCCGTCGCTGTTCCGCCGAATTGCACGGTTGATCCCTTGGAAACAGTGCCGTTGTTTGAAGACGGCTGACTGATACTTGCGGCGGGAGGATTATTTTGAGGCGTTGGGGTTGTAGATTGTGTCCCCTGCCATATACGGAGCGCGTAATGGCTGGCAGGGGGCGTTACACTGACCGAGCTTCCGGCATTCAACGAGAATTCAGATCCCCACGTTCCGTTTGTCGCGTTGTACCATTGTGCTTGCACCGTCCCCATCATATCGGATAGGTTAATCGCAAATGCTCCGCTTGACTCTGTCCAATACACGTGCTCTAAGCCGTTTTTCTTAGCTTCAAATCTATTGCTTCCTAAATCAATGAATGAATTAAACTTCCAATATTGAATTCCGGAATTCCAAAAATCTGCAAGATGAGAGGTGTAAATAGCACCCTGTTGGGACAGGGAATCTTCATCACCATATCTCCACCATTCAAAGTTTCCATAAACTAACCCCGCAGAACCGCCCATTATCAGTCGCCAACTATCAATAAGGATATTTATTGCGTCCTGCGAAGAATGATAACCAGCGGGTTCATATCCGTATTCTCCATTTATATATGGCATCCCAAGACTACGCGCAGTAACTGCATCGCTAAATAAGTTGGTGTATTTCTGCACCATGTAAAAATCTAAATGGTCTTCGGGATCTAATTCAGGAAATTCATTATTAGGGTGAATGGTGGTTAAATTATTATATGGATCATTTGTTCTAAAATAATCGGCTATATCATCCCAATCTGTTTCAGATCCATACTCATTATATTCTCCCACAGAAACCCAAATTACTGGATAAGCCGCGTATCTATTAATTATATACTGAGCAAAATTATGCCTTTGGGCTATAGTAAACTGAGAATAGAAATTATCATCAGCCCAGCCCAAAAGAAGGCCTATTATAAAATTTTTATCAGCTGCGTACTGAATTCTGCTATCTACGTACTGAAAAAACTCAGGATTTATTGTGTTTTTATTACCATTTGTAAAAGATGTTTCCCCGTGAAGAGTATTGTTGGTATTGCTGTACCAAATATTTATTTGGGCATAATTAAAATTCTGATTAATTCGTGTGTTTACACCGATATTGAAAAGAGTATCGGTAAAGGCTTTTTCATTAGCGGGCGTTCCGCTATCATATAAATGATCCCACCAGGTATCTCCGACCATTAGATACCGGTCTCCGTTGCTCCATTTGAAATAAAGCGGGTTGCTTGGATCAATAGTCACTCTTCCCTTCTTTGATGAAGAAACTGCTGTTATCGCCCCGGACTTGTTATTGAGACCCGAATCTGACGAGGAAGTCTGATACGAATAGGTTCCTGTATACGGAGGAGCAAACCGTATTTTCCATGTATCTCCTCCGTCCCAAAAACCTTTTATGGTCATCGATTTGCCTGACGCGTTACCCGACGTCCCGGTAAATGTTGCGGATACCGTTGCTTGAGTGTATGGATTAGCATAGGTGCCGCTGTCCTGAAGCGTTAATTCATATATTTCATACTGCCCAATCGTTGCTCCTCCAACTTGCGCGGTTAGCAATAGGCTGTTGTAATTTTTCCCTCCTTCTTGCGCATAGAGAAATATGTTCGCCACAATAAACAACAAAATAAGAAATGCCGTTGCGGCGTGAATATGTTTTTCTTCCATGTATATTATATTAACAAATAAATAAAAATCCCGCTATTTCCGCGGGATCTTCATTTTCCGTCCTTGTTCATCTTCTTTATGCAGTTGGCGCAAGCTAAAATGCGCTTCCCCTCAAGGGTACGCGTTTTTTGCAGATTCGGATATTTTCGAGACCAGTTGACGGGGTTGTAATTTCCTCGCAGTTTTCTGCGCGTTCCTCCCATCACGGATCCTTTTTCGCAAATTTGGCAAACTTTCATCCCGTTAGAAATTTTAGATACGTAATAATATAAACAATCTATGCTCATTGCTATATGCATATCCCGTTTAGAAAATCATTTATTCCCAAATTTCTAACGGGATTCATAAACACGAATGAGCCCCCTTAAAGATTTCCCGGCGAAGAGCCAGGTGGGTGGGCTCAATTCCGACCCACAGGCCGAAATAATTCGCCCTCCCTAACATAATCAATCCGGAATCTTTAATAGGGCTCATCTACAAGATACCGCCATCCACAGCGAAAGTCAATCCACACCCAGCGGGGTTTTACGGCATAGCCGTCTTGCACGCGAAGTGAACCATGAAATCATACCGGAAATCGATCTTCCCGATCTTCCGTTCGAAGAGACCCTTTCCCCCATTGGCAAGCGGTGGCTCATGCGGGAACTTTCAAAAGCGGCGTAATGCCGCTTTTTGCTACTTATACAAGACGGTTTCTCTCGGATTTACATATTCCAGTAATTCATCGGGTGTGAACCACACATCAATTTCGTATTGAGAATCGAATTCGTTTGCCGATGCGTGCACGAGGTTACGAACTGCTCGATTATGTGTATCCGCGATGTGATACGAATCAACGGTGAAATCCCCCCGTATGGTTCCAACATCCGACTGCAACGGTTCGGTTGAACCGACGATCTTCCGAGTCACCTTGATTGCTTGGTGGCCCTCCAGCACGAATGCCACGACTGGCGCGGAGGAAAGAAACGTCACGAGCCGGTCGACGATTGATTGACCAAGTTTTTTCGGATCGTCGTGAACTTCAGCCCCACCTTTGCGCTTACCTTCTATAGATCGATTTCCAAGTGCTTCAATTTCCTCCTCGTTTTTTACATAGTGCTTGTACGCAAGCTCCTTTGAGGGTTGCAGGAGTTTCATAGCAACAAGCTTCAATCCCACCCGCTCAAACCGGGAAATAATTTCGCCGATAAGGTTGCGTTGTACGGCATCGGGTTTTAATAACACTAACGTTCGTTCCTTTGTCATATTATTTTTCTTTTTTGTTTATCTTTAAATGTAATTCGTCCAGCTGTTTCGTATCCAGTGCCGAGGGGCTTTCCATCATAAGGTCCCGGGCATCTCCTGTCTTGGGGAATGCGATTACGTCACGGATGCTTTTTTCCTGTGCCAGTATCATCAGCAACCGGTCCAGCCCCCAGGCGATGCCTCCATGCGGTGGAGCTCCGCTCGCAAGGGCTGTTAGCATGTGTCCAAAATTCTTTTCAATCTGCTCTTTTTCGTAGCCGATTATTTCAAACACTTTGCGCAGGACATCCGGTTGGTGCGCGCGTATACTTCCGCCTCCTATCTCATATCCGTTGAGCACCACATCATACTGCGTGGTAAGAATGGATCCCACGTCTTGTTTATCCATAAGTTGGTTCATATGCTCCGGTTTCGGCGCGGAGAACGGATTGTGTGTAAATGTATAGCCGGGCTCGCCCTTCGTAGCTTTAGTGAAGAAGGGAAAATCGACTATCCAGCAAAATGCCAGCTCATTCGAATTTTCCTTATCTTCGCGTAGGTCCGGGCGATCTGTCTTATATTTTTCCATCGCCTCCGCGTAGGTAAGCCGCGGGAATGGGATTTCTTTTATTTTCTTATCTGGAGCAATCGCGCTCACAAGAGCAATCAGCAGTTCCTCGTTGAGCCGCATCACGTCCTCTTGCTCCACAAAGCTCATCTCAAGATCCAGCTGGGTGAATTCCGGCTGACGGTCTCCGCGCGTATCCTCATCTCGAAAACAGCGTGCGATCTGGAAGTACTTCTCAAATCCCGCCGCCATCAGAAGCTGCTTATACTGCTGCGGAGACTGCGGCAAGGCGTAAAAGCTTCCGGGGTATAGTCTGGATGGCACGACGTAATCACGCGCTCCTTCGGGGGTTGATTTGGTGAGAATGGGCGTTTCAATTTCATAAAACCCTTCCGTATCCAGGTAGTCACGTATGAATTTTATTACCCGGTGCCGTAACGCTATGTTTTTTTGAAGACGCTCGCGGCGCAGATCCAGATATCTGTACTGCATACGCGTTTCTTCCCCTACTTCATAGCCATCGGTCTGCAGATCAAATACCGGCGTCGCGGCCTCATTGAGTATTTCAAGTTTCTTTACTTCAAATTCTACCTTTCCGGTCGGCACATCCGGATTCTGCATATTCTCCGGCCGCTCTTTTACAAGCCCTCTCATTTTCACCACCCACTCCGAACGGAGCGTTTTTGCTTTTTCGTACAGATCCGTTTCGCACCACGGTCCGAACACCGCCTGCACGGAACCGCTCCGGTCACGCAGATTAATGAATATGAGTTTCCCATGGTCGCGCCGAACCGCAACCAAGCCGCGCAGTTCAACCTCCTCTCCGACGTGGTCAAGTATTTCCAGTATGGACATAATATCTACACCATACCGCATTCGCCTGCTTGTTTGCAACTGATCAAGGTTCAACCTCGCTCACATTGAGCGAGGTTGAACCTTGATCTATTTTCTGCACTCTTACTGAACCATTTTCCGTATACACCCGCACCGTCCCCTGCTCGTCGGTTCGCAGAATGTGCGAACCAACGGAACTGAGGCGCGAAAGCGTCTCGGGGGTGGGATGACCGTACGAGTTTGTACCTACTTCAATAACCGACAACAGAGGTGAAACTTCCCGTACAAACAACATAGACGACGAATACTTCGATCCATGGTGCGGTACTTTCAGTATGTCCGCATCGATATCGAATAGCGATACTATAATGTCTTCCACCCGTTCGCTTATATCCCCCGCAAACAATACCGCGTAATCCGTATGCTTGTATTTTAATACGATGGATTTCTCATTATCCGTTTTTGCGTTGTATAGGGGGTCCGGCCACAGCACCGTTGCTGTCACATCTTTATGTGTAATACGATCGTGCATATCCAATTTGTAAACGGCCACTCCTTTCTGTTTGGCGTAGTCGAGCACCTCCTCCCATGTCTCGTGGTATCCATTTCCCACCAAAAGCACACCCACCGAGAACCGATCCAGCACCTGGTATATGCCTCCCGCGTGATCTGAGTCCGCGTGCGTAAGAAGCACCACATCTATATATTTTTTATCTTCTAATACGCGCTCCAGTTCAATACTCGTTTTCCCGTCCCGTCCCGCGTCTATGAGCATATGTATCCCCCGGTGCGCGACAAGTTCCGCGTCCCCTTGTCCGATGTTCAAAAAATACACACTTGATTCGTCCGAATCGGAGAAAATCGCGCGTGCGCAGAGTATATTCGCGACTGCAAGCACTACTCCTATGACAATGAAAATTCGTACCATAGCTTTTTTTTGCGTGCATATGCCGCCAGTCCGATGCACGCGGCATAATACACGATTGTCACGAGGATCGACTTTGTCCAAGGCACCCTCTCAAACGATCCGAATACTTGTATGACCTCTAGCATATATGCAAGTGCCGGCTGAACCGCCAGCGACGCGATAGAGCCGATTGTCACCGATACTATGCCCACTATCCCTACACAAAACGAAATGCCCATCACTAGTGGCACGAGCGGAAGGATGAGCACGTTTGCCAATACCCCTACGGGGGAAAATCCGTCAAAAAGAAATACAAGCACCGGCATGACTGCCATCTGGGCCGCAAGCGTTTCCGCAAGTACCTTGCAGTGGGTTAATTTTACAAGTAGCGGCGCTATATACACGATCCCAAAAAGCGACAAGAATGAAAGCGTGAATCCGGCATCGTAGCGTATGGCATAGGGGCTTGCCACGAGCATCATGCATCCAACAGCAACCGCGCTTTGTCTGAAGTCATACACGCGCCCCAAATACTGCGAACTTATCATAAGCATCCCCATGATCGCCGCCCGCACGATGGAGGCTTCCGCGCCCGTCATCAGCGTGAACACGAGCAATATGATGATCGTCGCCCAGAATGTCGTATTCCTTTTCAAAAACATTCCCAGCAATCCGAACAGCCAGATGCTGATCATGGATATGTTGTAGCCCGAAAGCGCCACGATATGTGTCGTCCCGCTGTTTTGCATAGCTGTCTTCAGCTCCGGCGAGAAGGCGACCGATCCGCCTCCTATTAAAAGCCCCGTCGCCAGCGATGCCTGGTCATAGGACAATATTTTTACGAATGTATCGCGAATACTCGTCCGAACCTTGAAAAGAATGCGCATTGGTGAAGGATCTCCTTTTGTATACGTTATAACGCGAGGGCTTTTTACGATTCCTTGCACGAGGTCTTTTGTAAGGTATTGCTGCGTTTCGCCTAATGCTTCCGGAACCCCCGAAAGTACAAATCTATCGCCGTACTCCACTTCCTGTGAAAATGGCATATACACCTGCGCATTCCCATGCCGCGTGGATAGTATAAATCCTTTGCCAAACTCGGAAAGTCGTGGGTACGATCGTACGGTGCCTTCGATAGAGATCTCCGCTCCAAGCGGCAGTGGTTCGTACGTTCTATCCGCCCAGAAATGCGCATACACAAAACCTAGTAGTACGCACACGCATCCGATGCCTACGCACACTGCATACGCGTGTTTTGAGACAAGGTATGTAAACAGCCCCATAAGAATTCCTAAGACAGACACGAGCACTACGAATACGAATACAACTTCATACACGCGCAATGCAATTCCGACTATAATCCCAAGACAAATGGTAAAAAGTATGTGTGATTTTAACAGCCTCATGTGGGTTATGGGTTTTGAGTTGTGTGTTTTGAGTTTCTCATTACTCACTACTCACAACTCATTACTCAATCAATAATCAAACCCCTTTTTTGCCGTGTCCTTGGGCGCGCACCATATGCGCGATGCATGCGCTTGTTTTCCCCGCTCCGTTTCCGGTAAAAATGACAACCATAGGTTTTATTTTTCTCCTTTTAGGATAATTCGCTCTTCAAAGCCCCCGCGCTCTTCTTTTTTCTTCATTCGAACCTCCTCTACATTCTTGTATTCTGGAAGCATTTTAAGCGCCTCAATCACTTCAAGCACATCTGCCAGTTCGCTCGGATCACCCGCTTCGCCAAATTCTTGCATTTCTTCCTTCAGCTTTTTGACAAGCTCATCTTTGTACTCTCCCGGAGACGCGATGCGCTTCTCGTAGGGAATTTTCTTCGCATCCAGTATTTCGGGAATCTTATCCCGTACAAGCTTATTATACTTTTCCATTTCCGATTCGCTCAAGGTGTTTTATAAGCGTCGTCACATAGCCGTACTCGTTATCGTACCATGCGAGTACTTTTACGAGATTTCCGTCTATTACTTTAGTAAATTTCGCGTCCACGATGGACCCGTATGGCATACCGACGATGTCGGATGATACGATCTGATCCTCGGTATAGCCAAGTATGCCGCTCCACCGTTCCGATCCCGCCGCTTCTTTCAAAAGAGCATTTATTTCTTCAACGGACGTTTTTTTCTTTGCTATGAATGTAAGATCAACAAGCGATCCCGAAACTACAGGTACCCGTATCGCGATCCCGTCGAATTTTCCATCCAAATCGGGGAGCGCGCGGCTGACCGCTTTAGCGGCGCCCGTCGTTGAGGGCACAATATTTTGCGCGGCAGCGCGGCCGCGTCGATAGTCATCCCCTTTTACGGGTCCGTCCACAATACTTTGCGTAGCGGTATACGCGTGCACCGTGCTGAGCACCGCTTTTTCAATCCCAATTTTTTCACTAAGCACTGCCATAACCGGTGACGCGGCGTTTGTTGTGCATGACGCATTGGATGTAATCTGGCACGTTGGAATTCTATCTTCGTTTATGCCTATTAAAACTGTTTTGCCTCCGCCAGCTGGCGGATCACCATCGGGATCTTTCGCGGGAGCGGTTAGAAGCACCCGTTTTGCCCCCGCGTCCAGATGGACTTGTGCCTTTTCGAATGATTCAAATGCGCCCGTGGCCTCAACCACCACATCCACGCCAAGCGATCCCCATGGAAGCTTTGATGGGTCTTTTTCATTTAGAAACTGTATCTGCTTGCCATCCACAAAGAGCAGGCTTCTGTCCGCGTCTGCTTTCACCTCATGAACCCATGTTTTATATACGCTGTCGTACTTTAAGAGGTAGGCAAGGTTGGATACATCGCCAAGATCGTTTATAGCGACCACATCGATATTTTTATTATTATAGGCGGCTCTAAAAAAGAGGCGTCCGATACGGCCAAAACCATTTATTGCGATTTTCATCCCGTTAGAAGTTTATCCTTATATAATCAATGATTATTTTCAGAAAACTTAGTTTTTATCTGATATCCCGCATTCTACGCGCTGAGAAAAATTTTTCAAATTTTTCTCAGCCAAGAACTTCTAACGGGATTCATATGTCTTTATCGTACCACCGCTCCCAATTCCTGTACAGTTTTTTGGATAATCTCTTCTTGTATCTTATTCACTTCCTCGTTGGTAAGGGTGCGTTCGGGAGAGCGATATACGACGCGGAATGTATAGCTCACTTTGCCTTTTCCGAATTTTTCTTCATTCTCATACTCGTCAGTTTTTTTAACTTCTTCGATTATATTCTCCGCACAGTCACGCACAATCTCATAATAGTTGTTTAAACTCATACCCGTGTCTATGACAAAAGAGATGTCGCGGTATGTCATGGGGAACTTGCTTACCTCCGTGTAGGTGCTGTGTATATCCTTGAACTGGCCGGTTATGCGCGGATCATCCGACCAGAAGACACGAATATCGGGGATCTGCATTTTAACCATCGCAAGTCGCTCCAACCCAAATCCGAATGCCCATCCGTTGTATATGTGTGGATCGATTCCAACGTTTTTCAAAACTTCGGTATGTACCACACCGGCCCCCACCACTTCCAGCCACGCGTCGCCGCGCTTAATTTCAATCTGCGTGCTAGGGTCCGTGAACGGAAACGTATCTTCCAGAAATCTATATTCAATTTCGCCGTATATGGACTTTACGATCGCCGCAAGTACTTCCTGGAGTTTGGGTATACCTATAATTTTTTTTTCTTTTTTGCATATATACAGCCCATCCACCTGATGGAATACGGGAAAATGGCTACGGTCTATCTCGTCCTTGCGGTAGACTTTTCCATGCGCGAGCAGACCGATTTCCCCTTTTATCTCCAACTCATCTCTAATTTCTTCCCGCTCAAGATAAAACGGCCACATGGTGGTTGTGTGTGTGCGGAGCACGTGACTTGGATCCACATAGTACGTGTCGGTTTCCTTCCTACTCTGATGGTCTTTAGGCGTGTTAAGCAGATCAAAATTATTCTTCACACTCACGATCTCCGGAAATTGCATCACATCGAAGTTTTTGAACATATCAATGCCGAGTACCGCGTCCACGATAAATTTGATGGGCGAACCCTCTTTGCGGGACAGGTCCGGTAGCGCCAGCAGGCGCTGGAGGCGAAGCCCTTGAATGTCGGTTCGTTTTTCCGTTTCTTCGAGAAGTGTGTCGGCTGTTTTGTCGGTGGCGATGATGTAGTCTCGTGTGGTCATAATTATTTTCTATATTTGTGCGCGGGAGAGGATTTGAACCTCCACGGGACGTAATGCCCGCTACCACCTCAAGGTAGTGCGTCTAGCCAGTTTCGCCACCCGCGCGACTGTACTGGAAAGTATATCCGGATTTTTTCCTTTTTCAACCTATCCACACTTTACGCTATAGCGTGAAGTGTGGATACACCATAAAAAAATCTATTCTCATATTCTTAAGAATATGAGAATAGATTTTTTTCCGTGTTAGTCAACGTACAGTCAGCGTAGGTCAGTGTTCTAGGCCGCCACGCCGATTTTCTGGCGGGATTTCTTTTTGGATACGTTGCGCAGGTAATACAGTTTTGAGCGGCGGACTTTTTTGGAAGATGACACGATTTTTACCGAAATAATATTTGGCGAGTAAATTGGGTATATTTTTTCCACTCCCACGCCGTCAACTACCGATCGCACGGTGAATGTGGCTCCCTGCTGGAACCCGTGCTTGCGCGCAAGCACAATGCCCTTGAACTGGGATTGGCGCTCTTTTTCTTTTTCGCGGAGCCGCTCGGTGACTACGATCTGCGCCCCGGGCTGTATTTTTTCTAGAATTTTCTCATCGATCATAATGAGGGAAATACTATAGTATATGGGCAATTTTGTCAAAATCCTTTAGTATCGGCTCTTCTATCGCCACGCCCGTGCCATCGGGAAGTTTAAACTCCAACGACGCGCAGTGAAGCATGTGGCGATCCGCCAATGATGCGTTCTTCTTTCCTCCGTATAGCTTATCGCCAATCACAGGAGTATGGATGGCATTCAAATGTATCCGAATCTGATGTGTACGACCTGTTTTGGGTTGTACCTTTAGAAGCGAAAATTTTTCTCCATCTTTTTCGATTATCTTTATGACTTCGTATTCCGTAACCGCTTCTTTCTCCCGTTTGAGAGTTTTTTTGGAATCTCCTGATCCGGTTTTTTGCGGATGAATCGTTCGTTTTGTCGTTCCACGTTTGATTCCTATGGGGTATGAAATTATTCCCTTCTTTTCTTTCGGTATGCCATGCACGATTGCGTAGTATGTTTTTCGAATTTCCTGTCTTTGAAACAATGATTTCAGATATACGAACGCTTCCTGCGTGCGTGCCAAAAGCATAACCCCCGACGTATCTCTGTCCAAACGATGCACGATTCCCGGACGGAATTCGGGATCATCTCCTATATTTTTTATTTTTGGAAATTTTTTAAGCGCCCATTGTACGACCGTTTCTCCTTTCTCGTTTTTCTGATGCGCAAATACGTGTACCAAAACACCCGCCGGCTTGTGTATGGCAATGATGCCGTTTTTATTGAAGAGGATTTTGATCATTGTGCGCCTTGTAGGGATTGAACCTACGGCCTTTTCAATGTCAATGAAACGCTCTACCACTGAGCTAAAGGCGCGTATTGATTTTATTGTTTTCGGTGGGCGCACCAGGGATTGAACCTGGGACCTCTAAATTATCAGTTTAGCGTTCTACCACTGAACTATGCGCCCAACAGTATTGGAATATATACGCAAATAGATTCCGTATCAAGTACGGAATGACAGAGGCTACGGAGTAGCTTCCGGTGATGACGTTGCTGTTTCGGTTGGAGATGGCGATAGAACAGATGTCGGGGACGGCCGCAGAATACCGAGTGTTTCCAATCCTTTCAGGTTAAACTTCTGATTTTGCGCGGGTGCCGCTTCTTCATTCAGCGCATCGTCTACGGTTATCGCCAAGAAGGTGATGGAATGTATAAAGAGATACGCCGTTATAGCGAGCAATAAAAACCCCATAACCAAGAACTTCAGGTCTTTTTTTCTTTTTAAAATCGCTTCAATCATGTTATTCGTAGTATTGCACCTTTCCGACCATTGATACGCGCAACGCGCTTCCCGATAGCATCGTGCTATCAAGCGAATCGATTTGAATGGTATGAAATTGAGTATCGAAGGCCTGCATAAATGCCCGTATTGCCTGCGCCGTCCCTTCCGCTGCGGCGGTGAATTGCACGGACGGCGTTGCTCCCGTCTGTGTCGTGTTTGTTTCCTGTCCGTAGGTAAACGTTATCGTTACATTGTGCTCCCGTCCGAGATTTTTTATGTTCTGGGGGATGAGGACAAGGTCGTTTTTTTTCGGCGCGTATTGGGCGAGGTCGTCCGTGTATTGCCGCGCGGTTTCCCATTCTCCTTTGAGCATTACTATATCACTTGATGATTGGGCAAAAAGCAGTTTGCGGGCTTTGAACTGATCAATAATCTTTATTTGGTTCTCGATGTTCTGTTTGAAAAGAATAAAGAAAATGGCAAATACGAGGATGATGCATCCAAGCACGATGGACTGAATAAGTATCTTTTTTTTCAAATTCGTCATAAAAAATGGTAATTTACGCCGTTCCTGATTTAATTCGCATCATTCGCATTATGGGCATCTATGAGGTATAGTATATCAAACTGGCTGTATGGATACCACTCATTTATTCATAAAAGGCACGTTCCCCTCAGATATGCGGCGTATTGCGATTGTCGGCACCCGCAAAGCATCTGCATACGCTAAAACATTCGCCTATACATGCGCGTATGAACTTGCCTCTCGCGGATTTTGCATTATGAGCGGCCTTGCGTTCGGCATCGATGCCGCCGCACATCGGGGAGCCCTTGCGGCAGGAGGCGTAACATGCGCGGTTCTGGCACATGGGCTTGATACCATCGCCCCGGAGGAACACACGCATCTTGCATTGGATATTCTCAAGCATAACGGAGCGCTTATCTCGGAATACGCAGAGGGTACGCCCGCCTATCCGAGTCAGTTTCTTGACCGTAACCGCATCATAAGCGGGCTTAGCGAAGCAACGATTGTCATAGAGGCTCCGCGGCGCTCTGGAGCTGTGCACACGGGTTTGCACACGCTTCAATCAAAAAAACCGTTATTTGTACTCCCCGGCTCCACCGCATCACAACAATATGCGGGATCGCACCTGCTTATTCGTTCGGGCGGGCGACTTGTTGGTTCACTGCAGGATCTTTTTTCGGATCTTGGCACGTCGAAATATCGAAACGTTAAAACGTCGGGCGGTGGTCCGCTGACGAAAACATCCGATCAATACGAGCAGATCATCGGGTGCGTACAAGCTGCACCAAGCGGATGCTCCGTTGACACAATTGCCGAACACTGTACACTAAAACCCCAAGAGGTGCAGGCGGCACTGGCTGAATTGATTCTGCAGGGCGCAATTATTGAGGATGGAATTGGGAGATATAAGATAACAAACATATGAATCCCGTTAGAAATTTGAGAATAAGCGGCTTTCTAAACGGAATATGTATATAGCAATTTGCGCATATTATTAACAGCATTATGTATTTAAAATTTCTAACGGGATGAAGTTGGTTATCGTTGAAAGCCCGACAAAGGCAAAGACAATCGAGAAATATTTAGGCGACGGATATTCCGTTGTCGCGAGCGTGGGCCACGTTCGTGATCTCCCGAAATCAAACAAAAACGCCATCGATATACCGGCCGGTTTTATCCCACAGTACGTCGTCCCCGAAGAAAAAAAGAAAGTTATAATTGAGATTCGCAAAAAATCCCAGAAAGCCGACGAGGTCATTCTCGCAACCGATCCCGACCGCGAGGGGGAAGCAATCGCCTGGCACATAACCGAAGCCCTTGGACTGACGCGCGTAGAAAGAATTGTTTTCCATGAGATAACGAAAGATGCCATCGCTGAAGCATTCAACCATCCGCGTGATATTGATGGCGATCTGGTACGCGCGCAAGAGGCTCGCCGCGTATTGGACCGGCTGTTTGGATATGACCTGAGCGGGCTCATTTGGACAAAACTTCGTTACGGCCTTTCCGCGGGACGGGTGCAATCTCCCGCGTTACGGATACTGGTTGAGCGTGAAAAGGAAATCCGGGTGTTTAACCCCATTTCCTATTGGGTGCTTTCGGCACTGTTTAAAACAAAAGGTGGTAAGGGTATCGAGGCCGAATGCTCCGTCCAGCCCGCGACCCAAAAAGAAGCCGCTACTATCGTTACAAAAGGGAAAAAGGCGGCGTGGAACGTTTCGGCGATCGAGCAGTCGGAGATCAAAAAACACCCACGCCCGCCATTTACTACATCCACACTCCAGCAGGCAGCGTCGTCCCGATTCGGCTATACGCCCAGCATCACCATGCGGCTTGCCCAGCGTTTATACGAGGCCGGGCACATTACATATATGCGTACGGACAGTTTGAATCTGAGTAACGAGATTATAGCCGCCGCCCAACACGTTATTACGGACTCGTTCGGAAAAGAATACGCCAGTCCCCAGCAATACAAAACAAAATCGAAAAATGCCCAAGAAGCGCACGAAGCTATTCGCCCCACTTCGCTTATAAAAAAATCGGCGGGAAATACATCCCAGGAAAGAAAGCTGTACGAGCTTATCTGGAAGCGCACGCTTGCCAGCCAGATGAGCGGCGCGAATATGCTCCGTACCAAAATCGTGATACAAGCCGATACGGATATCCCTACGTTTGCCGCGAGCGGCGTGCACGTGTTGTTTGACGGCTGGACAAGATTATACGGGCATAGCGAGAATCCGCCAGCTGGCGGAGAAAAAATACTTCCTCCGCTTACGGAAGGTGAGGTGCTTGCTCTTGCAAAGCTCGACAGCGAGGAAAAGCAGACTACGCCGCCGAATCGATATTCCGAAGCGGGACTTATCAAGGAACTTGAAAAACGGGGTATAGGCCGCCCGAGTACCTATGCAAGCATCATTAAAACGCTGTATGACCGCGGCTATGTGCTGAAAGAATCCCGATCGCTCGTGCCGACCGAAACGGGTGAGGTTGTAAGTGATTTTTTGAGCCAGCACTTCGCGCAGTATATAAGCGACACATTCACTGCGGAGATGGAGGATGAGCTGGACGAAATCGCCCAAGGAAAGCGCGCGTACGAAAAAACGCTTAAGGATTTTTATTTGCCGTTTAGAAAAGAAGTCGCGTCTAAAAAAGACATTCCGAAAATCACTAATCTCGGAGCCGCGCCGGATGATATGAAATGCCCGTTGTGCCAAAGTTCAATGATTGTTAAATTGGGCCGTGGGGGCAAGTTTTACAGTTGCAGCAGATTTCCTGACTGCCACGGCGCGCGCACGCTGGAGGGCAAGGTGCTTAATGGTCCGAAAGAAACAGGCGAAGTATGCCCTTCGTGCAAAAAGGGAAAGCTTGTGGAACGCGAAGGAAAATACGGCAAATTCGTTTCCTGCGATCAGTTCCCAAAATGCAAATATATTAAAAACGGCAGTCCCGAGGATCTTGCCAAATCTCCCGCCTCAACCGGCGTGGAATGCCCCAAGTGCAAGAAAGGTGTACTTATAGAGCGGCATGGCAAGTTTGGTCCCTTTTTCAGTTGCTCGCGCTATCCTGAATGCAAATTCGCAATGAAAGCAAAACCGACCGGCAACGTATGCAAAGAATGCGGATCACTTATGATGGAAGGCACAAAGACCATTCCTGAACGATGCAGCAATAAAGCGTGCCCGAATCACAACCCTCATAAACTGACAAAAAAGGATTAATTTTTTTGTCATTCCCGCGAAAGCGGGAATCCATTCTGGTAAGAAAGTCCGCGATCGCATCAATTCTTACCACTACTATTTTTGTAATAAAAAAAGCCGTTCCCCGGAGATATTAGGATGTGGAGTATACTGTGTCCTCAAGCACCTTCACTTTCCTTACCGTCGTTTTTTTCTTTTATCTCTTTCACTAATTCTCCCAAACGAACATCGACTAGACTGATAATCTCATTAAACCATTTTCTCCAAATCTCTTCAGATTCTCCGGAAACCTTTCCATACCATGTATTTAAAGCCTCTATTTCACCCTTATTCTTCGTATCTAAAAGTAGTTCCGTGTATTTAGCAAATAGCGGTTTTTTTATCTTCTCATCAAAGTACGGCAAAAAAATGTCCGCAAATTCTTTTGGATGCTCATTAGACCCCTTGTCAGCAAGCTGATTCAGCTTTTCCCAGAACCCTTCTGTTTTTGAATCAAGAGCGAGTCCCACGCTCTGGAGGAACATCATAATTTCCTCCATGCGATCCTTGAAGACTTTCGCTACCATCTCCTCTTTCTTCTCCCCTGGCAGTTCTACATCAACCAACTCCTCAAGTTTTGGATAATCCTTTAATTCAATTGGATTCTCAAAATTTTCCATTTTTCAGGCTAATTATATATATTTGGGTCGTCCTTTCTTTTTGTATAGAATACACTAAAATCACAAAGATTTGCAATATTCCAAAACCCAATCAGAACTCCCCCGATCGGGGGAGTTCTGACGCTTTATACTTTTTCTTATGAAGTCGAACTCCGTAAATTCGGCACAGCGAAATTGTTCCGCTGTATTTGCAATGACAGAAGCTTTTCATTTTGAGATTTTCATTTTACACTTGAAATATGTCCGTGAGCGAACTAACCACCTTACATACACTAAATTTTCCTGCTGATCCTGCTGGCGTGGAGCTTATAGGAAGTGCGTATGCGTTTGCCGAAAAAGCGCACGCCGATCAGAAACGTGCAAGCGGCGAGAAATACTTCATACACCTGACGGAAACGGCGCGCCAGCTTGCGCTGTGGAAATTGGACGCGCAGACGATAGCCGCGGGCCTTTTGCACGACACGATCGAAGACTGCGGCGTGTCTCCCGATGAAATATCCAAACTGTTCGGCCCGGAAATACTCTTTCTTATTGAAGGCGTTACAAAATTGAGTAAACTCCGATACCGCGGACAGGAACGCAGTCTTGAGTCGCTTCGCAAGATGATGCTCGCGGTTTCAAAGGACCTGCGGATTATTTTTATCAAGCTCGCCGACCGCCTCCATAATATGCGCACGCTCGGCCACCTCCCGGCCGCGAAGCGCAAGGGCGTATCGCTCGAAACGGCGGAAGTATACGCCCCGCTTGCGGTGCGGCTTGGCATGCAAAGTTTAGCGGGAGAATTGGAAGATCTTGCGTTCCCCTATTTGCATCCCGATGCGTACAAATGGATGCAAAAAAATCTCAAAGAAACGTACACGGAACGAAACGCGTATCTGACCCGCGTTATACCGGTTTTGGAAAAGGCTTTCGCGGAGCACCATATTTCTGCCATACGAATCGATCATCGTGCCAAACGTATGGCAAGCTTGTACAAAAAGCTGCTCCGCTACGATATGGATATCGATCGCGTGTACGACTTGGTCGCCGTGCGCATTATCGTGGATAAAGTTGAGGAATGCTACCTTGTGTTGGGTATATTGCACCAGCTGTGGAAGCCGCTTCCGGGCAGAATAAAGGATTATATCGCACTGCCCAAACCAAATGGCTATCAGAGCCTGCATACCACGGTATTTTGCGTAGACAACCGTCCAACCGAATTCCAGATCCGTACGCTCTCTATGCACGAATACAATGAAAACGGCACCGCCGCGCATTGGTTCTACCAATCCCAGAAAGGCACGAAGGCCTACCGGCACAATATATCCGCTTCGGCAAAAACGCAGGAAACAAACATTATATCCCAGCTCAAGGAATGGCAGAATCAGTTTCCCGGCTCCCAGGAGTTTGTTGAGGCGTTGAAAGTGGATATATTTTCCGATCGCATTTTCGTACTCACTCCCAAGGGGGAAGTAATTGATCTTCCGGCCGGTTCGACTCCCGTGGATTTCGCGTACCGGGTACACAGCGAAGTCGGCAATACTTGCGTGGGGGCAAAGGTGAATAACAAGATTGTTACGCTTGACTATGTTCTGCAATCCGGCGATATGGTTGAAATCCTCACGCAAAAAAACAAAAAACCATCCGAAACATGGATGCAATTCATCAAGACCCGTTACGCGGCCAAAAAAATAAAGTCCGCACTAGTTAAAAAAATGGCTATCCCCAAAAAAACCGAATACCGCATCACCTGTTTGGATCGGGTTGGACTTATTAAAGATATTTCTCTGGTGTTTTCGAGAAATAAGATCTCCATCAAATCGGTGCAATCGAGCGATGACCGCTTCCCCGTCGTAAAAGTTGTTGCCGATATCCCCACAAAAGAAAAAGCTGAGGACATACTCATCAAGCTCCGCAAAATAGAAGGAGTGAAAGAAATATCGTATGCACTTACGTAGTTATAAAGTAAAAAGTTATAAAGTTATCAAGAGACAGATCAACCGTTCTCAACTTTATAACTTGATAACTTTCAACTCGTTCACATCTCTTCTGGATGTATGCGCTGTGCAATGCCGAACGCTTCTTCGGGAGAATAGAAATGTATGATTATCTTGCCTCCGCTCTGCGAAACCTCTACCCGCACCGGCGCACCTAAAAATTCCGAGAGGCTTTTTTCGAGCTGGCGCAGCTGGGCATCCTGTTCGGATTCTTGATGCTTTTCCTTCTTTTCTTTCAGTTTTGACATTTCGATATGCTGATGTCTCGAAAGGTCGCGTACGCTTAGATTTTCGTTCAGAATTTTTTTATGCAACTCCTTTTGCTTTTGGATATCGGGCACCTGCATCAAAATACGCGCGTGGCTTTCCTGTATTTCACCGTGCGAAAGCGATTCCTGGATGTCTGAGGGTAGCGAGAGCAGGCGAAGGGCATTAGCGACCGCTTCCCTGCTTTTGCCGAGCCGCGCGGCTATTTCCCGTTGTGTGAGTCCGAATTCATCAGATAGGCGCGAGTACGCCCGAGCCGTTTCGATGATGTTCAGATCCTCTCGCTGTATGTTTTCAACAATCGCGAGTTCAAGCGCTTCGGTTCTTTTGAGCGCGTTCTTTACGACAACCGGCACAGTCCGTAAGCCCGCTTTCTGGGCGGCCATAAGGCGGCGGTGACCCGCAATGAGCTGATATTTTGACTGCACGCCGTTATCGGTCTCCTCATCCAACTTCAACACCACCAGCGGCTGAATAATGCCGAATTCCCGGATAGACGCGGCAAGCTCATCAAGCGCTTGGGGATCGAATTCTTTGCGAGGCTGGTAGGGGTTTAGGGTTATCCGGTGCGTTTCGATTTGGAAAATCGGACCGGATATCGTTGGGATTTCTCGGGTTACAGGATGGTCTTGCGCGAATTCTTCCGGTTCGTGACGCTCGAACACGATTTCTTTGCGTGTCAGCTCCCCCAGAATACCGAGCCCTTCGCGTTCCTGCCTTTCCACCGCTTCATCATCGCGAGAAGTATCGTCCGAATAATCATTCGGCTGATTTTTTTTAGGTATAAGCGATTCAAGTCCTTTTCCAAGCATACCTATACTGTACCGTTTGCCGATACATTATGCAACGAACGCGGCTCGAGCTGAAGAATTTCTCTGGCAAGCTGCTCATACGCTTGCGCTCCCGATGAATGCGGATCATACAACACCACCGGCTTGGAAAAGCTTGGTGCTTCGGCAAGCGACACCGATCGGGGGACCGCCGCATCGAACACTTTGTACGGGAAGTGTCTGCGCACTTCTTTTTCGACTTCCCTGCTTAATGTTTCGCGCCTGTTGTACATCGTAAGTACCGCTCCCAATACCGATATGCGCGTCCCGAGATTATTGTTTATGAGTTCGATGGTTTGGAGCAGCTGCCCAAGCCCTTCCAAACTGTAGTATTCCGACTGGATGGGAATGAGCACCTCATCGCTTGCCACGAGGCCGTTTATCGTAAGCAAGCTCAGGCTCGGAGGCAGGTCGATAAAAATGTAGTGGTACTGGTGCCGCACACGGGTAAGGAATTTCTTGAGCATAAATTCCCTGTCGGGAAGTTCCATAAGTTCCACAAGCGCCCCTGCCAGATCCGGGCTTGCGGGAATAATGTGGAAATTCGGCACCGATGTTTCTTTGACGATGGTAGCGTAATCGGCGTATCCCAACAGCGCATGATATACGCTCTTTTCTATCTGGCGGGGCTTGAGACCGATGCCAAGTGTCGCGTTGCCCTGCGGGTCGAAGTCAACCAAAAGCACACGCTTCCCTGCCGCCGCAATGTATGCCGAAAGGTTAACGGCCGTGGTTGTTTTCCCCACGCCTCCTTTCTGATTACAGATAGAGATAATCCGAGCCATAGAATTTTAGTGAGAAGTCCGTAAGGTTCGGCCTCGGGGCCTGCGGAGACCGAACCTTGGTCTGCGGACTTCACATGATTATATTGATTTTAAGCTATTATGGCGCTATTATCAATCAAAAATCGCCCGGGTGGTGAAATGGCAAACACGCAACACTCAAAATGTTGTGATCGCAAGGTCTTGTCGGTTCAAGTCCGACCCCGGGCACATAAAAATAACGCTTATTGCGTTATTTTTATTTCCTCAACCTCTTCTTTTTTATTAAACTTTTCAAACACGAATTTTTTCAATAGTATATACACGATCCACGCGACCAAAAATCCTCCGATTACATCCGATATCCAATGCACGCCGGCTATCGCGCGGGATATACCCGAGAGCGCCGCGATGACAAGCGCCCATTTTCCGGCTTTTTTATTCCACGCGTAGAGCACCAGCGCGATGGAAAACATCGCGGTCGTATGTCCCGAGGGAAATGACGCTCCCTGTCCATGCGCGTAGAGCGCGTTCAGCCCTGTCTCAAACGGACGCTGGCGGTTATAGAAGAATGCAATCGTTTCCGCTACAAGCCCGCGCGCCAATACGAGCACCAAAAGAGCTTGGATAAAAAATCTCGTCCGCTCATGTATACGCTTTTGCTTGAAAAGCATTATAAGCGCGAGCAGTACGATGAGATATATGCCGTACTGCGCAAGAAAAACCCATAGCCAGTTTATAATGGGCGTATGCAGACTTGTGAAAAAATTTTGTACAGCCGCGTCTAGTGCGTCCATTATTTCTTAACAAAGGAAAGTAAGCCGAGAAACCGCGCGCGTTTGATGGCGGTCGCTAATTTCCGCTGGTGCGTGGCGCATATGCCGCTGTGCATCGGATCAATTATTTTTCCTTGCTGCGATACAAATCGGCGTAACAACTGCACGTCTTTATGATCGATTTGATTCAGGTTTTGTGAGCAAAAAAAACATTGTTTCATACTTTGTTGTGAGTTGTGAGTGTTGAGTTGTGAGATTCTTCCTCACTACTCATTACCCACTACCCATTACTCATTTTAGAATGGGAGGTCCTCGGGCTTTATCTCATCATCAAGCGATACATCGGGAAGTTCTTCGGGTATTTCTTCTTTCGGTTCTGTATTCGGATATTTTCTGGGTTGCTGCTGGTCCGCCGACTGGCGGATCCCCGCTCCCTGTCCCTGCGATCGAGGTCCCAACTGCAACCGCTCACATACGATTTCTGTCGTCTTGCGGTTTTGGTTGTTGCTGTCCTGCCAGGTTCGCGTCTGCAGCCGCCCTTCAACCATCACGAGTCCTCCTTTGGTTAAAAACTGGCTCGCAACCTCCGCCTGCCTTCCCCAGCAGACGATATTATGAAATTCCGCCGATTCCTGCTTCGCTCCCGACTTGTCGGTCCAGGTGCGGTTCGTCGCGACCGAAAAGTTCGTAACCGGCTGATTTGAAGCGGTTGCTTTAAGCACAATATCCGACGTTACTCGTCCTATGATGAAAACTTTATTTAAGTTCATCCCGTTAGAAGTCTACCCTTATTAAACAGCCGTTTATTTCGAGAGACTTTATTAATTGTATGATTCCCATCAATGCTGTGCAAAGAAAATTTGGAATCCAAATTTTCTTTGCCGAAGACTTCTAACGGGATTCATAGTACAGCCACTATACAACTATCCGAGGATTTCTTCAAGTTTTTTCTCAAGTTCCTCATTCGTGACGGCTTTTTGGGATTGGGTTGCTGGAGTAGAAGTTCCGCCCGTTGAACGTGAGGGTACGTAGCCCTCTTCCTGATCCCGAGTGACGGCTTCCTGCTGGCGCATCCGAATGGGTTCCGCTACAACAAGCATACGCAGAACTTCTTGGTCGAGTTTCGCTTCTTGCTCAATTTCGTGAATGGCGCTCGGCTCCAACATCACGTAGGACACCCCAAAAAATCCCACCGTTTCCTTTTTGATAGGATACGCCAGGGAAATCTTCCGAAGCACTTCGGTGTGCACAACGCTTCCGCTATGCCGCACACAGATTGCTTCCACGGCTTTAGTGCCGTTTTCGCTTCTCGTGATATAACTTATTTCGTACTCCTTTTTTTCCGTGCTTTCTTCCATATTTTTTCAACGCCCACCCTACCACATATTTTTTCTCTATTCAACCCTCTTCTTCCCGGTACCGGCTGGCATAAATCTCCCAATGATTACGTTCTCCTTTAATCCGCGCAGTTTGTCCACGCGGCATTCCGTTGCCGCCGCTACTAACACACGCGCCGTTTCCTGGAACGACGCCGCCGATAGGAAACTGTCGGTCGTAAGCGATACGCGCGTAATGCCCAGCAGAAGTTGTTTTGCCTTCGCGGGCATCTTGCCTCTCGCTTTCAGCGCGCGGTTCACTTCTAGGAATCTTGGTTTTTCCACTACCTGACCAACAATAAAACTGCTGTCCCCTCCTTCTTTTATCATAACGCGCGAGAACATCTGTTTGACGATAATTTCAATATGCTTGTCACTTATAATGCTTCCGTTTGATACGTAGATCTTTTGCACTTCGTTTATGACATATTTTTCAACCGCTTCTTTGCCTCTCAGCTGGAAGAGTTCTTTGAGGTCCACGCTTCCTTCAAACAGCTGGTCGCCTTTTTTCACCATATCGCCTATCTTCACATAAAGCATCACGTTGCGTACCGCGGGATATTCGGCGATATGGGCTGTCTTTTTCTTGTTCTTTGCGGTTACCTGTTTGCCGGTAGATGCGACTCGCAGAGATTTTACCTTTATGATTCGCTGCGTTCCTTTGTCTTCGATGTCTATAACTTCGCCGTCTTCCTTGGACAGGAGCGCTCGTCCTTTCGGCGGACGCGCTTCCAGGATTTCTTCGATGCGCGGCAGTCCCGATGTAATATCTTTTTCGGCCACACCTCCGGTGTGGAACGTACGAAGTGTCAGCTGTGTTCCCGGCTCGCCGATTGACTGAGCCGCTACAATTCCGACTGATTCTCCGATCTGAATTGGCTGAAGTTTGCCCAGATCAAGTCCGTAACATTGCGAGCATACGCCATATAATGATTTGCAGGTGATCGGCGAACGGAGAATAACGGATTCCACCCCCGATTTTTCTATTTCTTCGGCCTTCGGTCGATCTATGACCTCGCCGGCTTTTGCAATAACTTTGTTTCCAACTTTTACGTTGGATGCGAGCACCCGCCCGAACAGTCGCGTCGCGTAATTGAAGCCGTACGCATCTCCCGTCTTGCGATCCACTTCCACCCCTTCGGATGTTTTGCAGTCCGTGCGATTGATTACGATGCCTTGTCCGACGTCCGCCATTCTGCGCGTCAGGTATCCTGCGGATGCGGTCTTCAGCGCCGTGTCGGTCAATCCCTTCCGGGCGCCGTGCGTGTTAATGAAGAATTCGAGCACCGAAAGTCCCTCCTTGTACGATGAAATGACCGGCAATTCGATTGTTTCTCCCTGCGGGTTTGTCACGAGCCCTTTCATTCCCATCATCTGCACCGCCTGCTCCCACGAGCCGCGCGCTTTGGAATTGATGATGTTGTGAATCGGGTTGAATGGGTCCTGCATAAGCGCCGCCGGTACCACCTGCTCGATTTTCTTTTTCGCCTGGTTCCATGCCTGGTTTGAGCGTGCTTTCTTTTCTTCCAGGTCAAAAAATCCCTGTTCGTACTGTTCTTCTATCTTTTCTACATCTTTTTTCGCCGCTTCGATTATGCCGCGCTTTTCTGGGGGTATTTTCAGATCGAAAATGCTCCATGTGATGCCTGACAACGACGCGTGTGTAAAACCCATTTTTTTGATTGCATCCAGGAAATTCCATGCCGTTTCAAGTCCGAAAAGATCGATATATTTTGCCACCAGCTTTTCGAGGTTCTTTTTATTCATCACATCGTTCACGAATCCGAATTCCGGCGGCACGATGGTATTGAAAATGAGCCTGCCCGCGGAGGTTATGTCCGATGCAACCGATCCAACTTTTATGGGTTCGTTTATACGGATATTGCCGAACTCAAGCGACATAAGCGCTTCGTGCGCATCGGCAAACGCCCTTACAGGATCCGATGCATTTTTTCGCGTGTCTACGATATTGGTCATATAGTAGCAGCCGAGCACGATGTCCTGCGAAGGTGCGGTGATCGGATCGCCGTTTGCGGGACGGATGATGTTTTTGGACGAAAGCATGCGCGTCCACGCTTCATCCTGCGCTTCGTCCGAGAGCGGC
>MGIS01000023.1:136572-170580 GCA_001793865.1 Candidatus Wolfebacteria bacterium RIFCSPLOWO2_01_FULL_47_17b
TGCGCACCGCAAGGTCCTCGATGAGCACCGGTTTGAATGCCTGTATGCCGAGCCGGTGCAGTGTCGGCGCGCGGTTCAGAAGCACCGCTTTGTTCTGGATTACTTCTTCGAGTATTTCCCACACTTCCGGAATGCCTTGCTCAATGAGCCGGTTCGCGTTTTTCAGGTTGTGCGCCATGGCACGCTCCAGTATTTCGTGGATCACGAACGGCTTGAAAAGCTCTAGTGCCATGCGCTTGGGAAGTCCGCATTCGTTCAGCCGCAGTTCCGGACCAACCACGATCACCGATCGGCCTGAGTAATCCACGCGTTTTCCGAGTAGGTTCTGGCGAAACCGCCCCTGCTTTCCTTTGAGAATGTCGGCAAGCGATTTGAGCGGGCGGTTCTGCGATGACATCTGCTGGCGTCCGTAGCGCGCGGTATTGTCGATAAGCGCGTCTACCGCTTCCTGCAGCATGCGCTTTTCGTTCATAATAATGATCTCCGGCGCCTTGAGCTCGATGAGCTTCTGCAGGCGGTTGTTGCGGTTTATAACCCGGCGGTACAAGTCGTTGAGGTCCGAGCTTGCGAACCGGTTGCCGTCCAACGGCACCATAGGCCGCAGGTCCGGCGGCAGTACCGGCAGTACCGTGAGTATCATCCATTCGGGGCGGATGCCGTTTTTACTGAACGCGTGCAATACACGGAGCTTGTTCATAAGCTTCTTTTCCTGCGTACCGTCTTTGCGTTTAAAGTGTTCCAGCGCGGTTTGGGTTTCCGCTATTTCTTTTTTGATATTAACTCGCTCAAGCACTTTTTGCAACGCTTCGGCTCCGGTGTGCGCTTCGAATACGTCTCCGAATTTTCGGGCGTAATCGAAGTATTCCATTTCCTGCAGCACCGATCCGGGCCGTACGCGCGTAAGAAAATCTTTTGCTTTCTCAAACGCGTCGTCGAGCGTTTTTTGCTCGTCGTCGCTCTTTGTATCCTTCTGCTTTGCCTTGAATTCCTGCTTGAGATTCGTAAGCATCTCTTTGCGCTTATCTTCGTTTACTTGAGTTACAATATAGGCCGCGTAATATACCACTTTTTCCAATTTGCTTATCGGCGCGTCGAAAAAGAGACCTATCTTGGAATTGCCTGTTTTCAAAAACCAGATATGCGCCGCCGGTGCGGCGAGCTTGATGTGCCCCATGCGTTCGCGGCGGACAATGGCGCGGGTGACCTCCACACCACACTTGTCGCAGATCGTTCCTTTATAGCGGAGCCCTTTGAACTTGCCGCAGTAGCACTTGTAATCCTTAGTCGGACCGAAAATGCGCTCGGAAAAAAGCCCGTCCTTTTCAGGGCGCTGGGTCCGGTAGTTTATCGTCTCCGGCTTGGTTATTTCCCCGTAGGACATCGCGGTGATTTCCTCGGGAGACGGTATTTTTAGTCTTAAATAATCAAAATCGCTGGTCATATATTAGTTGAGAGTTCAAAGTTATAAAGTTATCAAGACTTTTTTCTCTGCACTTGATAACTTTCAACTTTATAACTTGATAACTCATTTATTCTTCGTCGTATTCATCTTTTTTAATCGGTTCGACTTTCAGTCCCAATGCCTGTATTTCGTTCATAAGCACGTTGAACGCGGAGGGGTTGTCGGATGTCTGTATTTTTTCGCCTTTCACGACTGCCTCGAATGCCGCCGCGCGCCCGAGCACGTCGTCTGATTTTATGGTAAGCATTTCCTGCAGCGTATATGCCGCTCCATGCCCTTCCAGTGCCCACACCTCCATTTCTCCGAATCGCTGCCCTCCGAACTGCGCCTTTCCGCCAAGCGGCTGTTGGGTGACCAGCGAGTACGGGCCGATCGAGCGCATATGGATCTTGTCTTCCACCAGGTGGTTGAGCTTGAGCATATAAATGTATCCCACCGTCACGTCCTGGTCGTAGCGCTTGCCGGTGCGGCCGTCATACACGCTCATCTTGCCGTTTTGCGGATATCCCGCCTCCTTGAGCTGGTTTTGTATATCTTCTTCGCTCGCTCCCGCAAATACCGGCGTGATGGCGCGGTATCCGAGTTTTTTGGCCGCGATGCCCAGATGCGTTTCGAGTATCTGCCCCAGGTTCATACGCGATGCGACACCGAGCGGATTGAGCACAATATCCACCGGCGTGCCGTCTGCGAGATATGGCATATCCTCAACTGGACGTATCTGCGAAATGACTCCTTTGTTTCCGTGGCGACCCGCGAGTTTGTCTCCCGCGCGGACTTTACGAAGCTGTGCCACTTCTATCTGTATGCGCTTCACCACACCAAGGTCGAGCTTGTCTCCCCGCTCTCGTGAAAATATTTTGATATTCACCACGCGTCCTGATTTTCCGTGCGGCAGGTAGAGCGACGAGTCTTTCACGTCGCGCGCCTTTTCGCCGAAGATGGACCGGAGCAGTTTTTCTTCCGCGGTCAGCTCGGTTTCGCCTTTTGGAGAAATTTTTCCAACCAGTATGTCGCCCGCGCGAACTTCCGCGCCGATGCGAATAATTCCCTCCTCATCGAGGTTGCGGAGTTTTTCTTCGGATACGTTCGGGATGTCGGATGTGGTTACCTCTGCCCCCAGCTTCGTATCACGAACATCACAGCTGAAATCCTGAATGTACACCGAGGTAAAGCGGTCTTGCTGTACCACCCGTTCCGAAAGCACGATCGCGTCTTCAAAATTGCCCCCGAAATACGGGACAAACGCCACCAAAAGGTTTTGGCCAAGCGCCAGCACGCCTTTGTCGGTGGATGGTCCGTCCGCGAGCACGTCTCCTTTTTTGACTTTCTGCCCCATCTGCACGATGGGCTTTTGGTTTATGGCGGTGTACTGGTTTGAGCGCTTGAATTTATTCAGATTATGTGTTTCTGCTCCGTTTTTCGTCCTGATGGTGATCTGCGAACCGTCTACTTTTGTTATTTCACCCTCCTCTTTGGCGAGCACCATGCGGCCCGAATCGCGGGCTATAAATTCCTCGTTTCCGGTGCCGACAAGCGGCGCGTCGGGGCGCACCGATGGCACTGCCTGCTTCTGCATGTTTGATCCCATCAAGGCACGGTTTGCGTCGTCGTGCTCCAAGAACGGAATGAGGCTTGTGGCGCCGCTTATGACCTGCGTGGGCGATATATCAATAAATTCAACATCATTGCGATGGCAGATGCTGGGCTCCGCCTGTATGCGCGCTTCCACCATCTCTTCCATAATTTTTCGATGTGAATCGATTTTCGTGCTACCGCCGGCGATCTTATGCTTCGCTTCCTGCGCAGCGTCCATCCATACGATCTCATCGGTCACTTTGCCGTTTTTTACCACCGCGTAGGGCGTTTCCAAAAATCCGAACCTGTTCACCCGCGCGAATGTGGCAAGATGGTTGATAAGACCGATGTTCTGTCCTTCGGGCGTATGAATCGGGCAGATGCGGCCGTAGTGCGAGGTGTGCACGTCGCGTACCTCAAACCCCGCTCGTTCGCGCGTCAAACCTCCGGGGCCCATGGCCGACAGGCGGCGCTTGTGCTCAAGTTCGGCAAGCGGGTTTATTTGATCCATAAATTGCGACAGCTGTGACGATATCAAAAATTCCCGCACGACGGACGTCAGCGGTTTGGGGTTCACAAGCTGGACAGGCGAGAGCGCCTGCGGTTCCAGCGTGGACATGCGATCCTGCAAAATGCGGCGAATGCGGGCAAATCCAACGCGCATGCGGCCCTGCAAAAGCTCTCCGACCGACCGTACGCGGCGGTTCGAAAGGCTGTCAATGTCATCGGGCATGGCATGCTCATCGTTATTGAGCCGGATGATCTCTTGTATGATCAGTACCAGGTCCTCAAGGCGCAGAAGCTGGGTAGTTACTTTCTCTTTTTCGGAAATGTTCAGACGTTGATTGAGTTTATAGCGGCCGACTTCCGACATGCTGAAGCGGTCGTTGCGCTTGAACATGCCATCAATGAGCCCTTTTGCATTTTCGGGGCTTGCCAGATCGCCGGGACGCAGGCGCCGATATATTTCGATGTATGAGTCCTCCACGTTGTGCGCGCCGTCTTTTTTGAGTGTCGCGGCAAGGTGCTTGATAGGACCCGTATCTATGCTTGCGAATGTTTTTAGTATGTCTTCATCCTTTTCCAGCCCGAATATGCGCAGTACGTCTGTCGCCGCCACCTTGCGGTGCTTGTCTATTTTGATGCCTATAAATCCGTCCGCTTCGGTCTCAAATTCCATCCAGCTGCCCCGATCGGGGATAATTTTTGCTCCGAACTGCCTTTTGCCTTTGACCATCCGCACCGTAAAGTTCACGCCCGATGAGCGTATAAATTGCGATACAACCACGCGCTCCACGCCGTTTATAATAAAGGTGCCGCGGTCGGTCATCACGGGATAATCGCCCAGGTATACTTCCTGGACCATTTCCTTTTTGGTTTTGAGGTTGACGAGCTTGACTTTGACGCGCAAGGCCGACTCGTAGGTGGATTGCCTAGCCCATGATTCTTCTTCGGTGAACTTCGGCTCATCGAATGAGTAATCGGAAAAATACACCTCGAATTCTTTTCCGGTGTAATCCTGTATCGGAGATATTTCTTTGAATAATTCTTTAATTCCCTGCGTGGCAAACCATTTCCACGAATCAAGCTGTATTTGGGCAAGAAATTGGCGTTTTACCAAATCCCCAGGGTGTTTTGAAAAAGATTGTATTTTCATCCCGTTAGAAATTTCAAATACTTAATAATGTTAATAATTGACGCTAATTGCTGCATACATATCCCGTTTGGAAAATCTTCTATTTCCAAATTTCTAACGGGATTCATAAACAAAAACATTCCAGCGCAAAAAACTGCGTTGGCATTTCAAAATGCTTATTCTAAATTTTTTTTGCAATATGGTTACGCACCGTTTCTGTCATTCCGGACCCGATCCGGAATCTATTTTCCCCGCAAGTTCAATTAACCCATTCTTGCACGGTACGTTTTTCGTGTCAACCCCATTTCTAATCCGCCAGGTACTGAGCCCTTTTTTTGGAGTGCTCCTCAAACGTCGCGCTGAAGTGCGTCGTGCCGGTCGCGCGGTCGGTTAGATAAAAGTAGTAATCCGTTTGTGTGGGGTTGAGCGCGGCCTTGATCGCGTCCACGGAGGGGTTTGCGATCGGATGCGGAGGGAGTCCTGTTCGCGTGTAGGTATTATATGGCGTGTCTTTTTTGAAGCTGTCCGCGCTGAAAGTTTCGCACGCCGTATACACTCCTTCACACGCGCCGTACGCGACCGATGCGTCTATCTGTAGCGGATACTCATTATACAGCCGTTTGTATATGATCCCCGACACGATCCTGCGATCGTCAACACGGGAAACTTCCTTTTCTATAAGCGAAGCGATAGTTACTATCCGCGTTATTTCTTTTTCACTCATATTCGCGAACAATTCTCTGGTTTCTGCGTTAAAATTCTCTCGCATTTTTTCGACAACAACGGAAACGTCCGACTGCTGATGGAAATGGTACGTGTCGGGCATTAAAAATCCTTCGAGTTTTTCTTCAATCGCAAACTTTTCCAACTCGTGCCGCCGAATAACTCCGCTTTCATAAAGCTTTTTGTCCATCTCCGATACACTCATACCCGGATATAGCGTGACAGCCACGTCCTGCGGGCCTTTGGTAAGCGCTCGCACGATGCCGGGGATATTGCCCACCGGAAGCGCGTATAGCCCGGGCTTCAGGTTGCGGAATGCGCCCGTGATCGCCGCGTAGGTAACGAACGAAAATTTGGAGGTGATGATGTTATCTTTATGCAGCTTTGCCGCGATATCCGACGCGCCCTCCCCTCTTAATACTTCGAATGGCGTACTGCCCGCCGTAAGTATATTCGCGGTCGTGTCCAGGTCAGCTACCGCGCTCCCAATAAACGAAGCAATCGCGACAATTAAAAAAAATCCGACTATAAGTTGTATGTTATTTGCGCGCATAGAGTGACTGAATTATACCAATCAGCATCAGGTTCGCAATGATGCTGGACCCCCCGTAACTGACAAACGGCAATGTCATACCGATAACAGGCGCATAGCCAACCGCCGAACCTATGTTCACCGCCGACTGCAGAAAAAAGAGCACCGCGGCACCTAGCGCGGTGAATTTCGCGAAGTTTCCCTCCAGTACGGTTCCTTCGCGAATGAGCCGGAATATGACGAAAAACTCCGCTACCAATACGATCCATGCGGCTAAAAGTCCCCCTTCTTCGGCTATCGCCGAAAATATGAAGTCTGTCTGCGCTTCGGGCAAGAACCCCAATTGAGACTGTGTCCCCTGCCCAAATCCTTTGCCGAAAAATCCTCCTGATCCGATCGCAATTTTGGATTGGATCACATTGTATCCGCTTCCGAGCGGATCCGCCGCCGGATCAAACACGCTTATGATCCGCTCTTTCTGGTAATCCTGCAATCCGAACTGCCATGCCAGACCGAAAACAGCGGCAAAAATCAGAACGGTGATGAGTAGTTTTTTTGCGGGGATGCCTGAGAGGAGCACGAAGCCGAGCCAGATGCCGATGATGACTACCGCCGATCCGAGGTCCGGCTGCAGCATAATAATGGCTGCGGGTATTGCCGCGTATATAAAAGAAATAAAAAGCGTCTGCATGCGCGCGATGCGCACATGCCTTCGGGAAAAGAAATATGCCAGAAGCAGTATAACCGCGAGCTTTGCAAATTCCGCCGGCTGGAATTGGAACGTGCCGATCACGATCCACGCCCGGTTTCCCTGAATGCTCGGCGCGATGAGGAGTGTGAGCACTAAGAGAAGGTTTATGAATATATAAAATCCGTATATAACATTCTTACTTGAAAAAAATGAGCGTAGATCGGCAAAAAGGAGTATGCCCATGAGCACCGCGCCGACTCCAACAAGCACGAGTTGGCGATAAAACAGTTCGCTCTGCGTACTCAATAAACTCAATAATCCCGCCGCGATAAGCAGGGCAATAGCTATGTAAAGTTTCCAGTCTGTACGCTTGAGGATGTGTAGCATAGTTATAGATTTAATATCCCATTTGCCTTCAACGGGTATTTTTTCTTCTGCTCGTATGCCATAAAGCCCGCGACCGCTATCATTACCGCGTTGTCCATACAATATCGGAAAGGGGGTACGAGAAGATCATGGGAGTAGGTGTGGATGCTTGTTTGGTCTGTGGGTCTGGTTGTACGTACATCTTTAGACTCTTTACCATACTGGCTTCTATGCCCTTCAACTAAACCTTTCCGAAGCATCCGCCGCAGTGCCTTGCTTGCCGCAACACCTCCTCCTATGGATACGCTTTTTGCCTTGTATTCATCCGCCGCCCGGGCGGTTTTTTTTACCAGCACCCGAAATGCCGCCTCCTGGAACGAAGCCGCTATGTCCGCTTTTGTTAAGGTCGAACCTTGGGTTGGAAGCGACAGCTCGCTTCCAACGGGCGTAACGTTATCCGAGAATCGGATAGTTCTACGCCCTGGAACTGGGAAGGTTCGACCTTGGCTTTGTAGATCCCGCAGATAATACAGCACCGCCGTTTTCAATCCCGAGTAGCTGAAATCATAATTCTTTTGGCTCAGCATAGGTGATGGAAACGGTATCGCGTACGCGCTTCCCGTGCGGGAGATTTTTTCGATTTCGGGTCCGCCGGGGTAGGGCAGCTTCAGGAGTCGAGCGACTTTATCAAAACACTCCCCCACCGCGTCGTCCTTTGTTTCTCCGAGTTTCTTGAATGTATTGAGATTTTTCAGCACCCCGAGAATCGTGTGGCCTCCGCTTACGATCAGCGAAACCATGGGGAAAAGGAGCCTCGGAGGCCGAACCTTGGCCTGGGAAGGTTCGGCCTCGCGAGACAATAAGAATGAGTAGAGATGCCCGTGCAAATGATTCGCTCCAACCAGTGGGATCTTTTTTTCAAAGTATTGCTCGTGGAGCTCTTGAGCGAACGTGATGCCTGTCCACAAAGCAGGTTCAAGACCCGGTCCTACCGTTACCGTTAACAGATCCACCTTTTTGCTTTTAACTACCGGGTGCTTCAAAAACTTCTTCCATATAAGAGGCAGATTTTTGATATGTTCACGCTTCGCCAGCGTGGGAACCACGCCTCCGAACGGTGCGTGTATTTTTACCTGCGACGACACTATACTTTTGAGTACTTTTACTCGAGGCGCGGAGGCCTGGCCTTTAATCTCCACCAGCGCTATCGCCGTTTCGTCACAACTTGTTTCAATCGCCAAAATGTTCATGGTCTTCCAACTTTACCCCCACACCAAACAAGAAACAAGGTCTATTCTTGTTATGGTGTGGGGGTGAATCCTTTGACATACAGATTGATTCTGTGTACGTTTGGTCTCTATGCTGGAAAAATATTTTACCATTATCAAAACGTCTGAGCCGAAGGACGCCATTGTCGATATTGAGATTGAGCTCTCGGCGGAAAAATTTGAACAGCATCGCAAAGACGTACTGCGCGCGCATTCACGCGATCTAAAACTTCCTGGATTCCGTCCGGGGCATATTCCCGCCGATGTAGCCGAAAAGCATTTGGATCCCCAACACATACTTAAACATGCCGCGGAGCACGCGCTCCAAGAACAGTACCATTATATTGTGGAGGAGGCCTGTATTGATCCCATCAGTTCCCCTCGCGTGCAGATACAGAACATGCAAAAAGGATCTCCTCTTGTATGTACTCTATCCATTGCGGTTCGCCCCGATGTATTGCTCCCCAATTACAAAAAAATAGCCACGAAAATAAAAAAGGAGCAAAAACCAATTGAAATTACGGATTCTGAAGTTCAGGAATTCGTACAATCCATAAAAAAATCGCAAAAGAATGCGGGCGAAGACTCAAAAATGAGCGACGAAGAGCTTGAAAAAAACGTTCGCGAGACGATGCAACGGGAAAAAGAACTCGAACAGAAACAAAACCATCGCACGAATCTGCAAAAGGAACTCGCTCAAGAGTCAAAAGTACATATTCCCGCGCTTCTGGTGGAAGACGAATTCGCCACAAATATACGCCATATACAGCGGGACCTGCGGAAGATGGGAGTGACCATCGAGGATTACCTCAAAAAAATGCGCAAAAGCGAAGAGGAGTTCGTGAAAGAATCCCAGGCATCGCTTGAGGAACAGCTGAAGGTCAAATTTATTCTTTCCGAAATAGCGGGAAAAGAGCATATCGAACCGGACGAAAGCGAGCTGAAAGAACAGCTCACCTACGCATACGCACAATATCCCAACGCATTAAAAGATCGGGTACAAGAATCCGTTCGCGAAGCGCTTACGTACCGCAAAACACTTGAGTTCCTCGAGCGAGCTGAGTTTTAGTTATGCCCGAAGAGGCACAAGTTTTTCTCCTATCCTCACAGTTATTTTCCTCTCCTGTTTGCTGCCCGTCATAAAGCGGGATGCCGATAGAATTTCAAAACCAACCACATCTCCTTTTGAATTCATATCTGCCATGCAAAAATCGCTTATCTCCTGCGTCCTTTTAATAGCTCCTTTGCGCAGCTGCAGGTACAGGGAATCTGTTTTTTTGTCGTATGTTATGTTCATGTCGAATTCATATTTTTCAGGCAGAATTAAGGATCCAACGCATCCAATCCCTTCTGATTGTTTTTGAAGAATTTACAAGTTTATCTATTGCATGAATTGTTTTATCTGAAACTGAACCTGCTTTTTTTATTTCTTTCCCCCAACTTTCTTTTAATTTTTTAACGCTTAGTTCCCTTATACGATTCAGGTCTATCACACATTTCCGCGGCAAAACTACTTCTTCTCCTTTTTGAATTAGTAAAAATTCTTTTACTATTTTACTTGGTTTCTCAAAATACTCTGTTTTGGTTGTGGCGCGTATAGCAAGCACGCAGTTGTTTTGTACATCCGTTAATATAAGAAATAAAGAGTCTTTTTTCTCTCCCGTTTCGTAGAATTCAAAGCCGCTCCAAAAAATAACATTGCCTTTTGTGAGATGTCCCAAAGTGTTGGTTCCAGCCGATTCAGACATAACAGAAAGCTTAGTGATTTATCGTCCCCTCAACCTCATCATCCTCTTCTTGCAGTTCGGAAAGGTATTTTTTGTCCGCTTCATCCTCGATAGCATCTGTGTACTCGATCGGGAAGACCTTAGGAGTATTTTTTACAAACGGAATTTCGTGGGTTTTTTCCGCTAGACCCGTTCCTGTCGATTCATAGAATTTTGCGGAAACTTCTGTCATAATCTCAAGATCAGATTCGCTAAAAACATCCCTGTTATATTCTTTGAGCGGCTCTATTTTATGGAATTTTTTTCCTCCTCCAATCTGCTCTGGGCTTACTTTCATAAATTCCTCTAGTCCCGTTTTTCCGTCTTTTTGAAAAAATGTTTTCTTAAATAAATCATACGATATTGTCGGAACAGGCCCTTCGGGAAGATGGAAGTATACATCGCCTATAATTGGCCTCCCATATTTTTCATAATGTAGAAAATCCGCATAGAAAAGAAGCTTCACTAGTTTCGTGATGCCAAGTTTTCGCGGATTGGTGTGCTTTGCGAAATAAAGCGCGGCGTTTATGAACTTGTCTTTTTGATACTGCATAGAGCTAATACAAAAAGGCCTCCTTTTGATTATAACGAACCAGAATGACAAACATTTCTTCTAGTGTAGCACGCTGTGCATAAAAAATCAGCCCGTGCTTTTAGCAGGGGCTGATTTATAATTAATTTAGTCTACGTTTGTTTCATTTTTTCTGAACCTCTCAACTCCATGTTTCTTTCGCAAAGATCTTATCTGATGAACCGTAACATCAACGATTTCAGCTATATCTTTATCGGGAAGCTCTCCTAGAAATGGTATAACTTTCGCCCGCCAGTTGTAGTTTTCGGGAAATTCGTATTTAATCCCAATTTTTTCAAAAGCTTCCCGTATGCCTCCGTGGTGAACTATTGAAGATCTGTACACTGCCGGATTGTTTTTTAGTAATTCATCGGGCGTAAGGTGGCTCAATGGCCGAAGTTGCTCCAATGCTTGAATGTCGCAGAAGATATGAGTAATATATCACTATTATCTATGTATGTCAATCTCGTGCATGGCGCGAAGCGCGAGCGAGAAAACCCGCATGCTTCTGAACGACTCCCGGAGCGCGGCTGGCGCGAGGTAGAGGCGAAAAACCAGCAGGTTTTTACGCCGTATCGTGAAGAAATATGTTGGGTTTTTGAGCGTCTACTTGGCGTACTCCACTGCGCGCATCTCCCGAATCACCACTACTTTAATTTCACCCGGGTAGCGCAGTTCCGCTTCTATTTTATTGGCGATATCCCGCGCCATCTGCAGTGACCCAAAGTCATCTATGCGCTCCGGGGTAACGAAGATGCGCAGTTCCCTGCCCGCCGATATGGCGTATGCCTGTTTTACGCCTTCAAACTGAGTCGCAATGTTTTCAAGCTCCTGTAGGCGCTTGAGATAGTTTTCAATCGTGTCGCGCCTTGCGCCTGGCCGTGCCGCCGAGAGCGCGTCCGCGGACGCCACCACGTAGGCCTCGGGGATCGCATAGGGGTATTCGTCGTGATGCGCTTCCATTGCCTGTATTACCCGCTCGTCTATGTTGTATTTTTTGAGAATCTTCCTTCCGAGCTCCACATGGCTTCCCTCCACTTCGTGGTCAATCGCCTTTCCAATGTCGTGCACCAGCGCTCCGCGTTTTGCCACATCCACATTGAGCCCCAGTTCCGCCGCTATCATGCCCGCGAAGTGCGCCACCTCTACCGAGTGGCGAAGCACGTTTTGCCCGTAACTGGTGCGGAACGCGAGCCGCCCGAGTATCTGCATAATTTCTTTTGGAAAATCGAGTATGCCGACTTCGTACGTTGCCGCTTCGGCCGCTTCGTTCATCATTTTCGCGACTTCTGATTTTGCCTCCTCTACTTTTTCTTCAATCTTTGCCGGCTGGATACGCCCATCTTTTATAAGCCGTTCCAATGCTACCCGCGCGATCTCTCGGCGTACCGGGTCAAACGATGAGATAACAATACTGTCGGGCGTTTCATCCACAATAAGCTCGACGCCCGTAAGTCGTTCCAACGCGCGAATATTGCGCCCTTCTTTTCCGATTATTTTTCCCTTAAAATCTTCGTCGGGCAACGGCACGCTTGAGGTTGTGAATTCCGCCGCCGACGATCGGCTGTAGCGCTGCATAACCGTCGTCATAATTTCCGCAGTTTTCTTTTCTATCTCTTCGCGGCGTTCCTGCATCATTTTTTTGCCATACGCCACAAGATCCTGGCTAAATTTCTTCTCCACGTCCACAAGCAATGCTTTTTTGGCATCCTCTTCGGAAAGTCCCGCCACCTTCTGGAGCTCTTGCTGGATTTTTTCTTTCAGCTCGCCTATATGCGTTTTCGCTTCGGTGAGTTTTGCCAGGTCGCCCTGTACAGATTTTTCTTTTCCGCGTAGCTCCGCTGCCTGTTTATCAAGATTTTCTTCTTTGCTCAGTATGCGCTCTTCAAGCTTATCCAACTGTAACTTACGCTCCTTTTCGTCGCGTTTAATGTCCTCAAGTATCCGTGCCGATTTATCCTGTGCCTCCAGGATCAGCTCCTTTGACTTGGCGTTCGCCTCGTCGAGTTTTTCTTTTATTTTCTGCTCAACGGACGTTGCCTGCTTGGAAGCAAGCGTTTGCCGAACTATATAACCTACCGCCAGCCCCACTGCGATTGAAACAATGATGTATATGATGGTCGATGTATCCATGTTCCGCGCCTCCCAAATTCTTAATGGCCAAAACAGCAGTTTTCTGCCTTATACCTCCTATCCCGCGTATGTGGTTCCAAGAATTCATTTGAGAAGAATTACGTTAATAAATGTTTATTTTTTTATCATACTCCTTGGGTATAAAAAGTCAAAGAGTTCAGTTTTGAGAAATGGAACATCTTCCTTTATACTATACACATGCGTAACACCGTTGTACTTATTGTATTGGACGGTTGGGGTATTGGCCGGGACGATGCGTCTAACCCCATCCACGCCGTACAGCCCAAGACCATCGCCTACATCAAAAACAATTTTCCCTCCGGATCCTTACAGGCGTCCGGCATCGCGGTGGGACTTCCATGGGGAGAAGAAGGTAACAGCGAGGTTGGCCATCTTACGATGGGTATCGGGAAAGTGGTATATCAGCATTTTCCGCGCGTAAGTCTTTCCATATCCGACGGCACGTTCCAAAAAAATGAGGCGCTCTTAGGCGCTTTCGAGCACGCGCGCAAGAATAACAGCCGTGTGCATCTTATGGGTCTTGTCGGCCAGGCGAATGTGCATTCGTCTATGGAGCACCTGCGAGAACTTATAAAAATGCTTGATGGCGAAAAGCTTCCTTATATCATCCACGCATTTACCGACGGACGCGACAGCGATCCCGATTCGGCGTATGAACTCCTTTCAAAACTGCCCGCGGAAAGGCTCGGCAGTGTGAGCGGCCGTTATTACGCTATGGACCGCGACAAACACTGGGACCTTACGAGCCGAGTGTATGAAGTCCTGACTGGCGCGGGTAAGATTCTCCCAATCGCCGACTTGCAAAAGCATATCCAAAATACTTATTCCAACCGCCTGAACGACGAATACATCGCCCCCGTAATCATCAATTCGCAGGATAACGCGATCAAAGAGCAGGATGCGGTTATTTGTTTCAATTTCCGGGAGGATCGTATGCGCCAGATTGTAGAAGCACTTGTTAATCCGCACTTCAAGGAATTTGAAACAAAAAAATTTACCAATGTGCATATCGTGTCTATGACCCAGTACCGCGATGATTTTAATATCCCCACCGCGTTTCCACCCGAAAAAATTGATGATTGTCTGGGCCACGTGCTTTCCCAGAACAACAAAAGCCAGCTGCGTGTTGCCGAAACGCAAAAATACGCTCATGTAACGTTTTTCTTCAATGGTCTTCAGGATAAGCCCTTCCCCGGCGAGTACCGCGTGCTCATTCCGTCCAAAGTCATCCCCCGACAGGAAGATGATCCTGTTATGATGGCTCCCGCCATCGCGACTCGTCTCACCGAGGCACTCGAAGAAAATGCATTTGATTTCATACTCGTCAATTTCGCAAACTCAGACATGATCGCCCACACGGGCAATTACGAGGCATCTGAAAAAGCGATACAGGTGGTGGACGAACAGCTCGCGAGAATAGTGCAGACCGCTCTTCGCACAAATGCCACACTTCTTATAACCGCCGACCATGGTAATGTGGAGCGGCTGTTTAACCCCGTTACGGGCGAGCCCGAAACCAAGCATGATGCGAGCCCCGTTCCCGTGTATCTTGTCGGTAATAGATTCGCCCGTCCGCAAAACCCATTCACCGTACAGGAGCGGGAGAAAGTGACCATGGGGATGCTTTCCGATATCGCCCCAACAATCTTGGAGCTTATGGATATACAAAAACCGGCCACTATGACCGGCCAGAGTCTGTTGAGATATCTTGTGTAGGCGAGCATACCGCGGCAATCTCCTTCCCTTTGTCATTCCTGCGAATGCAGGAATCCATCCCTATTCCGTCATTCTGAATGAACATGAAGAATCTTTAGTTGTAGTTTGTGTGCATTCCCATGCTTCAGTAACCCCAGATACGAATTGAGTGTTTCCGGCGTGGGAGATGCCTGTATGCGCTTGAACATCCTTTTCTTAGTCGCCGTCCGCAATACCCGATGATCGGGAAAATGCACCCAACCGAGGAAATCCACTCCTGACCCTATGGTTTTGATAAATAACTTGTCTTCGTGCAGCGAAAGCTTCAATTTTTCAGACAGGAATTTTTGTATGATGGGAATGATATTTTCTAACTCCCCTCTCTCGCGAAAAAGAAATACAAAATCATCTGCGTATCTGATGTAGTACTTTTCTTTGAGCGCATGCTTCACGAACTGGTCAAATTCATTCATATACACATTTGCGAATAATTGAGAGGTGAGGTTACCCAACGGCAGTCCCTTGCCTTCTATTGGATTGAAACTGCGTATAATCCGCTCGCAGAGCCAAAGCGTATCCGTGTCTGTAATATGCTTTTGGATGATTGAAATAAAAATATTGTGATCAATATTCGCAAAGAACTTTCTGATGTCACATTTGAGCACCCAGCATTGTTTGGTGTTGTTTTTGGATACAATGCGGATAAATTTTTCAAAGCGATAGAGTGCTCGGTGCGTTCCTTTATTATTCCTGCATGAATAGGAATCGTACTCAAATTTCTTTTCAAAATATGGATATAGTTTTCTGTACATGGCGTGATGAAGCAGTCGATCGCGCACGGGAGCGATATGTATAATCCGCGGTTTTGGGTCTGATATCTTAAGAACTCTATACGCGCCGTGGCGGTATGTTCTGTTTTGGAGATCTCGATACAAAGAAAAGAGATGATCCATCAATTGCAGTTGAAAATGCGCGATGTCTTTTCTATTTCTTTTTTCCTTCAAAAACTCTTCCCAAGCTTCAAGCAAGTTTTGCACGGAAATAAGTTCTTCGTATGGACTTTGACGCATATTCGTAGTATATATGCATATATGAATTTTTCACCCCCCCCCCGCAGCACCTTCAGTGCTGCAGAAAGCAAAGCTTGCATACACGCTATGGCTTGTTGTAGCAGAGCAGATCCCGCGTATACATCGCTACGGACTTCGGAGTAGAGTTGAATTCTACTTTCTTGAACTTCTCGAATCAATCTTCACGGCTCTATTTCTTCCTCCTATTGAAAAAATACCGTATATCGAACGCGCAATGAAAAAACTGAATGGTGTGAAATTTTTTTTGCAACTGTGCTGGGAAAATAAACTCGTTCCCAACAGCCAATATATACAACTCACCGAACAATTGAATGAAATTGGGAGAATGCTGGGAGGATGGAAGATTGGCATAGAAAAGAAAACTCTCGCCCGTACCTGCGAGAGAAAACCGCAAGTTTCGGGAAGGAAGACGCGATGATGATTCTCGGCATTCCAAACATTGTCGTTCTCGAACCGGTTCACGTTCGCCTTCAGCGTGCCATCAGCATTGACGTTCACGTTGGCAACGAAGAATTGTGCGCTATGCCATCTATGTCGCATTTCTGCCACTGCGGTCCAACTTATGGATCCGCTGCATCGTACATGGGGCATCCAAAGCCCTCCAGCACATCGCACCAACTGGCTGCTTTTTTGAAAAAATGCATGCACACTCTTGCAAGACGTATCCGGCAAAATTCTCTCATACATTTTCTCATAACCCTAACCCCAAAACCGTGGTCGTGGGATGACATAGGATTACACTATTATGATATAAAAAATCCCCCAAATTTCAAGATACAAAGTGTATAAGAAATTTAAGGGATGTTTAAAAGGGGAAAGGGATTAAAGTTACGCAGCCAGTTTTGCGGGAAGGAAGACGCGATGATGACGCTCGGCACTCCAAACACCGTCGTGACCGAACCGGCGCACGCGCGCCAGCAGCGCGCCATCAGCATAGACGTTCACGTAGGCAACGAAGAATTTTCCTTTTGATTTGAACAAAAAGAAATTTGCCCAGCCATCGCCTCGTAACCAGTTTCGGTATCTTTTTACGATACTGCGAATCTGCCCGTGTGTGAAACACATGGCATCAAGGTTTCCAGTGACGGATGTGAAGAAGTCTGCAAATGTTCCACTCTTCTGCAATTCGTAGACATCGAATGGCATGTCTAGAGTTGCATTTCCTTTTTCATTCGCCCCATACTTTGCAAAATCCGAATCAACGTATGAAAACATGCCATCGGACTCTTCAATAACTTTATCTTCGCATGCGGAGACGATATACTGCTCATTTCCGGAGAGAAGTTTCAGATATTCGTTTCCGGAAAACGGATGGGTTGTGTTGCCAATAATATCTTCCGCCCATTTATCGTACAGCGGGCTTCCGGTTTTGAGCTTTTCGAATATCTGTTCTTCGGTGCCGCCTGCTTTTATGACGGATCTGTACAGATTGTTTAGAATTTCTGTACCGAAATTCATTCCGCTGACCATTACTGATTTTTTCATTTCTTTATTCCTTCTATTGTGCCTATCCTCCACTTCTTACTACGTTTCAGAAGCTCCAAATAAGCGTTTTAATTTTCAATGAACGCATCTTGACGATGTACTGTAATTATATCATAGCTAAATTCAAAAGTCAAGCAGCAGGATAGTGAAGCTACGCTCTACTACCCTGCAAGCCCTTAATAGGGCCTTATTTCCTTGCTTATTTCGCCCCCGTCTTACACCGTGTCGGCCGACACGGTGTAAGATCACTGTATGAGCAAAGAAACTCTGATGCGTGGATTTGAAGAAAGACCAAGTTCAGTGAGATTCTCCCCATCAAAATGAAGTTCCGTTGCTTCTTTGATATTATAAGCCAATTCATCCAATGTTTTTGCCTGGGTTACGATAGGAAAATCAGTACACACAGCGAAGTAATATATATTGTCTTTTGATATGGTGAAGTTGATAGTTTTTTTCATAAAAGATCTCTTTCTTTCAATTCAATTTCTTCTTTCAGTATATCAAATTTTACCGTGAAGATGTCGAAAAAACCTTTTTGGCCCAAAACTCCAAATCCACGTTCTGCTATGTCGTATGAAAATCCGACTGTTGTTTTATAATCCCACCCTCCGACCGAAAGAATCACATCGTGCAAAAATGCCGTCGCCCCGCCACGCTCCTGGACACCGCCGAAGATTTTTTCTCTGCCGAATCGCACATCAAGACCAAGATATTCTCCTAACTCGGCGTCAAAAATACAGAAATCGGCACCTGAATCAATAAGGGCTACGTAATCAAGTTCATCATTTTTAATTTTAATCTGTATTGGGATAATCGGCTTTAGTATAGCCGATCCAAAGAAGTCATCTTTTGACGGCAGAAGTAGTTTTCTATACTGAAATTTCATGACAGCCGAGGTTAATTACATTCCTCCTATATATGGAACGATTTTAGATGGTACGCGGAAAAGTATGGGTTTTGCATAGCCATTTTTTTCAGCTTTCTCCATGACCTCTCGTACGGTTTTCCCACTTGCAACAACGGTTGTTTCATCTTTCTTCAACCCCACCCAGAGACCTTTGTATTTTCTGCAAATGAGAGTCCAGTCAATTGTCATGTACTACATAATACACCCAACTATTCAGAACACAACATTCTCTCTCGCTACCCATTCCGCCAGCTGGCGGATCACCTCCCATTTTGCACAATATCCAATATCCTTTGGTACTTGGCGATGCGTTCGGGCTTTCCGGGAGCGCCTGCTTTTATTCCCCACGCTCCCGATGCAATCGCAAGATCTCCTATAAAATCGTCCATGGTCTCTCCGCTCCGGTGGCTTACTACCGCGTGCCAGCCGTTTTTGTATGCTTGTGTTATGACATCAAGCGTTTCGGATATGCTTCCTATCTGATTCGGTTTTACAAGTATTGTATTGCCTGATTTTTTATCTATAGCGGTTTGTAAGCGCTTCGGATTTGTTGTTGTTAGATCATCAGTGATAACAAGAAAATCTGACCTGTCCTTCATAACTTTTGTGAAGAAGGATGAGAAACTATCAAAATCCTCCTCGTGAAACGGATCCTCAATGCTAATAATCGGAAATGTATGCGCAAGCTGTTCATATTTTTTCATGAGGTCGTCGACCGTAAGTGGATTTCCTTCAACCATATACACGCCGTCACCGAAAAATTGCGTTGCCGCCGCGTCGAGTCCAATGCGCAGCGGATACTTCTGCGATTCAATGAGTTCAGACATAATATCCAGCGCTTCTTCGTTGGACGCGAACGGGCATGAGAATCCTGCTTCGTCTCCCAATTGCACCTTTTCCTCGCCGAATTTTTTTATGAGTATTGCTTTTAATTTCCTGTAGTATTCCGCGCTCACGCTGAACCCAAGCGCGAAATCCCTCGTTGTCGGTATCACCTGAAATTCCTGAAAATCCAATGCTTTGAGTGCCGCGTGCGCTCCCCCGTTTATAACATTGCACATCGGGTGCGGGACCTGGTCGGGTATCGAGGTTCCTCGCACCGCGAGTTCTTTGCGCAGGAACGCGAATAGTTCCATTTTTTCTTCAATCGCTTTTGCTCTGCACCATGCCATCGAAAGCGCGAGTATCATGTTGCCTCCCAGTCGGCTTTTATTCTCCGTTCCGTCCAGTTCTTTTAGCAGCCCGTCGAATTCGGCTATCGCTTCGAAGTCCGATGTGAATAGGCGATCCCCCACGACATCGAGCTTTTCCTGCCCCGTGGCCGGATCAATAACTGCGGCCTCATGCGCTCCGGTGCTTTTTCCGGATGGTACGCTAGCCTCGAATACTCCATGAGGAGTTGTGAGCATGGATTGCAACGTAGGCTGCGATCTGGAATCTAATATTGTCTTTATTTGGATGTCAGTTATCCTCATGGAGTAGTTTCGAATTACGAAATACGAATTTCTATTCAATTTCTAAATTAAGAAATTCGAAATTGATTCAAAATTTAAAATTAAAAATTTATAATTTCCGGACGAGGTTATTTTCCTTTCTTCCCCAGATATAAAATCGTTTTTATAACCGAGTCCGGATTCAAGGACATGCTCTCTATCCCCTCTTTCATAAGAAACTCGGCAAACTCCGGCATATCACTCGGCGCCTGGCCGCAGATACCGATATACTTTTTCTGCTTTCTGCATTCCTTTACGATCATCCGAACAAGTTCTTTTACCGATTCATCTGATTCGTTCGCGATACCCCGGATCCGCTCATTGCCGTCGCGATCAAGACCAAGGGTCATCTGAGTAAGATCGTTTGATCCGATGCTCATTCCGTCGAATATTTTCAGAAAATCCTTTGCTCGAATCACGTTGGTAGGAATCTCGCACATAACGTGTACTTTCATTTTATGCGCTCCTTTGCGAAGGTCCGCTTTGTCTATAAGCGCGAGCACTCTTTCCCCTTCTTCGGGCGTGCGGCACACGGGCACCATTCCCTGAAGATTTGTGAGTCCCATTTCTTCGCGCACTTTTTTATACGCGTCCAACTCCATCTGGAACGCGGGCGCGAATGCCGGATGGTAATAACGCGAAGCTCCTCTCCATCCGAGCATGGGGTTTTCTTCTTTTGGCTCGTACAGCTCGCCTCCTACAAGCGTACGGTATTCGTTCGTCTTAAAATCTGAGAACCGTACGATAACCGGCTTGGGATAGAATGCCGCGCATATCCGCCCGATGCCGTATGCCAACGTATCCACAAAAAACTGTTTTTTGTCTGTATAGCCCGCTGTCCGCTTGTCTATTTCTTTTACGACTTTTGCCTTTTCTTTATCCTTTACACTTTCACCTTTTAACTTGCCGTAATCGATGAGCGCCATCGGATGTATGCCTATCTCTGAGGCGAGTATAAATTCGAGCCGTGCCAGTCCCACTCCCTCGTTGGGAATGAACGATTTTTCAAACGCGGTTTCTGGCGTGCCGATATTCATCATAATCTTGGTCTTTAATTTTGGCAGGCGGGATACATCGTGCACGGTCGTGGAGAATTTCAGGGCTCCCTTATACACAAATCCGTCGCTTCCGGTCGTGTCCACCGTTACCATGTCTCCTGTCTTTATCTTACGTGTAGCTTGCTCGCTTCCCACAATACACGGGATGCCCAGCTCGCGCGACACGATTGCCGCGTGCGACGTGCGCCCTCCTTTATCCGTTACGATCGCCGACGCGATCTTCATGATTGGCTCCCAGTCGGGGTCGGTCATATCGGTCACGAGCACTTCGCCTTTTTGGAATTGTTTCATTCCCGATGCGTCAAGTATCACCCGTGCCTTCCCGACCGCAACTTTCGTTCCTACCGACGCACCCTTCACGATTGGTTGCGATCCGCCTGCTGGCGGAGTGGAAAGTGAGTATTCGGTGACTTTAGTAAAATCTTTTTGCGCCTGCACCGTCTCGGGACGTGCTTGAATCATAAACAACTCTCCCGTCACACCGTCCTTTGCCCATTCCATATCCATAGGTGTCCATTTCTTGTGCACTTTGGAGTAGTGCTCTTCAATGAGCGTTGCCCATTTTGCGAGCCGTATAATTTCCTCGTCTTTTAATACAAGCGCGTGCTTCTCCTTATCCGGAACCGGTATGATTTTTACAGGTTTGGCGCCGGTCGAGTAGATCATCTTGCGGTCTTTTCTAGCTATGTGTTTATAAATAATCGATTGCGTTGGTTTGAACACAAGGTATTCGTCCGGGATCACTTCCCCTTGCACAATCATCTCTCCAAGCCCCCACGCCGCGCTTACCACAACCACATTCTTGAATCCGGATTCGGTATCTACGCTGAACATAATCCCCGAAGATGCTTTATCTGAGCGTATCATTTTCTGCACGCCAACCGAGAGCGCGATCTTCAGATGATCAAATCCTTTATCCTGCCTGTACGAAATCGCCCGATCGGTAAATAAAGAAGCTATGCACTTTTTTACCGCCACGAGCAGGTCTGCTTCGCCGGTGATGTTCAGATACGTTTCCTGCTGGCCAGCGAAGGATGCGCCGGGCAAATCTTCCGCTGTCGCGGATGAGCGCACCGCGACATCAACGTTGTTCCCATACTGCTTCTCCATCTTTCGATATGCTGCGGTTATTTCTTTCTGTAAATCCACAGGAAGTTCGGCCGATATGATGCCCGAACGAATCGCTTTTCCCGTCTGCTGAAGATTTCTTAAATTATGCGTATTTAAATTTTTGAGCGTATCTTTCAAAAAATCCTGCAGCGTTATCCCTTCCTGCTTTCCCCCTTCACCTTTCACCTTTGACCTCTTGATGAATTCTCTATACGCGCTTGCTGTAACCACAAACCCATCCGGGATGCGGACCCCTTTGGGTTTCAGATGCTTTATCATCTCTCCTAGCGACGCGTTTTTGCCTCCAACCTCAGGAATGTCCCCGATAGTCAGATCTGCAATCTTTCGTATGTATGGTTTTGTCATGGGATAAATATATCACAAAATTCCTCCTTTCCTAAAGGAGGCGCCGCCATGCGGACGATTTATTTTGTGCGCCCATGAAGAGTCGAACTTCAATTATCCCGATATATGCCATTTGTGCGTCTGAGAGGAGTCGAACCCCTATTACGGGATCCGCAATCCCGCGTCCTATCCATTGAACGACAGACGCATATCATCGGGACGTCCTATCCATTGAACGATGGGCGCAATATAGCTATTTAATCATTGAATCGGTTGCATTTCAATACGGTATGCATTACATTATTGGCAGAATATCAAAACAACACAAAAGGTGAAAAAGTGAAGATAACAGACGGGATATACGGAACCTTTAGCATAGGCGAACCGGTGATCATTGACCTCATCAATTCTCCGGCCATGCAGCGGCTTAAGGATATCTCACAGTTGGGGATTCCGGATAGGTATTACCATCTGAAAGGATTCAGCAGATACGATCATTCCATAGGCGTATTTCTATTGCTTCGTTCACATAAAGCAAGTATTGCGGAGCAAATTGCAGGGCTTATCCACGATATAAGCCACACTCCTTTCAGTCATGTTATTGACTGGGTAATAAACGGAAAAGGCGGAGAGGAGTTGCACCAAGATGATCGCCACGCGGAATTCCTCCACAATTCTGAAATTCCCGGTATATTAGCCTCTTATGGTATAAGCATTGATGTTATCCTGGAAAATGATTTTGGCTTGCTTGAACGTGAAATCCCAGATATATGTGCCGATAGGATTGATTATGCACTACGGGAATTTTCCAATGACGATGCGCACTATTGCTTGAATCATCTTACGGTACGCAACGGAAGTTTCGCGTTTGATACTATGCGTTCGGCTCGGTTATTTGCGATTCGGTTTCTCGAGAGACAAGAGCGGAACTGGGGAAGTTACGAAGCAACTTCTCGGTATAAAAATTTTGCTGAGATGTTCCGATATGCAGTGGAATCGAACATTCTTTCAATTGAGGAGCTTTTGAACGGAAAAGAAACCGCGATCATAGAAAAGCTCGAATCAGCGGAGGATTGGCGTATACGGCTTGCTCTTTTTAAAATGACGGCAAAAAGTCTTGATGGGCATCCAATTAGAGAAACTCCTGAAATTAAAAAATTCCGACACGTTGACCCTCTTTTCGTATTGCACAGGAAACTGGTCCGGCTGAGTGATGCTGATCCGGGGTTCAAAGAACTACTTGAGGCCGCCCGTGAACGCAACAAAAAGGGCGTCCGTACGGCAATTATTTTCTAATAAAACGGCTACTTTATAAGTAGCCGTTCTTTTTTAATTCATCCGCGATTTTTCTGGTTGCGTCCGAGAGTTTCTCATTTACGCAATCGAAATGCGTGAAGAATCTGCTTTCTGAAATTTCAGCCGCTGGGACGAAATCACCTTCCATATCCACAAAATACACCTTTGTCTCCACCACATCGCCTGTGTGTGGAGCCGTGCCAGTGAATTTTCCAAAGAATTTTTTGACAAGCGTTATTTGGGTATTTGGAAGTTCTTCAATGGTACATTCCCTCAACAAGCATTGAATGTCGTCTTCTCCTTCATTCGGCTTTCCACTCTGATGTATGCGCCATCTATGACAATCCTCATGATGGAACCTCTATATCAATCTTTGCATGCCGGATTTCTATATCTGCTTCTTCGAAGAGTTTTAGTCCATTATTCGGGTATACACCCTCCGGGACTACAATTGCAGAAATACCGCAACCTATGAGAAGTTTTGCGCACATGATACATGGCTCTGCGTTTATGTATACGGTTGCACCAATCAATGAGGTCCCTCCGGACATTCCGTGGTTCTGGACGGCAACATATTCAGCATGCAGACATCCTCTATCATTTGACGTTCCACTCGGAATATTTTCTCTTTCTCGTATGCATCCCTGCTCTAAGCTGCATTCGGAGGTTCTGCGGTTGAATCCTTGGGCGATGATATTGCGATTCTTTGTAATAATGCACCCGAAACGCCTAGCTGATCCCACGTAGTTTCCCGCACCGTTTTTTATGGCGCCACGCAGGCAATCTGACAAAAACGAAGCTCTAACCGCAATCCCCATGAAGTATTCGTCCCATTTCATTTGTTCCATAAGGTACTGCTCTTCGCCTAACGGAACATCAAAGAGCCCGGTTGATCCGAACCCGCCCGCATTTCTAGTGGTAGGAGGTAATTCATCAACTTCAATAAAGTGGGGAAGCTCCACTTTCGAAAATATAAGCTGAGCCACACGCATGTCCTTATCAATTATGAATTTTTTCTTCCCACGATTTCTAAGCAGAATACCAGCCTCCCCTCTGAAATCTGGATCAACTGTTCCTGGGGAATTTGAGAGTTCAATATCGTGTTTATTTGCGAGTCCTGATCGGGGTCACACCTGACATTCATATGATGGTGATATTGCAAAAGCCACCCCTGTGCCCACGAGCACACTCTCATCAGGATGTAGAATGTATGGCAAAGCATCATTTATCTCTTCTTTCGTTTCTTTATCTATAATGTGGTAAGCGAATACATCATAACCAACTGCTCCATCACTTGCTCTCTTTGGTATCAGCGCTCCGGAATAGAGCTTTTTTACGCGAACGCTGTTTAAAGGCTTGATATTCATTGCTTTTGTCCTTCTATTATTTAGTTTTGGGTATTTTACTATTCTTTTTTTAATATAAATCTGATACGAAGTCAAATAAAAAGGAGGGTTACCCCTCCTATGAAGCTTTGCGCACACGCAATAATTCATCAAATTTATCCCGAATCACTTCAAAGACTTCTTCGATATTTTTACTTGCGTCCACAATCATCCATGTGCCTGGGAAGAGCTCTGTTCTGCAATATTCTTTGAATCCCTCTCGCGCTTTATTATGGAAGTCTGGATCCTCGATTTCAAAGCGGTCTTTCTTTCCATTCTTTGTATTCCTCATTTTCCCGATTTTATGATCAATATCAAGAATAAATGTAAAATCAGGTTTCAATCCGCCCGTTGCATAATTATTCAACAAACGGAATTCATCCAGCGTGCATGCACCGCGTGTGAAATATTGATACGCGTACATAACCGCTTCGAATCGATCGCAAAGAACAATCGTATTTTCATATACATTAAGATCTTCTAATACCGGCTTAACTACTTCTTCAATGTGTTGAGCGCGATCTCCACAGAATAAAAACAGTTCGGTTTTTTTGTTAAATCCTCCTTTGTGTTTGGGATCTAGAAGAATTTTGCGGATATCAACACAAACAGGATCACCTCCGCCCGGTTCTTTGGTCGTGAACACTCTGTAGCCTTGCCCCTGCAGATACTTCCGAAGTTTTTCAATTATCGTACTTTTCCCACCACCCTCCGGCCCATCAAACACAATAAAAAGTTTCTTCTTCATTACGCACTCCTTTTTTTGTAAATTTGTCTTTTCACACCCTACTCATACAGAAGTAAAAAAGCAAGCCGCACATGACTTGCTTGAAGCAATGCTTATACGGCCATTCTTTGGTCGCCTGGTAATTTCTCGTGATATTTGTATCCCACGAGCTGTACATAGTCATCGATCACAGTGATCGGCTTCCTTCTGCCAGAAACAAAATCATCTTCTGTTTCTACTCGTTTAACCATCTTATCTAGTCGAAAATCATCAATTTCTTTGATTTCAGGATTGATCCAGAGAGTGGGAAATTCAAGCGGCTTGCGTTCAATCTGGGTTCGAGCAGCTTCGTAGTGGTTCTCATATATATGATGATCACCGAGAATATGCACAAATTCCGCAAGCGGGTATCCCGTTATATGCCCAATAAGAGATCCGAAAAGTTCGTAGCTTGGAGTATTAAACGGAACTCCCAGAACCATATCACAGCTCCTTTGATACATCATGAAATGAATTTTTCCATCAATAATGTCGAAGTGCACCATCACATGACAGGGTGGTAAGCTAACTTTATTTGCCTGTACGGCTGCCGGATTCCAACCACAAATTATCATCCTTCTGTCATTTGGATTTGCGCGAATCATATTTATGAGCCACGCAAGCTGATTAACCTCACCGGTCGGATCCCAAGGAGATGAAAAATGAATCCATTCAACTCCATAAATTCTTCCTAGATGTCCTTTATATTCTCTATATTTCTCCCACCATTCTGAATATGCGTTGCCATCCCATATGTGCAAACCAACTTTGTTCATTTCCCGCACATCATCTGTCGCAGCGATGAATGCGGCGAGTTCAAGTGCTACCAGTCGGAATGGAACCGGTTTTGTTGTGACAATAGGAAATTTCCCGTTGGTAAGATCAAACCTCATTTCTCTTGCAAATTTTCTACTTGTTCGCGCTATCACCTGTTTTCCGTCAAGTCTTGGACGACTTACGCGATCCCAGCCGTTCTTAAGTGTATCTTCTAAAATATCAAGATATTGTTTCACTTCTTCACCTTATTGTTTGTTTTTGAAATGTAATTAACTGCCTTTCTTGTAACATGCGCCTGAATGCTTGTCAAAACGCCGTGTTGACAGCCGATGCTGAACATTCTAACCTAAAGACAGTTGTAAAATATTTATAAACAAATAAAAGGAAATCATCTGATGGAAGCGAAAAAACGTAAAGCAGACGAGCGATATCTGAATATCGCTCATATAAACGTGCTCCCTCAGATGAGAAGGACATTTGACGGGACACAAGAACTGGCAGAGAGTATACATAGGAACGGTCTCATACATCCTGTTACGGTTGCCGAATTAAACGATAAGGAAGCCCGCGGACATCTAAACGTCATTAATAGCGTTCAAAAAACACACGTTCGTTTTAGCAATCTTAGACCACGAAACAGAAAATTCTTGATTCTTGTCGCAGGAGAGCGGCGAATACGTGCCCACAAATATCTCCAGGAACTCTACGGAGGGTATAGGATCATTCGAACAACGGTATGCCCAAAAATGAGCTCCGAAGATCTTATCGCGCTTCAAGGAAGCGAGAATACGAACAGATCAGTTCGGCCAGAAGAAGAGGCGATCTTCTACTACAGATTTTATAACTATCTGAAAAAGGTCCGCGAGAAGATCACGCTTATGGAATTCGGACGCATGGTCGGAAGAAGCCCTCAGGTCATAGCAACTTCTTTGCGGTTTGCACAACTTCCCGAATACATTCAGGAATGCGTGTTTGATGGAAATCTTCAATACGGCATGGCATGTGAACTTGCCCGGCTACAGATGGCTAGTGTGACTGGCAGAAACCTGGAGGATTGGTTCATACGATCTTCTCTTCATTCACAAAATGTTTCGACGTTCAAAAATACAGTAAGCAAGTATCTGAAAAATTATTCGAGTGACCAAACTTCCCTTTTGGATATATTTGACACTGAATCGCACGAAGATCTCCTCCGGTCACAAAGGCGTAGAAGCATAGAGAAGAACACTTCCGATATGTTCTATGCATCGAATGCTTATTTTCTGCGAATGCTATATCTTTTTGAACATCGCCTGCTTGGATTGGAAGATTCTCCATTTTCCATGAAAGGCCCGCTTGCCGTTTTCAGAAAACAGGTCGAGCTTTTTAAAAAGCTCATCCCTCATCTGGAAAAAGTTGCCGATATGCTGGAGGCAATGGCCGCCGTTGATAAAACTGAAGCACTTCTTTCCAGACTTGAAAAAGTAGCATAAAAAATGCCGCCAGATAGTACATCTGCGCGGCATTTATTTTTTTATTAGATCAGCATCATCTACAAAAAGATCTGGTGGCTTCTCTCGCTTCCCCCTCTTCTGGAGCACTCCTCTTCTGTAGTATTCCGCTGACGGCACGTTGAATTCACATGTCGCTTGCACGGGGCATTTCCCACATGTCTCGAAGTAGGTACGCCTTTGCGATGTTTTATCCCATGCTACTTTCCGTGGTATGAGTTCCGTCTTCCGCGCTTTGTATTCACCATGGTGCGAGTTGTTCCCCGGATGTCTTCTGCAAAGCGTCCTCGAAAGAATCCACAGCGCATCACATCGCAACGTCGCTTCTAATTTCCCCGCGCATATAATAACAAAGGCAGAAGAGGTAGCATGCGTGCTCTCGTGTTCTGAAAACCAGGCCTTTTGGCATATTTTCAATAATTTGCGGTGGCTGAGCTGTGGGAAGGTTATACGGAAATTTTTTATGTTGGTAAGCATACATAAGCTTATCAAATACTTCATAAGCCTTTGTGCGTTTTATCACATATTTTTCCATTATGTATTCCTTTTTTTATTGTAAAAAACTGCTTGCACCCTACTGTATTTCTGCTTGCACGTCAATGATTGTGCTATAGTTACTAATATATGCATGTTACCCTCGCGACACCTCTTGCGGACATTAAAGGCATAGGAGCCCGGTTTTTGGACAGTTTGGACAAGCTCGACATCAGAACCGTTAAAGACCTTTTGTACCACTTCCCTTTCCGGTATATGGATTTTTCAAAAATTTTGCCTATCGCGGGGGCGGAAGAGGGAGTTGTCGCCACGTTTTATGGAGTCATAGAAAAAGTTTCGCTTTCAAAGACGTACCGCAGAAAGATGTGGGTCGTAACCGCCCGCATCGTGGACGAAACGGGAAAGCTGAACTGCGTGTGGTTCAACCAGAAGTTTCTCATATCCACGTTCAAAGAGGGCCAGTCCATACATGTCGCCGGTAAGGTCCTGCACGACGGAAAAAAGCTGTACTTGGCATCCCCCATATTCGAAGTTGTTTCATCTCAGGGATCTATGCATAGGCACACGGGGCGGTTGGTACCGGTGTACCCCGAAACAAAAGGAGTTACGTCCAAACTTATACGATTTGCTTTGAGCAAGGTGATGCCGCTGATACAGGATATACCGGAATTTCTGCCGGAGTCGCTTTTGGAAACATACGGCTTGCCGCCCGTATACGAGGCATTCTTACATATACATTACCCCAGCACGATACAGGAAGCCGAATCGGCGCAAAAGCGATTTTTGCTTCAGGATCTTTTTTTGCTGCAGCTTCTGCACTTCAGCGAGCGGCAGAAATTATCGCAGGAAAAAGCAGTGCCGTATCCCTACGATGCCGATATTATCAAGGTGTGGCTGTCTCGGCTACCGTTCGAGCTCACGCTAAGCCAAAAAAAGGCATTGCACGAAATACTTGAGGATCTTGCTTTGGACCACCCAACACAGCGCCTGTTGCAGGGAGATGTAGGATCGGGGAAAACCGTTGTTTCAGCCATTGCGGCGCGGGTTGTCGCGGGACACGGGCACCAGACGGCCATACTCGTTCCCACCGAGGTGCTCGCGCATCAGCATTTCGATACATTCAAAAAGTTTTATAGCACGTTTGAAGTCGAACCACCGCTCATTATACTCGCAACCGCGTCCAAGTACGCGCTGTTTGCCGGAGAGGGGCTTGAATCCGAATTGTCCAAAAAACAGGCCTTGGAGCATATTGCATCCGGCCAAGCGAAGATCGTTATAGGCACGCATGCGGTCATACAAAAACATATTTCATTCCACCGGCTTGGATTTTTGGTTATAGATGAGCAGCATAGATGGGGGGTTCGTCAACGAGCAGAGCTTTTGAGCCGCACCGACGCCGACAAAGGTGTGTTTGGTGCACATCTGCTATCGATGTCGGCTACACCGATACCGCGAACACTAGCTATGACCGCGTATGGAGACCTTGATCTTTCGATTATTTCCGAGCTGCCGAAGGGGCGTAAAAAGATAGAAACAAAAGTCGTTTCCCCTGCCAAGCGGCAGGAAACGTACGATTTCATCCGTACGGAGATCAAAAAGGGCCACCAGGCCTACGTGGTGTGCCCGCGCATCGAACCAGCTGACCCGGATGTACCGCTTTCTCCGCGCCAGTTATTCAATCTCGAGGTAAAGTCGGTAAAGGAAGAATATGAAAAGCTGACAGCAATGCTGTCATCCTGGCGAAAGCCGGGATCCACCGGGTTTCGAGCAGAAATGCTTCATGGAAGGATGAAAGCGCAGGAAAAGAATAAAATCATGCAAGATTTTAAGGACGGTAAAATCGATATGCTAGTCACCACATCTGTCATTGAAGTTGGTGTGGATGTACCCAATGCCACCATTATGATGATCGAAGGGTCCGATCGATTCGGGCTTTCACAGTTGTACCAGTTTCGCGGACGCGTGGGACGGGGCGAAGAACAGTCGTATTGTTTCCTGCTTTCCGATGTGCAATCCAAAACAACCAGCGCCCGCCTACGGGCGCTCGTGCAGGCAAAGAACGGATTCCAACTCGCGGAGATGGATCTTAAGATGCGAGGTCCGGGGCAGTTTTTAGGCGATGTACAGACAGGACTTCCCGACGTGGCAATGAAGGCGATCCAAAACCCTGAGCTTGTACTGGGAGCACGGGAACAAGCGCAAAAACTACTAGAAGAAGACCCCGAGCTCAAAGAATATCCTTATCTTGCCGCGTACTTGAAGCTATTCAAAAAATCCGTCCATCTTGAATAACAAAAATCCGCTGCGAGGGCTGTCAGCTCGCAGCGGATTTTTGTCTCCCACCCGACTCAATGTAATGGTGAGGGACGAGCCCCCACACCAATTGCGGCACAGCCGATGCTTACGCACAATCTAAAGACGTAGTCGCCTCACGGCTCAAGACAGTGCTTTATTACATCCCCTGCAACAATTGGTGTGGGGGCGAGGGTAGACCTCCTTTTTTTTGTATTGAGTGAGTGCTCGCTCGCCACCCACCTATACGATATCACCATTATAGTAAATAGGCAAAATCAGTTCAAGGGCAAGGATGTGGATAAAAACCCAGCACCATTTGCATGGTGCTGGGAAAAGAAGATAGCTCCTTAGAAACTCTAGGGAATCCACTCCTCAATACTCGAGTAGTATACTCCCCTCGCTTTTATATGTCAAGCCCGTTAGCTCTTTCGCTCGCTATGATGTACGAACAGCGTCCCCTCCTTTCGGTGAAAGACAAAATATTTGTATCCAATGAAATTCCATACCATCGATGCCACCGTCGCCACTATCGCTCCAACATTTGCCCAGAGCGTTTCTGACGACCCGGCGGGCGGCGCTAATACATTTACGATAATGGATGCAATAATGACATTTATGCCGAACCCTATAATACTGACGGTAAAGAAGCGGATAATCTTTTTGGCATCGGTTTTTTCGTGAGACCCGAACGTCCAGAGCTTGTTCCATGCGTAGCTATTAAGAACTGCTACAATAAAGGAGACTGCTTTGAAGATCGTGTAGAGCGTCCCCGATGCCGCGCTGAAGATGAGAATGAGGATGTTTAACACCCCGAAGTCCACAAGCGTATTGAGCCCGCCTACTATCAAAAATTTTACCGCCTCGTATACGGTTTTGACTTTGCGCCCGATAAAACTCCCGATGGCTATAATAAGGCACACGATACCGAAACATGCGGCGACGATGGATGCTAGCCGCCAGCCGTTCAGGCCAAGATCATATAAAAACGCGCTTTCCCGTTCCAGACTTTTTGCGATAAGCGCCGCAAATCCGCCTATCAACAATCCCGCTATGACCGCCGCGGTAAAATCTCTTTTTGTCATGTTATGTGAAGTATAACACACCCGCCCGGGGAAGTACTGTGGATAACATTTATCCCCACACCATAACGAGTGTTTTATTCACGGAATCGCAGTGCGCTATGCTCGTTTGGTGTGGGGATTTATTTCTTTCTGTGTTTGGGTGTTACCCAAAAATCAAGGCGGAATTCCCCCGAAAGGGCTAGGCGTGTTTGCGCTTCAATCGCGGGGAATGCCCCAAATATGGTGAGTGTGATGGGCGTCAGCACCCAGCTTACCGCGTGGTACAGATACTGATACCATTTAAGCGGCTTCGAGCGGGGCAGGAGTACCACGCTGAGCACAATGCAGGTCACAATGCCTATGGACGTAAACATCATAATTTGCGATGTTATTGAAGGCAGGTTATAGGCAAGTATGCTTATGCGAAACTGCTGCCCTCCTATCAAAAGCGGCAGCCAACCCAGCGAGAAGATAATAAGCGAGTTCGTTGCCCAGGAATGGAAGCCCTCTAGCTGCTGGAATCCCCAGTACCATTTTTTATACAGCGGAATAGATTTGTTTTCCCTGAATTTATTCAAAAGATACGCGATATTTTCACTCCCCCACGCCCATCTGCGCTGCTGTTTATAGAGATTTACCAGCGTTTGCCAAAATGAAGCTCCTACGTTTGCATCCATCGAAACAGGATAGAACAGCGGCACCGTGCGCCAATCGCCTTTGAAATGCAGTAGACACTGAAAAAATATCCGGGAATCTTCCGACACGATATCCCTTTGCCAAAAGCCGACGTCTATAAGCGGCTGAAGCGGCATGGAATGAGATGAAAAGGTAACCAGCTTTTCGGGCATGGATTGCTGCATCAAGTGCCAGAACGTCCCTGAAAACCCTATGATGCGCGAAAGCGCCGGCGCTTCGAAAATATTGTTCAAAAAAAACGGCACTGGCTGGTAGCTTGATCGCTGGGGGTGCGGCGCCGTCAGAAACGTGTAGGTAAGTATGCCGAAATAATCCGGATAAATTTGCGTATCCACGTCGAATGTAGAGACAAGCACCCGTTCATACGGAATGTTTTTTGCATCAATGCACCCCTTAATGGCTTCTTTCGCCGCCCAGGTTTCGTTGGAGCTTTTGCCGGGTTTTTCGTCCGGAAGCCCGTATGGATGCGTTGTCGCCAGAAGCGAGCCAAAAGCATCCCTAAATTCTTCTTGTATTTTTTTGGCGACTTCCTGTGCGTGCTCGCCCGCTTTTTCTTCCAACCCAAGCACGATATGGAATTTATCTTTCGGGTAGTTGGACTGCGCGAGTTGCAGGAATGTTTCCCGCACTACCTCATACGCCTCCTTGTACATCGGCAGTACAATAAGGTGCTCCACCTCTTTCCATGATCGTATTTTTTCCAATTCCTCCAGCCAATTTTTTCGCATATTCCTCCGCAGGAGCCGGTATCCGCTTTGCAGATGAATGGTAAAGTAGAGGGTTTTCAAAAACCAATAGATATCGAATATGATTATGAACACCGCTATCCACGCGGGCAAAAGAAACGAAAGCGCCGCCAAAAGTGCCAGCGTCCCCCACACCAGAAGGGCGGGCACTATCTCCATCCATCGGTAAAAAGTCATGAAGTCTCTACGAAATACGAATAACGTACGAATATACGAAAATCCGTCATTGCGACCCCGCACTTGATGCGGGGGAAGTAATCCCTCCTGCCTCGCCCTCCGTAGCTTCACGCGAAGGATGGGTTATTCCGTGCTCCGGCACGGAATCCAGTTTCTTTTCCTGTAGCTTCTTATACACCCACACTGTCGCAAGCGAGGTAAGTGGAATAGACACGAGCAATCCAATCCCTACAATCATGGCCCCCACAATATTTGCCAGCACCACTACGATCGTAAACCCAACAAGGTGCCAGCGATCTCCAACGGTAATTTTTCGGCTCGTTTTCATGGCCTCAATCGGTCCAACCGCCTTTTCAATAATAATGTATGAGTAGAAGTAGTACGTAAACATCCATATGAGTCCGGGCACGATAAGAAGTATGAATCCGACAAGCACGGTGAGCGATACAAGAATGCCTCCGATGATGCTTTTCCAAAATATATCCCACGACAGGAATAAATTCTTAACCTCGATGCGCTCTCCGCGGTATATGCGCAGATACACGTTAATGATCCCTATGGAAATATACACGCCTATAATATTGCCAATCGCCTGTACCAGCCAGTTTGCTTCCTGCGGATCTCCTCCGGGATTTGATCCCCACGAAACCAGCGCGTAGAAAATCCCCAGAGCGATAAATAGCGGCACCAGAAACTTCCAATGCTCTTTATATTTCGACCATCCGAACGAAAACGCCTCTTTTATAGTGAATGATTTCATGCCTTACAGTGTACCAAAACCTCCGTCGTTTGTCATGCAGTAGTTGAGCTCAGCACATTTTGGACATAGAATCGGCACACAAACCTATGTCCTATCAATCATTCACTACACAGCAGAAATGGTCGATTGTCCGCCA
>MGIS01000024.1 GCA_001793865.1 Candidatus Wolfebacteria bacterium RIFCSPLOWO2_01_FULL_47_17b
TACTTTAGGGGCTTTGTCGCTATCAACATCAATACCGCGTGTCTTGGGGTTATTGAGATAGCCCACCGGAGCCCAGCCGGGCCAAACACCATTTCTGATTTTCTGCCTTAAACCTCGCTTCACATTCTCTCGCAAATTATCTACAAAATATTTGGATTGCCCGAAAGCGATATTGAGCATGAAAAGTCCTTGTGGCGTTGCCTCAAACCAAAAGGTTGGAAATTTGAGGGACTTAATCAAGCCGCGATCTACGAAGTGAATTATTTTCCCACCATCAACGCTGTTTCTTGCCAATCTATCGGGGTGCCACGAAATAATTCCGTCTGCTTTTCCTCTCTCAATCAATGACAACATTTCTGCGAATTTAATTCGCCCGGGTTCTTTTGCGGTTTTCGCCTCGCAAAGCGAGGCAACAATTTCAAGTTTTTCTTTGGCGGCATACTCTTGCAACTCTACGAGTTGCGCTTCAATCGAAAGCACTTGTCGGTCGTCCTCTTCGGTACTCTTTCGTGCGTAAAGTATGTATTTCATAAGTCTTAGAAATTAAGGATTAAAAAATTTTCTTCCCCCAAAATGCGAAATCGCGAATTCGTTTTTACCCCCAAAATTGAATACGAATTAGTCGCCGAGCGAAGCGAGGCGAACCAAAACTCTTTGACTTTTCCTATGTGGTGCCGAAGGAGAGATTCGAACTCTCATGGGTTTCCCCGCTAGCTCCTAAAGCTAGTGCGTATAGCCAGTTTCGCCACTTCGGCATATGTATGCCATCCGCCGGCCAGCGGATTACCACTCGCCCGCGGATAGTGTCACTATACGAAAAATGTGTGTTTTTACAAGGTTTTAGGGCGTTTATAGGGATCCTGCCCCCCGGCTGGTGCCTAGCGGTATGGGGTTGATTTTTTCTGTGGGTATGATATAATATAGTCAGTTAAATTAATTAAAAATAAATAAAAGAAAGGAGATGAGAAAATGCTAGATGTTTTCTCTCCCGAGCGCATCATTATAGTGGTAATTCTAATTATCTTTCTTTTGCTACTAAGAAGAAGGGGGAAGAGAGAAAATTTAGAAAAACCCCTTGTTCCTTCGAAAAAGGTGTCCAAAATAAAGCTTTTGTTTTTGGTCCTAGGGTCTGTGGTAGTAGCGAGTGGATTGATTTATCTGTTCGATCCTCTTGTTTCCCTTATATTCTTTTTATTCTCGATAGGAATATTGTTTTTGCTGATATACGCCGGATTATACAATGTAGAAACGGCGCATAGAGGAATATTGGAATATTTTGGAGAAAGAATCGAAAAAGAAGAGGTCTTGTGGGATAGATATGTTAGAGATTACGGTAAATTTATTGCCAAGACACTGTATAAGATATCTCCTCCCTGTATTTTACCAGAGGGTCTTTCGTGGCTTATTCCTGTAATGCACACCCATATACCCGTCGAGGTAAAAGAGATAACAACGTCCTTGCGTGTTGACAATGTTTACACGCAGGACGAGGTAGAGATGTACGCTAACTGGGTTTTTGTTGCATATCAATGGAATGTTTATAAGGCCCCTCAAGTAATTGACCCTTATGAGCGCATTTATGCAAAGATACGGGAAGGTACGAGAGGAGCTGCTCAGGTACCGAATCAATACCCCAGAAATTATAAAGAGGCTATGGGCGCTTCGGATAAATTTTCTCGTATTGTGATGGCGATGCTTATGGATCAACCTATCCCCCGATACTCAGATGAAGAAGTTGAGAAATATAAGGCTGATACAACATTAACCCCAGAGCAAAAGAGAAAAATTATTCCAGGACAACCGAAGCTCGAGGTACACATGTCGGATGTAGAGAAAGAGAATAAGAAGAAAGCCGAAGGGCTTCGGGTTCAGCTAAAAGAGGGGAAAGATGAATATACGGATGAGCGCACGGGGTTAAGGATAGTAAGGTTATACTGTGAGTCTGTGGTGCCAAATGATAAATTTAAAGAAAAGCTCCAGGAAGCAACTTCAGAATTCCCAGAAAGAATGAAGGACGTAATAGACATGGAAACTCTTGGACTTGCTGTAAATGCTTTCTATAGGATGTCTCTCTATAAGAATTATGACGAATTAAGTCCGGAAAAGAAGATAGAAGCGGACAAAAATATCCAGGAAAAAGTTAATACTCTTCTTTCTGACGAAAAGAAACTTACTAATTTCTTGGCGAGCCTCAGATCCGAAAGGAACAAAGCGAACGAGGAAATAAGAAGAATTTTCATTGACTCTTCCGATCCGATCGCAACTATACTCGCTCCGCTCTTTAACCTTGCGGATAGGGTAGCTGGTGGCAAACAATCGAAAGGAGGCTCAAAGTGAAGGACGGAAAGAAAATCATCAGAAATCTAGGGGTATTTTTCTTATCAGTTGCTGTAATTCTCATCATAATATTTTCTCTTCCGAAAAAATCCCCCCGGGATCTTTCGGGAGGGGATACAAAACCTCCTGTCCAAGATGAGCAGCCTGCTCCGCCGGGAAAAGAGTATGTTGATGATCGTTATCATCTATTCCTGCCAAAGGGAGTGTGGAAGACGATCTATTATCGTGATAATTACCCAAAAGGAATGCGGTTTGATACGAAAACGGTTCCCGAGGATAGTAAGATCATTTATAAAATAAATGAATCATCTATTCAGTATGTCACATTTGATCTCGATCAAGACGTTTGGTTCTGGCCCAAGAGCATTACGCTTATGAGCCCCGATCGGGACGTCGAGATGGATTTTATTAATGTTCAGCATAATTAAATTAAAACAAAAACCACCGGGTTTAGACTCGGTGGTTTTTTTGTTCAGAATAACCGTGCTTACACTTGTGCTCCGGTTGAGAGTGCGTTCTCAACGAAGTAAATAATTACGTACGAGATAAGCGCAACCGCAATACCGACGACCGCGTATAGAAGCTGGGAGCGAGCGGTTTTCGTTTTTTCCGGATCTCCTTTACTCGTAATGAAGTTCCATGCGGCAAGCAGAATGAACAGGACCGCAATGATAAATACGATCGTGTAGAACCACTGCACAACGGTGATGAGAATATCAACCCATCCTCCCACGGTGGTCGGCGCATCTGCTTGTTCAACGAACCCTCCCGGTATTTCGCCTGGTTGCTGTGCAAGTACGACCGGTGCTACAACAAGCATAGCCAAAATGGCGAATATTCCTACTGCTGCGATTTTTGAAAACTTTTTCATATACATTGGTGTTTTGGATCCCGATTAGAGAGCCTTGCCTCTAACGGGACTAAGCGACCTTTCATTAATTGTTAATGCTTTTATGCTAGCAAATTGGTGTCGGAAAGACAAACTGGATTCCGGATCGAGTCCGGCATGACAGCATTTATTGTCGTTGATTGAAATTTCTGCTTTGTCCGGCGGGCTGTGCTCCACCGTCTGGATTTTCAATAAAGTTCTTCACAAGCGCCGACACTCCGGTGGACACGAGCGCTATCGCTATGGCGATAACTGCGTATTTTAATTGCGCTTTGGCTGTTTTGATTTTGTCTTCGCTCTGCGCTCCGGTTATGAAATTATATGCCGCTATAAGTATAAACAAAACCGCGATTACATAAAATATCGTATACACCCACTGTACAACCGTTATGAGGAGATCGTAGAGCTGGCCTGTATTCTGCACGGGCGATTCGGTGTTGCCTGTGTTGAGCGGGGCGATGTAGTCATCGCTTTGCGCAGCGGTTGTCAACGGAATGGCGATAAGTACAAGCAATGAGATTACCGCGCCCAGGACTCGCAATGACATTTTTTTGCTCATGGTTGGATAAATTGCTTAATAAGCAGAGATACTCCCGTTGAAACGAGCGCGATGATGATTGCGATGACCGCGTTGCGCAGACTTACCTGTGCTTTTTTAACCTTGTCGGCGCTGTCCTTTGCCGTCAAATAGGTAAATGCCGCAAGAAGTATGTAGAGTACCGCTATAACGAAGAAGAGCCGGTATACCCATGTGGCTATATTTTCGGCTACCGTTATTACCTCTTCCGGATTTTCAATCAGAGGAGTTGGACTAGGAGATATTGGTGGCCCTTGAGCAATTGCTAAGGAAGAAAAAAGGGTAAATATAATCGCCCCGAAAGCCACGAGAAGAATTGTTTTTTTCATATGGTTATGGTGTTAGTAATGATTGTACCACGTAGTAAATTCCGTTCGCAACAAGAAGCACCGCCGCTCCGATCACTGCATAGGTGACTGTTTTTTTGCCTTTTGCAAATTTTGTTTCGTTATCCTGTGAGGTAAGCATCTGTATCGCCCCGATGATGAGGATAATCATAAGGATTGGTCCGGCTATGCGGTTTAGCCATACCGTTATTGCCTGTAAAAGTTGCTCAAACGTCTGCCCCCCCGTGGGATCGGGTACATAAATCGTGGGTTGAGGAACCGTTTGGGCGGAGGCGGGAACGATTAGAGAGAAGAACAGGAAGATTGCCGCGCCTACGGCTCGCAATGACAGAGGAGATGGATTCCCGCTTGCGCGGGAATGACGGTCTTTTTTCGCGGCATTTGCATTTTGCATTCGCATGATTCGCATTAGTTTACATTTAGAAATGACTGAATGACCAATATAATGCCGTTGGCAACGAGTACAATTGCCGCGCCGATAACTGCATACGTGACGGTTTTTTTACCCTTGGTAAATTGCTCTTCGTTGTCCCGGGCGGTAAACATCTGAAAACCGCCAATGATAATTACAATCGTGAGTATCGGCACCATAATAGCGGTTAGCCATTGCACAATGGTGCTCCAGAGCTGACCGAATGTATTGATGCCGGAGGGGTTTATGAGCTCGGTTGAGGTAGGGACGATTTGGGCGGAGACGGGGAGAGCGGAGAGGAAAATAAACAAAAGGATTGCCGCGCTCGCCAAAAAGCATCCGGGGCTCGTGAGACCAAGGTTCGGCCTCCGCAGGCCCCGAGGCCAAACCTTACGGCCTTCGGATTCTTTTTTCGCAATATTCGCATTCTGCATTCGCATGATTCGCATTATATTTCTTTAGAACGATACGTTAAAAAATATTGCAAGCAGGGTTTTGACGATGAGCCACGCGCCGAATGTCATCGCAAGCCCCACCGCGACACTGGTAATCATCTTACGTCCCGACGCAAACTTTGCCTCGTTGCCGAATGAAAAAATCATCTGGAAGCCCCCAATAATAACCACGATGACCGCTACGGGTATGGCTATGTATACAAGCACAAAGTCCATAACGCGCTTGAGCGTGTCTAAAAGATCATCCCAGCCGCAGACACCATTGGGATCATCCGGCGTTCCACAGCGTATCAGGCCGTCGGTTGTGGTTTGAGCGTTGACGAGGAGGGGAATAAAAATAAAAGAGAGGATGAGTAAAAAGATTGCCGCAGAAAATATGTATCCGAAACTCGTGGGACCAAGGTCCGGCCTCCGCAGGCCCCGAGGCCGGACCTTACGACTTTCGGACTCTTTTTTCATATTATATTTCATTGGTTTAATGAATCTTGTGCCGATTTTGCCGCCTGGTCAATGGTCAGGCGGTTTGCCTGTACATTATCGATGAGCGCGTTGAATACGATGCGCGTTGTATTTGGATCCTTTTGCCTCCACGATCGCGCGTACGCGAAGCTTTTTAGAAACGCGCTATCCTGGTCCGCCGCAATTCGCTTGTTTATAAGCGAAATGAGCGCGGGCAATTTACCCGTTGCCTCCAAGTACGCGGTTTGTGCCGCTTCGTTCGTGGTCGCGAATTTTATAAAGTGCCACGCCGCGTATTTTTGCCTTGAGAAATTTGATACCGCAAGTCCCCAATATGATGAAAAGGTTCTTTTTTTGGTAGCATCGGATTCAAGTTGGGGAATAGGCACGATGTGGGCGTCTATAAACTGATTTTTTTGTTTGATATCCGCAAGCGAGGAATGGTAGTCAATGATCGTAGCCGCACCGCTACGCGCGAACATTTCGCGAGAATTCGCGCGGGAGCTGTCCCACGTAAAATTGTCGCTCAAGCGATTCGCGAACTGCAGGTAGAATTGAAACGCGTTTTTGGAATCCCCACCGAATACAATTCTATTGCTCGCGTCTATAAATGGCGTTGCCGACTGCAATAAGAGCGCCGAAAGAATGTCTGTCACATTGGCTACGTTATTCGAGGTGCCGAGAGCTGTTCCCGCGCGCTCAATCATTCCACCTTGTACCCGCTTGGTTGTTTGCGCCACGTGTATAAAGTCGGTCCAGGAAAGATTCTCCCATGTCGCCGCATCGAATGTGACGCCGGTCGCCTGCACGATATCGCGATTATACATGAGCCCAAGCGCGTCCATATGGAGCGGGAGCGCGTACGTTACACCGCCTGACTCCGTTGCGTCCACAAAATCTCCGTATACGGTTTGTGGATATATCCGAGATACCGACGCGGTCGAAATGATTGCCGAAGTCGCCGGCTGGACCTTGGCTTTATGCTTTTCGGTCCAGGAATTATGGAAATAGAAAATGTCGGGTCCGCTGTTCTCAGCAAGCGCGTTCACCAGTGTCCGCTCAAGCTCGTCCCCGGAAGAAAACGGCACAAATTCCACTTTGTATTTTGAAACTTGCTCTGACGATGCCTGATATCCTTTTATAAGATCTATAAATGCAGATTGATCTTCTTTCAATCCCCACACGACGAGGTTCGCCGCGGCTGGAAGATTTGGATCACCGCCCGGTTTCGGAGGAACTTGCAAAATCAAAATAGCGACGACAATAACTACAATCACTGCGCCGATAATAATAAGACGTGATTTTGGAATATCACCGATGGGCGAGGTCATGCGATTAGTATACTAAATACATGTGATGGCGACAATCTTGTCTTTATCGTCCAGGCGCATCACGCGCACACCGCTTGTGGCGCGTCCGCTTTCGCGTATGGCCGCGATGGTCGTTTTTATTATCTGCCCCTTGGCGGAAAGTACGATAATTTCTTCTTCGTCGGCGAGTATCTTGAATGCAACGATGTTGCCGGTTTTTTCCGTGAGTTTTGCCGTCTTTACTCCCTGACCGCCCCGTGATTGTATTTTATATTCTTTAATGGGCGTTTGTTTCGCAAAACCTTTTTCCATCACCACCAGTATCTTGCCCTTGCCTCCGGCCTCGGAGATGTCTATGCCAATTAAGGAATCCTCCTTTTTAAGCGTAACTCCCTTCACGCCGGCCGCGGTTCTTCCCATCGGCCGTAGTTGCGATTCCTTGAACCGGATGGACTGCCCATGCGATGTAATGATAAGTATTTCATCTTTTCCCGATGATGGCTTTACCCACCGCAACTCGTCTCCTTTGCGCAGCTTCAGCGCAATAATTCCATTGCGGCGCACATTGCCAAAGTCCTCAAGAGGCGTTTTTTTAATCACGCCATGCTTCGTGGCCATAACAAGGAAAGCGAACGGACTGTTTTTGGGATTATACGCGACAATTGCTTTGACGCTTTCCGCCGGAGGCATATCTAGGAAATTCTGGACAACTTTGCCCTTTGCGGTACGCGATCCCTGAGGCACTTCGTATACTTTGGTCTGGAATACTTTTCCGGAATCGGTAAAGAACAGAATGTTGTCGTGTGTGTTGGCGTACAGAATGTGCGTGAGAAAATCATCCTCGCCCACATCCGATCCGATCAATCCTTTGCCGCCGCGGCCTTGTGTTTTGAATACGGATGGATTCACGCGTTTTATGTACCCGCTTGATGAGAGCGTGATGATCACATCCTCTTCGGCGACCAGATCCTCTTCTTTAAATTCCCCTATTTTTGAATTAACGAGTTTGGTGCGCCGCGCGTCTCCATAGGTTTCCTTTACGTACGCGATTTCTTTTTTGATGACGTCAAGAATCTTTTTAGGAGATGCGAGAATCGCCTCCAGCTCTTTTATGAGCGCTTTTTTCTCTTTGAGTTCGTCTTCGATCTTCTGGCTTTCGAGCGCCGCGAGCGCTTGCAGTCGCATCTCCAGGATAGCGGTTGCCTGTACATCGGTAAGTGAGAATTTTTTTATAAGGTTGGCGTGCGCGTCATTCCGGTCCTTTGATTTCTTGATGGTCGCGATGACCGCGTCTATGTGGTCCAGTGCTTTGACGAGGCCTTCCAGGATATGGGCACGCTCTTTTGCCTTACCAAGCTCAAACTCAGTCCTGCGCCGCACGACGATCTGACGGTGGCCAACGTATTGCTCAAGCACGTCTTTGAGCGAAAGCAGTTGAGGTTGAATGCCATTCACCAAGCCAATCATATTTAAATGAAAGTCCTTTTGCAGCTCGGTGAGTTTGTAGAGTTTATTAAGTATATTTTGCGGCGCGGCGTCGTTTTTGAGCTCAATGACAACCGTAAGCCCTTCTTTATCGCTTTCGTCCCGTAGATCTTTGATGCCCTCGATCTTTTTTTCCGTTACCAGCACCGCGATTTTTTGCACAAGCTCCGCCTTGTTCACGCGATACGGAATTTCGGAAATAACGATGTTAAATTGCCCCGTCCCGTTAGAAGCAGATCGCCCCTCGGCGGTCGTAGCCGTGCCTCTGGCAGGGCGGCTTCTAACGGGACCGGCTTTTCGCTCTACGATATCTGCCTTGCCTCTGCTCGTAATCGCTCCCTGCCCGGTCGTGTACGCTTCAACGATTCCCTTTCGGTCATACATAATGCCGCCGGTTGGGAAATCGGGTCCCTGCACAAACTGCATAAGGTCCTGCGTCGTTGCGTTTGGTTTTTCTATTAGATACAAGAGTGCGTCCGAAACTTCGGTGAGGTTGTGGGGCGGAATATCGGTTGCCATACCAACCGCGATTCCCGTGCTTCCGTTTAAAAGCATCTGTGGGATTTTGGATGGAAGGGTTTTTGGTTCGTCGCGCGAAGCGTCGTAGTTTGGGATAAAATCGACGGTGTCTTTTTCAATGTCCACGAGCATTTCCTCGGCAATTTTGGAAAGTCGGCATTCGGTATAACGCATAGCCGCGGCATTATCCCCATCAACCGATCCCCAGTTCCCCTGTCCTTCAATAAGCGGGTACCGTAATGAAAAACTCTGAGCCATACGAACCATGGAGTCGTATACGGATGTATCACCGTGCGGATGATATTTACCCAAAACCTCACCGACCACGTTTGCGGATTTTTTGAGCTTTGCGGAATGCGTCAACCCCATATCCCACATCGCCCACAATATTCTACGGTGCACGGGCTTCAGACCGTCGCGTACATCGGGAAGCGCGCGAGCCACGATAACGGACATCGCGTAATCCAAGTAGGATTTTTCAAGTTCGGTGGTTATCTCAGCGTCTGTTATCTGCTTATGCTCTATATTCTTGTGTTCTTCTTGTTTTGGCATAATAGTAATTTCGAATTTCTAGTCCCGAATTTCGAATCAATTTTTAATGCATTAATTTCGAAACTCCAGTCATTCATCCGCCAGCTGGCGGATTGAATCGAAATTAGAAATTCAAAATTCATCATTAATGCAATTCTACTACGGTTGATGTTGGCGACGCGGACGGTGTTGTTGTTGCCGCTTGTTCCACATTTATATTCTGTATCAGTCCCATACTCGCGCTAAACGCCTGTTCGGCATATTGGATTGAATCTTTGAACGCGCCCCAGAATTCTACCAGTGAGCCGTCACGACCCGCCTCGGAAACAGTCCGCTCCGAAATGGTCGTCTGCACGCCGAACACGAATATCCACAACAGAAGAATTACGACGAGCATAATAACGGTGCCGAAAATAAGCCACTTTTTGCGTCTTTCTAAAGCACCGTATCTAATATCCTGGATGTGTTGCTTTATGCTCATATTGATCCTAATTTAACCTTTCGTTACGTTTTTAGTGTAACAACCTTTGTTTTCTTAATCTCGGCAAGGTCCTTTTTTTTGAACACAAACTTTTCTTCGGGCTTTTCGCTTCCTCCATTGAGCGCTTCAAGTACTTCCTTCGCGTCCGCCGATTTTCGCTTCAGTCCATTAATCTTATAGAATGACGGTATATATATTTTCGGATTCAATTGTTTTACAAGCTTTATGAGTTCCTTTTGATCGATAAATGGATCGCCCCCTGCTGGTGTAACAAGTACGTCAATTTCTTCAAAATGTTCCAGAGACGCTGGAGGCACCGGGCTGCTCACATGTCCTAATAATCCAATCGTAATGTCGTCCCATACAACCACGTATATCGTCTTGAAAAAATTCTTTGACGATTCTTCGGCAAGTTCAAATCCTTTTATGCGAACGCCCTGCACATCGTATTCGCCCGCTCCGATGACCATCACCTCTGCATTGTTGTGCTCATCTTCCGTGGGCCAGGGAGTGAGCGTTTTTACGTATACCGAAACTTTGCCGCGAGGAGCGGTAAGGCCCGATGACATATCGGGAAGATCGGTAAGAAGGGTTGTTTCACCGTTCTGAAATTTAAAACAGCCTTCGCCGTACCAAGTTACAATCATAGATTTTGTTCATTTTCTCATATTTCTGCTTGCAATGCAATGCATATTCTGCTAGTTTCTGCACATATGATCGAGATAGTAAATGACGATGTAAAGAAAAAAGAGCACCCGCTTGCGCGGATACTCAGGTCAAACCCGCAGCTGACTGTGCCGCTCAAAGACGGCGATACAGTTGAAGCCACCTTGCTGGCCAAAGATCTGCGCCGTGCGTATTTTGACCTGCGCGGCAAGGGTACCGGCATCGTATGGGGGGTAGAACATGTGCAGGCGCGCGAGATACTCAAGGGCCTCAAGGCAGGAGACGCGATTCAGGCGACTGTTTTACAGGCCGAGAATGACGAGGGGTATTCCGATATATCGCTTACTAAGGCGATGTGGCAGAAGAACTGGCAGGATGTACGCCAGCTGAAAGATTCCGGCGATTTGTGCACCGTTAAAATCATTGGCGCGAACACCGGCGGCCTCGTAACAGAGCTACAAAATATCAAGGCATTTATTCCGGTGTCGCAGCTGAGCACCGAAAACTATCCGCATGTGGAGGACGGCAATAAGAATAAGATTCTCGAAGAGCTGAAAAAATTTGTCGGCAATGAGATGGAGGTGAAAGTCCTTGATTTCAATCCGAAGAATGAAAAGCTTATCCTTTCCCAGCGCGAAGTGACCGGAGAGGGTATGAAAGAGGTGCTTGAAAAATACACGGTTGGCGACACGGTTGAAGTGATTGTTTCAGGAGTGGCGGATTTCGGCGTGTTTGTGCGATTCGTGGATAACCCGAACATTGAAGGGCTCGTGCACATATCCGAGATTGACCATCGACTCATCGATTCCCCCAAAGAGGTGGTGAAAGTGCAGGATGCGCTTCGCGCCAAAATTATCGAAATAAAAGACGGCAAGGTATCGCTTTCATTCAAGGCACTTAAGCCCAACCCGTGGGACGAAGCAGAGAAGCTGTTTGCGGTGGACCAGGAAGTTGAAGGGACGGTTTCCAAATACAATCCGTTCGGAGCTCTAGTCGGCCTTGGGAACGACCTACAGGGGCTTATTCACATTTCAGAGTTCGCAAGTATGGATGATATGAAAAAAGAACTTGAACTCGGTAAAAAATACACATTCGTGGTTACCCAGCTCAAACCAGCGGAGAAGCGGATCATACTCAAACTGAAAAAGTGACGGCACGGTCGTCATCCTGAGCTTGCCGAAGGATCTTCCCCTCTTATCATTCCGCGCTCCGACACGCCTGCCTGCCGCAGGCAGGAATCCATTCAAAACAGTGGCTATTTAAGCCACTGTTTTTGCTATTGACTTTTTAGAGAAAATATGATATACTTCCGGTCAGAATTTTAAATCAAAATATTAACTTACAACAAATGAAAGGATTCGGAAATGAAAGCAAAAACTTTTGTATTAGTTTCTATTCTCGCTATTATTGTCATTGCTGTGGTCGTGCAACTTACGAGTGTAAAAGTTACTGTTGTTGATGAATTTGAAACAACGGATTACAAGATTATTGCACAGCATCTTTCTTCCATTGAACCAAATGTTCTTGTTTATGAAATTTTAGACAAGGAACAAGATCAGTGGTATGAAGTGCTTCTGTGGAGCAAGGGGATTACCCTATATACAGCAACGGAAGACACATTTTTTGAGGTGTATAACAATAGTGAACACCCTGTTGTGTACGCATCAGAAAGATCACCTCTTGCCATCTTTGATTTCAACACAGAGGCAAACGAAAAAGAAGGAAAAGAGTGGTTTGCAAAGAGTGAAAAAATTAAGGGCATAATTGCATTAACCGTCAACAAATCTTCATTGCTTAAAAAAGCAAGAAGGTTTGGAATAAAAAACTTGTATCTGTAGGAGGAGAAAGTGAAAAAGGTAATTAAATATTCGTTTTTCCTTTTTGTTTTCTCGGTAGTTCTTTATTCTTGCGGTTCGGCACCAGAGGAAAGAGAGAATTCGTTTTCATTACAGGTTGGAACGATGAACTATGAGGAGTTAATGGCCAATATACAATACAAAGGGGTAGAGTTATATGATGACGTTGATGAAAAAATTCTATCGCCTTTTTCGATGACACCTCAAAGAAAACTTGAAATTGTTGTTGTAAACGGAGCAATGCTTGGTATTTCAGGTGGAGATTTCACTTATAATTACTTATGCGAAACTGCATTAAGAAGTGGAATGAAAATATGCCCGCCGGAAGTTGCGTTTCATATAGCTCTGCAGGAAATACATATACCGAAACTCACAGCATCAAGAAGCATTGGGATCGCTATGCATCCTATTAAAGATGTCTATGGTAGAAATTATATTTTTGCATTGGGTGAACATTTTACAGATGAAGCAATTACCATAGGAGCTCAAACGATAGACGAAGAAAATCCGCGCTACCATCCGAATGACCCTTTTTTCATTTTTTGCCGTTAATAAGGTTAAACACCTTGAAGCCAACCCTAGTGGTTGGCTTTTTTATATATATTCAATCCCCGCGCCGTGTTCGTTCATTCTTTTGACTATTTCTTTTGCAACTTCGCGCTTTATTTTGGCGTGGCGGGGAACGGTTGTAATGAATACTCCGTCTGTTGTTTCAATCTTTGTGTGTTTCTTGCCCTGCACAACTCTAAAATCACACTTTCGTGCGATATGCTCCAGCTCGGAGGAGGAAGTGCTCTTTGTATTAACGAACAGCTTTTTCATGAACAGCCGAGGTTCGCATTTTGATTTCCGCTTTTTGCTGGATTGGAAACGCGTCAAAATATTGAGCCGCTTTCAGCGAGGGGATGTATGTCGGCATATATGCCAGATATTTTTTAGGGATTCCGAAATAGGTGCGGACAGCGTCGTTTATCATATCTATAAGCTCGGAAAATGATTCCGCCTGCGTTACGCAGCCATGGAATGTCACTATTTCCGCCCAAAATCCGCCGTCTTTTGAACGGCCTATGTGCGCTTGGATGGTTTGCGGGAATTTGTTTCTGAGTTTTTTTACCTTTATTTGTTCACTTTTGGTAAGCATATATATATACTACTCCCGTCAAGGAAATATGCAACATACTAAAATTGTATCTTTATTTTTGTTCGGGAGTCGTATACAATACCACCAAACAGTCTACTAATTACAAATTAATTACGGATATACAAATTTACAAATATCCTAATTCGTACATACGTACATTTGTATACATTCGTAATTTGTAGAGATAATCATGAAGTCCTCAAAAATAATCAAAAACTTATTCGTCACGATACTCGTGTTCATCAGCGTCATACTGCTGTTTTCCTCGGTGTACACCGCAGGAGAGCAACCACAAATCATTTCGCTGAGTGAGCTTGCTCAAAAAATACAGGCAGACGAGGTCCGATCACTTACCGTGGAAGAAAACACCGTTACCGCCACGCTTTCGGATGACTCCATAACCGAAACCCATAAAGAAGCCGAAACGAGTTTAACCGAAACGCTCGGCCAGTTTGGCGTTAGTTCGGAACAGCTTTCGCAGATCGCCATTACCGTGCAGGAGCCGTCGGGATGGAAATTCTGGAGTGGCATTCTTCTGCCCACGCTTATTCCCATCTTGGTCATCGGATTTTTGTTCTGGTTCATGTTCAGGCAGGCGCGCTCGGGCGCATCGCAGGCGTTAAGCTTCGGTAAATCTAATATCCGCTTGTTCGCGCCTTTTAAAGACCGCATCACCTTCGCGGACGTCGCGGGCGCAACCGAGGCAAAACAGGAACTTGTGGAAGTGGTGGATTTTCTTAAAAATTCCAAAAAATACCTTGATCTTGGCGCGCAGATTCCACGTGGTGTACTGCTGTTGGGCCCCCCCGGAACGGGTAAAACACTTTTGGCACGGGCAGTGGCGGGTGAAGCACAGGTGCCCTATTTCCATATATCCGCGTCTGAATTCGTTGAAATGTTTGTGGGAGTGGGAGCTTCGCGTACGCGCGATGCATTCCAAACGGCCAAAAAAGCCGCCCCTTCTATACTGTTTATAGATGAGATAGACGCGATCGGCCGCGAGCGCGGCGCGGGCTTAGGAGGCGGGCACGATGAGCGAGAACAAACGCTCAACCAGATACTCGTGGAAATGGATGGATTCGATAAAGAAGCGCAGGTCGTGGTGCTCGCGGCAACAAATCGACCCGATATTCTGGACCCTGCATTGCTCCGGCCGGGACGATTTGACCGCCGAGTAATATTGGATTTGCCCGATCTTAAAGATCGTGAAGCGATACTTAAAATTCACGGCCGCAACAAGAAGCTTGCCAAGGACATCGACTACACAAGGATTGCTCAGCGCACACCGGGGTTTTCGGGGGCCGACCTTGCCAACCTTATGAACGAGGGCGCGATACTTGCCGCTCGGAAGAATAAAAAAGTCGTCGCGCAGGATGATCTGTACGAGGCGGTTGAAAAGGTTATTCTTGGTCCCGAACGGCGCTCCCGTGTGTTTGGAAAGAAAGAAAAGGAAATTACCGCGTATCACGAAGCCGGCCATGCGCTTGTCGCGGCAAGCTTGAAAGATGCCGATCCGGTGCATAAAGTTTCCATTATCGCGCGTGGCCAGGCGGGCGGATACACACTCAAGCTCCCCATCGAGGACCGGTACCTCAAAACCCGCAAACAGTTTCTCGCGGATCTCGCGGTAACGTTCGGCGGGTACGCGACGGAAGAAATTATGTTCAAGGATATCAGCACCGGCGCAAGCAATGATCTCTCGGTTGCATCGGAAATCACGCGCAAGATGGTATCAAAATACGGAATGAGTGAAAAATTCGGGCCGATTACGTTCGGCAAAACGCAGGAACTCATCTTTCTTGGTAGAGAGATTTCAAATGAAAAAAATTATTCCGAGTCGGTCGCCGCTGAAATAGATAAAGAGGTCTCGTCTATCATCGAAAAGGCGTATAACGCCGCCAAAAAAATAATCACAAAACGAAAATCTGCGCTTGAAGCCATTGCTAAAGAGCTTATGAAAAAAGAGACTCTTGAACGTGATGACTTCGATGCGCTTATAAAGCAGTTCAAGTTCAAACTGATCGAGGTGTAGAAACAAAATACCCCAACATTCTAAAGTATGTTGGGGTATTTTTTGTGCGCCCACTTGGACTCGAACCAAGGAACCTGCCGCTTATAAGACGGCCGCTCTACCAACTGAGCTATGGGCGCATTAATTCTTATTCAAATATTCTTTGACAATATCCAAAGAACATATGATTTCCTCCGTGAGTCTAGCATTGCTTATACTTGCGTTACAAGTGCCGTGTTTGAAACTACAATGATTTATTCTTGTACTTAGGGATTCCTTAATATAAGGCTTTCTAAATTGTTCCTTTGGAACTTTCAAAACGGACGACCAGTACCCTGTCTCATTTCCAATGCTCATGTCGCTATAAAGATGTAGATGAATTCTTATTTTCTCTCGTGGAAGCTTTAGACAGGTTGTTGTCCATAAAATAAAAAATTGAATAACTCCAGGATCTGTATTCGATATACAAAGATCGGAAACTCTTGTCTTCGCTCCTTCTCCCCAATACAAGAATAACCCCGCGAGAAATATATCGCGAATTGTTAGGGGGAAAATTTCTTTCTTCATTCTTTTTCGTGTTTCTTCTAATCTTCTTTCTTTCTTTTTCCGCTTTGTTTCTCTACACCTTTCAATACGGACTTCATTCCAGTCCCTTAATTCTCTGATCCGTTCCTCTGATAGTGGATAGCCGCGTAGCCAAAGGCTGAGCGTGCTTTTACTCACCTTTAATTCAGCCTTGATCTGGCTGTAACTCCGTCCTTGTAGCCGTAGTTCGAGCGCTCTTTTTCTGTCCGACAGCCGTGCCATAGTAGGATTGATTATACTAATTATAATTCCATGGTTCTATTTTTCAAGTGAATAAGTGGGTAAAAAAAGACTGCCATCTAGCTAGTATGGCAGTCATAACAAAGAAAAGGAGGGGGCTTAGCGGTGATCATGCGATGTAGCCAAATACCATATGGTCCCTTTTATTGGTCGATTCTCACAACCTATCCTATCCGAGTCAAAACCGTATCGGGAAGAGGAAGTGTATTTTTCAACGCCAAAACAGAATTCCCTCAAGCGGAAACCGCTCATGTTCGAATTTGCACCAGGACTCAAGTGTGCAGGTTATTCATAACTAAAGCATCGAAACTTATATCCGGTGCCGTAACACTTCTTTAGGCCTTTTCTTTGTTCTTGAGTTCTGGTCATAAGTATACACTTTTCATTTTGAGATTTCCATTTTACACTTACAGGCATGGACTGGCTTATTGCGTTTGATGCGGCACACCCGATACTCATCTATGCCGTCGCGTTTATCGGTATGTATATTGAGGGCGATTTTATGCTCCTTCTCCTTGGAGCCTTGGCGCGCGGCCGTTATGTGAGCTATTTTGGCATGCTTTTAGTCGCGTTCGTGGCAACCATTCTTCATGACATTATTTTTTGGAAAATTGGCAACTGGCTTAGCAGAAAAAAGAGAACTAAATACCTGTATTTCGACCTTACAAAATTAATCACTTTTCTGGATAGGATGAAGAAATGGTCCGGAGCATATATTGTGTTTTCAAAATTCGCCTGGAACTTCAATCGGTTCATACTTGTCGGACTTGGATATGTGGGCGTGCCATTCAAAAAAATACTCACCTATTCCCCTATTAGTGCCGTTATCTGGCCGATACTGTATATGTCCATTGGATTCGTATTCGCCGATCAAACCGACATATTTCGGCAACGCATCGAGAGAGTGGGTATGTTTATAGCCGGCATGGTAGTGCTTGTAATTGTGTTTGAACTTTTCATCCGTAAAATTGTCATAAAGAACTTTTTTAACGGAAATCAAAACAATAACAAAGACAGGGAGTAGTTGTGACGTTAGTGGGCGACAGAGGGGTCGAACCTCTGACCTTTCGGATGTAAACCGAATGCTCTAACCAACTGAGCTAGTCGCCCGTTTATTTATTGGAAAATTATATCAAACGATCTTCATAACACAACTGTTCTCCAGCATTAAGTTATTCACTTGTTTCTATTTGAACCTTATAATATACTTACTATATAGTAATATGCTTGCAAAAGACTTTCAGCGCAATAAAGCCATTTAACTTCGTGAAAAGGGATACTCAATAAATGATATCTACAAAACGTTGGGTGTTGCAAAAGGAAGCGTTAGCGTTTGGGTTAGAAACGTCTCCTTAACGCCAGAACAAAAAAAGTTTTTGTCCCAAAAAAATTATACAAGAGAAGCGGTTGAGAGAAGACGGCAGACACGTTTAAAAAATGAAAATGCCCGCAGAGAAATTATTATACAAAAAGCACGATCACAAATTTCTCCAATTTTAAAGAAGGAGCTTTGGCTGATTGGTTCTATCTTATATTGGGCAGAGGGAGGAAAAACCAGGAGAGACTTGGTGAGGTTCTCTAACAGCGATCCTGAGATGATCCGCCTTATTCTTAAGTTTTTTAGAAAAGTGTGTAATGTGTCGGAAGAAAAAATTAAAGTTCATGTACACATTCACCCACACTTAGACCATATTTCGGCAGAAAAATATTGGTCACACATTACAAAAATTCCTCTTACTCGTTTTTATAAGACCTACAGAGGTGTGAGTAAAGCCAGTAAACAAACTCGCCAAACACTTCCTTACGGAACCTGTGATGTCTACATAGCGAGTACAGAACTTTTTCTTAAAATATATGGGTGGGTACAGGGGATTTTCTCATCACATAAAAATCTAAAATAAAAAATTCATCTCTTCTATACGAATATCGTCAAATTGCACATCCATAAAGTCCGACCGAGTGCCTACGTGTCCGGTTTGCCGTATCGCCAGTTCACTCACATCAAGAGCTTCTGCAATTTTTTCCCATTCCCCATCTTTCTGTTGCCATAGTTCAATCAACACTCCCCCGTCCGACAATGTTTGGGTCACGGATCGCATGGTAATCCATTCTAGTTTCGGAAGCAGGCTCGGATTCGATTCTCTATCATACGTTCCCTCAAATACTTTTTTATAGGCAAGTGTTTCATACGCGCCGTTTTTTTTCCGTTTTATGACCGCCGCCCCGTCTACGCGCAACCCCGCGTAATACAGATTATTTTCATCCACGTATCTGCTCATAAGAACAACTCCATTTGATTCATTCCTGTTGGGGCTTGAACTTATGTTGTCCCGCGTTACCCTGAATCGTATTTCCTGCCGCACATCGAGCCACTTACTTCTGGATATGAGTCGGAATAGATTTTGCGGATGGCGGCCTTCGTCCGTATCCGGCGCATTTGAAATATTGTATACAATCCTCCATTTTGAAAATCTATCAAGCTCTCCCTCCACAGTCGATCCAATTCCGTCGTGGACGATAAACTCTCCCCCTGAGTTCAACCACCAGTATCTGCTTCCACTTTCGTTGGGGCTCCGCCTTTCGTGCACAACGCCCTCTTCTTGGTCAAAATCCGTCGCAAGCAATCCCTGCACATCGGCTGCATCGGTTCCCCTGTCAGCACCTATGGTTGCGTAAAAATACGCGGCTTTGCGCTGTATATCCTTGGCAAAAATTACTGCGGCAAAAACTATTATCGTAAGTGATCCATATAAAATAATCTTTCTGGATATTCTCCACATTAGTAATTCTGACGAATCAAGACTAAATCCTGCACAGTGCCGCGTAAGATTTAAGTTTGAACGTGACCTGTGGCGTATTTACTATACATAACTAAGTGTGAAACAAATCGTGAAACAATTGTGTTTAGGCAATATGCCGCATCTCGAAAAAATGCGCTTAAAACGCCATTGCCGGACTATATATGTTTCACGTGAAACAATTTTTTCATCTTTTTGCATAAATTTCGCTAAAATATGGTTCAAAATGTTTCACGTGAAACATTTTGAACCATATTTCAATCTTTTATGGCGAGTTGAGTGTTTCACGTGAAACAATTATACTTATTTTATGTCCAATTTTTCTGCTCGTGAAACAAGATCTACAGGTATTATTGGTGAAAATATTGCCTGTGGATATCTAGTGAAAAAGGGATATAAAATAATAAAGCGCAATTTTATTGCACCATTTGGCGAAATAGACATTATTGCAAAATCACCAGATAATACGCTTATATTTATAGAGGTTAAAGCATTAAAATATTCGGCAAAGTCTGGCAATATAGTTCGGCAAAGTTATCCACACTTACCGTTAACACAGGCGTTACAGAACAGGCGGATTTACACAGGCAGCCCTTTCAATCCTGAGATGCATCTTGATGACGTTAAGCTGCGCAAGTTGAACCGTCTTTGCGCATGGTATGCAAATACATATTATCCCGAAAGCGAATTTAGGATTGATGGCATGTGCGTGGATATCTTTGAGGACGGGGAGTATAACATTAGACACTATAAAAATATCGGGTATTATTAGGCCATGTCAGATTATTCCGATAAGAAACACGGGTTGATATTTTTAGGGATTGATCCCGGATCAACGCGTGCGGGATATGGAATTGTGCGGAAAGATGGGAACGCATTCTCGTATGTTGCATGCGGCATACTTTCTACGTCATTCAAAGATAAAAATGATCTTCTCACTGAGCTATATTCATCCATTCAGCTCCTCATAAAAAAGTATAAGCCGTCTGCCGCAGGAATTGAAAAGCTTTTTTTTGTAAAAAATATGAAAACCGGTTTGGAGGTAGCTCAATCGAGGGGAGTGGTCATTCTCTCGTTGCGGCAGCACAATATTCCCGTGTATGAATATACCCCTAAAGAGATCAAGCAATGGCTTACCGGTAGCGGCGTCGCGGACAAAAAAGCCATGATCCGCCTTGTGCGATCTTCGCTTGTTATGCCCGGCGATATCAAAGAGCCCGATGACGCCTATGACGCTCTTGCAATCGCTCTTATCACCGGCTATACTAGCGTTCGTGGTGATTTGGTCGTCGCCACGCAACCATTACAAAAACAATGACAACAGCAACAGAATTTAAAATCATCTCTCAGGAAGTGGATGAGGAGGAGGAAATAACAGAAGAAGACGGTGAGGATTTGGTGGGCGAAGAAGATGACGAAGAAGATATAGTGGGAGATGACGAGAAGGAGGAAAAAAAGGGATCCGAATCCGAAGAAGATGAGATGTAGTTGCTATACAGCCCCCGCCGGGGGCTGTTTTTTTTTCCTGCCGATGCTATAGTATTCCAATGCCACGAAGAAAGAAAAGAAAAAACCTTCTCTATGCAGGCATCGCGGCGCTTTGTTTGATTATATTTTTTGTTATTGAGTTCATCCAAATCGTCAATGAACTGCCGCGTCCCGAAAAAATAACCTCATTTCGCCCAATACAATCGACAAAGATTTACGATCGCACCGGCGAGATTCTTTTATACGAAATACACGACGAACAGAACCGGACCATTATAGCTGGATCAGACATCCCGCTTTACGCAAAACAAGCGACCATATCCATCGAAGACCGAGGATTCTATCAGCATGCCGCATTCGACGTTGGAGGCATAATTCGGGCTCTTTTTGAAAACGCCCTTGTGGTTACCGGCCTTAAAAGCGGGAATATCCAAGGAGGCTCCACTATTACCCAACAGTTGGTAAAGCAGGTTTTTCTGACGTCCGAACGAACGCTGAAACGAAAAATCAAAGAGCTTATTTTGGCATACTGGATAGAAGAGCAGTACACGAAAGACGAGATACTTGAATTTTATTTAAACCAGATCCCATACGGATCGAATGCATACGGCATCGAGTCCGCGAGTTCCTTATATTTCGGAAAATCCGCCAAAGATCTCTCCGTTGCTGAATCGGCCGCCTTGGCTGCTATTATTCAATCTCCTACGTATTATTCGCCGTGGGGAAAACATGTGGAAGAATTTTTAGACCGCAAAAATTATGTACTCAAAGAAATGCATAGACTCGGCCACATACGCGAAGACCAGCTTCAGTCCGCATTGCGTGAACAGCTTACTTTTCAGCCGCAATCGTACGGAAAAATAAAAGCTCCGCATTTCGTGCTTGGCGTCAAGGAATATTTAGTTGCTATCTACGGAGAAGAGCGGGTTGAAAACGGGGGGTTAAAGGTTGTTACGACGCTTGATTGGCACCTACAGGAAGTTGCTGAACGAGTTGTAAAGGAAGGGGCCGTAAAAAATTCCGAGCGTTATGCCGGATCGAATGCCGCGCTTGTCGCCGAGGACCCGAAAACCGGCCAGATCCTTGCGCTTGTTGGCTCGGCTGATTATTTCAATGAGGATATTGACGGAAACTTCAACGTTATAACCCAGGGATTGCGCCAACCCGGCTCAACTATGAAGCCGATCGTGTACCTCGCCGCATTTATGAAAGGATATACGCCTGACACTGTGGTATTTGATCTTCCAACACAATTTAATACCTCAGACGATCCGCGTTATAACTATAGCCCCGCGAACTTCGAGGGAACATTCCGAGGTCCGATAACGCTCAAACAAGCGCTTTCACAGTCCATAAATGTGGCCGCGGTAAAAGTGTTATATCTGACCGGCGTATCACAAGCGCTCGATACCGCACAAAAGCTTGGCATTACCACCCTTACCGATCCGTCCCGCTACGGCCTTTCGCTTGTTCTCGGAGGAGGAGAGGTTCGTCCGATAGAATTGGTGCATGCATACAGTGCGTTCGCACGGGACGGCGTCCAACATATGCAATCCAATATTCTGCGCGTGGAAGACGCGCAAGGAAACACACTCGAAACATTCAAGGATGAGGCGGAGCAGGTGATTGACGCACAGTATGCCAGAATGATAAATACTATTTTATCCGATATCGAACTGCGCTCGGGGTTATTAAGCGGCAGCTTGCCTCTTACTATATTCGAGGGGTATCAGGTCGCGCTCAAAACGGGAACTACAAATGATTATCGCGATGCGTGGACAATCGGCTACGCGCCGTTTCTGACCGTCGGCGTATGGGCCGGAAACAGCAATAATCAGGCGATGCGGCGCCAAGGAGGTAGCATCCTTGCCGCACTTCCTATGTGGAGCGAATTTATGCGTGAAGCAATACAATCATACCAACCAGAACCGTTTACGCCCGCACAGCCTGTTTTTGTAGAAAACAACCCCGTCCTTAATGGAGAGGCGCAAGAACACACTATTTTGTATTACATAGACAAAAACGATCCAAAATCGTTTAATCCTCCCAAAACCAGCGACTCCCAGTTTTTAAACTGGGATACGCCGGTGCGTGTGTGGATGTCCCAGCACAGCACCTCCACGCTTTCAGGCGGTCTTGATTGACGTAAGTACGTATAAGAAGCCCTCGTCATCCGGCGCCTGCAGGATGCTCGGTTTTTGCTCCGAATTTATTCCAATAAATACCGTTTCGGTCGGCACCTGCTTCAGTCCGTCCAATAAAAACCGCCAGTTGAATGATATGACCAATGGGGATCCCTTGCTTTTTACGGATAGGATGTATTCACTCTCACCGAATTCATGACTTGATGACAGGAGTTGTATATTTTTCATCGAATCATCTATTTTTATTCGCACCTCATTGAGCCGGTTGGCAAGCGAGCTGGTAAGCCGAAGCGCTTGTATGAGCTCATTTTTTTGAATCGTAAGTTCCGCTTCGAATGATTTTGGTATAACCATCGTGTAATCCGGGAATTTGCCCTCGATAAGGCGCGATACAAGCCGTGTTGATTTGCTTTTCACCACGATCTGATTTTCGTCGAATAGCACCTGTATCACGTCGCTCTCTTGTGGAAATATGCGTATAATCTCCTGCGCCGTGCGTAACGGAATAATTATAGAAGCGGTAATAGAAGGGGATATATTCAGCTTTTTTTTGGGAATGATCGCTTTGGCGAGACGAAAACTGTCAGTCGCCACCGCATACACAAATCCGTCGCGGATATCAAGAAGAATTCCGCTTAATTCAGGCCTGAATTCCGACGTGTGGCATGCGGTTGCCGTTGTCTGTAGTGCGTGCACGCACGATCCTGCATCAACCGAAAACTGCTGCGGCGTATCATCGGATAAGTTCGGAATGATCGGAAACTCGTCTTTCTGGGTAGCCGCTATTTTCGCGTTGTAGTTTTCCGTGGATATATGCAGCGCACTTCCTTTCAGCTCAAGCTCGATGCGCTCAGATGCCGCGTTTTGGATTATTTGCTGAAACACGCCGAAGGGAACGGTGCACGATCCCTTTAAAAGCACTTTTGCCGATAGGGAGTGTACGACTCCTATCTCAAGATCTGTTGCGGATAGGGTAAGCGCGGTATCATGCGCTTCAATAAGGATGTTTTTTAATGCAGGAAGCTGGGCACTTTCTTTTTTTGCGTTTGCGACCAGAGAGATTCCTTCTTTTAAATTATTTCGTAGAATGATGCAGTGCATTTGGGTAGTAGAAGTTTACTATTGCTATAAGTATAATTAATTATATATATAAATAGTAGTTGTAGTAGAGGATGTGGATAAGGGGATAAGTGGGTTATGGGTTATGGGTAGTGGGCGGTTTGTTTGCTATGTTCCGGTACAAGTACTGGATAGGGTGTGTACGAAGAGTGGATGAATTAGGCAGGTGTTTTTTGGATTATTTCCTTCAACATTACAATTTTTTGGTTTAGCGCCTTATCTTTTATTATTCCTTGTGTTATTTTTTCAAAAGAATGTATCGCGGTCGTGTGATCTTTCTTTCCCATCTTATCCCCAATATCTGGGTATGACATCCCCAGCATATCCCGCAAAAGATACATCGCGATTTGTCGCGGGATGACGATTTCTTTGCGCCGAGATTTATTTGTGAGATCCGATGTTTGTATCTCAAAAAACTGTGCGACACATTTGAGAAGATGTGTGGGGTTTATATTAATCATGTTCTGCTGCAGGGTGTTTTGTATGATTTCTTCAGCGACCCGGATGTCAATGGCTGAACCCTTTAATTCCTTATAAAATAACAGCTTGTTTATAATACCCTCTATTTCCCGTACATTTCGCTGTATTTTTGTGGCTATAAGATGGGTAACGTCGTCTTGTATTTGGAGTTTTTTTTCTTGCACCTTGTTTTTTATGATTGCCAGCTTCATTTCGTAGTCGGGGTAGGTGATATCTACAATCATGCCCCCTTCAAACCGCGATCTGAGCCGATCTTCGAGTGTTGGAATTGCCGCGGGAGCGCGGTCGGATGATATGATTATCTGTTTATTGTTCTGGTACAGGATGTTGAATGTGTGGAAAAATTCCTCTTCGCTTCGCTCTTTTCCGCCAATGAACTGTATATCGTCGATGATAAGCACATCCACGTTGCGGTACTTATTTTTTATGTCATCCATCCGTTTCGTGCGGATTGCCCATACAACGTCGTTTACAAACCGTTCGGATGGCACGTATTTTACCCGCGTCCGTTTTTTAAAATTCTTTACAATCTCGTTTCCGATCGCTTGGATAAGGTGTGTTTTTCCGAGTCCGGTGCTGCCGTATACAAATAGCGGGTTGTATTTGGTTCCAACCTCTTTGGTGACCGCGCTTGCCGCCGCGAAGGCAAGTTCGTTTGATGATCCGACCACGAACGAGTCGAACGTATAGCGCGGATGGAGGTTTGTTTCGGGGTCCGCGGAGAATTCAATAAAACCCACTTGTGATGAGGGCTGCTCTTCGCGCGTCTGTTTTTGTTCAAATATCTTTTTTTCAGCCTCGGCGCTTGAGAGTACGATGTATTCTACCCGATTAATACTCGGTTCGTGGTTTTGAATTATTTCGATGATCGTCTTGTTGTATTTTGACTGTATCCACTCCTTTGCGAAGTTGCTTCCGACACCCACCACCACATGTCCGGTGTCGGTATTCTTTTCGATGAGCCTGCTGTTCTTAAACCACGTCAGGAAATTTGGTTTGGAGACTTGTAATTCTATCTCAGACAGTGTTTTTTCCCATAGTTTTTTTTCGTCCATATGAAGCGGGTTTTATTGCGAGTTATTGTAGACGAAACTGATTCTAATGCAAGCTGTGGAAAAATCAATTTTGTGCATAACTTGTGCATTACAAAATGTGGCACAGTGTCTTCACATATTGCTATATGCTTTCTTTTCTGATACGTTAACGATATGTCAGTAACATTTCAGCCGAAAAAGAAGAAGAGGAAGAAATCGCATGGCTATTTGAAGAGGCGGCGAACCCCCGGAGGGAGACGTGTGCTTGCGCGAAGGCGCGCGAAAGGAAGAAAGAGACTTACTTCATAATACATTGATGATATCGCGAAAACATACATTGCCCGCTTCTTTTTTCAGAAAGATTCATCAAAAAAAAATTTCTCCCGATCGTGTTTTGTCGCTACACACGTGTCATGTGCGCTGTTACGCGTCTGGTCTCCGCTATAGCAGGTATGCGGTAGTGGTTCCCAATAGTGCGTTTTCGAGTGTGGTGTCCCGCAACGCATTCAGGAGAATGGCGTATGAGGTGATTCGCTCTGAAAAACTTACAGATGTTCTCGGTTATGATGTTGTGCTCTTGTTCGGAAAGATGGCGGGAACTTTCTCGAAGGAAGAAGTTAAAAAAGATATTTTAAAACTGCGTCATGTCATTTCTATTTAACGAAATTTTATATAAGCCCCTTTTGAACCTATTGATACTCATCTACGACCTTGTGGTGTCCGATTTCGGCGTTTCCATTATTCTTATTACGGTTCTCATACGCTTTGTTCTGCTTCCGATTTTTTATAAAAGCGCCAAGGACCAAACCATACTTCAGAAAATAGCGCCGCAGATCCGCGAAATACAAAAAAAGCACAAGGAAAACAAAGAAGAGCAGGTGCGCCAGATGATGGCGGTATATAAAGAGCATCGTGTCAATCCGTTTTCGAGCATACTTCTGCTTATTATCCAGCTTCCCATATTGTTCGCTTTGTACCGTGTGTTTGTGGGCGGATTGCCGGAGGCGGGATCGGACAAGCTCTACTCGTTCGTGCATCTTCCCGAGGTTATCCACTACACCTTCCTGGGATTTATAGATCTCAGCAGCCCGTTTTTGGCGCTTGTGATTATCACGGCGTTGGCGCAATTTACGCAGTCGTGGCTCTTACTGCGTGTTGCGAAAAAGCGCGCTCCCAATCCGGCCGCGGCGGGAGATAACCCGGCCATTCAGGCCGCCGAGCGGATGTCCCACAAGATGATATACTTTATGCCAGTCGTGACTGCAATCATTCTATTTAATCTTCCCGCGGCAGTTGCGCTGTACTGGTTTACGACGTCGGTATTTTCCGCAATCCAGCAACTAGCCATCAACAAAAAGATTCGGGAAAAAGAAATTATCAGCAATGCATAACGAAGCCAAGACAATTTTAGAGGAGATACTTTCCCGAATGGGCTTTTCGGATTTTTCGGTGCAACAAAGCGAGGACGGAAAGCGATGCGCGGTGTTTGTAAACGATGCTCCGTTTCTTTCTCGGCAGGTGGCTGGGTTTATGCTTGATCTGGATACGGTGCTACGGCTTATACTCAAGAAAAAGAATCTGCCATTCGTATTTGTGGACGTGAATAACTACCGCAAGGAGCGTGAGGAGATTATTATAAAGCTTGCGAAGGCCGCTGCTCGAAAGGCGCTGGCCGAAAAAACCAATGTGCCACTTCCGCCCATGAATGCGTATGAACGCATGATTGTGCATACGGAATTATCGCTGCATCCGGAACTTAAGACCGAAAGCTTCGGCGAAGGGCCGAACCGACACGTTGTCATTCGTCCATTCCAATAAGATGGGGACACTGTAGCTTGTATAGTATTCCCGCTTCATCTTCATACACCCTCTCTGTTTGTGACAGGAAATTTTTTTGTATAAATGGCAGGTATTCTTGCTTAAATGGTTCATCCCAATACAGATATGTCGCTCCATTGGAGCAGAGGACGGTGGGATCGCCTGTTTGCAGAAATGAGCGTATGTTCTGGCGGCGCGCTGATCCGGTGTCCGCGCGGCCTTGTGTCCAGAGCCACCCCTCGAATCCTAAATATATAGGACGTCCTGTAAGCATGGGGATGAAATTGTTTGCTCCCGATGCGGATACGATAACGGCCGTGCTCGGTGTGTTGTTCCGTATATACTCAGCCGCTCCAAACTGCGTTTGTGAATAGTAGCCAAAATGCGATTTGTTTATGCGAGGACTTGTCCCAAGACTAATTCGTGCGAATACGTCCGCGGTTCCGGACGCGAGCGCTCCGAGTATGAAAATTATCGCAAGTGAAATAGGCGTGATTTTATACGGTGTACGATATACGATATTCGGCATACGGCCAATAAATTTTTCTATAAGAAAAACAAAAACAAGCGTCGCGGCGAACCACCAGTAGAACAAAAGTTTGTTGTTATCGAATTCCCATGGCTGGAGCTTTACGAGATTTCCAACGGCAAAAATAATACTTCCGGCAATCCACGTTGCGAAAAGTGCGCTATGTTTTTTTATTTTTTTTATAAAAAAGAATGAAAGCAGCCATGCCCCAAACAATACGCCGAAGTTTTTAAACCAAAACCACAGCGCATTCGCGTCGGTGCCCGAGGTATTGGGGTCGCACGCAAACCAGTTTGTGTTGTGTGCGCATGTCATCCAGCCGAACCATAACGTGAGAGGTGAGACAGATGAAAAAATGGAATTTGAGAGGAGAAAATAAAGTTGCGGAGCGGCGATGAGGATGCCTATAAAGATGGGGAGGAGTGCTTGTATACCGTATGCCGTATATTGTATATCGCGTACGCGGAACAAAAACACCACTAGCGCGAAAATTCCCATTGCAACGACCGTATGCAAGTGCGCTAAAGGAATGAATCCGACAAGCATGAACCAAAGCCATACCTTGTCTGTCTTCCAATATGCAAAAACTCCTGCAAGGAACAGGAACGCGAGCGCGGCGGCCGGCATAAACGATCGCTGGTGAGAAAAGAATGAAATAGCGGGCGTTATCCAGACAATATTCGCATCGTATTCCGCGCCGGACGGCTTTCCTCCTGTGCGGATATCCATGTGCGTGTATTCGAGTTGAGTGGTGAGTAGTGAGTAGTGAGTGGTGGGTTGTGAAAAATGCACGATGAATAGACCCAGGCCACCGCCAAACAAAACAATGGCGACAAATGATATTTGTAGAACAGGTTTCTTGACGGTGAGCTTTACGAGGTTCCACAATCCCGCTACGATGCCTGCGCCGTATATAAAGAGGGGCAGATGCCAAGCCAAGGCAAATGAACTCCCAAGCTTTAAAATCAACGCGCTGAGGAAGTTGATAAAAAATGTGTAGGTGAGCGGCGTGCCGCCGGCGATCGGGTGATTGAGCGCGAATGGATCCGATTCGGCCAACACTCGTATCATGTCCATGTGGTACGCGCCGTCTCCCCAGCCCTTGAGTATGCCGTAGGGAAATCCGTCCACCCAAATCATAGATTGGTACGCGAGAAGCAGGACAACGGCGGCTATTAATAGGATAGAAATACTTGTCGCTATCATTGCGAGCGACCAGCGGGAGCGCGGCAATCTCAAATAGTCAAGTGGATTGCTTCGCGTTGCTCGCAATGACAATAAAAACACTATCAGTGAAATTCCCAGAGTCGCCCATGCCGCGAGCGTCAAATTTTTTGTGACCAGCGCACATACAAGCACAACAAACCCCTGTAAAGTTGTTCCAAGTACGAGCGAGAAAATCAAGCGCGAGAAAATACCGAATCGTTTTTCTTTATCCAAAAATGAAAGCGCAACCGCGCCTGATACTACTGAGAAAATACAAAACAACACCCCGTATATCATAGTTCTTTCCAGGTTTTACCTATTGATGCGGATACCGCAAGCGGCACCGAGAGTTTATACGCGGATTCCATTGTTTTTTTGATGTCCTGCACGATATCACTTTTGTCTCCGTTTTTGAGCATCGCATCCGGTATTTCGAATATGAGTTCGTCATGAATGGTGAGTATCATACGCGCTTTCGTGTGCACTTTCACCATCGCTAACTTCAGGATGTCCGCGGCAAGTCCTTGGGTGGGCATATTGATGGCGGCGCGTTGGGCTTCGGACGCCATAAATTGATTTGACGCGTACAAGCCGGGCAGATGCCGAATTCGTCCGCTCTCGTTTTGCACGTAGCCCTTTTTTCGCGCGCCGGTAAGTATTTTTTCCTGCCATTTTTTGATTGTTGCGAACTCCTCAAAATATTTTTGCATAAATTTCTTTGCCTCGTCGCCCGGAATGCCCGCCGATTGCGCGAACGCGCGATATCCCATGCCATACACCATGCCGAAGTTGAGCGTTTTTGCCATACGGCGCATGGATTTGTCTACTTTTTCGTCGGGCACGCCGAATACGAATGCCGCCGTGCGGGTATGGATATCTTTTCCTTCGACGAATGCGTCCATCATCTGCTGGTCTTGCGTGAGGTGCGCGAGCACGCGAAGCTCGATTTGTGAGTAGTCACACGAAAGAAGCGAGTGGCCTTTGGCGGCCACGAACGCGCCGCGGATTTCACCTGACCATTTTGATTCCTGCGGGATATTCTGCAGGTTTGGATTCGTGCAAGCGATGCGGCCCGTTGCCGCGCCTATTTGCAGGAACGTCGGATGTATACGCCCGTCCTTTTGGACAAGGTCCTGCAAGGGATGCAGGTATGTTGTTCTGAGTTTGAATAATTCGCGGTATGCGAGCAGATCTTCGAGTGCTTTTGGCGGATCATTTATTTTTGCCAAAGCATCTGCAGATGTGGACTTGAGTTTGAGGCTGAATTTCGAGTTGAGCGCTTCAAGTACTTGCTTGGGCGAATTGAAATTTATGTCGCTTATGGATTTTTTCAGCTTCTGTTCTTTCGTTTCAATCTCCTTTATGAGCTTGGTTTCAGTTTTTTTGAGGCGTGCTTTGTCTACCCGTATTCCTGCTTTTTGCATATCTTCTAGGACCGGAATCAGCGGCCGTTCGATATTTTGCCATATGTCCCACAAGCCGCGCTTTTTCAGCTCTTTTTCGATTTGTGATTGCGGCATGCGCTTGTTCGGGTCCATTTCAAGAAGCTGGAGCATAATTTTTTCTTCCGGATTTAATTCGGAGTCGTGGGATTGTTTCCCCCGATTTTCCATCGGGGTCGCAATGACCGCGTGTGAACCCTCCAATCTTTTTATGAGCGATGTAAAGTTCTGTTCTTCAAAGAACGCGAGTGCTTTTTTGGGTGAAAATGAACACACAAGATCGGAGAGCTTGATGTCCACCGGTACGTTTTGGTCGATCGTCGCAAGCTCGCGCGAAAGGAATGCGATGTCTTTGTGAGATGATATTTTTTCGTATGCCTTTTCGCCCCTTCCCTTGCTTAAAAAATCATCCAGTGTTCCGTACTTTTGTAGAATGGTTGCCGCGGTTTTGGGGCCCACGCCGGCAACGCCCGGGATATTGTCCGATGTATCTCCAACAAGCGCCTTGTAGTCTATGAGTTGGTCCGGCCTTAGGCCATAGCGTTCGTGTACGCGCGCTTCGTTGTATAGAAGCGTTTCGGAAACACCCTTTTTGAACGTTTCTACTTCCACCCCGTTAGAAGCAGATCGCCCCTCGGCGGTCGTAGCCATGCCTGCGGCAGGGCGGCTTCTAACGGGGTCCACGGCATCATCGTGCACCAATTGCAGCGAGTCAAGGTCTCCGGTGAGTATGCGCACCGGTTCCTGTTCTGAAAATTTTTTTGCGAGCGCACCAATGAGGTCATCTGCCTCGTAGCCCGCCTTTTCGATCCACGGTATCGAAAAGGCGTCGAATAAGTCATGGGCTTTTATTATCTGTGCGATGAGTTCATCGTCTGCCTTGGGCCGATGGATTTTATAGTCCGCAAATTTTTCCTTGCGGAATGTGGGTTCGGGCCGATCGAAGAGTGCCGCGCAATGCGCGGGTTTGGTTTGCTGGATGATTTTCAGCACAATGCCCGCTACACCGTATAAGGCGCCGGTTGGCTCGCCCTTTTTGTTCGTAAGCGGCGGGAGCGCATGGTAGCAGCGGTGTATTAGTGAATTGGCATCGATTAATAACAACATGATACGTTTATTTTATCACATATTTGGTCTGTCTTTCTTATTTGTTTGCTATACACAATTTCGAATTCTGAATTTCTAATTTCGATTCAATTTTGAATAACTGAAGTTTCGAAATTAATGCATTAGAAATTGATTCGAAATTCGGAATTGGAAATTATAAATTATATGAATTATCCACACATCTTCGATTTGCGCGTAAATAATGTGTTATACTGTTTGAAAGGCCCTAAAAGCAATCACTAATTATTTATTATGGATCAAAACACGTCCTTCGATCCGATACAATCATCGGGTCAGCAAGATGATCGAAGTAAAGTTCCTCCTCCGCCCCCGTCATATGATCAACAGGTTGGGGTACGAAGCATGGCTTCCGATATGCAGTCCATCCAGCAGTCCGGAGGCGAGTCGCCTCAGTCCCAGATACTCTCGGCACAGGATGTTTTCAAGTCGCCGCAGCAGGATCAGTCTCAATTTATTCCCCCAGCCACTCCGATGAGCGCGGTTCCTCCTCCACCGATGCCGGATATTCCCGGCATGATGCCGCAGGCACCCGATCAACAGCAGGTAGTTATGGAACCTCCGGTGTCGCACGGATCGCCCCTCAAGACCATTCTTACGATATTCGGTATTGTTATCGTTGCGGCGGGCGTGGGATATGGAGTGTATTATCTTGTAAACTCGTTGAACTCTGGGCCAGCCGTTCCCGCGGTTCCTGCGTTTTCACCCAATCCGGCGCTTTCCGAGGAGCCGACGCCGGCCGCATCGACACCGTCTCCGCTAAGCCATTCATCGCTTATTCCCAACCCGGCAAAATCAGAGAGTATTCCGCTGACGATGATTGCGTTGGGAGATTTCAAAACGGCTTTGTCGGCAGTATCAGCCCGGGAAAGCATGCTCGTGGGCACCGTAAAAGATCTTTCTTTTGTGACTGAAGCGGGGGTGCCGGTAAGTTCTGAACAGTTTTTGACCGCGTTCTTTCCGTCAGCGGCCGCGAATATTTCATTTCTCTTTGAACAGGACTTTACCGCATGGTTGTATGGCGATCGTGTAGGCGGAAATAAATTCGGTGTAGTGTTCGGGGTAAAGCAAGGAATCTCTGCTGAGCAATTAACCGCGTCACTCTCTCTTCTTGAGGGAAACACATCGGACATATCCAATATGTTTGTTTCATCGGTTTCGGCGGCAGGAACATCCGGTTTTGAAGGGGCTCCGATTGATGGCATTCCGGTTCGGTATCTGGTGCTTTCATCAAAGAATCAGCAGGTGTTTGAGTACGCGTCGGTGCAGATCGGCGGTAAGATGCACGTGATCATTACGACTTCCTACTATCAGATGCAGCACATACTTAATCTGCTCAACGCCCAGCCGGTTGCCACAACTCCGACCGTGTAAGTTCTTGTAGCACCAACCCCAGTTCCTTTTGGGTGGTTTTGGTTTGGGAGAATATAATTATATTGCAACCTGCTTCAAGCGCGCGGAGGGCGCGGTCTTTGAGTGAGAATTGCGAGAATGCATCCATCTCCAAATCGTCGCTTATGGCCATGCCTTTGAATCCGAGTTCGTTTTGAAGCAAGGATTGTATGATTGTAGGAGAAAGGGCCGCGGGCAAAGAATCAAAGGCGGCGTATACGCTACCGCCGATCATGACCGCGGGGGGATTGAAGCGTGAAATTATTTTTTTGAATGGCACAAGGTGCTTTTCGAGCTCTTGTTTGGAAGCAGGTACGGTTGCTATGGAATCGTGTGTGTCTACCGAGTCGTCGGTGTGGCCCGGAAAGTGTTTGAGCACCGGTATAACGCCGCCGTCTTCGTAACCTCGTAGCATCGCTCCCGCGAGCATCGTTATTATTTCGGGATCTTTTTGGAATGTTCGGTTATATAAAAAGGAATCTGGGTTCGTAATGTAATCAACAACGGGAGAAAAATTCATATCAATGCCGTACTCACGCAGCTGTTCGGCCCTCTTCCGCGCTATGAGGTACGCATCGGTTTCCGATGAAATGTCTTTTTGTGCCGTACTCTCCGTGCCGGGAAATGCTATGCGTGATACGTCGCCGCCTTCCTGGTCTATTGCGATTATAATTTCGGAATTGATCGCATGAATATCAGCGGTTAGTTTTTTCAATTGTGCGAGAGATTGGATGTTTCTGGATAGGAGTAAAATGCCGCCGATGTGATACGCGCGTATGAAATCGGCCGTTGTTTTGGAAAGCACCGTGTCGGTGACGCCGATCATCACTTGAGAAGGCGCGTGAGGTTCAACCTTGGTCTGGGAAGGTTGAACCTCGGCGATATTTAGTATGTTTGCCTGCAACGAAACAGAAGCCGTTGGGGTGGCTTTGGAAATGGCCGTGCAAGCGAACGCAAAAAATACCGAGAGCAGAATAAAGGAAAGTATATAGGGGGCGTGTATGAGCTTGCGGTTCATCGGTTACGAGTGTATACTATAAGCATATGTTAACAGCTCAGGAAGCACAAGAATTTAAAAAGATACTGCAAGAAGACAAGCATAAAACGCTTGCAGATCTTAAGGAGCTGGAATCGCCTCCCGATTTTGGAAATGAACCCGGGCCCGAGGACGAAATAGACGAGGCCAAACAGGCATTCGATAATGAAGGAAGCGCCAAAAGCTACCGCCGCCGCATATCGGAAATAGATGCGGCACTTGCCCGCATTGAAAAAGGAACGTATGGAGTTTGCGAGAAAACAGGAAAGGAAATTCCCAAAGAGGTGCTGGAAATAAACCCGGTTGCTCGATTCCACCCAGACTATCTGAAGCAATCCCACAACCCATAATTTACTCCGCCAGCTGGCGGATCACAACTTATCAATGGCTGTCAAACATACAACTGCAAAACTATACTGCGCCGAACTGGAGGGCGTTGTTTCTCGTTGTATTGAAGTTGAGGTGGACCTGCACCCTGGACTGAGCGCGTTTACAATTGTGGGACTTGGGGACAAAGCCGTGTCCGAAGCGAAGGAACGCGTGCAAGCGGCTATAAAAAATTCCGGTATGAAGCCTCCCAACAAACAGAATCGCAAACTCACCGTAAATCTCGCTCCGGCGGACGTGAAGAAAAACGGATCGCAGTACGACATGGCTATCGCGCTCGGGTATTTGCTTGCGTCCGAACAGATGGCAGTATTCGATGCTTCCAAGAAACTCTTCTTGGGTGAGCTAGCTTTGGACGGCGCAATACGCCCAGTCCCGGGCGTGCTGAATGCATGTTTGATGGCCCGCGAACGCGGTATAGAGCAGGTATATGTGCCGCAGGGCAATGCGCCGGAAGTGAGGCACCTGTCTGAGCCTCGTGTTATTCCCGTCGGGCATATGCGTGGACTGGTTGCGCTGCTGGAGGGTAAGGTGCGTTACGCGTGCGCCGAGGCCGATCCGTTCGCGGCTGAGCAAACGCCCGGCGCAGTGGATATATCCGAGATACGCGGTCAGTCGGCGGCGAAGCGAACGCTTCTTGTCGCGGCGGCTGGAGGGCATAACCTGCTTATGTCAGGTCCGCCCGGCGCGGGTAAGACCATGCTGGCACAATCGCTTGTTTCTATTCTGCCTGCTCTTGCGTTTGAAGAGGCGTTGGAATGCACGCAGATATACAGTGCGGCGGGACTTTTGCTGGATCGTCCGTTTATGTCGTATCGTCCGTTCCGATCTCCGCATCACAGCGCGTCGCTGGCGTCGGTGGTGGGAGGCGGAACAAATCCGCGGCCGGGTGAAGTTAGTTTGGCGCACCGGGGAGTGCTCTTTATGGATGAATTTCCCGAATTCCATCGGGATGTACTGGAGGCGCTTCGCCAGCCGTTGGAACAAGGCACGGTTGTCGTGGCTCGCGCCAAGAGTACACATGTTTTTCCCTCCAAATTTATGCTTGTGGCCGCGGCAAATCCCTGCCCATGCGGTTACTACCAAGACGAGGAGAAGGAGTGCGTGTGCAGTCCTCGAGAAATTCACCGGTATTCCAAGAAATTGTCGGGGCCGTTGCTTGATCGTATAGACCTGCACATATGGGTACCGCGCCTTCGCTCCGAGGATCTGGTAAAGGATATCAACGTCGCCGAATCCGACGCCGCGCGAGCACGTGTGCAGGAGGCTCGGGCGCGGCAAGCGGAACGATTTAGGCAAGCCGGACTTGGCCATTTTTCGAATTCCGAACTTACCTCAAAACAAGCGACGGAGCATATCCGTATCTCCCAGAGGGCAAAGGCCATGCTTGATCGGATGCTTGATGCGGCAAAGATCTCTGCACGCGGGTATTTTAAATCGATGAAAGTTGCTCAAACCATAGCGGACTTGGATGGTAGAGGTGAGGTTGACGAAGCGTGCATTCATGAAGCATTTTCGTATAGGATACGTAATGTGGAGCACTGATTCTGTAACCTTTCAAATCCCCACGAGGCTCAGCCTCGTAGAGAAAGTATGAGAAAGTTAGCTTTTGTAAATGGTGGTATATATCACATCTATAACCGCGGAGTTGAAAAACTCCCCGTTTTTCATGATAGTCATGATTGTTTCAGGTTTTTGTATGGCCTTTATGAATTTAATGACAAAAATCCTGCCGAAAATATTTACTTTAAAGAACCTTCTTTAAAGTCCTACGAGGCTGAGCCTCGTAGGGAGCTTATCCTTAAGGATCGCGAACAAGTTGTCCATATATACGCGTATTGCCTTATAGATAATCACTTCCATCTTATGGCCAGGCAAATAGAAGAAGGGGGAATTGTAAAATTTATGCATAAATTAGGGACGGGGTATACTGGGTTTTCCAATAAAAAATATGAAAGGTCAGGGCATCTTTTTCAAGGAAGATTTAAAGCGGTTTCCATAGAGAAGGAATCTCAATTATTGTATCTTCCATATTATATCCATGCGAATACACTTGATATGTATATGCCCGGATGGAGAGAGGATGGTGTTGCTAACCTCAATAAGGCAATGCAAATTCTTGAAAACTATGAGTATAGCAGTTATTCGGAGTATGCATGCGAACAAGGGAATTATCGGAATCCTATTTTAGAAAAAGATTTTTTATCAGGAGTTTTAGGATCCCCAGAACAATATAAAAAAGATATGATGAAGTGGCTTAAGGAAAAAAATAGATTCGAAAAATTAGGCGGAGTAACGATAGAGTCATAGTTCTACGAGGCTGAGCCTCGTGGAAACTATACACTCATCCTCTTTTGCTTTACACTGGCGTTATGTTTTCGGACTTGAACGACAAACAAAGAGAGGCGGTGTTTGCGGGGGATGGGCCGCTTTTGATAGTGGCGGGCGCGGGATCTGGCAAAACCAAAACACTTATTTCTCGGATCTTGTATTTTATTGCCGAGAAAAAGATCGAGCCGGCGAGGATACTTGCTATTACGTTTACAAACAAGGCGGCTGATGAAATGAAATCCCGCGTGCTCGCCGCGCTCAAAAAAAGCGGTATCGGTATCCATTCCGAGCCGCGATTGAGCACCTTCCATTCATTCGGCGCGGCGTTGCTGCGTGATATGTGCGAGTACGCGGGTCGCACGAAGACTTTTTCCATATACGACGATGATGACTCGATCAAGCTTCTGCGCGACATAGTGAAACATAAAAATCTTGAAAAAGGAAAAGGAGCCGGCTACTTTGTGCGTGAAATATCCCGCATAAAAAGTGAGTTAGTCGGCAAAGCTGAATTCAGCGGGGAGGATGTTGTGCGGGAGGTATATGAGGAATACGAAGCTATGCTTAAAAAAAACAATGCGTTTGATTTTGATGATCTGATTGAAAAAGTGGTGCGCATATTTCAGGTCCACCGTGACGTGCTGGAGGAATATCAGAAGCGCTATACCCATGTGCTTGTGGACGAATACCAGGACGTGAATACCTCGCAGTATTGGATGCTGAAATTACTCGCGCAGAAACACGCCAACGTGACGGTCGTCGGAGACGATGCGCAATCCATATACCGGTTCCGATTCTCTGATTTTAGGAATTTTTTGAACTTCGAACAAAGTTGGCCGAATGCGAAGGTAATTTTTTTGGAGCAGAACTACCGTTCTTCTAAAAATATCATTGAGGCATCTTCGGATCTGATCGCAAAGAATACACAACAAAAGAAAAAGAATTTATGGACCGAGAATAGCCAAGGCGTGCCGGTGCAAGTCGTTGAGCATTCCGATGAATTTAGCGAGGCTGATTTTATTGTCACCAAGGGGCGCGATCTTCAGAAGCTTACGAAGCATATCGGGATTCTGTTCCGTACAAACGCGCAGTCGCGCGCGCTGGAGCAGATGCTTATTGAATACGGCGTGGAGTACCGCCTATTCGGGGCGGTGAGTTTTTATGAGCGTAAGGAGATACGCGATGTGGTAGCGGCGCTGCGGTACGCGCACAATCCCGCCGATGAAGTCGCGCTTGATCGGCTGAAAAAGAACCTGTACAAAAAGCATTTTGTCTTGCTACGTGACGAGCTGCCGCAAAGAGCGCATGGAGTTTCTCCGACGAAGGTTATTTCGTATTTTATGGACGCGGTTTCGTATCCCGCGTATCTGCAGTCGGAATTTTCAAATTTTACTGAGCGGTTGGAAAACGTGCAGGAGCTTTTAAATTTTGCCGAGCAATTCGATTCTCTTGGGGCGTTTTTGGAAAAAATAGCGTTGGTGGATGCTTTTGATTCGGGGCGAAGGAAAAAGAAGTCTCGGCATGAACAGGGACCGACCATCGATTTAATGACTATACACCTCGCAAAAGGGCTTGAATTCGATGTGGTTCTGGTGGCGGGGGTCAATGAGGGAACGCTGCCGCATAGCCGGTCGTATTATTCGATGGACGAATTGGAGGAAGAACGGCGGCTGATGTATGTGGCGATGACGCGGGCCAAAGAGCAGTTGTATTTGAATTTCTATCACACGCCTTCGCGATTCCTATTTGAACTTCCGGGTAATAAGATTGTGTTCCATGGAGAAAAATCACTTGAGGATGAAGAACGGTATATAGAATATGACTAACAAACGACTCGGTCAGCATTTTTTACAGAATGGAGCTAAGCTACAAAAGATTGCAGACGCTCTTGAGATACAAAAAGGGGATGTGATAATCGAGATTGGCCCCGGTAGAGGCGAACTTACTGAAAAACTTCTTGCCGCGGGCGCACGTGTGATTGCTATTGAAAAGGATGTATTGTTGTGGTCAAGGCCGGGTCTCGACCACCTCGAGATGGTGTACGGCGATGTGCGAGAAAAGCTTTCGGTTGTTGTGAAATCTTTAGAAAAGAAACCCTACTTTCTTGCAGGAAATATCCCTTACTATCTGACGGGGTATTTGTTGCGAATGATAGGAGATATTGAGCACAAGCCGGTGCGGACAGTTTTTACGATTCAAAAGGAAGTTGCTGAGCGAATATGTAAAACCGAGGAGGTTGGCATGAATATATTAGCGGCTTCCATTTTGTGGTGGGCTGACGCGGCATACATTACCACAATTCCGCGAAAAATGTTCAATCCTCCGCCGAAGATTGATTCCGCCGTAATCTTACTGAAAACAAAGCCAGCTTTCATAAAGGGTGGAACGAGGCAGCTCCGTGACCACGCTGATTATATGAAATTCGTGAAAGTTTTATTCGCGCATCCACGCAAAACAGCGCTATCGAATCTCCTCGCATTGTATAAAAAGAAGGCCGTGTTGGTCACCTTTACTGCATTGGATATTAGTGCGAATATTCGTCCCGAAAGACTCTCATTTGAGAAAATTTTAGAATTATATAAAACATTGCCCTCACTTAAGGACGATCGTCCTTAAGTGAGGAACTAAATTCCAAAGTGATATTTAAGTTTATCTTCTCCTTCAAAATGATCCACATACGCAATAAGTATGTGATCTCGAATTGCGTAAAACGACGCGATGAAATCTATTTCGTCTTCGCACGAGTACGGAATAATAGCCACGCTCCTTTGGAGGAAATAAAAACCCATTCGATAAAGATGCCTTCGTAGAGCATTCCGCGCGGTTTTGTATTTTTCAGGAACGTCGAATGAAACAATTCGCCATTTTTTGTCCCATCGTCCCGCCGTCTTCAGCTCTATGTGTTCAATATCAAATTGCAAAACTTTTTCTTTTCCGGTTTTCAGTATTTTTATCTCTATGTTGCCATCCGCGAGTTCTTTGTAATCAACCATCTCTCGTTTCTGGAGGACGCGCAGATCCCGCATGAATTTATCTTTTTCAAAACACCTTTTTCGATAATAGATTTTTGCCAGTTCCGAGAGGATACGCGCGCCGCCAGCTGGATTGGTAAGTGAGACAACGGCAATTCCCGTGCCGATTGCAAGGTATTTCAATATAAGATGCGAGCGAGAGTTTCTATATATATTTTTTGCCATAACAGCCGAGCACTATTCGTGCTCCTATTATCACTCCCTCTGTATATAAAATCAACCCCCAGTTAGGCGATTGTCAGATGTTCTGCCCCCACTTAAGAACGATCGTTCATAAGTGAGGGCAGGGAGAGTGGCGGGAAGAGAATTTAAAAGAGTCAGGGCGGCTAGAAAGGAAATAGGCCGCAACGTATGACTCCGTCCGCAAGCTCATGACAGGTAAAAAATAATTCTATGACGGTTTCGTATAGAAAGTAGATAAGCAGACATCCATATGCGGCAAGCGTTCCTATTCCCGTCCATTTTAAGAAGTTATTTCCATTTTTTCTGGATTTTGATATGAGGATTATGGGCACAGAAATGAAAGCGATTAAGAATAGAAGCGACAGATTTGCCCCGACTGATCCGAGTCCGAGAATTCCTGAAAGGCGAAACAAACCCAATACAGCAGCAAAAATGGCAATGCCGGTTATAACTCCGCTGATCTTTTGATATGCGTTCTTCATTTTTAAATTTGGTTATAATGTAGTATCAGCCGCCATTTAGCGGTAGATACAATAGGGATTTGGGGAGATGGCGCAGGGATCGTTTTTCTCTTTTGCCGTAATACATGATTCGTTTTTGTTTGTCGTATACACATATCTTTGCGAGCCCGTGTATTCGGCGGGTTTTGGCACCGGAAAAGTGTCCAATTTTTTTTCTAGCTCCATCAGGTTATTCGCGTATACTCCGAATTTTGTAAAATACAGTACCTGAAGAGCCTCTATTTTTTGTATATCCGCTTTTGCGCGTGCGGTGCTTGCGGTTGATTTGCAATATACACCCGGAATACTTTCCCAGATTGAAGCGATAATAATCACGTAGCTGACAACGTTTATGATCGTCATAAGCACGAGGGCTTGATTTTGCGTGAAATTATATTTTTCTTTGATCTTTTTTGTGAAGAATGCGAGTTCGAAAAATACGGTGAATATAAAGAATATTGGGAAGAGAATGTATATAGATTGCTTGTCGGGTCGGGCGATAATAGAAGTCGCAAAAAATCCGAGGATGGATGTTACGAAATTCCCAAGAATGATAATGAATAGAATGTGTTTTACCGCAAGCCATTTTTTGTATATGAACTTTGAAGCGATAATGAGCGTGATTGCTTCGGATATAACCACCACAGCAAAGAGAACGAACACATTTCCGAATGCTTCTATGATAGTTGGAGACATGCCAACGATCATATCTGCATATGCAAAGGATGTGGACAGCAGGATTCCGGCCGCAATAAGAGTTGGTAGAAGCGGGGCTTTTTTCATGTTGCTTTAAGTATAAGTCGTGTCTGCGAAAGTTCAAGCTATACGTGTCCCTGCCTTCACTTATGAACGATCGTCCATAAGCGAGGGCAGGTAGAGGGGGCGGTTGGTGAGGGGGATTTTATGCACATTTTTCGTTTGTATAAAGACCTCCACTAGTAGTATACTTATATTGTATGAACCCCGCTAGAAGCCCTTGGCTGAAAATTTTTAACGAAATTTTCTGCGGGGCGCGAGCGGGGAGTTGTGCTATGGATAATCAAGTCACCCGAAATGAGCATGGGCTCTATAAGGACAGGCTTCTAACGGGGTGAATCGCTCGCGGACATACTTTTCCGTGTTTTTAGGCATAGTGATACTTTTTGTATCCTATTATGTTTCGCAATCTCTCTTTTTTTCGCGAAATAACGACAAGGATGCTCCTATCTCAAAAATTTTCAGTAGTGGAACGACTCCGAAGTTCGCCGAATCAATATCGGCAGGAAGTGTTTCCAATGTAAATCTTACGCAGGCGCTCGTGAGCGATATAAGTGAGGATTTTTATACCAAAGTTGAAGGTCTCGACGCGCAAGGGCGTGAAGATCTATTCGCGCAAATTAAAGCGGGAAACGCGGAAAGTCTTAGCTTTGCGAATGTCGATCCCGATACGTTTGCGCAGCAGTTAACTCCCGAGCTTATCGGTATTCGTAACGAGATTTCGGACGATGAAATAAAGTCAGATCCGAAGAATGATGTGGAAGCGTATAAAAAGCGTTACTTGCTTGCGGTAACCGATGTGCAGCTGCTTGTTTCTTCGCAAGATGCAGCCGGAGTACTGCAATCCTTTATGGATCAAGGGGATGTCTCTGGACTGAACGCGATTGTGAACGCACATCGGGAGACATACGGCGCTTTACTGGACATTCCGGTTCCCAAGAATGCGCTTGAATTCCATAAAAAGAATTTATTGTATTTTTCCAATTCTGCCGCTATCTACACTGCGCTTGGGCAATACCAATCCGATCCTTTAAAAGGATACCTTGCGGTGCAGTATATGGGATCCATTTATCGGTTGTGGGATGAAATTTATTCAAGCGGCATTTTATGAAACGGACTATTTTGATTTTAATAATATGTACGGTTGTGGGATCGACCCTTGGTTTTCTGGTCCCGCCTCGGCGTGTGCACGCCCAAGCCGACGGTTCAGGGTGGGCGATATTCGGGGAAATGCTTGCGGAATGGGGCAAGACGATTTTGAAGTGGGTCGAGGATGAATTATGGCCGGTGCTTCGTGACCAAGCGGTGAAGCGGATAGTTGATGATCTTACCGATCAGATAATAGATTCAATAGAAAACGGAGGAGAACCATTGTTTATACAGGATCCGCTGGGTGAATTACAGAGGGTGGGAGATATTACGTTTGATACGTTTAATTCATATCTGGGAAGTGAAACGGGTGTAAACTTATGTGCGCCTTTTCAGGCTGAACTTTCATTATATTTTCAAACAACATTTCAACGAGAGCAGCCATTTGGGCTTCCTGTGCAATGTACATTTAGCGAATTTCAGCAGGCGTTGCAGGATAGCGCCCATTTGATTGAACGTGGTGGATGGGTGACGTTCCAGCAGGCATTTATTCCGAGTAATAATTTCTTCGGGGCATCTCTTCTTGTCGATCAAGCGTATATGAATGAGACACAGCGAAAGCTTAAAGAAGCAAGCGACAGAATGAATAGAAATTTAGGATTTGACGATGTGAGTCTTTGTACCCAGTGGCGTAATCCTCGCTCAGGAGATCTGGCCGTTTCTGAGAACGAGGCGTATAGCATGGCGCTTGAAATGAGTGGATACGCGATGCCGCTGACTCAAGACCAGGATCAACAAGTACAGAACATAATGGAAGGCCTTTGTACAAGACGCGAAACGCTTACGCCCGGAAGCATTGTAGCGGAAGCTGCTACAAAAGGAGTTTTGAAAGATTTTGAATACGCGGCGAATGTGCAGAGTATCATATCCGCGCTTATCAACACCGCGTTAAGCAAGGTGTTTGATAAAGACAAGGGAGGGCTGCTTGCGGCGCATAGTTCGGTGCGAGGGACGAGCTTTGGTTACGAGTCATATACCGGCAAGACGTTCAAAGATCAGGTTGACGCGGCTATACGTGATTTGGAGGCGAAAAAAGAATCGTACTACGGGATCAACGCATACCTGCAGGTCCTGGAGCCGAAGATACTACATGCAAGAAGAGGCGCCCTTTCGGCAATAGCCCTATGTACGAACTGGTATGATACAAATAAAAATAATAACGAAGGGGGCGCTATCGGCTATCCACATTTCGGATATGTTATTTATGATCCGCAAGAAGGCATGCGTGTAACGGCAACTTTGGGAGATTTAGTTGAAATTCCGTTCGCGTCTTCCTCGCCTCTTTTTGCCGATTCGTGGGAAACGCTTTTTGACAGCAGTCCGGACAGCAACGGAGGGTTTTTTATGCGGGATCCTACGATGGGCGAGCCCCTCGCACATGAAGGATACTTCACTGGGCTTGAGCGCGCGAGACGCGCCGCGCGGGACGCATTAAACGGCACCCCTGAGAATCCCGAAGGTATTTCGCGGCGTCTTGAGGGATACCTTGCCGAATTGCGGGCGATTCAAACCAATCCTGAAACCGGAATAAAGAATGCTGTTATCGCGTCATTGCAAGCGGGACCGCCGTCTTTGACGGCAGACGAAGCGCGGGCAATATTCGAATCCGCGAGCTCCACTTTTGTTCTTGAATATATCGCGGATTCGACCGACCGCATGAACAGGATTCTTGGCATTGCGACAAGGGAATTCTCAGATTACACAAGCGAATTTTCTGTTGTGGTCAGCGATGCCGTAAGGCAAAGTTCATACGGGTCTGGGCCAGGAAACCTGAATATAGCCAACCTTTCGCTCTCCGCGACACTCGATTCCCTTATCCAGGGATTCACAACCACTCCGTACGGGGCGTTTGTTGATTCCCGTCCGTGGACCGGGTCGCTTCATATAAAGAATCTTATCCGTAATAGTATTCCTGGAGAATATTCCCCCATGTTTTTCTGTGAAAATAGGACATGAAAAACCGCGCATTTAAAGTTTTTCTTATAAGCTGTATCATCTTTACACTGATTGTGGTGCCGTTTTTCGCGCAGGGACAGGTGCAGAATGCTCCTTCGGGGCTTCAGGATGTGGGGAGCATAAACATCCCCATTATCGGGTTTGTGGTTAAGGCAATTCTGTATCTTGGTCTTGTTATTGAGGGACTTTTTATAGCGCTTGTGGGACAGTTTGTCGGGATAGCGCTTGGATTTAATGCAACGATTCTGAATTTTGATCCTCCCTTTATTACTATCGGATGGAGTTTGTTCAGGGACATCGCAAACCTTGGATTTGTCATCGGTATTGTGGTGATAGCGGTGATGACCATATTGCGGGTAAAAGGGTATCAGGCGCAGCAAATTTTGTGGAAGCTTGTTGTGGCGGCGCTTGTGGTGAACTTCAGCTTGCTTATAGGAGGCGCTATTATAGCTCCCGCGAACGCAATCTCGTGTTTTATTCTTTCATATTTTGGTCCGGGGGGAGAATGTACCGATGGAGCCATGTACTCCGCGCAGATCGGGGACTCTTTTAGGTTTATCGATATTTCGACAAACGTTGCGCGGTGGTCCGATGGGCTTCTCTCGAATCTTGGTTCGATTGTTGGCATAGGAGACAGTGCGAGTTTGCTGGTGATCGCGAGCATGGCCGTAGTACTTATATTCGGGCTTGTGATGTTTCTTACGCTGCTCGCCATAGCGGGGATGCTCTTTCTGCGCTATTTTTATCTCTCGTTTTTACTTATTATTTCTCCAGTTGTGTGGCTGTTGTGGATATTTCCACATACAAAACAGCATTTCAGGAAATGGTGGAGTAAATTTATACACTGGGTTCTGTACGCGCCGTTTATGCTCCTTTTTATATATCTCGCGCTGCGGGTGCTGGACTTGTACGCGGATTCTCCTAATGGTGTGCTTAAAAACGCAACGGCGAGCGATTTTACGTGGATCGCGGGTGGGGATAATACCGGTATAAACTTTGGACTCCTGATGACAAGCATATTTGCGTCGGCGATTCTGATAGGCGGGCTGAAGCTTGCTGCGGAAATGGGGCACGGCGGGACGACGCTTGCATTGGGTGCGGTAACTGGAATGCAGAAGTGGGGGAAGAATTATATAAAGACAAAATCACAGCGGGCAGGAGCGCGGGCTGGAGTTGTCACAGCTGGAAAAGCATCAGCGGGATTGCGGGGGACTATGCAGAAGTGGTCTGAAAAATCTGGAACTTGGGGGAAGGTTGGTAAGGTTGCGTCAAAGATGACAGCACCTTTGCAACGTGGAGGCATACAGATGGAAGCAGCTCTTCAGAAAAAAGCATACGAAGGCATAGAAGAAAAGAAGAAGACATACGCAAAACTGTCCACGGATCAGCAAATTGCAATGTTGAAAACGACGGGAGGTGTTGAGGGACGAGCGGCCTTGCTCGAATTACTTGAAGGAGCGGATCAGTTGAGTGTCAAGAATACCGCTGGAATTGATACGTCCGCTGTCATAGCGGACATGGCGAAGAAAGGTAGAGGGAAAGAAGCTGCTAAGGTTGCAAAAAAGTTAGGCAAGAGCATTGATGTTGCGCGTCTTGAGACGGAAGGAAAGCAAGATGAAAATGGCTGGTACATTGAATCAAAAACAGAATTTGGGCCTGATGGTAAAACGCCGAAAAGGGTATATGAAGGAGAAATATTTGATAAGGTGTTCGAGGGATTTTCGAAAGACGATATACAAAATTTTGTCAAAAATAATAAGGATTCATTTACAAAGGATCCTCTTGGCACAAACACACAGGTTTCAGACCGGCATCGAGACGCATATCGGGAGCGTTTGAGAGCTCAGATATTAAACCCACTTTCAAACTTTTCACAAAATATTTCGCTCGTGCTTAAGGGCGCGAAAGATAAAATGGCATTTTATGAGCAGATGGTTAAGGAATTGGTTCAGGAAGTGGGAAGGGAAACTGTTAAGATAAATGGCCTGAATGTAAATCTTTCCAAAATGGCCTCTCAGCGTTTTGCGCAGGGTGATGTCGATGGAGCATTTGAGTTGCTTGAGCAATCACAACATGAAAATGTCTCAAAGATGGCTAAGAAGTTAGGTAAAACTATGGGAGCACAGCTTATATCCGCGTTTGAAGGCGCTAGGGCTCCAGGTGAGCCAGAAGGAGAAAAGAAAGCAGAAAAAGAAAAATAGCACACATGATTCAGATTTCTCAACAACAACTTGAACGACGATGGGATGAGGCGCCAGACGAGATTCGGGACGGCATATTTTCGGATGAAAATAATGATGAGTTGGACAGGATAGGAGTCACATATACTTTGAATCGTCAGCAGGAAAAAGATCTGGCATATCTGTGCCTGGTTACGTTCTTGGGATTCATCACCACGAAAGATGTATACAACCAGTTGCTGGAATTTTTCGGAGGAAATGCAAAGAGTGCGTACGATGTGTATGTGCTGTTGGATGTGAAGCTGTTCGGGCCGGTAAAGGGGCAAATAGAGGCGTTTCGGAAGACGCACTGGATTCCGGATGAGCAGGCCGATGTTCAACTTTCCCAGACCAAGGTTGAACCTCCACGCATGGAACAGAGGGTGGATTTGAAGAAGAGACCGGAGAAAGATGCGGTCAATTTAAAAACAGAAGAGATTAAAAAGGTGGAGTCGGAGCCTGGACCGGTGGTGGTGTCACAAGTTAGAAGTGAGAAGCTAGAAGTGAGAAGTGAACAAAAAGAGCAAGTCCCCGCTGCTGTTCTTCCAACCTCCAACTTCCAACCCCTAACTTCTCAACCGAAATTGTTTTCGCCACACGATTTTCACTTGAGAGGTGAGAAGTGGGCTGTGAGTAGTGAGAAAACTCAGTCTTCACAATCCGTAACTCAAAACCCACAACCCACTACTCAAAACCTAGACGAAGGGCCCATCATTCTTCACAAAAAGGAGGAATCTATTCCGATTGCGGAAGCGAATAGGTATAAAGAATATAAAAATATATCGGCGGGAGGATTTTTGGGGTCGTTTGGAAGCATATTCAACAGGAAGCGGGAACAGCAGAATCAGGCGCCGAGGGCGAGCGTGGAGATACCGGAGGCGTATACCGAAAACCGTATACCGTATACCGAATCAGGGAAGGTAGGGGAGAAAGTTCCGGTGAAGGTGAAGAATTTCGGAGATGAGCGAAGCAATGTGCAGTACAGTGATTATAGGACATATCTAAAACAAAGAGACCAGAGTTAATTTTTAATTATGATTTTCGAATTTCGAATCAATTTTAAATGACTGAATTTCTAAAATCAATACATTCGAGTTTGACTCGAAATTCAAAATTAGAAATTCGGGATTATACCTAAAACATGCAATTTTCAGTACCACAATTCATTGATGTTGAAAGCAAGATTGTCGGGCCGCTGACCATCAAGCAATTTGTGCTGGTGGCGGTGCCGGCATTGTTGACATTTGTGCTCTTTTTCGTACTGCACATTGCCTTCTGGATTCCGATCGCGGCAATCTTGGTTGGCGTTGGTGTATCGTTTGCTTTCATAAAAGTAGACTCCCGTCCTTTGTATATGATTGCGCTCTATGCCCTCAAATTCTTTTGGCAGCCGAAACTGTATTTATGGAAGCCGGCGGTTATAACCGAGAAAGTTATTATTCCCGAGATACAAAAGAAACGATTCGAGCTTAAGACACTTATACCCGATTTTTCGAAGGTCAATAAGCTATGGCAGGACATGACCACGACTAAAAACCCCATTCCGAAGCGCGAAAAAATACTTCCCAAAGCGATGCTGCAAGAAGTGCAAGAACAGTACCAGGTGTTTAGAAAATTGAGCGGCGAACGGGAGATAGCGAAGAGAGTGGACTTTAGATGAAAATTTTGAATTTCGAGTTCTGAATTTCGAATCAATTTTAAATTATTGAATTATGAAGAACAGGCTGTCAGATACAACATATAACCTTGAAGAGCGAACCGCCGCATTTGGTGAAAAGATTATTAAACTCTGCAGAAGCATCCCGCAAGATGTTATCACGAAACCAATCATTAATCAGCTCATCCGTTCCGGGACGAGTATAGGTGCAAATTATATGGAAGCGAATGCCGCTAGCTCAAGGAAAGATTTCAAGAACAAGATTTTTATCTGTAAGAAAGAATCTCAAGAAACGCAGCATTGGCTTAGGATGATGGCACAATGCGTGCCGGGAAAGAAGGAGGAAATTAGAAATTTATGGAAGGAAGTGCATGAGTTGATATTAATATTTGGAAAAATTGTTTCAACATTAAGAAATTAGAATTTGAATCGAAATTCAAAATCAAGAATTCGAAATTCCCAAGGAGTATCAAAACATAATTGCTTTATTAAACATAGTTTTTGCACTATACTACTATACATGGCAGAGGTGACATACGCTCCGAACTCCACTCAGCAGTTTGTGGATGTGGAGCGGATCAAAAACGGAATTGTGGAGCTACGGAGCGGATCCATTCGGTCCGTTATTATGGTTGGCGGCGTAAACTTCGAGCTGAAATCTGAAGAAGAACAAAACAGCATAATCGCCGCGTATCAGAATTTTTTGAACGCGCTCGATTTTTCTCTGCAGATACTGGTTCATTCGCGCAAGCTGAACATCGATCGATACCTGGATAAGATGCAAGGGATTCACGAAAAAGAGCAAAACGATCTTCTGCGCAATCAGATAGCCGAATATATCGAATTTGTACGGGGGTTTGTGAAAGAAAATGAGATTATGGCAAAAAACTTTTTTGTCGTAGTGCCGTATGACGGAGGCGGCGTCGCGGAGCTCAAAAAAGGCATTTCGAGCGTGCTACCGTTTTTCGGTAAGAAGAAGAATGCTGCAAAGGGAAAACAGGAGACCTATGAGCAGAAAGTGGTGCAGCTTAAGCAGCGCGTGGATGAGGTGGTAAGCGGGCTTGAGCGGATCGGTCTGCGGGCAATCCCGTTGCAGGACGATGAGCTCACGGAGCTATATTACAATTTATACAATCCGGAAACAGTCGAAAAAGAACTGAAAAAACATGGAGCAGAAGATTAGGATTTCACAAAAGAATATTTCGGAGGACAGTGAAGTGAAAAATCTTATCGCTCCGGCGGCAATCCAGTCCAATCAGTCGCACTTGAAGGTGGGAAATAAATTTGCGAAGACGTTTTTTGTTTTTTCGTACCCACGGTATCTTTCGAGCGGATGGTTTTCGCCGATTATCAATCTCGCGAAGTTGTTTGATATATCCATTTTTGTGCACCCGGTGGATACCGCGTTGGCGCTTCGCAATTTGCGCAAAAAAGCGGCGCAGGTTGAAGCCGAGATTCTGGACAGGCAGGAAAAGGGATATGTGCGGGACCCCATGCTTGAAACCGCGTTCGGCGACATCGAGGGCTTGCGGGATAATCTTCAACAGGCGCAGGAGCGGTTGTTCGATACGGCGGTGTACGTAACCATCTATGCCGAGACGCTTGAAAAATTGCAGGAATTGGAGGATACACTGGTGAACTTATTTGAGAGCAAGCTCATATACATCAAACCGGCAATTTTCCAGCAGGTGGAGGGCCTCGTGTCTACGTTGCCGCTCGCGCAAGACAAGCTTGCGATTCATACGCCTCTGAATTCCGGCCCGGTATCGTCGTTTTTTCCGTTCACGTCCATGGATCTTACGTCGGAGAACGGGATAATGTATGGCATAAATTTGCACAATAATTCGCTTGTGCTCTTCGATCGATTTTCTTTGGAAAACGCGAACCAGGTTGTGTTCGCCAAGTCGGGAAGCGGAAAATCGTACGCAACGAAGCTGGAAATTTTGCGTACGCTTATGATGGGGACCGAGGTAATCGTGGTGGATCCGGAAAAAGAGTACAAGAATTTGTGTGATACCGTTGGAGGCACGTATTTCAATGTATCGCTTACGTCGGATCAGCACATAAATCCTTTCGACATACCATTCGTACCGGAAGGAGAAGATCCGGCAGATGTATTTCGTTCACACATACTGACGATGGCGGGGCTTTTGAAGATTATGTTGGGAGATATTGCCGTGGAAGAAGAAGCTCTTCTGGACCGGGCTATAAGTGAAACATACTCGTCGTTCGACATTACACCGGATAATCCTAACTTTTTAAAACTGGATGCGCCTCTTCTGTCCGATTTTGAGACCGTTTTGCGAAATATGGAGGGCGGAAAAGATATGGCGGAACGATTGTATAAATATACACAAGGAAGCTACGCGGGGTTCGTGAATCAAAAGACAAATATAGATGTGCAGAACCGGCTGGTTGCGTTTTCAATACGAGATTTGGAGGACGAGCTGCGGCCGATTGCCATGTATGTCATCCTTAACTTTATTTGGAACTTGGTGCGGTCGCAGATGAAACGGCGCATACTTGTGATAGATGAAGCATGGGTGATGATGAAATACCCCGAAGGGGCAGCCTTTTTGTTCGGGATGGCGAAGCGCGGGCGTAAATATTACCTAGGCCTTACCACTATCACGCAGGAAGTTGACGACTTTCTGAATTCGCCGTATGGGAAGCCTATTATCACCAACTCGTCGTTACAGCTTCTTTTGAAGCAAGCACCAGCGACCATAGATACGGTTGCAAAGACGTTCAACCTGACCGAAGCGGAGAAGAATCTTTTGCTTGAGGCGGGCGTGGGACAGGGAGTGTTTTTCGCGGGATTGAAGCATGTTGCCATGCAGGTGGTGGCCTCGTACTTTGAGGATAAAATTATTACGACCAAGCCGCAACAATTATTATCGGAAGAGGAGCCACTCGTATAATGGAAGAGGTACAAGAAGGAATTGAACAAGTAGATGAATCGGTGGAATTGTCCGAAGAAACTGAAGAAGATGAGCTGAATCGTCCGCGGTTTGATATTATAGAATCGTTTTTTTTAATAGCGTTTAATGCCCTGGGGGATATTGCGGAGCTTCTCGATATAACGGGTGTCGGCGTCGTGGTGGGGCTCGCTGTTGATTTTATAAATGGACCTCTTACCGTGATGTATTTGTGGATTAAGGGCGTGCCTCGGACAGTAGGCAAAAACGCGCTTGCGCAGACGGTTGAGCTTTTCCCTTTTATCGATATTCTTCCGATACGTACCGTCGCGATAGTATATACGATATTAATTACCAATCATCCCGAGCGTTTTCGGAAACTACAGTCGGCGCTTTCTTTCGCAAAAAAGGTTAAAAAGTGACGGCGATGCCGTCATCCTGAGCGAAGCGAAGGATCTCATGAAAACGAGGAGATTGCTTCGCTTCACTCGCAATGACAAGATGTATGTTATATACTATGTGCATGAATAAAAGGTTTCCGCACCTTTTTGTGCCCGTATTTTTTACCTTCCTTTTTGCCGTCTTGGCGTTGTCCGCACAAGCGGCGGATCCGCAGTTTTTGGTGACGTGGAAAGCACAGACGAAGGTTCCGGTGTGGTATGAAGGCAAAGCGCTTGCGGTGCAGAACAGCTCGGTGCTTGTGTCGCTTGCGATGGTAGAGCAGAGCGGGAAACTCCTTAATCTTAGCGGATCTGAAATCCGATGGTATCTGAAAGGGGAATTGGTGCAGAAAGGGACGGGACTCACGTCCATTTCGGTTCTGAATAAGGACTTTTCGGGAAACTATATAGATCTGAAAGTTTCGGTTGAATATGCCGATCAGCAGAGCGGCAGGCGGTTTATTGATGCGTACTACACTATTCCTATCGTAAGTCCCAAAGCGGTGGTAGAGTATAAGAATCTTCAACCCTCATACGTTGCCGGATCCGATCTTTTGGTGAAAGGCTATCCGTTCTTCTTCACAAATTCGTATCTGAAGTCCGAATGGGACCTCGGCGGATCGCAAAAAGTGCAAGATTCATATGAACTTCGCATTGAACAGGCGCCAGCGGGAATACGCAGTATTCAATTTGCCGTATGGAACCCGAGCAGGGTGCTCGAAAAGGCGCAGAGCACGCTTTATTTACAGAGCAACTAGAGTAATGACAAATCCGCCAGCTGGCGGACCAATTTCCAATGTCAAATCAAGTCCAAAGGTCAAGATCCAAATGACAAGGCGGCTGTTTCGTTGTAGTATATATACATGGATGTTGAACAGATAAAAGTGAAAATCGTGCCAATACTCAAATCCGCTGGGGTTACGCGGTCGTCTTTGTTCGGCTCGGTCGTGCGGGGCGAAGCGACGGAATCCAGCGACGTTGATGTACTGGTTGAATTTCCAAAAGGGAAAACGCTCCTTGATTTGGTGCGCCTGCAGAATGAGTTGGAGGGCGCACTTGACAGACGGGTTGATGTTTTGACGTATAAGTCACTACATCACTTGTTTCGAGACGAAGTTCTTAAAAGCCAAGTCCCCATACTATGAGAAAAGATCCTCAAACGCTCCTTAAACACATTAAAGAGAGTATCGAATGGGTTGAATCATATGTTGCAGGACTTTCGTTTGAAGATTTTTTTAGATCGCAGGAAAAACAGGATGCCGTTTCAAAACGATTGGAGATAATCGGCGAAGCGGTGAAAAATCTTCCGCAAGAAATACGGGATGCACACACAGAGATTCCGTGGAAAGAAATAACAGGTATGCGGGATCGGCTTATACATGAGTACTTTAGCATTGATGCGGAATTGGTGTGGGATACGATTGGATCTGATATGACGAAGTTAAAAAAATGGGTTGTGGAATTCTTGAATAAAAAGGAATAATGAAAACAATTTTTATAATTTTATTTGTGCTCCCCATCTTTTCTTTCGGTACCGTTGTATATGCGCAGACGACGACGATATCAAGTAGTTCGCTTGCGCTGGATCAGATACCCGGAGACCCAACCAACCCGCAGGGGCCGGCGGATCTGGTGCAGAAGATATTTGCGTTCGCGATATACATTGCAGGCACGCTTGCGGTCATTATGATCGTATACGGCGGCGTGCGGTATGTGGTTGAAGCGGGCAATACCGCGTCGCAGACCGAAGCCAAGGAAGTATTGAAAGGAGCGGTATGGGGAATTATCCTGCTTGCCGGCGGTTGGCTGATACTCAATACCATAAATCCCCAGCTTACCAATCTTTCGAACCTGGGCTTGCAAAACGTGACGATACACGGGAATACGTCGCAGTTAGAGCCGCCCGAGGGGCAGTTTGATACGGGTGGTAATCTTGGTGATAATACTCTCGGGTGTACGGTTGAAAATATAGGGATGTCGTACAATGATCCAAACAGTGGATTGCAAAAGATTGCTATTGATTACCTTGCTACCACTCCAAATCTGGATTCTGGTGGAGATTGTGGCGTGAATACGAGTCCGAGAAACATTGTTAATGCGGTTGCGGGCGGTACCATCCCGCAGGTATGTGATCGGAGCGACAAAAATCAATCATGTAGTTGCGAGCAAGGAGGTGATACGAATAAAAAAACGCTCTGTCCACTTCTTTTGCAGCGGCTTACTATTCTTCAGCAGAATGCAAGCGTGCTTCCATCATTCACAATTGAGAGTTTGACGGGGGGAGATCATTCGCCGGGATCAACTCATTATCAGGGAAGAGGTGTTGATATTACTGTGCCGGGAGGCAGTATTGGTGACTGGCAGAATGTGCGTGCGGCAATGGTGCAAGCCGGATTTCGGTCTGCAAAATTTGAATACAATAGGAATGGCAGACCATACTTTTCTCCAGGAAGTGGAAATGACGGCGACTTCCTCGCATCAGGGAGTACAAACCAGCATATACATGCTGAATCAGGAGGAGCAGGAAGCCCTCCTCCAGGTAGTGAAAATCAATTATTGGAAGATTTGAAGAATCTTGCATTGCAACTTGACTTGAATAAATTTAAGGGCGATATGTCCTGGGGGCTTCCATCGAGTACCCTTGATCCTACGTATACATGTAATGCGGGATCCGATCCGCGCTCAATTATCAGCGAGACCTCAAAGATGAATCTTCCGATGGTGTGTGATACAAGCGCGTACGGGACGATCCCGGGAACCGATAACGTTTTTTCGGTTGACTGTTCATGTAATGTTGGCGGTAAAGATGGAGTTCGTGTGTTGGATAAGCGTTTGCTCCAGAAACTCGTTTCCCTACAAGAAAGCGGTATTGACTATAGGGTCGTTTCCTTAACGGGAGGCGTACATAAAAATGACGGAATTGCGAGTAGTCACCATTATAGCGGTACCGCGCTGGATGTGGTTCCAATGAGCGGCTCGGTAATATCTCAAAATCAATCTGATTGGATTGCGCTGTATAATGCTGTCAAATCTGCTCAGCCGATCGCCGGAATCGTTGATTATATATACGATGAGGTGAACACGGATTCCAAGATCGTATTTGAAGGGGTTACGCCGATTGAGTATAGGTGGATTGATAGTATTATTACAAAGCCTACTAATGATACTTTGGCATTGCTTCAGTGCCCCACAATGAATTTCAGCGGGAGCAGTCCAACACATTTGTACAGCATATTTGAGATTAAAAATCCCATCGCAGATTCACGCTTTCATACCGAGATTATAGGGAGGTGCTACAATCCGCGTATTCGAGCAGTCGTGAATTAATATCATGAGAAGAGTAATTATCATACTTATCATAGTTGTTATTATCGCGATCATTGCGGGTGTTGTATTCGCGCTGTTGGACTCCGGTAACGGAGATGGTGAAGATTCTCCGTTGAAAAACGTATTTCCAATTTCTCTCCTGTATCCCGATACATCTTCTACTCCCGGTGTCTTCATTCCAGGAAGTGGCGGAGGAAGCGGTGGGTACACTGAGGAGACCGATGAATACGCGGAAGGTTCTGCTGTGCATCCGATCCCACTTTCACAGGAAGAGATATATGGATACTGGGTTTCGAGCAGTACGGCATTCTTTTTGACCAAAGACGGGGACCTGAAGAAAAACGACGGGACTGGAGAATTTTCACTTCTGTCGCATTCATACGGCATACCGCTTAGGGTAAAGCAAAATCTCGCTGGGACCGCCGCCGCGGTGAAGTTTGATTCCGGATCCACGTATCTATATATAGAAAGCCGCAATGCGTGGGAGTTTTTGGGCAATGCCATAAGCGACTTTGCATTTTCGCCGGACGGCAACAGTTTATTGGCGCTTGAAGAACGGGGAAGTGAAATGTCCATGGTGCGACACGAGCCATTTACAACACCGAAGCGCGCCGTGACGCTGCTTCGTATGAGTGGTGTGGATTTGCGCGTGCAGTGGCCGAGCGCAAATCGGGCGGTGCTTTCATCGGTGCCTTCATACTATGCCGAAAGTCAGATATGGGAAATAAACCTGCAAACGCAGACATTTAGAAAAATAGCAGTGGGAAGCGGTATGAGCGCAATTACCTCGCCGTTCGTCACGCGCACGGTTGTCTTTACGCCCGAATCGAAACAGAAAATGGTTGCACGTTTGTATGCCTCGGATGGAACTCAGGTGAATTCTTATTCCAGAATGCTTCTTGAGGCAAAGTGCGGTGCATCGCTGAGTGATCCCATTGTGTGGTGCGGCGCCCCTCAGCTTGTACCTGCCGATGCTCACGTGTTTCCCGATGATTATCTTCAGCGTGAGGTATTTACGCACGATGAACTCGCGGGCATCGCGCTTGATACGGGAGAATTTTTCACGATTCCGTTCAGGTCCGACTCATATGTGGATATGTCTGGAGTCAAACATAGTAATGGTGTTGTGTATTTTATAAACCGACTTGATGATAGATTATATAAACTAGAAGTTGGACTTTAGGAGTTACGAGGTGGAACCTCGGTTTGGGGAGGTTCTACCTCTAATACAATTAACTATGTTTTCCCTATTCAAAAAAAAAGAGACCAAGACGCCGTATGAGCGGCAGGCGGATATCATTATACGGAATCTTCCGGTTGGCGTTGTTGTATATGATGCGGACTTTGAGGTACAGATATTCAACCCTGCCGCAGAAGATATATTTGGCATTACCGTGCAGGAGGCAATGGCGCAAAAACTGGATGCGTCACTTACCATGGATCCAAAACTGCAGCTGTTTGTGCGGGTTGTTTTCTCCACGCTGGCGCCGGTCGTCATCAAGCGGTCCGATCCGGGAAAATATCCGCAGATCGCCGATATCATATTCGACGACCCGCATGTAGAACTTAATGTGGTGACCGATACCGTCTATGAAGAACTTCCCGATGGAACTCGGGGAAAGCCGAACGGGTTCATTAAGCTTATTGTCAATAAAACACGTGAAGCGAACCTCATTCAATCAAAGGCGGAATTCATTACGGTCGCCGCGCATCAATTGCGTACACCGCTTACCGCCGTTAACTGGGCGCTCGAGGCGCTTGAGGGAAGCATTACCGATCCCGGACAAAAAGAATTGTTGGACACCGGTTTTGGAGCGGTCAAGAATTCTTTGAAAATCGTCAATGATCTTCTGGACGTTTCGAAGATCGAAGAAGGACGGTTTGGATATGAATTTCATAAAGTAAGCATGGTTGATTTTCTGGAACGGGCGCTTATGCAAGTTGCGGATATTGCAAAACAATATGGAGTTAAGTTTTATTTTGATCATAGTCAGCAATCGCAGGTGGAAGTTTCCATTGATGAGCAAAAAATGGGAATTGTATTCTTTAATCTTTTTGACAACGCGATTCAGTACAATGTGGAGAATGGGCAGGTGACGGTACGCGTGAAGCGGGATATGACGAAAAATTCGGTAGTGGTGAGCGTGGAGGATACCGGTATCGGCATCCCACAGGAGGAGATTAATAAGGTATTCTCAAAATTTTTTCGTGCCGAGAACGCCAAGAAAACCATCGCCAACGGAAATGGGCTTGGCTTGTATATCGCCCGCAATATTGTTCGGGCGCACGGGGGAGATATGTGGGTGGAGTCGGAGGTGAACCGCGGCACGACGTTTTACGTGTCCATACCAGTTGAGCGCCAGGCCGCGAGCGAGGAATTATTGGGGGGAAATAGTTAGGCGTCAAACGCGCTGACTCCATTAGACATTTTCGTACTTTCTCATTTATACTGTATGCAATGAGAAAGTATGTCTTTGTGGTGGGAGGGGTTATGTCCGGCGTAGGCAAGGGCGTGGCTTCGTCTTCCATTGCACGCATCCTCAAAGACGGCGGATACCGCGTAACAGCGGTAAAAATCGATCCCTATGTGAACGTAGACGCCGGGACGATGAATCCGACCGAACATGGGGAGGTTTTTGTGCTTGACGATGGTACCGAATGTGATCAGGACATGGGCAACTATGAACGATTCTTGCACACCAATCTGTCCGGTTATAACTATATGACTACGGGCAGTGTGTACTTATCCGTTATCCAAAAGGAGCGAAATCTTGAGTATCATGGCAAATGTGTGGAAGTGGTTCCGCACGTTCCGCTTGCTGTTCTGGATACCATCAATGGCGCCTTGAAGCATACGAAATCCGAGATCGTGGTTGTTGAAATTGGCGGCACGATCGGCGAGTACCAAAATCTCATCTTTCTTGAAGCTGTGCGTATGCTCAAACAGAAGCATCCCGACGATGTTGCTCTGGTTCTTGTCAGCTATCTCCCGCTTTTGAATAAAGACAACGAACTCAAAACAAAGCCGACGCAATACGCGGTTCGCACGCTGAACTCCGCCGGTTTGCAGCCGGATATCATACTTGCCCGTTCCGCTCAGTCGATTGACGATAAGCGCAAAGAAAAGATCGCGTTCAACTGCAATATACCGAAACATTCTGTGGTTGCGGCGCCCGATGTTAAAAATATATATGAAATTCCGGTCAACTTGCGGAAAGGGAAGATAGATATGCTTCTTCTGAAGAAACTTGGTTTGCGTAAACGAGAAAACGCGTCGGCACAGTGGCGGAAGTTCGCATTGTCTTTGGACGGCGTCCAGAAAACGGTGCGCATTGGGATAGTGGGAAAATATTTTTCGTCCGGATCGTTTGTCCTTGCCGATTCCTACCGCTCGGTCATCGAGGCGTTGCGCCATGCGGCTCATCAGGAGAAGATTAAATTGGAACTTGATTGGATTGATTCGGAACAGGTACAGAAAAAACCCTCTTTAATCGGGCAGTACGATGGCATTCTGGTCCCTGGCGGATTCGGAGCGCGCGGTATTGAGGGGAAGATCAAAGCGATTGAATACGCCCGTACGCATAAAATCCCCTATTTCGGGCTGTGCTATGGTATGCAGCTTGCGGTGGTGGAATTTACCCGTAATGTGGTGGGCCTTAAAAAAGCCCATACCACCGAGGCGGATCCCAAGACGCCGTATCCGGTCATCGCGGTGCTTCCTGAACAAAAAGAATATTTGGCTTTAAAAAAATATGGCGCAACTATGCGCCTAGGAGGATATCCTGCCGTGTTGCAGAAGAATACGATCGCTCGTGAAGCGTACGGAAAACCGAATATTCGTGAACGCCATCGGCATCGTTATGAAGTGAACCCCGATTATCTGAAGGTGTTAGCGGACGCGGGCTTGGTGATATCCGGCATTTCTCCATCGCAGGAACTTGCGGAAATCATCGAACTGCCGCGGACGGTTCATCCGTTTTTCGTCGGCACGCAGTTTCATCCGGAGCTTACGAGTCGTCCCCTTGAGCCGCATCCGCTCTTCTGTGCCTTTATGAAAGCCGCAAAAAGAGAGAGTTTATAGGAGTGGGTGTAGCAGCTTGTATGGTCTAAAGTCTATGGGTAAGAGCATGCGGACCCGTAACTATCCCCACGGACCATACTAGCGTCCATACCCATGCCTATATCAAAATCAACAGTGGGGAGTGGTGTATAAGTTCTAGAATTGATGTATTATATATTTATTATATGAAAATAAACCCTATTGATATCACCTGGTCGTCGCTTTTTAGGATTCTTGCGGTTCTGATTTTGGCTGTGACGGCATATTATATCCGCGAGGTGTTTGTTATTCTTTTTATCGCCATTATCATATCGTCCGCGCTTCATACGCCGGTACAGTACCTTGAACGAAAGAAGATTCCCCGAGTGCTGAGCGTATTGATGATATTTTTGATCGCACTTGCGATCGTATCACTTATTGTATACGCGGTAGCGCCGGTACTCATTATCCAGCTTAAGTATTTTCTCTCGAATATCAACGAGCTTCGTATTCCGCTTTTGGATTCGTTCGGCACTTCGGATGCCGTTTCACAGCTTAATGGCCAGCTTAACCAGTGGCTAAATAATTTATTCTACGGCGGGTCAGACATTGTCGGATTTATAACTTCGTTCGCGGGCAACGTATTGTTTGTGTTTGTGGCGGTTGTGCTTTCATTTTACCTTTCGATTAGTAAGGGTGGCATTCAGCGTTTCATCCGTTCTGTTATGCCGATCGAAAAAGAAGAGTATGCCATAGATTTGTACAAGCGCACGAGGCGAAAGATTGGCAGGTGGTTTACGAGTCAGATTATTATCAGTTTTTTTGTGGGATCGCTCACGTTTATCAGCCTGCTTATCCTAGGGACTGATTACGCTCTTTTACTCGGCATACTGGCCGCGGTCCTTGAAATCGTGCCGTACGTCGGGCCGATTGTCGTGGGAATTGTGAGTTTTGTAGTGATCCTGCCGGAATCTGCGACGTTGGCATTCATTGCGGTGATTATATTCTTTCTTATCCAGCAACTTGAAAACCATGTGCTTGTGCCGCTTATTGTCGGCCGAGCTATCGGCATTGACCCCGTTATGATTGTAATCGCTATTCTTGCGGGAGGTGAACTCGCGGGCCTTACTGGCGCGCTTGTCGCGATCCCAGTTGCTATTATCCTGCAAGAGATTATAGACGACTGGAGTCTCAAGAAGACGCAGAAATTAAAGTCTTCTTGAGCATGAAGGAGAAATATTATATTACCACCGCCATTGACTATGTGAATGCGCCACCGCATATCGGGCATGCGCTTGAAAAAATACAGGCGGATGTGCTTGCTCGCTACGCGCGTCTCAAGGGGATGGATGTGTATTTTTTGACTGGAACAGACGAGCATGGTTCCAAGATAGCCCGTACTGCCCGTGAGGCTGGTGCGGAGGTAAAGAAATTCGCTGCCCAGAACAGTAAAACCTTTAAGGAGCTCAAAGAGATCCTGAACCTATCATGGAACCAATTTATACGGACAAGTGACCAAAAAAAGCACTGGCCCGGTGTCATAAAAATGTGGAATGCTCTTGCCGCCGCGGGCGACCTGTACAAGAAGACGTATCGTGGGCTGTACTGTGCCGGCTGTGAAGGATTTTTAACAGAAAAAGATTTGGTAGATGGTCTGTGCCCGATACACAAAAAAGAGCCCGAACTTGTGGAGGAGGAGAATTATTTTTTTCGCCTCTCTGCATACGGCAAACAGATAAAACAGGCAATCCAAAACAAGGATATACGCGTGATTCCTGAATCACGCGAGCGCGAAATTCTTTCTCTTATTAATACTGGACTTGAGGATGTGAGCTTCTCTAGGTCAAAGGAGAAACTTGCGTGGGGGATTCCGGTTCCGGGTGATGATTCTCAGACGATGTATGTCTGGGCGGACGCTCTTACAAATTACATTTCCGCGATCGGATATGGTCAGTCCGATGTCTTGATGTCTCGGAATTTTGAAAAATGGTGGCCGGCAGACGTACACGTGGTAGGTAAAGATATTCTGCGATTTCATGCGGCTATCTGGCCCGCGATGCTTCTTTCGGCAAAACTGCCGCTTCCTAGGGTGCTTTTTGTGCACGGATTTGTGAATGCCGAGGGGCAGAAAATATCCAAATCTTTGGGAAATGTTATAGCGCCTCAGGATATTGTTTCCGCGTACGGCACTGACCCATTCCGATACTACTTTTTACGGGAGATATCACCCACCGAGGACGGGGATTTTTCTCAGACCCGGTTCTTGGAGCGATACAATGCTGACTTGGCCAATGGCTTGGGGAATTTTACCGCGCGTGTTGCGACGCTCGTTTCGAAAAGAGAGCTCAAAAAGGACTTCAAACTTATGGACCTTATTGTTGAACAGCGTATCAAGACGGTGCAGAAGAATATAGATGAAGCGATGCGGGCGTTTCGGTTCAATGACGCCCTCGCCGAGCTCTGGGAATTAATTTCGTTTGGTGACGGCTATCTGAACGAAAAACAACCATGGGCGAAACAGGCGGTTGATGTAGATAACGCACTTTTTTCCCTTTCGGTGCTTGTGACAAGCATCGCGGTTCTACTTGAGCCTTTTTTGCCGAAAACGGCCAAAAAAATATCTGACGCCATTTCTCTTAAAGGAAAGATGGTTGAAGTAAAAGAAGTTCCAAAATTATTTCCGAGATTAGAGCAATAATATGACTATTTTACTGTATGGGCCTGATACGTATTCCAGACAATGCAAGCTTGTCCAGTTTCGTGAAGGAGTCGTGAAGCGCAATCCTGATGTGGTGCAGGGCTCGTTTGATTTGAGTGAAGATGGCACGCTGTATACGCTACACGAGTTTGCATCGGTGCGGGGGCTCTTTTCGCAAGGAAAGCGCATTGCGGTTGTGCGCGGCGCTCTTGGTTTTTTTGGCAATGAAGCTTTTGTCCGAATCGTATCCCGCGCGGCGCATGATCCAGACGTGCTTTTGCTTTTGCAGGAAGACCGGGACAGAAAATTAGACCGAAAGACGGAATCGTTCTGCAAAAAGAATGATATACAGGTGCAATATTTTGCAAAACCGACCGTTGCAACAGTGCGTACACGGGTGCAGGAGCACGCTGTATCAATCGGTGTTACGATCGATTCTCGGGCGCTTGATTTTCTGATTGAAGCGCGTGGGCAGGATATATACGCGTTAGTATCGGACATTGATAAATGGTCCGCCGTCAGCACGAAAATCGATGTACCGTTTCTTTCAAAGACGGGCGAGTATGCTGCGGGAATAGGCGTATTCGATTTTTCTCAATCGGTGTTGTACCGAAAACCGCTTGCGGAGCGGCTCTCGCTGTTTGAGCGCGTTTCTTCACAAGGGATTGATCTATACGCGGCGTTCAACATTATCGCGAAAATGACCGCTTCCAAGGATCTTATTGATTTGCTTGCCGCCGCGGATCTGAAAATAAAAAAAGGCCTTTTGGATATACAGCAAGCGATGCTTGCTGTGGTTATAGATTAGGGGTTTTGGCGTAGAAGCTTGTATGGTTGAGGGGCTTTGTTTGATGTTTGTCTTTAAACGAATTCCACGCAGTGGCAAGGTTGAATAGTTGTCTCGATGTAATGTCGTAGACGGTGATGAGTTCAGTGCAGAGCGAAATTTCAATCCTGTAGATATCCTTGATTTGTTCAAGTCCCACGATTGTTTCGTTGCTTTCGGCCATTGCGTCATCAAGATATTTTTGAAACCCGCGTTTTTGATGACGTTTTGCATAACCTTCTGCGATAAGACGAGGCACAGCTTTGCATGATCGTGATAGCTGATCTTTTAAATCATACCTTTCGTTAAGAGGTAGTTTTGGAATAATTTTAGTCATCAAAATAACACAGGCGTTGTAGCTGTTTTTATATACTTCTAAGTCCCGAAAACTTCTTATGGGTTTTTTTATTTCCATACGACAACCTTTTGACGCTATACCATACTAGCGTCTATACCTAAGCCTTTGTAAAAGTCTTTGTATATAACCTGCTGGCCCGTGATTTAATGCGACTCGCTTTATTGCGGTGAATGAAGTTGGACTTGGATGTCTTGTCCGCGGTCTTGTACAGCTTGGTAAGCGCGGCGGCTGCTTCGTCTTTTTTCTGCGCGGCGGCAAGTTTCTTGAATTCTTTAGCGGCGCTTTTGAGGGCGGTTTTCCGCTCCAGATTGCGCTCCCGCCGGCGGATATTCTGCCGGTTCGCTTTTATGGCTGATTTCGTGTTTGGCATGATACGCGTGATAGTAGCATGACAATTTTATAAAATCAAGCTACACATGTTTCTTTGCGGTCAAGATTTAATATATTTAATTTTTAATTTTGACTTTCGAATTTCGAATCAATTTTTAATGATTGAATTTTCAAAATTAATACATTCGAGCTTGATTCGAAATTCAAAATTAGAAATTCGAAATTATTATTGATTTTGATACGGTGTATGGAATGCGGTATACTACTACATATGTTATATTCACTCAGCGGAGTCATAACCCACATCCGAGATGATTTTTTTGTGCTAGAAACAGCGGGAATAGGGTTTCGCATTCGCGCCACGCAGGGACTTCGCCAAAAAGCAGTTGTCGGGAAGAATTTATCCATTTTTTGTAACTGGCAGGTGGAGCAGGGCGATATATATGGCTTTGAGGCTTCGGAGGAGCTTTCGCTTTTTGAAACGCTCATTATGGTGTCGGGAGTAGGGCCGAAAATGGCGCTGAAACTTCTCAATAGCATGCCCGCCGCGCAGCTAGCGTCATTAATTCTGCTTGAGAAGCGTGACGATCTTTCGAATTTTTCGGGTATAAGCGAAAAAACCGCGTCCAAGATCATTATTGAGCTTAAAGAAAAACTTCGAAAAAGCTCATTTTCCAAGACTTCTGATACTGCCCGCTCGCTTGAGCTTGAGGAACTTTTACGGATGTTGGGGTATGCCCACAAAGACATTGAGGCGGTGTGCAAGGATATGGACACACGTACCGGTAAGATTGAAGTTCACCTTAAGAACGCGTTGAAGGAGCTATCAAAGAACAAACTTCGAAAAGTATGATGTTATTTGTGTATTCACTGTACCATTTGCTATGGAGCGTTGTGGGGGCATTTTTATACCGGCATCCTTCCAGGAAATTGTGCGTGATTGGCGTTACCGGCACCAAGGGAAAATCAACAACGCTTGCGCTCTTATCGCATATTTTTTCATACGCAGGCAAAAAGACGGCGCTCGTGTCTTCTTCGTACGTGCAGATCGGCGCGCGCACCGAACGGAATGAGTCCGGCAATTCCATGCCCGGCAGGTTTTTTTTGCAGAGGTTTTTGCACCGCGCGCACAAAGAGGGATGTGAGTATGTATTTTTGGAGGTAACGTCGCAGGGGGTGTTGCAGCACCGGCATCGCTTCATTCATTGGGACAGTGCGGTGTTTTTGGATATCCATCCCGAGCACATTGAAGCGCACGGGTCGTTTCGGAATTATCTGCGCGCGAAAGTATCCTTTTTCACCTATGTAGCGAAATTTACTTTAAAAAAGCCAACTTTTTTTGCTTACGCGCATGATCCCCACACGCATGCATTCGAGTACGCGGCTCGGCCGTATCCGGTCACGCTTTTTTCAGAGTCGGTTATACGCGAGAAAAAGATTGAGATTCCCGAAACACTTCCCGGAGACTTTAATCGGATTAACGTTGCGGCGGCGTATGCGATTGCCCGCACGCATGGTATTTCGGGTGCCGAGGTTCGCGAAGCGATCGCTTCATTCCCCGGCTTGCTTGGGCGTATGACAATTGTTTCGAAACGTCCTGTGTATGCAGTTGTGGATTACGCGCATACTCCCGATTCCCTGCAGGCAGTGTATGAATTTTTAAACTCAAAACTCAAAACTCAAAACTCAAAACTCATATGTGTTCTGGGGGCTGCGGGTGGAGGACGAGACAAATGGAAGCGGCCGATTATGGGCGGCGTCGCGGGACGTTATTGCTCTACTATTATTCTGACAAATGAAGATCCCTATAATGAAGATCCGAAAAAAATTATGTATGATGTGGAAAGGGGAATACGGGAGAGCAATTTCATCGGTGAGCTGCACATCATAGAAGATCGAATGATGGCGATTATGAAAGCAATATCGCTTGCCACAGACGGGGATACACTCGTGTGTACCGGTAAAGGGGCCGAAGGCTCCATACATATCGCGGGAGGAAAAAAAATTCCTTGGTCGGAGAGCGAGTTTGTGTTTACGGAATTACAACGACAGGGAAAATATTACAAAACGTGATAGGTTAAAGGGTGTGGCAACCCGTGTCGGCGTGGGAATGGTTATACGTCAGACAAAATCCCTAGACGATACTGGTTGCGATACCTACAACTACAACTATGACATTGCAATTTCTAGGCGGAGCAAAAAGCGTAACGGGGGCGCAATACCTTTTGGAACACGAGGGAACCCGCGTACTCGTGGATTGCGGACTATTTCAAGGAGGTGCGGCAACAGAACAGCTGAATGCCGAACCGTTTGGGTTTGATCCCGCGACGGTTACGGCGCTTTTTGTGACACACTCGCATATCGATCATATGGGTCGGGTGCCCATGCTCGTGAAGAACGGGTTTCATGGAGAGATTTATTCTACGCCTCCGGCACGTGACGTGTCGCACGAACTTCTGCTTGACGCGCATTCGCTTATGACTCACCAGTTAAGTCAAGGTACCTTGCCGCTCTATGAGATTGATGATATTGATCGCGCAATGGGGCTGTGGAGGGGAGTCGCGTACCATGAGCCGTTTTCTGTTGGGCCGTTTCGAGTCGAATTTTTCAATTCCGGGCATATTCTGGGATCCGCGTGCGTGCGCATTGAGGCAGGAGGCAGAACGATTGTATTTTCGGGAGATCTTGGAAATTCTCCGGCGCCGCTTTTAAAGGATACCGAACGGATCGAATTTGCGGACTATGCGGTGGTAGAATCCGCGTATGGAGGGCGGGTGCACGAACCAAAAGAACAGGGCAAGCATGTATTGGAAGATCTTATTGAAGATACGGTCAGATTAAAGGGGACGCTTATGATTCCGGCGTTTGCGATGGAGCGCACGCAGGAACTATTGTATGAATTGAACGATTTGGTGGAGCACGGGCGCATTCCGCGTATTCCTGTGTTTATTGATAGCCCCTTGGCCATCCGCCTTACGGCGGTGTACGAGAAATATATCCATGATTCTGATTATTTTGACGAGGAAGTTCAAAGGCTTCTTGAGCGGGGTGATGAAATATTCAACTTTTCGGGACTTCGATTAACGCTAACCAAAGAGGAGTCCAAACAAATAAATGTGGTACCGTCGCCTAAGATGATTATTGCAGGGGCCGGAAATTCGCAGGGAGGGCGGATTTTGCATCATGAACGCAGATATTTATCCGATCCAAACAGTACGCTCCTTTTTGTCGGATATCAGACCGAGGGATCGTTGGGTAGGCGCATTCTTGACGGTGTTACGGAGGTGACGATTATGAGTGAAAAAATCCCGGTTCGCGCGCGGGTACAAGAAATCGAATCATTCTCGGCGCACGCGGACCAGCCGCAGTTGGTGGGATGGATTAAGTCGATGCGCGCTTCTCTAAAAAAGGTATTTGTGGTGCAAGGTGAGGAAGAACAAAGTGAAGCGCTCGCGCACAAGATTTCGGATGAGTTGGCGGTGGACGCTGTCGTTCCGGAGCGCGGTGGTATATATGAGCTTTGATGTGCAGTGTGATATAGTTATGTATTATAGGAATATATTTAATTTTTAATTTTGATTTTCGAATTTCGATTCAATTTTAAATGACTGAATTTCTAAAACTAATACATTCGAATTTGACTCGAAATTCAAAATTAGAAATTGGAAATTTTTAAACCCATGCAACGAGGAACTAAAACGCCCAAAAAAATAGAAACCCATCTGTCGAATAACCTAGAGCCCCTTACCTGTTCGATTGATACCAAATACAAGATATGTGTCTCGGGGGCCGCGGATACGACGTATTGCGGAGATAAGGCGTTTGATGTGGCTATGGAGCTTGGGCGTGAAATCGTTCGCCACCAAGCGGTGCTTGTGGATGGTGCTACAACGGGGTTTCCTTTCTGGGCTTCGAAGGGGGCTAAAGAAGAGGGAGGTATGGTCATTGGGTTTTCGCCCGCCGCGACCGAGCTTGAACACATAAAATCATACCGTCTGCCGATCGAATACCATGATGTCATCGTGTATACCGGATCAAACTACTCCGGCCGCAATCTCCAGCTGACTCGTTCGGCTGACGCGGTTATCATCGGATGCGGGCGGTTGGGCACGTTGAACGAATTTACGATCGCGTTTGAAGACCAGAAGCCCATTGGGGTTTTAGAGGGCGCGTGGGAAATGGATGATCTTATCAAGGAGATCATTGCCAAGGGGCACCGAGGCCCCGGGAAGATTGTGTATGCGCAGTCGCCAAAGGAGCTTTTAGACAAGCTTGTTGAGCTTATCGAAAAAGAGAAAGGAAATGTGGAATAAAACGGTACTTCCTATATCTCTGCTTGCCGGTACCGTTATTGGTGCCGGAGTATTTTCACTTCCGTATGTATTCAAAACGACCGGATTTTGGCTGAGCGTCGCGTATGGCGCTCTTTTTTGTTGTGTGGCAATCAGTACCTTTCTGATGTACGCGGATCTTCTGCGACAGCATCCGGGGATGCGGTATGTGGGGCTTATGCGCTCATACTTCGGTGCGCGGGGGTATTATATGTCGTTTTTGCTGGACACGGTCCAGCTTTTTTTGGCGCTCACGGTATATGTGGTTCTTTCCGAAAGTTTTTTGCGGCTCATCCTACCGGGGTACAGCGGAGGCGTGTACGCGATTGGATTCTGGCTTCTGGGATCACTGGCGCTTTTTGTCCGTAATAAAAAAGAGGCGCTGGAAGAATTTTTTGCCTTGCTGGGGGTGCTTATTATTATGCTCGTCATCGCGATTCTTGGTATAAAAGGATTTGTGCAGTCGGGCATAGCGGATCAACCTTTTTCGTACGAATTCATATTCCTTCCGTTCGGGGCGCTTTTATTTTCGTTCAGCGGCCGATCGGTCATACCCGATCTTGTTTCGCTTACGCGAGGAAATCGGCGTGTTCTGAAACGATCAATCATTGCAGGCATCAGTATTCCGCTTGTACTGTATCTGCTTTTTGTCGTGGGAGTGCTGGGGCTCAGTTCGGAGGTCTCATCGGACGCGGTTACTGGGCTTCTGGGGCAGGTATACCCCTCTCTTTTGATCTGTATCGGTGTGCTTGGAGCACTTACGCTGTGGAGTTCGTATGTGGCGATAGGAGAAAATATCCGCAGGACGCTTGCGGGAGATGTCGGTATTCCGAAGTACATGGCGGGACTTTTTGTGGTCATGGTACCGATTATTCTGTTCGCGTTTGGATTGCAGAATTTTATCGTGCTCATCGCTTTAATCGGAGGACTTTTGACCGCGACCGAATGGGCGTGTGTTGCCTTGATGTGGCGGAAGTCGTTTAAGAGAGATTCTATAATGCGAATGCCGCGAATGCAGAATGCGAATGCCGCGAAAGAAGCTGTCATTCCTGCGGAAGCAGGAATCCATTTGCTATTGCCGCGTTTCTCGTACCCGCTTTTCCTCGGGGTTTTAGGCGTGCTTTCTATCGCGTTCGTGTACACGCTTGTTGAGTTTGTGTTTTAAAGTTATATAATGAATATAATGCGAATGTTACGAAATCGGAGCCCAAAGCTCGTAAGGTTTGGCCTTGGTTTGCGAAGGCCGAACCTTGGTTTTACGAGCTTTGGATGTAAGAATTCTTTCACCCTGATTGAGCTCCTCATCGTCATAGGCATCCTCGCCATCCTCACCGCCGCAGTCGTCATCCTCCTCAACCCAGCAGAAATGCTCAAAAAAGGACGGGATGGTACCCGTATGCAGGACATTGCTTCGCTTGATACAACCATATCACTTCTTGAAACACAGGTATCCAATCTTGATCTGGGCATCGCCCAAACCCTCTATATATCCATTCCCGATCCATCCCTATCAGGATCATCTACATCCACCTGTTCCTCACTTGGACTTCCAACACTTCCGAGCGGTTATACCTACCACTGCGTATCCCAAGACAATCTCCGAAACGTAGATGGTACTGGCTGGCTCCCCGTGGACTTTACCCAATCGGGCATCACCTCTCTTCCCGCGCTTCCCATCGATCCTACCAACAGCACCTCTACAGGTCTTTTCTATCGCTACATACCCGGAGGCAGTTATCACTTGGAAGCACTACTTGAATCAAACAGCTATCTAGCTACCGCTCAAAGTGATGGTGGCTCTTCTCCCTCTGCATTTGAAAAAGGATCCAACCTTACTCTTATGCCTCCCACCTTTCCTACCGGCTATGTGAAAGTACCAGGCAACTCAACCTTCGGTACCTCTGATTTCTATGTCATGCAGTATGAGGCGAAGTGTTTTGATGAAAACAACCAACCTCTTCCCTATACCACCGGAGATGGAGGTGAGGGAGCAACGTACAACATATATCGAGACCTTTCATTCCCCTGCACATCCGCAAACAACAAGTATGTAGGATCCGCACCCACCGGAGCTCCTATTACCCGCGTATCCCAAACAAACGCAATTGCCCGATGTGAAGCATCGGGTGCACATCTCATCACCAATAATGAATGGCAGACCATCGCGTGGAACATACAAAATAACGCAGTCAACTGGAGCGGCGGATCGGTGGGATCTGGTACCGTACCTCGTGGAAATTCAAACACGTCCGCGGCCATGAGTGACGCCTCTACATTGAGCGGAGTCAATTATCGAAAGCACATACTTTCAAACGGAAATGAGGTGTGGGATATGGCAGGAAATGTCTGGGATTGGACAAGCGATACCATTGTGGGAACTAACAAACCCGCAGGCACGGCAGGTTCGTGGGTTGAATTTACCGCCGTATCAAATTACGGGACACTCTCCCGCTCACAGTTTGGTCCCGTTGACAGCTCGTGGAGTGCTACGCAAGGTCTTGGTCGCTACTATATGGGAACCGCCGATGGAACAACTTACGCCTTTCTACGCGGCGGCGATTGGGGTGATAGCACGAACGCGGGGGTTGAGACGCTGTACCTGACCTACACGCCGGGCTATACGGAGAAGCTACATCGGGTTCCGTTGCGCGAGGTAGTCGTGTAGCAACCCCGCACCAGAGCGAAGCTCGGTGCGGGGCGCAGTCTGAAATCTCTCCTCTCGATCAAACAACATATGTTGCAAAATCTTGTCATCTACCAAAAGACGTATGATCTGCTGCTCTGGCTGTATCCGGTTGTAAATAAATTTCCCAAAAGCCAGCGGTTCGTGCTCGGACAGCATATTGAAAACAAAGCGCTTGATCTGCTGCAGCTTTTGATCCGCGCGCAAGCGGCAATGGACAAGAAAACATATTTGCGGGGCATAAGCATTGCATTGGACGAACTGCGCACACTCGTGCGTTTGGCAAAAGATCTCAAGTTTATGCAATTGAAACAATATGAACAGGCGGCGGATAGGCTGAATGAGATTGCGAAACTACTCTGCGGACTTATGAAAAGGTTTATTCCGGAGTATACTGAGAGCGCTTATCAAAAGCAGGGGTAAGACTGCACAATGGACGCCTTTCAACGCGGCGGCGATTGGAATAATAGCACGAACGCGGGGGTTGAGACGCTGAACCTGAACAACACGCCGGGCAATACGAACAACAACATCGGGTTCCGTTGCGCGAGGTACTCATTACTTTTTGGCCCGAATGAAGCGTGTACGCACACTTCATCTGAGCCGGACGACTACTGCCTTATTCCTTCTCCAAAAGAGTAAATACACATCCCATTCTCCGCGCTGTTGCATATGCTCCGGCGCGGAGGTGGAGGGATGTTTTATTATGTTTGATCAACTCACTTCATTTCAAAATCTGCACCAAGCGTATCGGGATGCGAGAAAAGCAAAAAGATATCGCCCCGCTATCCTGCGATTTGGATGCATGCTTGAAAAGGAACTTCCAATACTGCGGGATGCATTGCGCAACGGGACGTATGTACACGGCACCTACAGGACATTTATTGTTTCCGATTCCAAAAAACGAATCATTCAAGCAGCTCCATTTCGCGATCGAGTGGTGCACCACGCGGTGTGCAATGTGATAGAGCCATTGTTCGAGCGTACCTTTATACACGACTCATACGCGTGCCGAAAGGACAAGGGGACGCATGCGGCGGTCAAACGATTGCGTTCGTTCATGCAAAGTTGCGGGGGGGGGGGGTCCAGGGTCTTCTGCCTGAAATGCGACATATCCAAATACTTCGATTCCATAGATCACGGAATATTATTGGGGCTACTGAAGAAGGGGCTACGAAAAGAAACCAAGGTTGAACCTTCGCAGACCAAGGTTCAACCTTGGTCACTTCTCAATCTCTGCGAGCAGATCATCCGAAGCGTTCCTTCGGGCGTACCCATAGGCAATCTCACGAGTCAATTATTCGCAAACATCTATCTCAATGAACTTGACCAGTATGTGAAACGCGTACTCAAAGAACGATACTATATCCGCTATATGGATGATTTTCTTATTTTGAGTACGGATGCAGAGCATTTGTACAAACAACGAGAGTGCATACGCGCATTTTTGCGGGATCGATTGAAGCTTGTTTTGCATCCAAAAAAATCATCCATATTTCCAATCATGCCCAACGGCATAGATTTTCTAGGATATCGTGTGTTCACGCACCATGTGGAATTGCGGAGATCTACCGTACAAAGGTGGAAGAGAAAATTCAAAAATCTTCCGGCGGATCTCAGATCGGACGCGATTCGTGATTGGAAAGGATACACGAAGCATGCGAAATCGTGGAAGACGGTTCAAGGATTGCGGATTTTGAAGTAATTGCGCGCGACGAACTCGTATTGCTTCATAAATAATTCTTTGAAATACGAAAGGTTGTTTTGTTCGTCAAAAAGCAGGATTGCTTTTTTGTACTCTTCCTCGTCCGTCGCGCGGTATGAAAGCGGCAATTTGTTATACGCGAGCAAGAGCGCGTTGCCGACCATTCTGCTTGTACGCTTGTTTCCATCCTCAAACGGTTGGATGTACGCAAGCAACGATATCGCAACGATTGTCTTTTCAAACGGATTTTTTATCTTATTCACCGTATTGCACGCATCTTTTATCGCTTCCTGAATTTGATATAGATTATCCAGCGGACGGTAATATGTTCCAGTTATTCCTACCGCCGTTTTGCGGATGTTGCCGGATATTTCCAAATTCTTTGTAAGGATTTCGTGCAGATATTCGATATCCGCTATCGAAAGTTTTCTGAATTTTTTTGGATGCGATAAAACAAACGTCATTGCGTCTTTATGATTTAAAATCATCCGCGCCTCTTCGATTTTCTTGCCCTTTGCAGAAGTGTGTTTTTTGATGAGATTTTCGGTTTCGAGCAGGGTATAGGTATTTCCTTCTATTCGCGATGATTTCCAGCTGAACTCGATAATAAACCGTTCCAGCTCCTGTTTTTTGATTGCGGGAGGCACGTACTTTTTTCGTGTACGCGCGGCATCGGTTGTATTTTGAAGCATTTTTCTCTCCTGGGTATTCAGTAGTGCCGTCTTTTGCAGTATTGAAAATATGCTCTGATTGAATCGCGTTTGAATTTCTTCAGCCCTTCGTTCGCCGGAGAAATATTTCGATATCTGTACGGGCTTCATAAGCTTGTATAGAGGTGTTATGGAATATGTGCGAGCCCGCGCAGAGCCTGTGCAGGCAATAAATCTATTCTTTTTCAGGAATGCCAAATCACGCTTTAGTGTCACGAATGATGCGCTGTGCACTGAATTGGTAAGTATTTTTTGAATTTCTCCAGAAGAAACAGGTTGGTTCGCGGGGATTATGTGGAGTATTTCAGTTTGTCTTTCATTTATTTTGACCATATTTTATGCCGTTCTATCTTAAATCGTATCATTCTAACATAAAAATCGTATCATATATGATACGATTACGCAATTGTACGTGGAAGCGTACGGTATACACGGAATGAAACCGCGCGCAGGCTGACGAGCCGAGTGCAGGGAGTTTGCGAGCACGCAAAACTCCCGAGTTGAATGGAGTGTATAACCGTACGCTACACCTCTATCACAACCGGAAGCACCATCGGGCGGCGCTTGGTTTTGGAATAGAGGAATGAGCCGAGCTGGTCGCGGATGAGCGCTTTGAGGTAGTCGGGCTCTATGGACTGCGCCCGCGGAATTCGGTTGACGATCACTTTGATTCGCTTGCGGATATCTTCCACAAACTCTTTGTTCATTTTCAGGTTAATAAATCCCCGCGAGATGATGTCGGGATTTTTCAAAAATCTTCCGGTGCGGCGATCGAGCGTGGAAATGACCACAATCATTCCTTCGCTTGAAAGTGCCTGGCGGTCGCGCAGAACCACTTCTTCCACGTCCCCGACACCCAGTCCGTCCACCATCACATAGTTTGCCGGTACCATCATGTCTGTTGCGATGACTTTGTCCGGCAAAAGATCCACGATCTGACCATTGTCCACGAGTATACAATTTTTCTCGGGCACTCCCATTTCTTGCGCGTTTTCGCAGTTTGCCGAACGCATATAATACATACCGTGGATGGGAAGGAAAAACTTCGGCTGTACGGTCTTAATCATAAGTTTGAGGTCTTCGGCGGGGCCATGGCCTCCGGAGTGCACATCGATATCCTGCGTCTGGATGACTTTGGCGCCCTGGCGCGTGAGGTTGTCTTTGAGTGTCTGGATCGCCATTTCATTTCCGGGAATAATTGACGATGAAAAGATAATCGTATCTCCTTTTTTGACGGATACGTACCTGTTTTCGCCGTTCGCGATCTTCATCATACTCGCGCGCGGCTCTCCCTGGGCTCCGGTGCTGAGGATGAGAACCTTGTCATCTTTATATTTCCGTATTTCTTCTACAGGAACGATGGTTCCTTTTTTTACTTTTATGTAGCCGAGATTCTGCGCAATTTGGAAGTTTGTTTTGAGTGAAAAGCCGCTCAGGATGACTTTTTTGTCGAGCTTTTCGGCTATCTTTACGATCTCGCCGGCGCGCGTCAGTAAAGACGCGAACATACCGACAATAATCCGCCCCTTTGCTTTGGCGAGGATGTCCTCGATGTTCTTTTGTACGATTTCTTCGGAAAGCGATTTGCCCTGCTTCCACGCGGAGGTGCTATCCAGAAAAAGCGTATGGATGCCGTGCTTTTTCATCTTTTCGAATGAGCCGAGGTCTTTTGGATTTCCTTTCGCGTCAAAATCAATTTTGAGGTCGGTGCAGTACGCGAAATTTCCGACAGGGGTTTCGATGACCAAGCCGATCGAGTCGGGGATCGTATGCTCGATCTCGTAGAAATGCACCTTGATATGCTCGGATATCTGCATGCTTTGCCCGTCTTTTATACTGTGGATGATGGGCTTGGCCGCGTGAGAATAATCCTCCTGCCGCCTTTTTATGATTTCGCGGGTGAGGTCGGTTGCGTAGATGGGTATTGAGGCGCCAAGTTTATCCAGCAAGTGAGGAATGCCGCCGATGTGATCATAGTGCCCGTGTGTAATGATGATTCCCTTTATGTTGTGGCGCTTGGGGAGCAGTGATTCCACGTTGGGAATAATGTAGTCAATCCCTGGCGTGTTTTCTTCGGGGAACTGCAGCCCCATGTCTATGAGCAGTATTTCGTTTTTATATTCGAACACGGACATATTGCGCCCGATTTCCTCAAGCCCGCCCAGCCCGATAAAACGAACGCCGTCGCCAGAGGATCGCGGAGCTTGTTTACCGACAGTGGAATGAAGAGGTCGCCGTAGCGTTCTTTTTTTAGTAGTTTGCATAGTTATTAATGATTATTTGTGGGCGAGAGAGGATTTGAACCTCCATGGATTGCTCCACACGCTCCTGAAGCGTGCGCGTCTGCCATTTCGCCACTCGCCCATGGTTATTCAAATGGGTATAGCGGGTCGTTATTCTTTGGTGCGGTTATTTTTTTGGCCGTATAGCCGGACAGCCGGGGATTTTTTTTGAATGTCAGTTTTTGTTTATCCCATACGGGGAACAGTGCGGGGCCGTGTGTGCGTCGAAAAAAATCGTAGTCTGAAGAGTGCTTTTTTGCTGTGAAAATATTTGCAATAACAAGTGGTGTGCCGCGGGATGCCTGTATGGTTATATGTCCGTACACGCCGGGAATATGTACATACGATCCTTCCTCTGCGCGTACGAGTATGATTTCTTTTTTAGTAGCGTGCTGCAGGTAGAACAGACCTTGTCCGTGAAGTACCTGGTACAGTTCGGCTGGCCGAGTACTACCGATTCGTTTGTGTATGTGGCCTATGGTCCGTACGGCTTCCGGGCCGATGGTTCCATACTGCAGGACGGTTATATCGTATCGAATGCCCTGTTTTCTGAACAGTTGCGTATGCGAAGGGAATCGAACGTTACGGTAAATATAATACAATGGTTTGGGAATTGCAAGTGTCCGGGTGTGCGGCATAAAAAATTCTTCATTTCCAGCGTAGTGCCGTTTTTCCACTGGGTCGTGCTCCAGCTTGGAAGAAAATATAAGGCCGCGCTTCGTGAGTGTTATTGGAAGGCCTGAGATGTGTTGTAGGGAAATCATGAGAGAATTATAAATTTTAAATTATAAATCAGTTTTTAATTACTAAATTATAAAATTCAGACCTTGATTTTAAATTTATAATTTATAATTGGAAATTAACGTGATACCCGTTTTGTCTTCGCATACCATTCGGTGATGCGGACAAAGCGGGCGTCGGGCGTCGCGATGGTGTCTATGGGAGCGCCGATTGTATGCGCTTGCGTGAGATATATGTACTGCGGGGAAGCTATGAAGAGTGCGGGTGTTTGGGAGACGATCTCTTGTGCAAGAATCGCCAGCGTTTCATTCCTGGATTGCGATTGAGGATCGATGGATCGCAGCTGCAAAAGTAGTTCATCTATGGTGCCGCTTTCATAAAGCGAGAAGTTAAGTCCCGGGTAAAACCGTTCGTTTGAATGCCAGAACGATGTAAGATCCGGCATAGGGAGTAGAATATTCCCATATATGATCATTTCGTAGTTTCTAGTTTTCAGTACATCTTCGGAAAAGAGATTTGCGTCGGTTGTTTCAATCTTCGTTTTGATCCCGACGGTTTCCCATTGGTTCCGCACCGATTCGGCGATTTGCCGCACGATCGGAGAGTCGGGGATTTTTATGGTGAACATAAGTTGCGCGAGCGTTTCATCGTCGGTTACCGTATTCCATGTGCGAGTTTCGTCGTCAAAGAACCACCCGTTGTCTTCAAGCAGGCGATGGGCTTCATCGGTATTTCCTTGGGCTGGTACGGGGTTTTGAAGCGCGGTATCTTGGTATGCCGGCAACGGTCCTTGTTGAACCACTGCGTGTCCCGCGAAAACATCTTGTATAAGTGCTTCGCGGTCCACAAAGAGCCATAGTGCGCGTCGTACCGCGGGTGACGCCAGGGCGGAATGCGCATTCTGGTTCAGGAACACCGCGTAGTATCGGGACGTTGAAATATTGTTTTGTTGGGTGTTTATTTCGGCGTATTCGGCAATGCGAGGCGTAAAACTGCCGAATCCGTCTATCAGTCCCTTATTGAACGAACGCATGAGTAAATCTTCGTTTTCAAAGTACAGCATTACGAATCGATCCAGGTGTGGCAGTGTGCCGATCGCGTGGTACCGTTCGTTTTTCTTCATAAATATGCTTGTAATAAAGCCGTCCGCGCGCTTTTCGAGCTCCTCGAATACGAATGGTCCGCTTCCGATAGGCTTGAGGTTAAATGCCGAAAGCCGAATATTCGCAGGAGAAAGATCGGCAAAGTATTTCTTCGGGATGGGGCGAAGATCGTGCAGGAGATTTTCGAAGAGCGCGTAGGTATTGACTGTTTCAAAGAGAACTTCCCGTTCGCTGACGCGCTCAACGCTTACGTTCTGCCAGTTGGAAAAATGCGGACTTGCCGCGTCTGTGTTTTGGATGATTTGTACGGTGAATACAATGTCGTCGCTTGTAACGGGGGTGTTGTCGTGCCAAACGGCTTCCTCTTTCAAGCGCAGACTCCAGCTCCTGAACTCCTCATCGTGTTCAATAAGCTCGGCAAGATCGTAGACTGAGGCAAACAGGAGTGCTACCGCGTCCCGGTCCGCGCTGCCTTCCCGCGCAAGCACGGGATTGAGGTAGGCGACCTGTCCGACAACTCCTTCGGTGAACGTACCACCCTGTGCCGGTACCGACACGGTGTAGGTGTTGATAAGCTGGATGATCAAAAGCACGCCCGTTAGGAGTACGAGCGCCGAACACACCAGAAAGATCGTGAACTCTTTGGGTGAGAAAGATTTGATAGCGGACAAAAACGTGTGAAGCATTTATAACAACAAATTTGCCAATGACGTAGCGATAAACAAGACCAAACCCACAATAGTTGCGGTGTGAAGGTATTTTTCGATGCCTCTGCGCTGGGTGGTAAATTCCGCTCCTCCTCCAAACGCTTCTCCGACTCCGCCGCCCCGTTCTTGCACGAGCACGAGTATGATGAGTATGACCGCAATTGCCAGTTGCGCAACTGATAAAATGGTGGACATAAAAATAATTTAATCACTCCTTTTTCTTAGAGGACTTTGATGTAAGATAGTTAGCCACACTTATGATTACTGTAGCATAGACGAGCGGAAAAAGTCCAGCAATGGTGATTTCTGTTAGTACAAAGTCTACGCCATAGAGTAAAAGCGCGTTTACCACAAGTACACCCAGCCCCAGCGTGATGAATATGACTGGGCTGAAGATGAGCTTGAGTATGGGCCGGATAAAGATGTTTACGAGCGTCAGTACCGCGGCGACCTTGAGGTATGCCTCAACGCTTGGCACGACGTCAAAACCGTCGATGAAATACTGCGATACATACAGTGCCGCGCCGTTTGCAAGCAATTGGATCAGTATTCGGGAGATGAATGACATGGCTCTAGTATATCCCATTGTATTCCTATTTTCCACATGCAATGAGTTTAGATGTGCTATACTGAAGAGGTAATTCATTAGCATTTAAAGGTCGCTTTTGTTTATCGTATATTGATTTAACCATATGTGGACAGATATCATAACTCAGTCGTTTCAAAACGCATGGGTCGTGGTTGTGAATTTTTTGCCGTCGTTTATCGCGGCTTTGATCATCCTCATCATCGGTCTTTTGGTAGCATCGGTGCTGCGGACGATTTTCGAGCGGATTATAACTGTGTTGCAACTTGATTCGGTTTTGCGCAAGCTTGGACTTGAAGCGGCATTGCAACGCGGCGGCCTCGCGCTTAATAGCGCACGGTTTATCGGCGCGCTGGTGTATTGGTTCTTTGTCGTTGTGACGGTGCTTGCAGCATCAGATATTCTTGGATTGTGGGGTCTTTCTTCGTTCCTGAACGAAGTACTGCTCTACTTCCCGAATGTGATCGCCGCGGTGCTCATCTTGGTGGCGGCGATACTGGTTGCCAACTTCCTTCGCTCGCTCGTACGCGCGTCGGTCAAGGGCGCGAAACTGCATGGTGCCAAGTTTCTTGGTACGCTCACCTGGTGGATAGTCGTAGTATTCGGATTTCTGGCAGCGCTTCTGCAGCTGGGAGTCGCGACCGAACTTATCCAGTCAGTTGTTGTCGGCGTCATCGGCATGTTTGCGCTCGCCGGGGGTCTTGCATTCGGACTTGGTGGCAAGGATTACGCGGCGGCGTGGATCTCAAAATTCAAAAGCCATACCGAAGAATAATTCAGTAAAACACCGCTGGTCTGCCATCCGTCAGCGGATGGAGGCGAAGCGGTGTTTTTGTACTTGCATTTCCCATTTACGATGCTAGAATAATTCTATTCAGATCCGCTGCTCAGCGGATTTATTTAAGGACATGCTCGATATCAAAATGGTGCAAAAGGCGGTCGAACAGCTGGCCGCGGAAAAGGATCTTGATCCGAAGCAAATTATGGAGGCGCTCGAAGCGGCGCTTGTTTCCGCGTATAAAAAAGAATACAACAAGCGCGGTGAAGTGATCCGCTGCAATTTGGACACCAAGACCGGCGATATGCATTTCTACCAGATAAAGACCGTGGTAGATGATACGCTTGTGAGGTTCCCGGTAGAGGGGGAGGAAGAAGAACAGCAACGCGTTGAGGAGCCACGGCGTGAAGTCGGGGTTCCGGCCGAAACTTCGGAAGAGCAACTGCCGTTGTTTAACGAAGAGCGCCACATGACGCTTGATGAGGCAAAAAAGGTAAAGAAAGACGCCGCTGTGGGCGACGAGTTTACATTTGATCTCGAGACTCCTTCTATGGATTTCGGGCGCATTGCCGCGCAGACCGCAAAGCAGGTCATTATGCAGAAATTGCGCGAGATCGAAAAAGACGCCATTAAAAAGGAGTTTGAGGGTCGCGTTGGAGAGCTTGTGACTGGTGTTTTACAGCGCATCGAACGGGGGAATGTATTTGTGGATTTAGGGCGCGCGTCTGGTGTTATGTTTTTTTCAGAGGCGATCCCCGGCGAGCATTACCGTATCGGCGAGCGGCTGAAGTTTTATCTTTTGCAGGCGCAGGAGAGCGGCCGGGGGCCGAATCTGCTGTTATCCCGCTCGCATCCCCGCTTTGTTACAAAACTTTTTGAACTTGAAGTTCCCGAAATCGCGGATGGCGTGGTACAAATAAAGGGTATTGTGCGGGAGCCGGGTAGCCGGTCCAAGATTGCGGTTGCGACCGAGGAGGACGGCGTGGATCCGGTTGGATCGTGCGTGGGTCAGCGAGGCGCGCGCGTGCTTGCGGTAACCAGCGAACTTGGAAGCGAAAAAACCGATATTATCGAATGGTCTGCGGATCCAGAAAAATATGTGTCGGCAGCTTTGAGTCCAGCGACCGTTACGGCGGTTGAGCGCACCGGAGACCGTGAGGTCCGCGTACTTGTTCCTGAGGATCAGCTGAGTCTTGCGATCGGCAAAGGGGGGCAAAATGCCCGCCTCGCGGCGCAGCTGACCGGTATGAAAATCGATATTCGTTCGCAATCCCGCCCCGAAGAGAAGCAGGAGGGAGGGGTCGCCGAAGTGCCCGAAGGCGAAGAGGCTATGTCTGAGGAGAAAAATGAGGACGCCGAAGAGTAAATAATGTATACTACACATATGAATCCCGTTAGAAGTTCTTGGCTGGAAAAATTTGTAAAATTTTTCTCGGCGCATACAATACGGGATATATTAATAAATAAAGTTTTCTAAAAATGATTTCTGTATCATATAAGGATAAACTTCTAACGGGATGAATCTCGTACCAATGGTCATAGACAAGTCCCAGTTCGGTGAACGGGCATACGATATTTTTTCCCGCCTTTTGAAGGAGAGGATTATTTTTGTCGGCGGGCCGATCAGCGATGAAGTTGCCAATCTTGTGATTGCCCAGCTTCTGTTTTTGGACCATGAAGATCCGAAAAAAGATATTCAAATGTACATCAACAGCCCTGGGGGATCGGTTACGGCTGGGCTTGCTATCTATGATACGATGCAGCATGTGCGCCCCGATGTATCTACAATTAGCGTGGGGATCGCCGCCTCCATGGCATCGGTGCTTTTGGCGTCCGGCAAAAAAGGTAAGCGCTACGCATTACCCAATTCCGAGATTCTTTTGCATCAAGTGATGGTGGAAGGGATCGGTGGTCAGGCAAGTGAAATTGAAATCGGAGCCAAGCAAATTTTGAAACTTAAACAGCGGCTCAATGAGATGCTTGCAAAACACACGGGCCAAACGCTTACCAAGATCGAAAAAGACACCGATCGCGATTTTTATCTTACGGCGGATGAGGCCAAGGCATACGGCATCATTGATAGCATCATCAAGTCAAAAATAAAATAATGGCGAACATCGCCCTTTTTCACATATCCGGCTGGGAACGGGAATATCTGACAAAGAAGCTTACCGATGCGGGACATTCGGTAGATGTGTATGACCACTCCCTTGATGCAGAGCACCTCCCCGACAAGCGGGACTACGAGGTGCTTTCTGTTTTTGTGGGATCGGCGGTGACTCCGGATGTGATCGATGCGTTTGGGAGCGTAAAGCTGATCACAACCCGTTCGACTGGATACGATCATGTGGACATTGCACATGCTCGGCAGAAAGGGATTTCGGTGGGATACGTACCGCATTACGGCGAAAACACCGTCGCGGAGTTTGCGATGGGGCTTTTGCTTACGCTGTCCCGCAAGCTGTATCTGGGTATTGACCGCATTAAGGAGACGGCGCAATTTTCATATGAAGGACTGGAAGGTTTTGATTTGAAAGGAAAGACCGTTGGCGTAATAGGAACGGGCAGGATCGGCAAGCATTTCATACAGATGCTGAAGGGATTTGATGCGCGGGTTGTGGCGTACGATGTGTATCCGAACAAAGAGCTTGCCGCGGAGCTTGGCTATACAATGGTCTCACTGGATGAGCTGTATGCCGCAAGCGACATTATTTCCCTGCATTGCCCCTGCACGCCCAAAACAACGCACTTGCTCAATAAAGAAGCATTTTCAAAGATGAAAAAAGGAGTTGTGCTTATAAATACAGCGCGCGGCGCGCTCATTCAGACCGAAGCGCTCGTGGCCGCCCTGCAGAACGGCACGGTGGCCGGCGCAGGGTTGGACGTACTGGAGGAGGAGGGAGTTGCATCGGATGAAATGGGCTATGTTATGCACGGCGGAAGTTTGGACAAGGCCCGTACGATGCTTGCGAACCATATCCTTATGGATCATCCCAATGTGGTCATCACGCCGCATAACGCGTTCAATACCAAAGAAGCAAAAACCCGCATTTTAGACGCTGATTTCGAAAACATCACTTCGTTTCTCACCTCCTCCGTCCCGGCCTTTCCGGTCAAGATTTAATCTTGCACGGTGTTGTTTGTGCAAGATTAAATCTTGGACATTTTTGAATACAAGGATTGAATTTCGTTTGCATTTGGGTTTTGAAGCCAATTCGTTATTTCTTTCTCATATTTATCTGGCCCATTAAAAAAATCCATAAGAAATTTTCTATTTGTAACAAGTGGGAAGTTTGGTGTTCCGATATAATCTAGATGGCTACTCCATCTATACCCACTCAAATACTCCATTGCTTTTCGGGGATTCTCAACGCCTCCATTCCTCCATTCTGGAAATTTTAAATCGAGAGGATTTAGGTGGATGTAATACGGTAGGTGGAGAAGGTGTGCGTCTTTTTTAACTTCCGCAGATTTATATGTCCCTTGAAACAGTGAGCCAGATCGTTCGTATTTTATGTTGAAATACATCGTGTATGCTATTCCTATCTTCTGCATGAATTTTTGAATTCCATCTTTCTTAATTTCTTGTAGCATAAGGTGGAAGTGGTTTGGCATCAGGCAAAAAGCAAGAATGTTCACTAAGGGACTTCCTTTTCTCTCCTTTTTTAGGTTTTCTTCGTCTATGTCTTCTATTCTTCGTTTAGTATTTTTCTCTGATGTTTCTGTTGAATTGAATTCAAATAAATCTAGGACAAGTCGTATCCTATCTTTATCTTCTTGAAATATGTTTCTTTTATCTACACCTCTGTTGTATATATGGAAGATTTTATTCATTTTATTTTAATTCAAGATTAAATCTTGCACATGATGTGCAAGATTTAATCTTGAACGCCGGCTATTCCTGGAAGTAATATCGGGTGGGGTCGGTTGCGGCGAGGTAGTAGGTTTGGCCGCCGGCGCTGGAAAAGCCGAGTACATAATACGCGACGGTGAGGAAATCGTTTGGTGATAGTGTGCCAACCTGTTCTTTGATGAGGTCTATGTGGATCGAACTGGCGCCTACGCTGTTTGGATGAATATAGTTTTGATTAACGGGGCAAGATGCGGCGTTGTCGTTCAGCACAAGCGCGGGCGCGGTGGTTTGTTTGTTGTTGCATTTACGATATGAGACGGGCAGGGCGGATGCGCGCATGTCTTCGCTCCACTCTGCATCAAGTGCTTGACCCCCTCCGACGTGGAATGAGCTCATTGTGGCTGGGTCGCTATTCAAGAAGAAGATGACAAGCTTGGCAGAGCCGCTTCCAGTATTTTGTGTGTATAGATCCGGTATAAAAGGATATGCATCATATTGCAGTTCAACAGTAGGGGATTCTTGGCTGGTGAATAAGATATTTGATACATATGCGGGTATGTCGATATCCCCTTTGTATGAGACGCCGACCGTTGTTGCAGTTAGTGCGGTTGCGCGGATGGCGTAAGTTCGCCCAACTTCTGATATTTGGAAGCGGTAATAATCAACATCGGCTGTACCCATCTTGACAGGATTATCGGGATCGGATACATCTTCTATAAGATAGTGTTCATTTTCCTGTAGTTCTCCTTGCCAGCTCGCGACAAGCGCAGGCGCGAACCGTTGCATGTCGCGTTCCTCTTCGGGCGTATCCTGTAAACTCGCGAGGTATTCAAGAGTAAGTGTTGACGTGTCTGTGGTCTCGTCTTCCCCAACTTCTTCCGGGGGACCACATATATTTATTTCTCCCGGTGTCGGAGCCCCTGGGCACCACACACTTTCCGTAATCTGCAAAGAGTTTCCGGTTTCACTTGCTCCCCATGAAGAATCAAACTCCACTGAATCAATTTTTAAGTCACTGTTATACAAGGCAAGCGTGTCTGATTCGTTTTTTATGGAGCAGGATGGGCAGGAGCTTTGTAAAAGCATGCCCGAAAAGCCTGGAAATTCTTCCAGGAATCCATTTGTGTCATATGCGATGATCGCATATTCGCCTGGAGACAATACTGCGTCTCCTTGCGCTGGCGTTATCGTGTGTTTTGTACCCTCTTTCTCGGTATGTTTCCAGTTCAGCAGGTCGGCGTTAGTTGTATCTTCATTAAAAATTTCTATCCATTCCCGACCATTATCTGCTCCAATCGGGTCGTAATATATTTCGGTAATCGTAACCGCAGTAAATATGGGCGAGGGGCTTGGTGAGGTGGATGGGAACGGTGAGATGGTTGGGGATGCTGACGCGGCTGGTGAGGACGAAGGTGAGGGCGAAAGTGTTGGATCGGCGTCGTTTGCTTCACTCCCTCCTACCCCTCCGCCGGAGGATGATCCCCCAGTCTGTGATGGAGTAGAATTTGTCCTTTTAGGCGTGCCGTCGGTTATCGAGGATGTGTACCATACGCGGGTCGATTCATTACGCTCCATTGTTTTACGGCTCGAAGCATTTCCCGCTTGCCACTTTGTGTTTGTAAGTGCGTCTATGATGCCGCATGCGGCATTGAACAGGTATAGTTTCTCTCCTTCATTTGCCAACGTGCCAGTATATATTATATCTGCTTTGATCCCCGGCATAGAAGTATCATCCGTGCGCTCAAGCAGGGCATAGGCGTCTGCCTGGATTGTTATGCTTGGAAACGACATATCCACCGATCCGTCAGCTGTTTTTAGCCCCCAACCGGAAAGGTTTATGCTTGAGTTGGAGATATTTTTCAGCTCGATCCACTCGTTTGCCGCGCTTTTGGTTGTTCCCATCCATGCGATTTCGGTTATGAGAATTGGGGAATAGGTGGGTGTCGCGTTTGTTGGAATGGAGCAGGTGTTTGGTACGGGGGATGGTGACGGAGTTGGTTTAGGCGAGAGCGTTGCTTTTAGTGTTGGCGTTGGCTTTGGTGATGCTTTTGCTTGCGGTAAGCTTGTTGAAGCCGGAGATGTTTTTGGCGAGGAAGAGGGTCTATATGTTGGGGTGGGAGATTTTTGAGGTGCAACCTCCCCGGACCGAGGTTGAATATCGGTGACAGGCGATGTGACAATCTTAGGCGAACTTATAGGAATCGTAATAATCTGCTCATTATTCGACGACCCTCCGCCGAAGATCGAATTGATTGTATTTTCGGCGAATTCAATTATTTGGCCTATAAATGTTTTCTTTTTGGTGAGGAATTCGGGATTATTTTTATTTTTCTCGGCTTCTTGAAAGAAGAGATCTATGACTCCCGCGCTGTATTCTATTGCTTTTTTTGAAAGCAGGTTCCAGTAGTCGTTCATTACGACATTGTTTTCTAGAGTAAAATCTTTTTTTGTTGTTATTAGAGCACTTGAACCACTTACCTGTGTATAGAGGTGAAGTTCTTTTCCAGATTCGTCTTTCCCTATTCCATATAATAGATTTCCAATCTGTATTACATCGGTTGGTTGTGGTTTACTATAACCGCTTTGAATTCCGATCGTATCTTTGCTGTAGAAATTATTATTTGAATATACAGCGAGATCGGTGAAGAATGAGTCAAGGTTGGGGAGTATTTTTGGCGTCAAGCCTGCGTTTCTGGGTGCGTTTGCGTAGTCGGGAGCGTCGGGATTGAATCGCTTTGCGTAATTTTCATACGGACTTCCTTCGGGATGTGTATCGTTTCGGGTATGGTCTGGCACGGATGTGTCTTCCATAAGGTGCAGAATGTGCCCGAGGGTGAATAGCGCCATTTCTTTTTCACCTTGTATCCAGTATCTCAAGGCCTCGTTCCATGTAAAATCGGATGTGGGGAAGTACGGCTGTATTTTCCCAGACTGCATAGCGGAAAGAACCGTGGCGATGACGGGTGAATACACAAAAGATGTTTGGTTCTTGGAATCTTGCGCCCAATCCTTTGATTTCTGCCAGTTTCCGGTGTTTACGGGGTCTATAGCGGGGTCGTACGAAAGACCCCTATTTTTTATTGGGTCATAAAAATGATTCATCCAGCGCGGGGGATCGTCTTCCCTGCGCGCTCCATCTATAAGGTAGGGCAGGAGCTCTTGGGTAACTTGATTATTTGAATGTGCTTTCGCGTATGTTTCGTATGCTTTTTGAGTAAGAAATGCGTGAGTCTCTATATTGTATGCGACCGTTTGGTTGGTGGTTATGAACAGCCCTAATGTAATAAGGAGGGCGGTTTTTATATTTCTTCTATTTTCCATATGACAGCCGCTTGGTTAAGTTTAAATGTTATTGAATAATCCAGAAGACCTTTATCATTTCTTATCCCGAATATTTTTACGTCGTCTGGGATGGCTGAATCTTCAATTTTTTCCATTTTTTGTAGTAGTGTGACCAATAGCCCTAGTTCTTTGGATTCTTTTTTGTCTACTAGTGCCTTTCTGTATTCAATGTGAGAGTTATTTGGGTCTATCAAAAAATATTTGCTTGCGAGCTCTACGTCTCCATTTTCAAGTGCTTCGATGAATAGTTGCAGCGTTTCTTCGGGGGTAGAGCCGCCGTAGGTGTCTTGAGCGATCGCTTGCCGGTATTGCTCTTCCCACTCCTGATAGGCGGCGTAGTTTTGTTCTACTTCTTGCGCGGTCTGGGCGGCGGGGGAAAGCAATCTGCTCCATGCAAACCAAATAGCGGCGACGACAAAAATGATAAACACAAACAAAAGAGCATTCCACACAAAAGAACGCTTTTTGCTCGGAGGTTGTATATTATTTTCTACAGCCATACGCAGTTGCTGACTACTACTAATAGAGTGGTTCGCGTCATCCGCGACCCACTCCCCCGCGAACCCGGGGGAGCAAGGTCGAGGAAGGCGAACTGGGGACAGCCGGACGACAGCCGTAACCCAGCACGTGCTTTTAGTATATCTCCATGAATTTTTTTGTGAATAGCAAATCTGTGGATAACTTTTTGGTGATCAAGGTTCAACCTCGCTCAGTTGAGCGAGGTTGAACCACTAAGTTCAACAAGTAAGTGCAACACTTTGGCATAATCAAAGTGTATGCAATAC
>MGIS01000025.1:0-11731 GCA_001793865.1 Candidatus Wolfebacteria bacterium RIFCSPLOWO2_01_FULL_47_17b
CTATGTCGGTTATCAAAAACACCGAAATTATGCAACAATTATCAATACCGATCGTGTCCAAAATGTGCGTGTCCTAACCAGGATTTGACACTTCTCCGAGTAGGGTTGTTTGAATCTGGGTATAGAAAAGCCCCACAATATGGGGCTCTAGTAAACGTTTATATAAGTACTTTTGAGGATGTCACGAGGGATAGATTATGGAAATGCTGTGTTAAGAAATTGTTCCTGTATTTTTGTATGTCCCATTCTTTGATGATATGAATTTCTTCAATATCATTCCCCTTGGTCATTTTATCCGCCTCGTTCTTGCTTATCTCAAGAGTGAAGAAATTATCCGAGTATTTTCCTCGATTTCTTTTTATAAGCTCTTTTACTCGGTGGAACGCTATTTCCAGACCTATTTCCTCTTTTATTTCTCGGATGGCTGTATCTTCCGGAAATAAATCAACGCCGCTTTTTTCACGTCCTCCGACACATTTTATCCTTTTTGGATCTGGTTTATCGCTGTCGGTCACAAATACGAAGTTTCTTTCCTCAGCGCTATAAAACCAGATGTACGTAAATGAACTCCATCTGGATATTTGCATTAAAAAACTCCTCTCTTAAATTTTTATGTACAATATTTTAATGAAATTACTATAGCATTATAGTTTTAATAAGTCAATATGTTTGCTACAATCGTGCGCGCGGCCGGGGCAAATCTTCCTCCCGTACTCGATGGCAAGATACGTAAAACCAAACCATTCTTTTTTGGGGATGATTTGCATCAGATCTCGCTCAATACGGACGGGATCGGAAAAATCGGTCAGGTCGAATTTTTGCGCGAAGCGCTTCACGTGTGTGTCCACCGCTATTCCCTCCACGATACCATACGCGTTTCCCAAGACCACGTTGGCGGTCTTGCGTGCAACACCCGGGAGCGTGAGCATATCGAGCATGGTGTTTGGAACTTTATTTTTGTACTCGGTGTGTATGCGAGCGGCCGTGGCAAGGATGTTTTTTGCTTTCGCGCGGTAAAACCCGGTTTGCTTAATGTCTTGTTCGAACTCCTTTCGGCGAGCTTTGAGATATGAGTCGAAAGTCGGGTATTTTTTAAAAAGTAGAGCTGTTACTTCGTTAACTTTTTTGTCCGTGCACTGCGCTGAAAGCATGACTGCGACCAAAAGCTCCCACTTAGTGGAATAATTTAGGGAAATCGCGACGCGCGGAAAAAGCGCTTTAAGGTGCTTAATAAGAAGCGAGATCCGCCGTTTCCGTTCCCGCAATATCCGTGGGGTCATCCAATGAGTGTATCATAGCCGCGTCTATCTCCAGAAACGTATTATGCGGCTGCTCGTCCCACGTTTTTATGCCCACACCCCCTTAAATGTTACTCAACCGTGAGTGTGCCCACCATACCCATCGCGCGGTGGTTCCCTATCGAGCAGTAGTACTCAAATTTGTCGTTTTGATCGGCGACAAATTCGATGGTCTGGGATTCTCCACCTTGAATTATTTCCGTGCGTACATTAAACGCGTCCAGTACGAAATCATGCGTGCCTTGGACGTTGTTGAATACGATGCGTACCGTATCCCCTTGCTGTACTCGGATTTCATTGGGGACGAATTTGAACGGGCTTCCTTCAACGGTGAACTCTCGCACAGTCGATTCGGATGGTGAGATTGTGACAGACTGCTGTTGCGGCTGTAGAAAAAGCCATACAGCCGCGGCAATAATCACAACAATGAGGACTGTAATGAGCGTTTTCATAAAGTGTTAGACGTCATCCGAATGTAAATGTATACACACGTATGGCACCTTTTGTAATTACTAATCGTATGGTATGTGTCCCGGGCGAGGGGTTCTGGTATATAGTATACAATTTTGAGTCGGATACATGCAATGTTTTAATGAATGTGCCATCTATATGTACATTGATCTCCGCGTCCCCCTCTGCAACCATATGCATATCTTTCCCCTGCGTGACGAATAGGATTTCCGCTTCGCCGTCGTTTTGCGCGTATTCCTCTTCTATAGCCCAGCTTCCTTTCAGTTCTACCATATCTTTGTATGCCGCATTTCTCAGCGATCCGAAATAAATCTCGGGGCTTCGGGGGTATCCGGGGCCTGCTGATTCTGGTGGTGCAATGCCCTCCATTTCAGTATTGAGCACTTCCACAATCCTTCGTTCTGTTTCTTCGTATGCTCCTTCGCCCACATGATCGTATACAATGTTGCCGTTAAGATTGATAAGGAATTTATGTGGCCAGTAGCGGTTTTGGTATGCCTGCCAGGTCGCGTAGTCATTGTCCAGCACGAGCGGGAATGTGATGCCGAATTCCCCCGCCGCTTTGCGCACATTGTCGATATTTTTTTCGAAAGCGAATTCTGGCGTATGGATGCCGACGATCTCAAGTCCATCATCTTTGTACTTCTCGTACCACTCGTTCATATGTGGGAACGTGCGCTGGCAGTTGATGCAGGAGTACGTCATGAAGTCCAGCAAAATGACCTTTTTACCGATGAGATCCGCAAGCTTAAACGGCTCGCTATTCACGAACCCTGAGGGGTTTACGATTTCTATGTATTGTGGATATTTTTTTGTCATAGTTTGTGTTGGTATAGTTTCTGGAGAGAGGGTTAAGGTCTGACCTTGGTCCGGGAAGGTCAGACCTTGGTCTGAACCCTCTCGCTTCGAACCTTCATCTAAGCTTCCCCCTTGGTTTGAGCCCTCCAAAATCTCCGTTATGTTCTGTTCTATCTTTGTGACGTCCAAAAACCCCGCGTCCAGTATGGCTGTCTGCACTTTTTTGTCCGCGCCGGATCCCACGAATACGGCGACGAGCAGAAATATGATGCCGAGCACCTTTTTAAACCAGCCCGAAGGATTTGCCGCCCAGTTGAGCTTTGCGACGAGCTTCTGTCCCGCCACGGCGATTGCAAGCAGGATAAGCGAAAGTCCCAGCACGTATGCCGCCATATAGACGACTCCCTGCGCGAAGCTTTGCGGCAGGACCGTGGCGAGGATAATGAAATACGTAGGACTGCACGAAGCAAATATGGGCCCCAACGCGATGCCTATTGCCGCGTCTCCCCACAACGCTCCCTTGCTCTGGTATCCTCTTGCAAAGAGCGTATTGGACGTGCGCATGCCGGGGATGCGGTTGGTGATCCGCGCCCAGGTGCTAGGGAACAATAGTGTCAATCCGAAGATGCCAATGATGATCGCCGAGAACCATCGCCAAAACGATTCCGGCACTCCTATAAGCACGGTGCTTGCCTTTATTAGAAATGTGAACAAAAACACCGAAAGTGCCAACGCCCCGACGATGACCAGCGGCCGCCTGCGGTTTTGGGTTTCGGATACCGATCCGCCCAGCACCACCGGCAGAAGCGGCAAGATGCATGGCGCCAGCACCGTGAGCACTCCCGCTATGAATGAAATAATGAATAATGTCATGGTCTGTCATTCCGGACTGGATCCGGAATCCATCTTTCTTTTAGCGTATACGCGCGAGCACGCCCGTAAGTGTGGTTTCGTTCCCCCATTTTGCAAGTATGGTTCCCTGTGCGTCGACCTGCACGAACGTGTGCTGGTAGGTTACACCGTATTTTTGTTTAAGGTCCGTTGCGGTATCGTAGTTCACTTTCAGGATGTGCGTACCCGCCGGAATGCGTGAGGGGTCCGCGTTGATCTCTCCTTCGATAGCACGACAGATGGGGCACCAATCCGCGTGGAAGTACAGCACCACATTCCCTGTCTCGGCGAGCGCGAGTTTTTCTTGGGCGTACGGTTCATACGTGCCCGCGGTCGCCTGTGGTGAGCCTACCGAATCCACCTGCTCAATCGGCATATTCATTTTTTGCGACGAAAAGTATAGAACCGCGGCAACCACAATCACGATCCCGAGTACGACCCATATAACAGCAGTTCCTTTTATGTGCATGTTTTTATAACTATTACTTCTAATTTTTCCCACTTCCCACTTCCAACCTCTCACCACTCATTTAGTATACCAGACGAGCTCTGTACGTGAAGTTTACTTCGCAATCTCTAAAAGCTGCGGAAATTGGGCGAACCCATCTTCAGCGGTAAGATGGTCGCCATTTAGAATGACGATACTATCCGATCCGAGTTCGGTAAATTTTGCTTTATTTTCTTCAAAGCAGTTGTACGGATCGTTGTCGGAAATCACGAGTGTGGATTTGGGCAATACGCTTCTTATTTTTCCTATATCAATAGGCGTTTCGATCCAGGGCTGAGCGATTTTTTCTGTTTCCTCGTCTTCCAGATTTTTAAGATTGAACCATCCCGCGACGAATACCGCTCCTGCGACGCGAATGTCAATCGTCTGTAGGTAGCGGAGTATCGCTTGGCATCCTATGCTATGGCCCACAAAGAAGGTTTCGTTATCGGGCACACCAACAACTTTCCCTACCTTTGCTGTCCATTTTTCTATAGTCGGCTCGTCAGTGCTCGGCATTTCTGGCGCGAGTACCTCGTGCCCTTGTTTTTTTAACTCTTCGGCTAGCCACGGGAACCAATCTTTGTTCGGTCCGCCTCCCCATCCGTGAATGAGTATGTATCGCATACGGGTAGTATAGCATAACCCAGGACTTATTCGGCCGAATAAGTCCTACTGATATGCGGCAACAGAATGTATTTTTTTAACACACATCGGCAGATTTGAAATAATATCGCTGTCGGATATGCGCAGAACATACCAGCCGTGTTTTCTGAGCATCTTATTTTTCAATATATCCTTTTCGTGCTGAGCATGTCCCCGGTGCGCTTTGTGATTGTCACACTCAATTGCAATATTTCCTTGTCGCCGCAATATCGCAAAATCTATCCGGAATCGTTTTCCTTCGATATGTAGCGGATACTGCGGAACCGCATGTATGTGCATGTGTTTTAACAGTCGTCCCACGATCACTTCGGTTGGCACGATCTCATAAACGTCAAGCATGTTCCGTGCGTGTTTTAATGCGCGCAGTGTCGTGAATCCGAACACCACGCGGCGCGGGACCGTATTTCGCACCGGAGGTTTCAATTGCTGTATGTTTCCCAATCTCACTTGTATGTACAGCTCATTTGCCCTCGCGTGCGAGTGTTCGTTTGGCAACAGATCACGCCGAGTCCGTATGGCATTGCCTTTTACACGCGCGAAATACCGTATCTGCTTTCCCTTGTTCCCGAACACTGCCGGTTGATAGAACGCGATGTGGGTATACGTCCGCACCGGCGCGTACCGCGCCGGCATCCGATACCAGTGTTCCTTTCTGATCAGCTTCAAATCCCTGCGGTTCTTCACTACCCCGATCAATATTACTTTTTCATTTTTTGGAAACTTTTTCCGCATAGAAAGAATCTATTCTCAAATTCTTAAGAATTTGAGAATAGATTCTTTCATCAACATCTAACCTAAAAACAGGCGCACAAGGCGGAGTTCTGGATATGAATACGCGTCATCTAGTAGGTCCATAACGGGCGCCAGCGGATATACTCCCTTTTCGTTTCTGCCCGTTTGCAGGAACGCGGCTGCAATCTCATCGAATTTTTTCGGATGGATTGCATCTTTGAGATACCGTATATCAAGCTCCGGATCCGATATTTTCAGATCTTCAATATGCGAGAGAATAGTGGCTTCTTTTAGGTCCCGCATACGCGCCATTTCGGCAATAGTGTGTTCAAGCAGCACCAATTCTCTTGTCTCTTCCAGTGCGTTTCGCTTTTGTTTTTTAGGTGCTCCCGCTCCGATTCTCTTCAAGAACGCGGATTGTCTTCTTAGGATATCTTCGCGGGGCGTGCGTATGTATTCGGCTTCCACCGTGTCCGACTCTTTTTTAAAAAGCGTATCATGCTGCAGAGTGCCGGTATGTACCCTAAGCGCCGTGTCATTCAGCCCCGTTATGCGCAATCCGGCGTAGGTTCGCACGCGCGATAATGCTACATATCCCATGCCCGGCTCGAACGCCTGTGAAAGGTCGATCTGCGCCTCGTCTAGTGTCATGCCTTGGCTTTTGTGTATGGTGATCGCCCACGCGAGCCGCAGAGGCACCTGCTTGATTCCCGCGATTGGCTTCCCCTGCTCGTTTAGTACGCTCCACTCCATAGGCGCCGCTGTCAGTGCGTTGCCCGTACGCGTACGCACCAGCGGCCATCCCATCTCATTAAAACCTTCTACTGTTCCAAGCGTGCCGTTCACATATCCTTCTTCAAAATTATTTTTTACAAACATCACTGCCGCGCCCTTTTTAAGCTCCAACAGTTCCGGCGCCAGGCATGATTGTGTGAGCGCTTCGGCTACTTTTTTTGCCCCGTATGAGTTCATGTGGAACGTTTTGAACGCGCCGGGCAGTTCGGCAAGCTTGCGCGCATTCTCCCTGTCTACATTCACGTTGTGCGAGTAGAGTTTTGCCGTTGGCACATGCGGCGCGTCCGCTGTCGCGAGCAGCAAATTCCGTATGTGCTCATCCGCGGATGCGTTTCTAATCGCGTCCAATATCGCGTAGAATTCCTCGTCTTCGTGGCGGAACCGTTCGTGCAGATAACAGACACACAAATCCGCTTCTTCCCATGCGTGCGCGTGATACGCAAATTCCGGCTCCGCGCCTTGTGTATCCGCAACCGGCGGCAACTGGAAAAAATCGCCGCACAGCACCACTTGTATGCCGCCGAACGGCTCGAACGAACCGCGCACGTACCGCGCGACGCGATCCACCAGATCCAGCCGATTCGCGTCCAGCATGGATATCTCGTCCAGTATCAAAACCTCTGTCGCGCGCATCCGCTTTGCGACACGCGGAAATTCCGCGATCTGTGCGATAGCATCGTCCGAAAGCTCCCGCGCGATCCCAATTCCCGCCCACGAATGGATCGTTAATCCGCCGATGTGCGTTGCCGCGATGCCCGTGGAGGCGGTAATGCCCACCGACACCCGCCGTTCGCGCAAAAAGCGTATGTATTCATTGAGCACATGTGTTTTGCCGCTTCCCGCCGCCCCGGTCAGGAATACATTCGCGCCTGTTTTCAAAATCTCCAATGCCTGCTGCTGTGTCATGTTGATGTATTAGATAAAAACGGAAAAATCTATTCTCAAATTCTTAAGAATTTGAGAATAGATTTATGAACGCTCTCTGTTGTTTTTTTCATTCTGAACCGCGAATGCTCGCAGTAATTCTTCCTCGGTGAGCTCCCTTCTTTGTTCCCGCGCCTGTTTCATTATACGGCAAATCTCGCAGTCATCAAAAAATTCAAATAAACCTTCTTTTTTACCATGTTCTTTCATGTGCCGATAGTTTTCAAAGTCATTATCTCGCGACCTTTATAATTTTTGTGGCATTGTTTCTATATTCTTTTGTGTTCCGAACCAATGCGCTGGAAATTTCTGATAAATTTCACAAACAGCAGTCCGTACGGCGACAAACTGTGTTTAACTGTATTTGCCCAATACTTCTTATGCATGAGTCCGGCTTTGACCAGATAATTCGTGTGATGTGAAATGGTTTTGAAGTTTGCTTCGAGTGTTTTTGTGATCGCTTTGACGGTGATCCCCTTTTGTCGCTCCACCAAAAGAAGGATTTCAATCCGGTAGTGGTTTCCCATACCGCGGAAATGCCGCTGCATTTGTTCAGCGGTTTTTAACGGTATTACTTTTTGAATTGGGACAGCCATATGAAGAAATGTTCGTGCCCTTTTAGTATAGCACATATATAAAAATTGAAGTGGATAACCTATTCTCAAATTCTTAAGAATTTGAGAATAGGATGGGGTCTACCAGCTGTCGCCTTGAACTGACTCCCATATATTGGACAGAAAGGTCGGCAACCATATAATGGGGAAACATGAAAAAAACACATCGCATCGCTCCTGAGATCAAGGAGCAGATACTCAAACGAATCAAGGAAGAAGGGACTCTCCGGTAGCTCAAGCTGCCAAAGAACACGGCATATCGGAACCAACTATCTACAGTTGGCTGGGCAAAGGACTCAAGGAAGCTCCCACCCTCGCTGAACTGGTCAAACTCAGAAAGCAGAATGAGGAACTGCTTGCCTTAGTAGGCGAGCTCACCCTCACCGCAACCCGATCCCAAAAAAAGAATTGATCACGAAACAGAAGGACACCAAGGGACTGCTTGCCAAAAAGCTGGGCATATCCCGCTCATCGCTGTACTACGCATCAAAGCAGCTTCCCAAGGATTGGAAGCTGAAGACGGAGATTGAGCAGGTGTTATCGGGCCATGCAAGCTATGGCTATCGCAGGATTGCGGACGAACTGCACATCAGCAGAAAACGAGTGCAACGGGTGATGCAGCGCTTTGGGATGCGGGCATACCGCAGGAGAGGCAGAAAACCACGAAAATGGATGTCGTCACACGGGAGGTGGTCGGCTATGCCCTCATGACAAACCATTCTGTGCAGCTAGTGCTTCAGGCATTCTTCTCCGCGCTGCTGCATCATCCACGTCCTGATATCTGCCACTCGGACAACGGGAGAGAGTATGGATCAAAAGTATTTATCGGGGCAGTGCAGGAATGCGGCATACGGATATCACGAAGTGCCAAAGCAAGCCCCTGGGAAAACGGCTATCAGGAATCCTTCTACTCACAGTTCAAGGTTGACCTGGGAGATCCGAACAGATTCAAAACGATTGGAGAATTGGCATATGAGATACATCATCTCATCTGGGAGTACAACAACACACGCATCCATTCCGCATTCAGAATGCCGCCGAGGCTGTTTGCGGAACGGTATGAGAAAGTCTTAGAAAAAGTGTCTTAATTTTGGGGGTCTTGCCATTTTCTAACAAAGTCAGGAGGAATCAAGACGCGTTCTGTTTTACCAAAGTCTGCGGGGTGGCGAGGATGGCTGAATCCTACGATAACTACCTGCTTGATTTTTTTCTTTGGAAATATAAATTTCTCGTTATAGTGTTTTTTAGCGTCCCCAAACTTCCGGGCGGGATGATATGTTTTCGCCGGAAAGGGCGGTTTCTTTCCCATATTCTCCCTCTTTTGGGAGAGGGATGCAAGTAAAGTAAAAGAAAAAGCGTCTGGTTGGACGCTCGTTTTCTTTTCTGAGATACCGGTCTCCTGGTTTCAACTCCTTTTTTCTTTTTGGACCGAGCTTGAGTGGTTTTCGAAGCCGATCTTCACTGGGAACCCCGAAGCATGATCCACTGTCCCCACCGGTATGTACTTGAAGCTTTTGTATCTTTTGCATTATTCGTAAGGTGTTCATATGTCCTCCTTGCCTATTTTGAATTTTCTGTACCTATTGTTCCTTGTTTTGGAAGAGTATGCAAGTAACACTTTGATTTTTTTATACTCCGTTTTTTTCAAGCTTGTGGGCGAGGCGTTTTTCAAACCGTTTGAATATGATGTAGGTAGCGATGATAAGCAGTCCGACCAGCAAAATACCGTAGGTGACGTTTTTGTAATAGTACAGAATGGTGTTATATGCCGCGCCAAAGAAGTAACCAAGCAGTACGAACCCCGCTGTTTTTATAATAATAATAGGCGTTATCGCGTAGAGGAATTTTTTGAAAGACATATGGGTTGAGCCTACGATCATAAGTCCCACGACTGAAATAACAGGTGAAAGCTTTATGAAGGTGACCGTTTTTTTTGGGTGCTTCTCCAGAAAGCTTTTGAGCCGTTCTATTCGCTCCTCCGATACACCAAAAAATCTTCCGAATTTTTTGACGATGGTGTTACGTCCCAGATAGCCAATGTAGAACCATAGGAAATCTCCCGCGTCGTCGCCCAGTATGGCAAGTCCGATCACTATCCATATGTTGAAATAGCCAAGCGACGCTCCGAATGATGCCGCCATAAGCGCGATTGGCCCTTCGAACACGAACACAATAAACATAATAATGTAACTGTGATCCACAAAGAATTGCACAATGCCTTGGAAGCTGGGATCGGAAAAGATGAGACTCATATGCTATAGTATATCATATGAGCCCCGTTAGAAGTCCTTGGCATGAAATTTTATTAAAAATTTCATATCCAGTACAAATGGGGTGGATTAATTAAACTAGGTCTTCTGAAGTGGATTTTGAATCCTATAAGGACAGACTTCTAACGGGGTGAGAATCGCTCATTTCATCGGAACGCTCAAAAAAGAGGACGGCGTTGCTAAGGTTGTCCTTATGCTTGTGGCGGAGGCGCGGAAAGCCGGTCATGAAACCGTTATCGTAACGGGATGGGCTGAAGATCCGACCGTATCCCCTGTTCCACTTATTACGATTCCATCGGTTACGTTTCCTTTGTATCGCGAGTATCGCATGCCGCTTTTTGGCTACCGTGCCTTCAAAAAGGAGCTGGATGCATTCAATCCCGATGTTTTGCACGTGCACAGTCCCGATGGAAGTGCGTGGGCGGCGCGGAAGTACGCCAAACAGACCGGCATACCGGCCGTTATTACGCACCATACCGATTTTCCCAAATATCTGCAGTATTACCACATCTCATTTCTCAAGCCGCTCGTATGGTGGTATCTGCGACTGTTGTATAACCGTATGTCCGCGGTGACCACGCCTTCGTCCGTAACGGCCGAGGATCTGGCGCGGCATGGGATACGTTCTCCTATCGCGCAGACATGGGGTATAGATTTTTCGGTGTTTGATCCGAAACGCAAATCCGCGGAATGGCGGAAGAAAGTTGCCGGCGCCGGGAATATCGTTTTGTGCGTGTGCAGACTCACATGGGAAAAAGATCTTCGAACGCTTGCGGCGGCTTATATGAAATTGCGTGCGGAACGGGATGATTTTGTGATGGTGGTAGCCGGGGATGGGCCCGCTCGTGCCGAACTGGAAAAGCTGATGCCGGGCGCGATGTTTCTTGGCAGACTGGACTGGAAAATGCTTGCGGAAGTGTACGCATCTTCGGATATATTCCTGTCCCCTTCCACAACCGAAACATTCGGCAATGTGGTCATTGAGGCGATGGCGTCGGGATGCGTGCCTGTTGCGGCAAACGAGGGAGGTCCGAAGGATATTGTGCTGGAAGGCAAAACCGGTTTTCTGACCAAGCCGCGGGACGCGGAAGATTCATACGAAAAAACAAAGCTCCTTTTGGACAACTCGAAAAAGCGCGCCGCGATGCGCACTGCTGGCCTAAAACACGCCCAAACGTTTACGTGGAGCAACGTGTTTAGTTCTCTTCTTGTGTTATATCAGAGGCTGAGGTGACGTGGATGGACAATGAATGGTAAAGCTGGCACTACAGGATCAGAATTGGAATGAGGAAGGAGAGCAGAAACGCGATGAAGGTGAGTATGATAAGGAATAGGAGTGTGAGAGTAAGGAGCGAGACCGCTTCCTTTTTCTTTCCGTCCAAGTACCACATAACCGGTTTTCCGAATATGAGCAATCCTGAAAGTCCGGCAGAGAATACGAACAGCAGGAGCATAAGGATGGGCATGAGTATCGTCTCCTGATGGTACGTGTTGAAGAGCTGTTCGGTATGCATAAGGAACAGCGATACGAGTACGATGTATACTGCGGTAATGAGTGCGTTGGCCGCGGCAATTTTTAGTATGTGTTTTGTGTTGTGCATAGCATAAGCATATCATATGTGTCTTCGTTCCGCACGTTGCACTTGGTGTTCGTCCAGCCCGAAGTGATGGGCTATTTCGTGCCAAATGGTGTCTTTTATCATCTTTTGCACGGATATCCCCTCCTCACGGGTCGCTTGCAGGATCGGCTCGCGGTAGAGCGTGATCGTGTCGGGCAAGGTCCCG
>MGIS01000025.1:11740-29159 GCA_001793865.1 Candidatus Wolfebacteria bacterium RIFCSPLOWO2_01_FULL_47_17b
CAGGCCGAGCTCTTTTCGGGTTTCTTCGGAAACGTCGTCTTCTATCAAGAACGCGACGTTTTGTATAAGGGATCGGAATTTTTCAGGTACGGGTGAAAGTCCTATCTTGGATACAAGTTTTTCAAAATCATGCGAGGTCATGGGGTTTGGTGATAATCCATAAGCGCTTTAACCCCTGCCAGGTTCTTTTCCCATTCGATCGTTTCGTGTGTGCTCAGCTCGACGGTAATTGCCGGAATGCCTATGGACGCAAGCCATCCTTCCGCGTCGCCGGAGATCGGATACGCGTCGAACGATTCAACCGCAGGATATCCTGCCGCTTGAGCATACGCACGCATGCTATCCAGCGTTTTTGGGAGGATACCGTTATAGCACTCGGACGCGTACACCGCGTTTGACTGGCTATGCCAAAATACGACCGCCGTCGGCTTAGTTTTCGTTACAAAATCACGCAAGACCGCCGCTTCGGGTTCGGAAAACGGCGCGGTACCCGCGCTGACCGTTTTGGATCGCCAGGTGCTTGTGGGTTTCCATTTGCAATTGAAATTACGGTTGAGATCCACGCTATGCGCGTTGAAGCGGCCCGCTTCCCCCGCTCCCTTCTCTACTCCATCGGGATTGAGGGACGGAATGATCGTGACCGACATACTCTGTGGTATCGTGCCGATATTTTCGTTGAAATAGTCGATAAATTCGTACGCGAGCAGTACGCTGTTGTACTCATATCCACCGTGTATGCCTCCCACGAATACAAGGTGCGTATCACCGTTCCCGTACGTAAAACGCTCGATTGCGCGTCCTTCCACTGATGTTCCGATGGCCTCCTGTGTGCGATAGGGTGTCTGCGGAGAGGGCGTTGCCAGTGATTCCTGTTTTTGGGTATTGGTGGAAACGATGAGTATGATGCCCGCCGCGATCAAAACAACCGCGATGCCTATCGCGGTTGTTACGGTTCGCTTGCTCGAGAACGGTCCGATCATCCCGTTAGAAGTCTACTACTAATGATAATCATGACATTTTTGCAAATTTTACTTAACTTTATAATCTTGTCTATGTTAAGTAAAAAATTTTTAATAAAATTTTTTACCAAAGACTTCTAACGGGAATCATTTGGCGTAGTAGTTGAGTGTTGCGTCAATACCCGCTTTGTTTTTGTTCCACTCAATATCCGTGTGACTGGTCAAAAGCACGCTGATGGCGGGGATGCCAATTTTGGCGAACCAATTCACCATATCCCCTGTTATCGCGTAGAAATCAAAGCTTTCGTATGAAGGATACCCTGCGGCTTTTGCGTATGCGTCGGTTATCGCTTTGGTTTCCGCTGATACGCCGTTATTGCAGCTTGACGCGAACACGCCTCCCGCCGCGCTGTACCATGTGACAATCGCGGCCGGTTGGCGGGATTGTACGTAGTCGCGGATTGCACCACTTTCGGGTTCGGAGAATGGGGCACTGCCGCCGCTCACTTGTCTGCTCTGCCATACCGCGTTCGCTTGCCATTCGCAATCAAAGTTGCGACCGAGATCCACCTCGTTTGCATTGAAACGACCGGGAATAGTTTCGCTGAGTGATGCAGGCACGTCGTCTTTGGTCACGCGGCCGGCTGTACCGGCGATATCGTAGAGCCCATCGGGGTTCATGACCGGAATGACGGTTACGCGAACATTCGTGGGAATGACGTTCGGGTTGGCTTCAAAATAATCCATCGCTTCATACGCGAGCTGTACGGTGTTCCATTCGTATCCGCCATGTATGCCGCCGATGAACAGGATTTCATCCGAACCGTTGCCGTAGTGGTACGCGGTGATGGCGCGGCCTTCCACCGACTGGCCTACCGTTGTTTGCGATTGATCTCCCGGCAGTGCGCTTTCCTGCGGAGGTGTGCTTGCCTCCGGCGAGAATTCAAGCGGCCCGTCCCCAGTCGGTCCATTTACGTCTGCCGGCTGTTTCGCGAAGAGTAGCCACAAACCCAACGCGACGACAATAATAATAAGTAGCGTTATTAGTATTTTTTTTGTCATATTTGTTTAATGATAATTAATTACAAATATGAGCATCCCGCCATAGCTTGTAAAGCGAAGGAGGACCTCATCTGTATAGTATAGCATAACGGGTACGGATATAAAAAAGCCGCTTATGTAAGCGGCTCGATTTTTACCGAATTTAGACTGCCAAATATGGCTGCGACTATGCCGAGAGTAAGAATTTTATTTCCGGTGTCGCTTAGTGTTTTGAACGTATTGGCTCCGGGGTCTAATTCGATATCTATTAAATATTTATTCCTACTGTGCGGCTTAGAATAGTCCGAATCCCCTCCTTGACACTTGAGGTATTCGAGCAGAAGTGATTCGAGTTCTTCCGGCTTTGCGTTTGTTTTAACGACTCTTTTGCTGGGATAGTACAGGTCAAAATTTATTTTTATGAATATATGTGGTTTTTCCACCCTGGAATCCTTTCTATTTGTTAAATAAACTGTGTATGTTATAGCAGGTTGCGGGGATGAGGTCAATGTTTACGAGGTCGAACCTCGTAAATTTGATGTTCATCACAGCCCGGCTTGTAGACGTCCCGGAATGCTTCCTTGATCACATTTTTTTATAGTCCTGTAGGGCTTCCGGTCTGATTAGTATGTTTTTTATTCGTATTGTGGCTAGTCTTCTCGAGCTAGACATTTTTTATTCTTTTTAAAATAGAAATTGAGTATTCTAGATCATCGGATGTGTGTTCATAATCTCTTTCTTTTCGAGGATGTTCATTGAAGTGTCTTATGTAGACTGGTAATGACTCTTCTTTTCCGTTTGTTAATTTAATCATCCCCATGTCAAACGCCATTTTGGGTTGAAAATACGAGTAATTAGGTGTATATTTTTGCTATATTGCGGGATCGTCTAATGGCAGGACGACGGACTCTGAATCCGTTAATCTAGGTTCGACCCCTAGTCCCGCAGCAAAAAATAACCCCCAACAGGATGCTGGGGGTTGAGAGAGTTGTGTCTTAACTATCGCTATTATGGGGCTGATTTCAGTGTAGCTCATATCCTATTTGAATACAACCTCCGCAAGAACCCCGAAATGGTCGGATGCTTTGGGATGCTTGAGGAGGCGGTATTCCAGTATGCTGAAGTCTGGCGTGGTGAATATGGCGTCGAAGCACAGAAGCGGAATCTTGCATATCGGCATATGGGTCGCTTTCGTGTGCGGATTTTTTTGAAATCCCATGGCGTGTATCCGTTTCCAGAGCCAACTGCCTGCATGCGAATTAAAATCCCCCGTCAGCACTTTCGGCAGGCCGGTGAATTTTTTCAGCTCTGATTCCAGCACGCCGAATGCTTTGTGTTTCCCATAGAAATTATACGGCAAGGGCATATGTGTATTGAAATGGTAGAATTCTTTGCCGGAATTCTTTTCTTTGAATTTTCCCCATGTGCATATGCGCGGAATCCATTCCCAGTAAGTGCTGGGGATGTTGGGTGTTTTGGAAAGCCAAAATTGGCCATTATCACGAAGCTCCATAGTAGTCGTATTGTAGAGAATCGGGCAGTGCTCTCCCCTGTCGTCCCCGGCATTCCTGCCCTTTCCTATGTACCGGTATCCAGGATTCAATTCCACAAGAAAATCCACTTGGTGTTTATACGCTTCTTGGGCGCAGAAGATGTCGGGTTTTTCGCTTTGCAGGACTTTTTTGAATATATCGCGCCGATAGTTCCAAATTTTAAGTGGGTCTGTTTTAATGTTCCAATCCACGATGATCATGTGGTCAGTATATCCTTCTTTATATAATTTTAAAAACAGCCCATGGACTTCTCTTGCCCGCGGGCAAGTGTGGTCGTCCAAGGGCCGCTCTTGTTCAAAGTGAGATTCTTCCGGAGGGAGAGAGTTCCGGCAGAATCTCAGGGGGGTAGTTTTTATAGTCCTGTTTGCATCCTACTCTTCTTTCTTTATAATTTCAAACCCTTCTTTCTTCTCGGCTATTTTTCTGAAGTAATCCTGCCACACTTCCACAACCGCTCCTTTGGGGCCTTTTTTTATCTGTTCAAGAAATTCGGATAGCCGCGCCACTGTTCCCTGTCCGATGATTTCCACCCCTTCTTTCGTGTTGCGCGCGTGCCCGTGTATATGCATCTGGTCCGCGAGCGACTTGGCGAACGCGCGGAACCCCACGTCCTGGACGGTGCCTTTTGAGCGGTAGACGAGCTCTATATCGCCTTGCAGATCCTGCAATGAAAGCGCTTCGGGTAGCTTGAAAAAGCCGATCTCGGCTCGTACGAGGTATTCCACATACCCGTCGGTTCCCAGCAATTCTCCCAGATCATGTGCGAAACTGCGGATGTAAAAGCCGGATGATACGCGGAGCTTGATTTCCAGTTTTGTGAGGTTCTCAACTGTTTCCACGCTTCGTATTTCGTATTCACGCAGAGCCGCTTGCTGTGGCCGAAGCTGGAACGGTTTTCCTTGGCGCACAAGCCGATATGCGGGAATTCCTCCTATTTTTTTTGCGGATACAGGCGGAGGCATCTGTTCGGGGCGGGCCTTGATTTCTTTTATGGCATTTTTAATTTCTTCTTTGGTGTATGTTTTTGTGCCGGGCATATGCGATATAATGCCGGTGCGGTCGTAGGTGGTGGAGCCGGCGCCCAGTATAATGGTTGCCTCGTATGTTTTATCCGCTCCCTTCAGGTAGTACTCAAGCGCGCGGGTGTACTGCCGTCCGATTCCCACGATCAAAAGACCCTCCGCAAACGGATCCAACGTGCCGCCGTGCCCGATAGGTTCGGTGAGCTTGAGAATGCGCTTGATGCTGTTCAGAAATCCCGCAGAGCTTACACCTTCGGATTTATTGCATATGAAGAGACCGTTAATCTGAGATGATGTTGCCATAGCTATTTTTTTATGCTACTATAGACGTTGGTGTATTTCAATAAAATTTAATGGAGGTTCTGTGATTGCTTTATATATCCTCGTGGTTTTAGTTTTTCTTTTTAATTTTTTTTCGCCGGTTTTGTCACTGCTCTTTATCTTAGCGTGCGGATTCTTTCTATGGGACGGAGATGTAAAAAGGATGTGTGTTATTAGAACGTCACTTTCTCTCTCACTCACTTTTTTTCTTTCAAATTTCATTTCGTCCGGACTATTTCTACGGATATTTTTCGAGTACGAGCCGATTCATGGTTTTGTTCTTCCTTTTATCCTGTTTTATTCGGGCGTTGGGTTGAAGGCTTTGTACAGAGCAACTCCATACGGAGCCGCACATTGGTGATTTAAACAAAGCCCCGCCTTGCGCGGGGTTTTTGTTAGTTTCTTAGATATTTTCGGACGGCGATGAAGCTCGAGATCAGCCCCAGTCCGATGCCGAACGCCAGCTGATATAGGAACAAGCGCGGCAAATTGCCGGTGAAGTACTCCCACACGTTGAGTTCGGGCACGAGCACGTTGCTGTAGGGCGCGATCAGATAGAGGACCGGCGCAATGAGCGCTAGGCTGATAATTGCGGCCAGAATGCCGTACATAACGCCTTCCACCAAAAACGGTCCGCGTATGAATATGTTCGATCCGCCCACCAGGCGCATAATATTTATGTTGTCCTTGTGTGAGTAAATGGCAAGCCGCACGGTATTAAACGTGATGAGCACCGCAACCAGCGACATAAATATAATAAGCGCGTATCCCGCCTGTTCGGCGGTGTTCAGAATCCGGTTGAGCCGCTCGATGACCGTTTGGTTCTGGCTATAGGAAACTTTTTCCACAAACGGTGCGATGGTATCGTTTTCAAGATATGCCGCTATGTCGCCGTACTCTTCGGTGTCCTGTGCTTTGACGTTGAGCGATGCTAAGAGCGGGTTTTCTTGGAGCTGTTCGACTGCTTGGGAAATGGTCTCGTCGTCCTCGTGGCGTTGGCGGAATATTTCCAGTGCTTGTTCTTTTGAAATGTAATCTACCTGTCTTACTTCGGGCAGTGTTTCGAGTGTGGATTTGATGCGGAGCACTTCGTCCTCGGCGGTGTCGGCTTTGAAGAAAACGCTGATGTCGATCTTGTCCTGAATGCTTGTGATGACCGTTTTTGTTGATACGTTGAATATAATAAGTCCCGCGAGCACAAACAGCGCCAATACCATAATGACGATGGTAGCCGTGGAAAGCCAGATGTTTCTGACGAAGTGCTGCAGCGCGTATTTAGCGATTCTGAATAGTGATGTGAACATAGCTTAAAACAAAATATATTTTCCTTTCTCTTCGTCGCGTATGATCTCGCCGTTTTCGAGGCTGATCACTCGCCGCTTAAGCGAATTGATGATGTCTTTATTGTGCGTGGCGAGAATAATGGTGGTTCCGAGTTCATTGATCTTCAAAAGTAGATTGATGATCTCGGCGGTATTAATGGGGTCCAGGTTTCCGGTCGGCTCGTCGGCGATAATGACGTCGGGGTTATTGATCATTGCCCGTGCGATGGCAACCCGCTGTTTTTCTCCACCCGACATTTCCCGCGGGAAGTTATACGCCTGGCGTCCGAGCCCGACAATATCCAGCGCACGCGGCACGAGTTCGTCTATCTCGGTTTGCGGCTTGCCCGCGATTTCGAGCGCGAATGCGATATTTTCATATGCCGTCTTTTCGGGCAGCAGTTTGAAATCCTGAAAAACGGTGCCGATATGGCGCCGCATCCTATATAACTCATCTTGTTCCTGTTTTGTTACGTCGTAGGAGCCGAAAATAATACGCCCTTTTGTGGGCTTTTCTTCTCCCGTGAGCAGCTTAATGATAGTTGATTTTCCCGCTCCCGATTTTCCTACCAATGACACGAATTCGCGGGGATCTATTTTGAAGCTGATTTCCCGAATTGCTGAAACTTCTCCCTGACTTCCTTTGTATGTTTTCGTCACTCCCTGAAAAATAATCATGACTCTAGCAAGTATATAGCATACGTATTAATTTTGGAAGTGCACAAGTTCCGCTTCAATGAAACCATCAAGTTCGCCGTGTTCCAGCACCGTATCTACTTGTGTAGTTTCGTAATCGGTGCGATGGTCTTTGACAAGCTTGTAGGGGTTGAGCACGTAGGAACGGATCTGATTTCCCCACTCCGGCTTTGATTTTGGTCGCAATTTACCTATCTCTTCCACGCGCTGGTCCTGCATAAGCTGGACAAGCTTTGCCTCAAGTATGCGCAGGGCGCGTTCGCGGTTCTGCGATTGCGATCGTTCTACTTGTGATGATGTCACGATACCTGTTGGTACGTGTACGATGCGCACCGCTGTTTCCACTTTATTCACATTCTGCCCGCCGGGACCCGATGAGCGGAAAAACTCCACTTTGAGATCGTCTTCTTTTATTTCTAGCGTTGTTTCTTTGAATTCAGGAAGCACTTCCACAAGCGCGAATGAGGTGTGCCGAAGTTGTTGTGATGAAAACGGTGATACGCGCACGAGCCGATGCACGCCGTTTTCGCGCTTCAGGTAGCCGAACGCGTAGGGGCCCTGTATGGAGAATATGTTATTGTCCGCGTCCACGACATCCACTTTCCAGCCGCGGCCTTCGGCGTATGCTTTATACATCCTAAAAAGCATCTGCGCCCAATCGGTGGCATCCTCCCCTCCCGCTCCGGGGAATATGGAAATGACGGCGGCGTGTTTGTCGTAGGGCCCGCCGAATAATTTTTGGATTTCCAATTTTGAAATTTCTTTCTGCGCTTTGTATAGTTCGTCCTCTTTGTCATTCTGAGCGGAGCGAAGAATCTTTTGTAGATCTTCATATATTTTCACCATGTCCTTCAGATCCGCGTACTCCTTGAGCACGGGCTCAACTTCTTCCCGTTTTTCAGGCAGCCAAAAATCGCTGTCCTGCATAAGATAGTCCAGCTCTTTGATGCGGTTTTGTTTGGTTTCTACGTCAAAGCCAGCCTCCGAGTTGCCGGAGGCGTTCTTGCAATTCTTCTAATTTTTCCTGGTATTCTTTATGGGTCATAGCATTCTCCCTTTCCTTCTTTCATCCATTCCTCCTTTTCTAAAGGAGGTGGCGAAGCCGGAGGATTTAGCGATTTTATTCTGTCATTGGTCATTGCGAGCGAAGTGAAACAATCTCTTCCTACTATCTGTACTTTACACCAAAATCATTCCAATAGAAAGCTCTGTCGTTGGGATGCTTGACAAGTTTTTGTGCGTTTGCTATAATGTTTGCAGAAAATTTTTATTTAACAATTTAATTTTTAGGAGCGTTATTATAACTGATCTTTTAAGCGATATCGAGTTCGAAGTTTCAGAAATCACGAAAGGAGACATAGCAGAAGTAGCTTCAGATCTTGACGAAGTTGTGCTCGGCGAAGCCGTCATTGGCGAACTTACCGAAGAAGAGAAAAGGTGGAAAGCATACCTTAGTAAATCCTTTAGAAGACTCAGCGAAGAAATAGCAGAACATTTAGACAAGCATCAGATAGAAATTGGAGAGAGTAAAGAGGACTGTGAAAAATTTCGTTCTTATGTGAGGAGACAAAAAGAAAAACTTGATCTTGTAAAAAATATTTTTTGGACCTCCGTACAATACCGGATCAAATACAGATTTGATTTTAATATAGGAGTCAGAAAAGATTGGAAAATTGTCTCACTGCCATCCAGGTCCGGCATCTCAGATTTCTTTGGTATTCTGAAATCATTGTAAACTTTTTTAAAATATACAGCCACATAGCAATGCAATTGCTATGTGGCTGTTTGAATTTGCACTCTGATTGCACAGATCAGCTTTCATGAAATATCTGCCGCGGACTTTTGAATTTGAGACGTTTTCTTGGTCGGTCGTTCAGCAACTTCACCACCTGAGTCAGCTCTTTTGCGGTGATCAGATTGAAGTCGAGCGTCTTTGGAAAATATTGCCACAGGAGTCCATTCGTATTCTCATTCGACCCACGCTCCCATGCATGGTAGGGATATGCGAAATACACCTTCATGCCGCTCTGCATTTCAATACGTTCCCAATCGGCAAACTCGGATCCGTTGTCGAGCGTGAGTGTCCGGCGTTTCTTTTTGGGTACGCGCCGGAATCGCTCAAGCGCAAGCGATGAGAGAAGTCTTGCTCGCATCTTCGGGAGAAGGAATGCAACAAGGTATCCGCTCCGGCGCTCCACAAAGGTAGCAATACGGATGCGCTTGTCACGACCGAGTATGGTGTTGCCCTCCCAATCGCCAATGCGTCTGCGTTGTTCAACGATTGTCGGACGTTCATCAATGCGCCGCTTTTTTGCTTCTTCCCTGATTATATCGGTCTTCATGATTATTACAGTTTCAGCCGTAGTGAGTTCAATAATTATGAAAGTGGGATTATTCGAGAATAGCGACGAACTTGACAAGCTTCGCGAAGCACTTCAGCTCGCTCGAAATAAGATCATAGAGATACAGACGATTATAAAAAGAAAGGAAGGTGATTAATTATTTAAATGCCGAGACATGGGGTCTCGGCATTTTTATGAGCCGATGAGAGGAGTTGAACCTCCAACCTTTCCCTTACGAAGGGATTGCTCTACCAATTGAAGCTACATCGGCACTGTACAACGAGTATACCTACGAACGAAGGCGTTGTAAAATTTCCGTTTCCACCTGCTGGCGGGATGATCCGTATGTTGCGTTGGAAAGCTCGCGTGCCTGCTGGGCTCCGTGCGGGTCACTTTTTTGATACAGCGGTGTGCGGATGTTAAACGGTTGGGAGGTCTGTCCTTTTATAAGCAGTTTTACGAACGCCTGCAGGTTATCTATGTTCATTAGGTCGCTTTGGTTGAACGTCGGTGTGAATTGTTTCTCCAGGAATTCCGCGTCTTGTGCCCCTACGCGGAACGAAATAATGGATCCCACATTGCCGAAGACTGAGTCGCGTATTTTTTCTTCCAGCTGGGCAATAAACTGGTGCGCAATGGTAAGACTCAACCGATATTTGCGCGCTTCCGAGAGGATGGTGGAAATGGAATCGGTAGTGAAGTTCTGAAACTCGTCAATGTAGAGATTGAAGTCACGCCTGCTGCTTTCGGACATATCTACCCGCGAGAATGCCGCTAGAAGTAGTTTGCCGACTATGATCATGCCCAGGAGTCCCGCGTTCAGTTCCCCTATTCGTCCCTTCGCGAGGCTTACGAGAAGTATCTTGCCTTCATCCATTGCTTTGCGGAAATTAAATGAGGATGTTGTTTGCCCGATGATCGGGCGAACATAATCGTTTGCAATGAAATTGTTGAATTTTGATGTAATATAGGGCGCCATACTTGAGAGCGATGCCTCTCCCGTAACTTTGAGCGCTTCCTTTTGCCAGAAATCCAGCACGACCGGGTTGGTGATCCGCGCCAGTTTCTTTTGCCTGTATTCGTCGTCGGTGAAAATGCGGGGTATTTCGATAAGCGTTGCGGGCTCTCCTCCCGGCGCGTGCGCGTCTTCCATCAAGAGCAGAAGCGCGTTACGCATATACTGCTCAAACATAGGCCCCATGGTTTCGGCGGTGAAAAGTTTGTTGAATATCCCCTGTATCTCATTTACGATGAATGTTTTTTCTTCGGGGCGGTTGGGGTCGTATTCGAGCATATTGAGCCCGATTGGTTTTTGCAAATTTCCCGGATCGAACAAAATGACATCCCGGTGGCGTTCAGGCGGTATACAGCCGAGCACCGATTCTACCAGATCTCCGTGTGGATCAATGAGGCATACTCCTTTGCCGTTACGTATGTCGTCGATCGCCATATTGGACATAAGCGCGGATTTCCCGGTGCCGGTTTGCCCGATCATATACACATGGCGCCTGCGATCGTCGTCGGATATACGCACGGGTTGCGTGCCGCCGCGATAGACGCTGTCTCCTATGTATGTGCCTGCGGTGGGGAGATCAACGGGCGGGGCGGCGTCTTTGGATTTGAGCCATTTTATTTTGGGCGCGAGGGTGGAGAGCGTCGGCAAGTGAAATAAGCTTGCCACCTCTTCGGAATTGAGAACCATACGCTGATCCTCGGCGAATTCACGGAAGGTGAACTGGTACGCAAGCTTGTGCATAACGCGCGATTTGACCGCGTCGATCTTGTTGTGGTGGGGTGTTTCGAAATGGGTGAGCGACGCGGCAATCGTATCAAACAGACTCTCGGCCTGTACCTGTGACCGCGCCGATACAAGACCGCGCACATTCACTTCAAGAAGAGGTTTTGAAAGCTTTCGTTCCACCTGTTTGATGGTGTCTTCGTCTATTGTTTTTTCTTTTTCTTTGTTGGGATCTTTTTCTTTGGCGGCCAGTTGTTCTTTCATTTCTTTCAGATCGAAAAGCTTTTGTGAAGCGCTTGCGTCGAAGGCCGCGCCTTTTTTAAGTGCCGCGCGGATCGCATGAATGGCTTTTTTGTATTGCGGGTTGGCATTACGCACAAGGATCTGCAGTGCCGCTCCCTCCCCTATTTGTTGAAGTTTGGACAGTGTGTTGGCGATCGGCGAGAAGGTGTCGTTTTCGGAGTCTATATATGTTCGCAGAGGCAGAGCGAAATGCTCGTGCTGTTTGAGATAAAAGCCGATTGAATAGCCGTTTGGCTGGAAGATGTTGTATTCCTTCGCTTCGTCTACCTGCGCGTCTTTGAAAAGACCTTCAATCTGCCGCTGTATGAAAGGCACCTGTTTCTCCTGTACGGCGACATAAAAATGTATTTCTTCGCCAACATGGTGTACCGCCGCCTCGAAGGTGGTGTGCTCGGGCAGTTGCGCGATGATGCTGAGCAACTGTTCAAACTGGTTGATGCCTTGCTTGAACGCGTCTGGACGATCGGAGGGCGGTTGTTCATGCGGCAAGCGGATAAGGAGCAATCTGCGCGTGAGCGATTTTTTAAGGCGTATGAGACGGGTTCGCTTCAGCATCAAAAAGATGCCTATCCCGACAAGCAGTATGAAAAGCACGAGGCCAATAATAAAAAGTGTTGAGTCGCTCATAGCAACTTTTTTTCTTTCAGTTGTTGGTACAGCTGTTCCGTCAGCGTATCATGGTACAGGTCCAAAATATATGGATCTTCTTTTGCCGCTTTTGCGATGCCTTCCCGCAGGCCGTGCTCAAATGTATGTTGGATAAGCGATTCTGTCTTTTGCTTTGCGTCTTGTGGGGCGTCTTTTGCGTAAGACGCTAATCCATCGCTTGAATCCGATGATTGGTTACTTATAACCGATGATTGATTGTCGTCTGTGTGCTGTGCTGTGGGGCGATGTTCCCGCAACATATTTGAAAGCACTTCTTTGTGTGAAGCCGACTGAAATTCCGGAGACGACTCTTTGCGCTCCTTTACCTCTTGAGCGAGTTGTTCGTAATTGATAGGTTCCATAGATAATTTTAAATTTCGAGTTCTGAATTTCGAATAAATTTCCAATGTTTTAATTTCGAAACTTCAGTCATTCATCCGCCAGCTGGCGGATTGAATCGAAATTAGAAATTCAAAATTGGAAATTAGTATAGTATACTTAGAAAAATGTCTAATTCACCATATTCTCGACTTATTACTATAGTTTTGTTTTCCATTGTCCTCATTGTAGCAACTTTCTTTCGTGTGTACAATTTGGAGTCGGCGCCTCCGGGGCTCTACCCCGACGAGGCGATGAATGGCAATAACGCGCTTGAAGCCATCGCGACCAATGAATATAAGTTGTTTTATCCGGAGAATAATGGACGCGAGGGACTTTTCATAAATATACAGGCACAGGCGCTTAAGCTCTTTGGCGTGACCGAGCCGTGGGTGCTACGTTCCGTTTCGGCGGTATTCGGCATTTTGACCGTTTTAGGGGTGTTTTTACTCATATTACAGTTGTATCGCATAGCCCAAAAAGACGCGCGTGCGGGCCTTCTGGCAGCGTTTTCGGGGTCATTTTTGATGGCTGTAAGCTTCTGGCACGTTAATTTTTCTCGTATCGGGTTTCGTGCGATTATGGCGCCTTTTTTCATCGTCTGGTCGATGTATATCCTCTTGAGGGCATTTCAAGAGGATCAACTTTCAACTTTCAACTTTCAACTTTCAACTCGAAGAAAACTTTGGCAAGCGTTTCTTGTTCTGCTTGCCGGAGTTTTCTTCGGTCTTGGCATGCACTCTTACATCGCCTACCGGGCGTTGCCCATATTTGTACTGTTTGTGTTCGCTCTTTACTATTTGTCATTCCTGCGGAAGCAGGAATCCATTCGCGCCCCCCTCAAAAAAATCCTCACTCGTCTTGGCATATTTGTGGTCGGTTCGCTTTTATCCACGGTATCGCTTATTAATTTCTTTATCCAAAACCCGCAAGATTTTTTCGGCCGCACGTCGCAGATATCCATATTCAATTCCGATAGTCCGGCTATCGCGTTTTTGGTGAACATAGGTAAAACATTTCTTTCGTTCTTCTGGTTTGGGGACTACAACTGGAGGCACAACTACGCGGGCATGGGAGAGTTGTATCCACTAGTTGCTGTACTGTTCCTTGTCGGGATTATTATTGGTATACGTAGCATTGTGCAATACTTGCGCAGGTTGTCGTATACCGAATACCGTATACCGAATACCGATAAAGATGAGCGGTCTACGGTCTACGGTCTACGATCTACGGGTGACGTCTTCATCTTCCTCTTCGCCTCTTCACTTTTTGTTGTTGCGCTTCTTCCTACCATTATTTCCAGCGAAGGCATCCCCCACGCGCTTCGTGCGATCATTATGATCCCTGCTACATTCATTCTTGTCGGCATGGGCGCAGAGTATTTGTTTACGAGGTTCAATCTTGGAATCCGGAAAGGTTCGACCTCGGTTTGGGGAGGTCGAACCTTGCTCGGATTTTTTATATTCGTTTTCTTCCTCCTCCCCGCCCTCCACACCTACCATCTTTACTTCAATGATTGGGCGAGTCGCACTGAAACGAAAGACGGGTTTTCGCAGGATTATGTGGATGTGGGACGTGAGATGTTGGAAGTTGGAAGTGAGACGACAAAATATGTGATTGTGAACGAAAGCAGTGTGGATGTGCGAGGCATTCCCGTGCGCGCGATAACGACCATGTTTATTACCGATACGTTTACTCCCGAAAAGCAAAAAGAAAAGAACGTATTTTACGTTCTTTCCAAAGACGCGGATTCAATCCCAGAAGGAGCGGAAGTATTTTACGTTAAATAGATTATGGGCAAAAAGGGACAACTGGCATTATTTATCGGATGGCCTATATTTGCTGCTTTGGTCAGCTATTATTTGAATGTCAGTGCTATGGGTTCGGTGGTTATTTTCTTTGTTGTACCCTGTGTCTATCTCTCGTTCCTTCTTCCGGGACTGATAAAAAAAGGAATAATATTTTCATTCTTTCCCGCGTTGGCAATGATAACCGTAAGTTACATAGTGCATATAACTCAGCAATGGGTTATCCCAGTTACGGCATTCCCCTTTCGTTTGTTTAATATTGTACCAGTTGAAGATCCTATCGGAATATTTCTAGTCGTGTATTTTATTATATTGTTTTATGAATACTTCTTAGAACCGCATCGAAAACAGAAATTCTGGCATATACGAATGAAGTATTTTGCGGGGATTTTTCTTGCGGCCTTTTTGGTGTTTTTAATTTTTTATATGTTCTTCCCTCAAAACCTTCTTATTCCAAAATTTTTCTTCTGGATGGGTTTCATTGCTGTTTTTGTGCCGGCTATAATTGAGTTGATTCGAAAACCGCTTTTATTGCCGAAATTTCTTTCGGCGGGACTGTATTTTGCCTATTTCCTCTTTATTTTTGAGATTGTGGGACTAAAGCTTAATCTGTGGCTTTTCCCGGCGAACTGGTATGTTGGGACAGTTGTGCTGTTGGGCATTTCCATCCCTTTTGAGGAATTTTTGTTTTGGATACTGCTGTTTGCGATAGGTGTACTTTCCTATTATGAACCCTTTGACGATGATGAAAAATAAAAAACGGCGTATGCCGTTTTTTAGCCGTGTTTGATTTCAATCACGTCTCCGTCCGCCGGTAGCTTATTTGATCAGATTTATTTTAAAACAAACTCAGTATTCTCTTCATTTACGGGTGGTTCAAATTCTTTAATAAATTTATTAAAGAGTCGAATAGAAATATAATGGTCGTTATCAGTGCTTGTTTTATTTCTTTCCATTATTCGCTCTTTTGATATACGCGGGGGTATTTTGAAGAAGATGGTTTTAATATTTATATTTCTTTCTTTACCAAAATTTCTGTAAAAATCTCTTTCCTGTTTTTTCCAGAAACCATAATCTAAAACAACCGAATATCCCTTTTTGAGTATAGTTACTATTTTTTCTAGAAGAATATTTTTTATCTCTGCCTCATATATCTCATATAGTGAAGGGGGAAAGCCTTTTCCAAATTTCTTGAATAATTCTTCATCAAAAGTAATACGTACTACTCCTTCTTTTTCAAGTTTTTTCGCATACACAGTCTTTCCTGATCCAGGTAACCCACAGAGTAAGTACAGAATTTGATCCATATAAAGTTTTCAAAAATGGCAGTCAATCAACACAACTATGCCATCTTTTTTGTATAAATCCAACATATTCCGTACCTCTGTGTCCCAAGTGTCAGGATGCTCATCATTTTCTTGGAGCCACTCGCATTCGTGTGTGAGTAAGGCAAGGGGGAAACGGGATAGTTTATCTAGCCATTCCCGGATCAGTGACGCGGTATTAATATCCGTCACTATCCATGAATCAAAGGAGTGAAATTTATTCTCAACCTTGTCCATCGGTTTTTTGAGTTTTCCGGCAAAATGTTCGATATACTTTTGCTTTGGTGTGGATAGCTTTTCTATTTCGGACATGTCCCAATATGCTTTGTCGTCAATAACTTTCTTTAATGTATTGAAAACTTTGGCAAGACCCCCAAACTTGAGCTCGCCCACCAGAGCGAGGAGCTCCTCGTTCTGACGTTTCAGCTTCACCAATTCAGCAAGCGTAGGAACTTCCTTGAGCCCTTTCCCCAGCCAACTGTAGATAGTTGGTTCCGATATACCGTGTTCTTTGGCAGCTTGGGCTACCGGAGCCCCTTCTTCCTTGATTCGCTTCAGTATCTGCTCCTTGATTTCAGGAGCAATGCGATGTGTTTTTTTCATGTTTCCCCATTATATGGTTGCCGACCTTTCTGTTCAATATATGGGGGTCAGTTCACTTTCTCATTGGGAACTTTGAAAAATGCGAATGTGAGATAGTGCATGTATGTTTATATGTGTATTATTTAGCCGTGTTTGATTTCAATCACGTCTCCGTCTTTAACCACATATTCTTTTCCTTCGGTGCGGATAAGACCTTTTTGTTTCGCGGAAACCCAACTGCCGGCCGTAAGTAAATCTTTCCAGTTTACGACGTCCGCGCGGATGAATTTATGCTCAAAATCGGTGTGGATGGTTCCGGCGGCCTGCGGCGCCTTCCAGCCATCTATAATCGTCCACGCGCGGGTTTCGTCTTCTCCTGTGGTCAAAAAACTGATCAGGTTGAGGAGTGAGTAGGCATGAGTTATGAGAGGTGAGAGGTTAGGGGTGGGAGATGAGAGGTCTGCCACTACATAATCTCCTTTTAGATCTTTAATCTTCATTCTTAATTCATCTGTGATGTCCTCTTCTCTTCCATTCAACACAAACAGTTGCGGCTTTGCGGTCAGCAGCCCCAGCTCTTTTAATACCCCAACATTCTCAAGTTTGTCAGGATGTTCTTCTTGTGTTGTGAAGAGAGGGATGCCGGAATTCAGCTGTTGTTTTATTTCTTTGAGCGCGTCGCGCAGGGCGATCTGTATTTTATCGCCGTTGCGGGCGTCGCTTTCTGCTTTAGTAAGCCGTTTTTCAACCGTTTCCATATCTTTAAGAATCAATTCTGTTTCAATCGTTTCGATGTCGCGGATAGGTTGTACGCTGTTGTCTACATGGATTATGGAATCGTTTTGAAAACAGCGTACGACATGCGCGATGGCGTTGGTTTCCCGTATGTGTGTCAGGAACTGGTTCCCAAGTCCCTGCCCCTGGCTCGCCCCTTTTACAAGTCCCGCGATGTCGTAGAATTCCACGATTGCCGGAATTTTTTTGGCGGATTTGCTCATTTCGGCGAGCTTATCCAGCCGCTCATCGGGTACCTGCACGATGCCCACGTTGGGATCTATGGTCGCAAACGGATAATTCGCAACCACGATGTCGTTTTTGGTAAGTGCTTTGAACAGCGAGCTTTTGCCTACGTTGGGTAAACCAACTATTCCAATAGATAATTTCATGTCTCAAATCTACACCAACTTCCGGCGCTTTAACAGTATCGCGTTGAAGGCGACGATGATGGTGGAAAGGGACATGAGCACCGCCGCGACAGCTGGGTCCAGCACGATGCCTTTGAACGCGAGCGCACCCGCGGCAAGCGGCAGGGCGATAATGTTATATCCGCTTGCCCACCAGAGGTTTTGGATCATTTTGGCGTATGTCAGTTTGGATAGGC
>MGIS01000025.1:29177-74024 GCA_001793865.1 Candidatus Wolfebacteria bacterium RIFCSPLOWO2_01_FULL_47_17b
TGCCGTCCCCTATCATCGCCACCTTTTTGCCTCCTTTTTGTAGCTCGTGCACTTTTTGTACTTTTTCTTCAGGAAGCACGCGCGCGAAATACGTATCCAGTCCGAGTTCATCGGCAACTTGTTTTGCGGTTTGTTCGCTGTCGCCTGTTATCATAGCGGATGTGATACCCAGCTGACGGAGTGAGTCAATTGCCTGTTTTGATTCGGCACGAATGGTGTCGGCTATGCCGATCGTGCCCAGCTCCTTGCCATCGGACATAATAACGATGTCATCGCCTCCTCGGTTGCCGACAAATACCGTTTTGCCGTCTATTGTTCCTTCGGCTCCTCTGCCCGGCACTCGTTTGAAGTCGCGTACTTCACGCAGACGCAGATTTCGTTTCGTGGCTTCGGCAAGGATCGCTTTTCCTATGGGGTGCTCCGAATGAGCGTTGACGGATGCTGCGAGTACCAATACTTCATCAGACGTTGCATGCGTTACAGCGAACGATCCTTGTGTGAGAGTTCCTGTTTTATCAAACAAAACCGTGTCCACACCCCGCGCCGCTTCCAGCGCCAGCCGCTGTTTGATGAGAAATCCGTTTTGCGCCGCCTTGGTAGTGGATATGGATGCGACCAGCGGCACGGCAAGCCCGAGTGCATGCGGACACGCGATGACCAGCACCGCTACGAGGCGCGCGACCGCGTAGCCGACTTCGGCTCCCGCGGCGAGCCACGCGATAAACGTGATGATACCGCCGCCCACGGCCACGACCGTTAGGTATAGCGCGGCACGGTCCGAGAGCACCTGCAGGCGTGATTTGGACGCCTGTGCTTCTGCAACAAGCCGCATAACTCCGGCGAGGAATGTTTTTTTCCCGATGTGTGATACTCGCACGGTCAGCGAACCATCGCCGTTTATGGTTCCGGCGATGACCGGATCTCCTTTCTTTTTTGATACCGGGTTTGATTCGCCGGTTACCATGGATTCGTTTATGTCCGATTCACCCTCCATAACCGTGCCGTCTGCGGGGATCTTCGCGCCCGGCCGTACGAGCATCAGATCGTTTTCTTTGAGTTCGGAGAGTGGAATCGTTCGCATGTTTCCGTTATGTATGATTTCAGCTGTGTCAGGAAGGAGTTTTGAAAGCTCTTTCAGCGCGCCCTGCGCGCCCGAAACCGCCCGCATTTCGATCCAATGACCCAACAGCATAATGGTAATAAGCGTGGTGAGTTCCCAAAACAGGGCTTCCGCGCCCGCAAACACCGCGTACACGCTCCACAGGTATGCCGCGCTGATGGCGATGGCTATGAGCGTCATCATACCGGGCATACGTCCGCGAATCTCCCGCCACGCGCCCATAAGAAATACCCATCCGCCGTAGAAAAAGACGGCCGTTCCCAGCACCAACGGCGCGTACTCGGATCCCGAAAAGGAAAGTGGTGTCCAGTGGAGCAGTACGACCGGAACGGTCAGTATCAAACTCACCCAAAATTTCCGCATAAACATCTTCGTGCTGTGTCCCGCATGCTTGCCCCGAGCTCCGTCGAAGGGCTTATCATGTGCCTTTTCTTTTATCAGCCCCATCCCGCATTCCGGACACATGCCGGGTTTGTCTTGTTTGATCTCTGGATGCATGGGGCAGGTGTATATATGTTCCATAATGTGATGTGTAGTTATATTACCATACGAAGCTGCGCGCGATGTCGCCGATTCCCACGATTCTTAATTCAAAGGATTGTGGTCGAGGACGTATCGGGCTGAACACGAGCGATCCTCCGCGATGATGCCCTCCCGCAGGCCCTTCCCATCTGATCGGCTTGTATTCGTTTCCGCCGCTGTCCACGAGAGCCGCCACCTCCGTCATATCCTGCTCCAGTTCAACCGAATGTGTGTCCATAACGACTTCAAACGTCCATTCTGCTGATCCCTCCGATACATCAAGCGGCGTTACCGCTATCGTTACGGATGCCTGTTTGTCCGTTTTTGTTTCCCAGATTTCGGGTGCCGGAGGCCGTATGTATGCCGCTGCCGCGATGATGAGTGCGATGAGTATGTATTTAAGATACCGCATGTTTTTTAAATCGTATGATTTTATTTCCTATGAACGCAATTCCCGCGGCATTAAACAGAATACCAACCCAGAACAATTCCGCTTGGTATTGCGTCACGAATGTCACGATGCCGACGGCGCCGAGCACGGGAAGGATATTTGCCAGGTAGTGCGCACAACAGGAGATCATGGCGGCTGTTGATGTTGTGCCTGTGACCCCCAGCGCTTTCCCTCCCCCGCCCATACCCGCAATGCCTTTACGCAGGTATGTATACAATCCGATCTGTACGCCGAAACCCGCGGCTAAACCGGCAATGAAATACCAGTAATGCGAGAATTGGCCTATCGCGTAATCCCAGTTCGAGACAAGCGACAGCACCAGAAAATATATACCAAGCAGTACAACGGCCGCGCATGTTCCATACAGAAGGGCTTTCATATGTATTTTTCCGGCTGGTTTGCGAATTGCCTTTGGCAATGATCCGAGCAGAAGTGGTACGTCTTTCCGTCGTGTTCGTACGTGATGCCGTCGGCCGACGGCATTCCGCACACGGGGTCTTTTGGAAGTTTTTTATCCACTTCCTCTCTTTTCTTTGTGAGGAATTTAAACATCTTTATGATCGTGCGTATCGTTGTTGCTTTCGTGACCTTTGTGTTTCTTGTGCATGAAGACATGCATCAGCGGGCAGAGCAGAAGCAGTGTGATGAACATTATTGTTTCAAGTTTCATGCCTAATTACTTATTTGACAGCGTATAAATCCTAATTAATTCTCCAACAGCTTTTTTCACTTTTTTACTGTCTCGCATCTGTTCCCGGACATGGGAAATAAGATGGTTTTCCAGCAAAAAAGCATCAAGGCTTTTAAGCGACCTTTGGATTGAAAGCGACTGTTCGAGAAGTTCGGGGCAGTACTCTTCGCGCTCGATCGCCTTTATGAGGCCGTCCAGCTGGCCTCTAATAATCTTGGCGCGATGGACAGACCGTTTTTTTAGTTGTTGTGTAAGCATGCTAATAGGATATACCCCTATACGGTATATGGCAAGCCGGTTGCTGTGGATAACCTACACACCGCATCCGCTTCCCGAATTCTGCTGTTTCGGCACAACAATTTGCTGTGCGATTTTCCGGTATCCGCTTGCACTTGAATAAGCGGCTCCCAGTATGTTTTTTGGTTCTGTATCCGGAGCGTATGCTCTGATGGTTTCGTAGGAGTCCGAAAACCAAAATGTATTGACCGCGAGAGCCGCTTCCCACATATCATTTTCACTCACGCCCTGTGATGCCATAAGCTCCAAAAGCCCCAGCATCGCCATGCCGTGGTTGCAGTCGGGGAAATGTGTGGAGTTGTCGCAGCACGGGCGGTATATGCCTTTGGAGACCTTGTCCACCAGTGCTTGTTGTTCATTCGTAAGTATCATAAATGTATGCCTGCTGTAATGGCTCATGGGATCCCCTTGCGCGATCGTCCAGCCCGCGGTTGACGCGAACCTGCCCGCTCCGCCATAGCGCGGATCCATCATCTCCCCCTCTTCGAGTATGGGATTTTTATTGCCCAGCCCTAGTGCCCAAAATGAGTTCAGGATAACGCCTGCGTTTTCGCGAGTAATGACAAGCTGTTTACTGCTGTTCGGCAGCGGTGTAAATTTCGAAGCGTCTATAACTTCCGTTTCCATAAGCTGTGTTCCCAGATCTTGCCATATGACCGGCAATACAACTCCATCGGGCGGAACAACCAATTGCTCCAGTTCAGACATTTGTATTGGTTCGGGTTGTATCGTGTGCGGCCTCTTTGATTCCACGTATACAACCGTTCCTGCGATAAGCAGCGCTCCGAGCAATATAGCCGCTGGTGTTCGATCTTTAATCATGGCAACAATCTTTTAATTTTTTCATAGTATCTTTGATCGACCATGACTTGCCGTTTCCTATTTCGTTCAGAATGCGCCGCCGTTCCTCACATTCCGCGCAGTGTGGTATGTGCAGAAACTTCGTGATCGCGGCGATCATATCGCCCAATTTGATTTTCATAGAAAGAGTATAAGAATTCCGAGCGCGACCATGGCGATGCCCGTCCATAACTTCATATGCTTCATTTCCTTCTTTTTCCATGTCTGCACTTTTTCTATCAGCTTTGCGTTGCTCGTTAATAGCAGTACGACGACAAGCGGGAGAACGAATATAACGTTGTATAGCAGGAGGTAACCGACCCCTTTCAAGTATGTGCCTGTATCATGCAAAAGCCCCACCACCATGAGGTATGGCCCTCCGGTGCAGGGAAATTCGCACAACCCCACCAGCGCGCCCAGCAAGAAAACGGCCGGCAGGGATGATTTGTGCATGAGTGCGGCAATCTTTTCGTGCGCCACGCGCGGGATTCTGAATCGTATCGGAAACGATGGGAAAAATTCCCCTAGCAGATTTATAATTCCGAATGCGATCAGAATGCCTGCTCCGAGTTTTGCCATAAAATGAGGCGTATTGAACAGGTGCAGTGCCTCCAGCAATCCGAGCCCGATGAGCAGATACACCGCAAAGAGCCCCAGTATGTACGCACTCCCTATTCTGAGGACTCCCCGTCGTGTGGTACCGATACTAAACAGAAATCCTATCGTGATGAGCAGTATGGAGAACGCGCAAGGATTGATGCTGTCTATGAGCGCCGACGCGCTTACCAGCGGAAGAAGAAGCGTGCCTCCGTTGCTGATGTTCCAAATAAATTCGGTCATAGTTATGGAATTACGGTTGCCGCAATAAAGAACTCGACGGGCTCCTTATCTGTTTCAATCCGAATGGTGCGTTCGATGCGGCCGATGCCCGCAGGGCCGTGCGCCGCGGGGTCGAATTCAACATCAATTGTCGCTTCTTCTTGTGGCCGCAGTACGGCATCTATGCTTGGGATAAATCCGTGTCCCGGCATGCCGAACGGGCCAAATTCCCCCCCTGGGTCCGCCGAAGTATTTGTTCTCAATGTCGCGACTGTACACATGCATGAGGTGTACATTTTTTGTATCGTGAGCGGCTCGGTGCCGTCATTGCGCAGGGTGAACGACGTTTGTACGATCCCTTCGGCCATTGAGATTTTTCCGAAGTCGTAGCTATTTTCAGTGGTTTGTGGAGATGCTGTCTGTCCGGTCTCGTTTTGGTTGTTTGGCTGAGCAAGTGTGATTGCTGTTCCGAGTGCGATAATTCCTACCGCGATGCCTATATATGTTTTTTTGGTCATAATTGCATAACAAAAATACGCGTTTCCTTTCGACAAAAGGAATGTGCGTTGATGTTATGCGAGGGTGGGGCTGTTTTCGTGGAGCGAAAGCCAGTGCAACACGCGATCTTTGTAGGTTCGGGCGCCGTACCCCGTAGCGAGCTGTACTCTACTCGCTCTGCTAGGGGGAATAAGTCCCAAGAGAGATACGGCTAAAAGTGCCAGTACTAAAAACAGCGCGATTGAAAAGATTTCAAAAAGCGAGAAGTGTTCGGATATGGTGGTGAATGATGAGACCGCCGCAGGACAATTGCTGTTTTGCATGGCAGAAACCATGCAGCTGCCATGTCCGGTCGAATGGTTCACCCCGTTAGAGACAAGCGCTTTCGACATCGCTGTATTTGTGTCTTCGGTTGAGTTGTCTCTAACGGGGTTCATCTGCATCGTTACGATGCCGAACGTGCCAACGCCCAAGAATATGACAAGCATTGCAATGGCGGCTGTGGATTTCATATCCCATTAAGTATACAAAAAGCGTCTTGATAATTCAAGACGCGAAAAACGATTTAACCGAATATTCCGAATATCGAAAGGGCCATCATTCCTATCATAATCCCAATGAAGCCCAGCAAGAGAAGTGCCGGAGTCCATAATTCAAGCCATTCTGAGAACGTTAGTTTTCTTGAATACTCTATCATGTGATCTCCTGAAATTATGATGAAAAAGCTGTGCGTACTATAACACAACTCTATTCCAATTTCAAGAAGAGGCGTTTGCCTATTTTTATGATGCCGGGAGCGGCGAGATCGGACTTTTGGAGTGTGGCATTGGTGCCCGTATTATGGATTGCCTGTTGCTCAAACAAGCGGGTAAGCTCCGATTTGCTTGTAATAAGTTTTGAACGGACGATTGCGTCAAAATATGTTTCCCCTCCTTCAATCTTGAGTGATGGCATTTTAGCGCCGGAAAGATTTTTTTGTGAAAATTTCTTTTCGAATTTTTCACGCTCTTTTTGTCCTGCTTTGAGCGAGTCCTCATCTATCGCCACGATAAATTGCCCGAGCTGCTTCTTGGCTTCCAGCGGATTGTGTTCAGCAATAAGCCTGAGGTTCTGCAGTTCGGATTTTTTGATGTCGGCAAAAGCCGTAAAGTATGGCACGATGAGATTGTCGGGAATGGACATAATTTTGCCGAATTTTTCTTCCGCGCTTTCGCGCACGGCAATGTAGTTATTGTACGATTTGCTCATTTTTCGGCCGTCTCCGGCGGTTCCCTTAAGCACTGGGGTCGTAACCGCTACTTCAGGCGCTTGATTTCGCGCACGCATAATGGTTCGCGCGTGCGCGAAATTAAGCAACTGATCGCGGCCGCCCACTTCAATGTCGGGGGTTATAATGACAGAATCAACTCCCTGCGCATAGCTGTATATGAGCTCGGCGAGCGTGATTCCCTGTCCTTGCTCGATGCGCTTACGGAAATCCTCGCGCTGGAGAATTTCGGTAAGCGAAAGCTGCTGGAAGTCGGCTATGATATGCGCAAGTGAGAGTTTACCGAGCCATTCGGAGTTGTAGTGGACTTTTGCTTTTCTAATATCCAGGTATGGACCGATCTGCTTGAGGTACGTTCTCATATTTTTCTGCACGTCCGCTTTGGAAAGCCGGCTACGGCCGCTGTCGCGTCCGCTTGGGTCCCCTATCATTGCAGTAAAGTCGCCAATAATGAGTTGAATGATGTGCCCGGCTTTTTGGAATTGGCGAAGCATAAATATGGGCAACAAGTGTCCCACATGCACGTCCGGCCCCGTAGGATCTATGCCGAATTTTATGGTTAATTTATGTCTTGATTTAATGAGCTTTTCCAACTCATCGAATGTTATGCACTGGTCTATTTTTGCGCGCAAAAAATCCAGAAATTGCTCCGGTTCTAGTGTTTTCCAATCGTCGGTATATCGTTTGAAAAAAGTTTCCGAGAGCGCGCCTGCTGTCAGTTCGGTCTGGTTCATATTTATTGAAGTATACTATGATTTCAGCCCTTCGTCTATTTCGGCGAGGATGGACTCCGGGAGCGGCGCACGTGGTTTGGTGACTCCGGGATATCTCCAGGCGGATATGATGCGGAGTTTAGATTCTGAATCAAGTTCAGGATGACGGGCGGAAGATTCTGTAAACATCACCCAGATCTCCTGGCTCCATGACTTCTTGCCGTCTTTGAACTTATATGATGCGGGTTGCATGCACGCGCCGGTGCGCTCAGCTATGCCCTCTTCTACGCGCAAAGGCGTATTGAGCACCCGCCGGACGCGGCTTTCGGAAAGCCCGTAGAAGGCCATTTTGAATTTTGCATGGGAGGTCCACTGAATTTTTGATGGCGAAAGAAGCTGTTTGAGGTTTTTTGTAAACGTCATGCTATACTTACAGTATACTTAAAAAAACTATGTTTAAAAACTGTTCCTGGTGTGTTCCGCATGTGCTGTTGATGGTCATATTGTTCGTTTCGGTCGGATTAATGCTTGGCAGTTCTTTGCAGGAAGCGGCGATTATGGACGAGTTGGCGCATATACCAGCCGGTTACGGGTATGTGAAATACCTGGATTTTCGGCTGAATCCTGAACATCCGCCACTCATTAAAGCTGCCGCCGCTCTACCGCTTTTGTTTATGAAGCTAAACTTCCCCACCGATTTGGATCCGTGGACGACTGCGCTTAATGGCCAGTGGGACGCGGGGAGGCAGTTTCTGTATGAGGTAAACGACGGCCGCGCCGACGAAATACTCTTTATGTCCCGGTTGTTCCCGATCGTGTTTACCATACTTCTGGTGGTGCTCGTGTATGCGTGGTCAAAAAAACTTTTTGGTCCATGGTGGGCGCTTGTGCCCGCGCTTCTGACCGCTTTTTCGCCACACATACTCGCGCACGGGCATTACGTGACGACGGATATTGCGGCATCGCTTGGATTCTTTCTGGGTCTTCTGGGCTTTTGGATCGCGTTTGGTCAAGGCTCGGCCTTGACCGCAAGGCCGGGCCTTGATATGCGTGGGAAGCTGATCGTGGCGGGGCTTTTGTTCGGCATCGCTCAACTTTTGAAGTTTTCGCTTGTCCTTTTGATTCCGCTGTATATCTTTTTTATATTCGCGCTGTGGCTTACCGGTCAGCGAACGTGGAAGCATGCGTGGAAACTTTTCCGCTCGCTTGCGTATGTTTTTGCGGTGGGATTTGCGCTCGTGTGGGCGGTATACATTGTTTTTACATGGAATTATCCTCTGGATAAGCAAATTTCAGATACGACCATTCTTTTGCAGGAGCAGGTATCCAAGGGTTCGGTTGTCGCCAAGATGATTGTTGGTATGTCGGGTGTCCCGATATTCCGTGCAATCGCTCATTACGGTCTTGGGGTCATTATGGTGAGCCAGCGGTCCGCGGGGGGCAATACCGCGTACTTTCTTGGTGAAGACGGCAACGGCGGCTGGTGGCATTATTTCCCTGTGGTATTTCTTTTGAAAGAAAGCTTGCCCGCGCTTTTGATTTTGTTGGGCGGCATATTCTTTTGGATCGGCAGGTTTTTCAAAAACTGGGTTGGGGTGTGGAAGCGGATGTGCTCGTTTGTGCAGGAGCATACGGCGCTCTTCATTATGTTTGTATTTGTCGTGTTTTATTGGGCGTACAGCATTCAGAGTCCGTTGAATATCGGTTTTCGGCACGTGCTTCCCACAGTTCCGTTTCTGTACATTCTGGGCGTGTCTTCGATTAAAAAGTGGTTTGATGCGGCTGTAGTTCAGAGCGGGCTGCGTCATATAGCGCGCAGTGCGCTCAAACATGGTTTGTTGGGCATCATGCTGTTGTGGGTGTTGGTGGAGGCGGCCATGGCATATCCCCACTTCATTTCGTATTACAATGAAGCCGGTGGCGGGAAATGGGGCGGATATGTACATGCCGTGGACTCAAATTACGACTGGGGGCAGGATCTGAAGCGGTTGCAGGAATATGTGCAGGAGCAGAATATACGAAAGATTGCCGTCGATTACTTTGGCGGCGGGCATGTGCCGTACTATGTCCCCAATGCGATCCCGTGGGAAGAATCGAAGGGAAATCCGCTCTCGGAAAATGCGGAGTGGCTCGCGGTCTCTATAAACGAACTTATATACGACATTCATGCGATCGATCCGGAGGGTGCGCAGTATGGGCATCGCAGGTATCGGTGGCTGCAAACCCCGCTCCAGCCGTATGCGCGTATTGGCACCAGTATTTTTGTCTATCGACTTCGATAGTTATTTGTAGTAAATTCGGCTCTCCACGCGCAGGTCTATATACTCAGTGACGCTGGTTTGTATATCCCGCACCGAGTCAACTGCATAGAGCGGGTTGTTTGTGAGATTGAAATAGATGACCGGACTTCCTTGAATAGACGGCGTTCTGAGCTCTTCGAGTATTTCGTTTTCGAGTATTAGAGTCTTGGTTGTCCAGTTGATTTGTTCCAAAAAATCGTATATATGGAACAGATTTTGCAGACCGTATTCGGGAAATATGTGCGTTCCAAGTTGTACGGCTTTGCCGCTTAGGTCGTGTATACGGTAGATAAGGTTTCCTTCCGTTTGGAGGCCGTCCTGGAATGCGATGCCGTTTTCGTCAAACCAGACGCACGAGGTTGCACACCATAGTCCGAACTTCTCCCGTTCGGTTATGTTAATAGACAGACTCCGATCCCTGATCCCCTTTTCAATTTGAACGTCTTTTATCGGCGGGAATGTTTCCAATAGCGATGCGGAAAGTTTTTCGGATTTTAACGCGAATATATTGCGGTTGCCGAATAGCCATGTGGTGAAGGCGGACTGCTTAGCAAAAAACTCTTCCACGTGGCGTTGTACGTCCGATTGCGCGATGGAATGTGTATCGGGCAGACGTATATCCTGTATTTGGAATGCCGTGCTATGCATCAGAAAAAAGAAACCCACCACGAGTACGATGAGTGTAAGTATCCCGACGTAGAAAAACACCTTGCGGCGCTTTTTTGCGCGGACTGCCTCACTTTTCGATGCGACGTAGTCCAACATAAGAGCGCAGGGCTTTAGGGATGCGTATTGATCCGTCTTCTTCTTGGTTGTTTTCGAGTATGGCCATGATGGTGCGGCTCATGGCGATCGCGGTGGCGTTCAGCGCGTGTGCAAACATGCTACTTTCACCTTTCACCTTTATTCTCATCCCTCTTGTCTGATAATCCGTCGTGTTGGAGCAGGAACCGACCTCGCGGTAGGTCTGCTGGCTTGGGATCCAGGCATTGATGTCGAACTGCCGCGCGTCGGTGGAACCCATATCGCCGGTGCATATGGCGGTTATCTGGTACGGCATCTCCAATGCCTGCCAGAGCTTTTCCTGCATGCTCAGCAAAAATCGGTGTTCTTCCTCGGATTTTTCCGGATGCGCGAACGAATACATTTCCACTTTATCGAATTGGTGTACGCGGAACATCCCGCGGGTGTCCCTGCCGTAGCTGCCGGCCTCGCGTCTGAATGAAGGCGAGAATCCCACATACCGTTTTGGAAGCTCGGTCTCTGAAAATGTTTCCTGCATATGCAGTGGTCCCAGCGTGTGCTCGGCGCTTCCGATGAGGTATAGATCGTCCTTTTGGATATAAAAGGCATCATCGTCCTGTATAAAACGATGCTTGCCCATAGCGCGCATAATGTCTGGCCGTGCCATGACGGGCGGTATAACGGGCGTAAACTCCTCTTTAGTGAGTGTTTCGATTGCGAATTGCGTGAGCGCGAATTCCAACATAGCCCCCGCGCCTTTGAGGTAATAAAACCGTGCTCCGGCAACCTCTGCCGCTTTTTGTGTGTCTATAATGCCCAACCGTTCGCCGAGCTCTAAATGATCTTTGGGGGTGAAGTCAAACTTTGGTATGTTGCCCCATGTTTTGACGACTACATTTTCGGATTCGTCTTTACCCATGGGTACGTCATCGAATGGGATGTTTGGAAATTCCAGCAGAAGATCATTGCGATCCGATTCCAGTTTTTCCAGCTCTGCTTCAATTTTTTTCACTTCTTCCTTTAACCTTGTCCCTCGTTCCTTGTCCCTTGCCGCTGCTGCCTTTTTCTGCTCTGCGCGCAGCTGCTCTACCAGCTGTGTTTTTTCTCTCCAGGCGTTATCTGCGTTCTGGAACTGCTTGAGCAGAGAGTCGTCTTTGTTTCGCTTTTTAAGCGCTTCGGCTACCTTTTCGGGCGATTTTCGTATGAGTTCTATGTCTAGCATATTTTTTTGTCATTCCGTGCTCCGACACGGAATCCATTTGTTTTCAGTATATCGCCTTTGTCATTCTGAGTGCAAGCGAAAGAACCCCCTCTAAAAAAAACATCCTTAAATTCTCAAGTATTTAAGGATGTTATTATAGGACTTATTCGGCCGAATAGGTCCTACTACAAATATCAACCAAGAAGTTCGTCTGCTTTGGATTCAATCATCTCTTTGATTTTATCCTCATCAATTATAGCGTTTATAATTGAACTTGATGGGCGTGCTGAAAGAATGATTTCTTTATCTCCGACCTCAATCATTCCTTCAATTCTTGCTCCCATGAGTCCCTTCTTTACTTTAAAAGAAAAGGTCATGGTATTTCCATGCCAGTTTTTTTCTGGATCTTTTATTTTTATTCCATAAGGCTTTTTATGAGCTCCGAGAGGAAGGAGTCAATTCTTTTTTTTGCTTCAGATGCCCCCAACGTGTGTCTTTTTGCTATCTTCAATGTTATCTCCTTGATTATTAAATGGATATATATGGTTCAAATTTCTGTTCCTGATTATACACTACTTTTTATAAAACACAAATGCACATTCTTCGGCGATCGGTGGAAAACACGTAATTCAGAAATCAGCATCGTCTCTCTTCTTAGGACTTATTCGCGCGCCGTGGTGCCCCGTAGTGAATTTTGTTCTACTACTGGGGAATAAGTCCTGGGCAAGGAATAGTCCTACGAGGCTCAGCCTCGTAGGACTTGGGATTCACCAAGGGCTTCGGCGGGCAGGCAAGTGCGGAATGACAAAAATCTCTCCCCCTTTGGGTACTCTCTTTAGAAAAGAGAGAATTCAGTGTGAGTCAGCGTCTTCTCTTCATCGGAGGAAAAAAGACGGTTTCGCGGATGGGGCGGCCGGCAATGACGCTAAACAGGCGTTCGGAGACGCCGAAACCGGTAGCCGGCGGCATGCCGTAGGAGAGCGCTTCGATAAATTCTTCATCCAACCGTTGGGCTTCTGTATCCCCTTTTTCGCGTAGCTTCATTTGTTCCTCAAATCGGGCGCGCTGGTCGGCAGGATCGTTGAGTTCGGAAAATCCTTTGCCCAACTCGGTGCCGTACGCCATCACCTGGAATCGTTCCACGATGAGCGGATTTTTAGACGAGCGTTTGGCAAGCGACTCCACGAATACGGGCGGATCTATGAGGAATGAGGGCGCGGTGAGCTTGGGGCGAACCGTTTTTTTAAAAATAAGGTCTATGAGGCGGCCCTTTTCAGCATATGGTTCAAATTTTAATCCAAGTTCCCGTGCCCGCTTGCGCAGATCGTCGACTGAGCACGTGAGCGGATCAAGCTTGTTCTCTTTTTTGAATGCATCGCAGTAAGACACCTTTTTCCATGGCTTCGTCCACTCGGGGCGGTTGCCGAATGTTTGTTTGATAACGTGTAGATACATTTTACGAACGAATTTCATAAGCTCGTTATAATCGGCGTATGCCCAGTAGAATTCAAGTTGGGTGTAATCCTGGAGATGTTCGGCGTCCATGCCTTCGTTTCTGAATATCCGGCCGATCTCAAATACCCGCTCATATCCGCCGACGAGCAGTTTTTTAAGCGTTATTTCGAGCGATATGCGGAGATAAAAGTCCTCATCCAGCGCGTTGTGGTGCGTTTTGAAGGGCTCCGCCTCGGCTCCTCCGGGGGTTGCTTCCAGCACAGGAGTTTCAACCTCCAAGAAATTTTCTTTAATCAGGAATTCGCGGAACGATTGCCAGAATACCGATTTTTTAATAAAAAGGTCGCGAATTTCATCGCTGAGCGTGAGGTCCAGATACCGTTTGCGCAAGATTGTTTCCGGATCTTCCACTCCATAATATTCCGATGGTAGCGGAAGTATTGCTTTCACGATGATGCGAGCCGATGCCGATTGCACGCTTTTTTCTCCCTTTTTGGTCTTCAGGACGCCGCCACCCGCTTCAATAAAATCGCCGATATCAAGAGTTTTTTTGAGGTCTGCAAACCCTTTTGTTTCCTTCTTAGAAAGGATGACTTGCAGTTTGCCTGACCCGTCCTTAACGTCCGCGAATATAATATTTCCCTGATCGCGAAGGGACATAACCCGACCGACTATAGATATTCTTTTCCTGCTTGTCGAAAGTTTTCCAAAATCCTTCAGCACCTCTGCGGTCGTGTGGGTGCGCTTTACGACAGCCGGATAAGGATTATGACCGCCGGCAACAATCTTGTTGAGTTTTTGTTTCCTCTCGTTGATGATCTCTTCGAGCATATGTTAGTCAATGGAAAGGATTCTGTATTCCATTATACCCTTGGGGGTTCTGACGGTTACAGAGTCGGTTATTTTTCTCCCCAAAAGCTCTTTGCCCAGCGGCGAGATGTTTGAAATCTTGCTGTTGAGCGGGTCGGCCTCTTCTGAGCCGACAATGGTAAAGGTGTGACTTTTGCCGTCTTTAGCTTCTACGGTGACGGTGTGGCCTACGTGCACGATATCCTTTGTCTTTGCTTTCGTGATGATCTGGGCGTTTTTTATAAGTTCTTCAAGCTGTGCGATCTCACGCTCAAGCTGTTCTTGGTCTTCTTTGACGGTCGCATACTCAAAGTTCTCGGAGAGATCTCCATATTCCTTCGCTTTTTTGAGGCGTTCCGCTATCTCAAATCGCTTTTCGGTCTTGAGTGTTTGGAGTTTTGTTTTCAGTTCCTCGATTTTTTCCTTGCTTAGATATGCTTCTTTCATCCCGTTAGAAGCCGATCTTTATATACTAACAAAGTATTTTCAGATGGCTTGATTTTTTATATTCCCGCTTTTGCTATGCAATAAATTTTTTTGTAAAAAATTTATTGCCCAAGGCTTCTAACGGGATTCATACTTTATATAATCCTCTTATTTGTTTGATTTTTATTTTAAAAACTTCTAGAAAAAATTTTATATAGTCAAGTGGTCTCACAAGGGACCGGATATCATTTACCCATGTAACTGGAATTTCTTTTACACGAAACCCGCGTTCCTTGGCGATGACAAGCGCCTCTACATCGAAGCTCCATTTTAGGCAAGTTATTTTTGAAAAAATTTCCAACGCTACTTTTTCGGTAAACGCCTTGAATCCGCATTGGGTATCAGGCACGCCTCGCAATAAAAGAACTTGTATAACCAGATTTCCTGTGTCTCCTAAGAGCCGTTTGTACCATGGCTGAGGCGGCACCATTTTTGCTCCTTCCACGTCGCGTGATCCGATAACGATGTCGAAGTCCGAAAAATGCTGCTCCATAAGAAAGAAGTGTTCGATGCTCGTGGAATTGTCGGCATCCGTGAAAAGGCGGATCTTGCCGGTTGCTTCGAGCATTCCTTTCTGTACCGCGGCCCCTTTGCCCTGCGTTCGGCATTCTATGACGCGCACGTTCTTTACGAATTGCGCGAAGCGCTTGGCTATCTCGCGGGTGGCATCTTTGGAATTATTATCCACCACAATGATCTCGTACGGGAATGAGACGTGCGACAAGTGCTTGTCTATGTCCAGAAGCGTGTCGGGCAGGCGCTTTGCTTCGTTATAGCACGGAATGATAACCGACAAATACGGCTGTTTCATATTGAAAAAAGTGTATCGTATTTATGCCGTCAGTACAACTGTGCTATTTGCCAAAATCGCTACTGTGTGTTCAAAATGAGCGGCCAGGCTTCCGTCAGCCGAGGTGTAGCTTTCGTCGCCTTTTTGCACAACGCGCTCCGTGCTGATACTGAACATCGGCTCGATGGCGAGCACCATCCCCTCTTTTATTTTACTGCCGGTTCCTTTTGTGCCGAAATTGAATATGACCGGATCTTCATGTAGCTCGTAGCCGACGCCGTGTCCGGTGAGTTCTTTGAGCACGTGCATACCGTGTTTTTTTGCCGTACGCTCTATTTCGTAGCCAATGTCGCCTATGTATTTTCCTTTTTTTGTGGCGGCAATCGCCTTGTCGAGCGCTTCTTTTGTCGCGGACAGAAGCGCGCGTGCTTTCGGCGATATCCGGCCGATGCCGACGCTAAGAGCTGAATCGGTTATGAATCCTTCGTACGAAATTCCCATATCGATCTTTAGGACGTCCCCTTCTTGCAGGAGTCGATTGGATGGGATACCGTGCACGACGGTTTCATTGAGCGATGCGCATATCGCGGCAGGAAACGCGCGTTTGGCTCCCTCGGGTTGGTAGCCCAGAAATGCTGGACGCGCCCCGTGTTCTTTACATAGCTTGATCGCCTGTTCGTTCAGTGCCGAGAGAGGCACGTCTTTTTTTGCCATCCGCGCGAGATTACGCAGTATGGCGGCAAGAATCTTGCCTGATTGCGCAAGGTACTCGATTTCGGATGATTTCTTGAGTAATATCATAGATATCTAATGCGAATGATACGAATGCAAAGTGCGAATGCCGCGAATAAACTCTCAATCAAGAAGCGAATCTATTTTTTTTGAGATATGCGTGAATATTTTGTATGGAAGCGGTTTGGCTGAGATGGTTCGGATTGTAAAGCCCTTTTTACGCAAACCTGCGAATATGGGAAGTGTCCGGTTTTCATACTCTTTAAAGCGTTCACGAATAATTTTTTCAGTATCGAGCGATCGTTTGTAGAGCTTTCCGCCGCAAAACGGGCATTTTTTTAGTTTCAGGTTCATAGCTGCGCCCAGAAGCGGCATCTTGCATACACTGCATACGACTCTTTTTTTATTGCGCTCAGCCGCCGTTTTTTCTGGCAAATCTAGCTTGAATATGAGTACGCGGTTTTTGCCGTATGTTTTGGTCAGCATATCTGCAACTCCTTTTTTAGACTTCGTGCCGAATGTCTCATACTCGGTGCGTGGAGAACCGCTGAATATAATTGATTCCTTTTGACGCGCGAGTCGGTTGATCTGTGCGGTTGTGATATTAAGCACAACGGACGGATCCACAAGAAGTCCGGTTTCAAACTCATGACGTGCTTTTTTAGCACCCGCGCTGTTTCGTGTGATTGGGTCGTAAATATAGCGTTCAATATACTTGCCGGTATTGAAATGCACCATGCCATATTTTTGCGCGATCAATTCGGCTTGGGTGCTTTTCCCTGAGCCCGGTGATCCGAAGATGATGACAGCAAATGGTTTATTCGAAGCCTTCATACTCCCTCATGATAAGCTGGGAATTGATTTGGCGCAAGACTTCGAGGGCTACTGAAACCACGATGAGCAGTGCCGTGCCTCCGAGTGAGAGGAACGTAATGCCGGTCACGATGGTGGTTATATTTGGAAGAATCGCGATGAATCCAAGGAACAGAGCTCCCCAGAGGGTGATGCGAGTAATAATTTTTGAAAGATATCCCGCAGTTTGTTCGCCGGGCCGTATGCCCAGCACCACTCCTCCCGAGCGCTGGAGATTTTTGGATATTTCTTTTGGATCGAATGTAATAGCGGTATAGAAGTATGTGAACACGACCACAAGCACGAAGTATGCCGCCGCGTAGATATATTGGTTATTAAATATATCCTGCACGAAATCGTTAAGGGTTTTTGAAAGGTCCGATGAAAAGAACGCGATTGCCTGCGCGAAAAATTGCGGGAACAGCAATACCGAGATGGCGAAGATGATTGGAATCACGCCCGCCTGGTTTACTTTGAGCGGAAGATAACTGGAAACTCCCCCATACATTTTGTTTCCCCGCACGCGCTTTGCATAGGTAATGGGCACTTTGCGTTCGGCTTCGTTTACGAATACAACTCCTGCGATGACCACCACCGCGATGGCAATGAACGCGATGTAGGTGGTAAGGACGGTGGGATCAAATGTGGCGATGGCGTTCTGTATGGTGCCAGGAATGCTCGCGACGATGCCAGCGAAGATGATTAGTGACACGCCGTTTCCAATTTTCTTTTCGGTGATGAGGTCCCCGATCCAGACGAGTATCATGGAGCCGGCGGTTATGATGATGGTATCACCCGCTAATTGGGCAAATCCGACGTTTGGGATGACCTGTTGGGATATTAAAAGTTGCAAAAATCCATAGCCGGACAGGAATGCCAGCGGCACAGTGAGATACTTTGACCATCGGCTGAACTTCGCGCGACCGGCGCTTCCCTCTTCATAATACATTTGTTTCAGCCGGGGAAAGATCATAGTCAGAAGCTGCATAATGATGGTAGCCGTAATATACGGGCCGACACCAAGCATGGCGATGGACAAGTTTGAAAGGCCGCCTCCGGAAAATATGTTAAAAAAGCCAAACAGCTGGTTGCCGGCAAAGAAGCCCTGCAACTGACTTGTGTCCACATCGGGGATCGGAATCGCAGCCATTATGCGGAAGACGATTAACAAGCCGAGCACGATAAAAATGCGTTTTCGGAGGTCTTCGATTTTGAAAATTTGTAGAAATTTTGACATGGTTTTCTCTGTCATTCTGAACGCAGTGAAGAATCTATTGGTTTCTTTGGGATCCTTCGCTTCGCTCAGGATGACCCCTTTGGGGTCACTTTGCCGCCCGCTTGTTCTATTTTAGCACGAGCAGCCGCGGATGCCGAGATGCCTTCAATTTCTTTTGCCGCGGTTATAGTTCCGGTTGCAACAATTTTTACCTGTCTACGGGGATCGCGAAGCAGGCGCTTTTCAATAAGCAATGCGGGTGTAATTTTGGTCTCCTGCATCTTCTGTAGCGTATCCAAAGAAATCGCGAACGCGGGAAGTGACTTAGGTTTGTTTTTGTTTTTGCCGTGTCCGCGTTTCTTTGGTATGCGCAGAACGAGGTCTCGGGTTGCCGGACGGATGCGGTGTCCTGCCCTGGATTTCTGCCCTTTTTGGCCTTTGCCTGACGTGGTACCGCGCTTACCTCCGCGTCCAACACGCTTTTTATTTTTTCTGTTCTTATTTTTTAGCGTATGTAGTTGCATAATCTTATGATTTAATGCTCTTTAGCGCTTCTATGGTTGCAAACGCGTTGGTCAGCTTGTTTTTTGTTCTGCCGATGCATTTTGCGGTCGCGTCACGAACGCCTGCCATTAATAGCACGGTGCGAACCGCTCCTCCCGCTTTGAGTCCCGAGCCTTTCTTCGCGGGCTTGAGAAGCACTCGGGCGGCGCTTGATTTGGCAAGGGTTTCGTGGGCAATGGTCGTATCTTTCATAGGCACTTTAAACAGCTTCTTTTTTGCCTGATTGCGGGCTTTTTCAATAGATTTGGCGACGTCGGCCGCCTTGCCCATGCCGATACCCACCAGTCCTTTTTCGTTTCCAAGCACAATGGTGGTCCGGAATGAGAAGCGCTTGCCGCCCTTAACCACGCGGGTTACGCGCCGGATGTCTATTGTTTTTTCCTTATATTCACTCTTTATTTCAGGGCGCTTTGCACGATGCTGTCTACGTTGTTCCATGTTTTTGTTTTGAGTTGTGAGATACTCACGTTATATTTTAATGCCGTTTTTTCGGATTTCATCCGCTATTTTTTTAATGCCGCCGTGGTACTGGTATGCTCCTCTGTCGAAGATCGCCAATTCGACTTTCATTTTCTTAAGCTTCGCGGCGAGGGCTGAGGCCGTTTTGCCGAATGCGATCGTGTTATGTGCTGAATCATCGATTGCCTGCAGATATACGTATTTGTTGCTCTTAAAAACCGAGATACGAGGCCGCGCGGAAGTACCGAACAATTTTGATCGTGTTCTCTCTTTTCGCCTTGTTTCTTTTTTATTCTCTTCTTTGTGTTTGTTCATATCTTTCATACGGTATACCGTATACTGTATACCGAATACCGTTATTTTGTTGTTGCCGCTTTCTTGCCTGCTTTGCGGCGAATAATCTCCCCTTCGTACCGAATGCCTTTTCCGAGGTACGGCTCCGGCTTTTTGATCTTACGAATATTTGCGGCGGTTTGTCCTACTTTTTCTTTATTGATGCCGGTTACGGTTATTTTATTCTTCTCAACGGTTATGGTGATGCCTTCGGGTATCGGAAATACAACCGGATGCGAAAAACCCACCCGGAGCTCAAGATTCTGTCCCTGTACTGCCGCGCGGAATCCTACTCCCTCCATTTCGAGCGTTTTGGTATAGCCTTCGGTTACGCCGATGATCGCTCCCTGCAGAAGTGAGCGCTGCGTGCCCCAGTTCATGCGCGCCTGCTTGTCGGATGATGAAGTCTGGAAAGTTATAGCGTTCCCCGACTGCGTTACCTCAACACCGCGCATTTTAGGCACGTGTAGGGTCCCTTTTGCGGCCGTGACCTCGTAACTTTCATCCGCGAACTCCACGTGTACGCCCTCTGGTATTTCAATTGGTTTTTTTCCGATTTTAGACATATTACCAAATGTTAAACAGAATTTGTCCGCCGATTTTTTTTGTTCTCGATTCCTTTCCGGTCATAATTCCCTGTGAAGTGGATACGACCGAAGTTCCGTAACCCTGCCGGATGGGCCTGATTTCGTCTTTCTTTACGTACAGGCGACGGGATGGGGTGCTCACAAATTTTACGTCTTGGATCGCGGGCTGCCCGTTTTTGTATTTTAGCTGTATATCAAAAAACTTTTTTGGGTTCTTCCCTTTCTTTTCGAACGAATCGATGAACTCTGATGTGGAAAGCACCGTAAGCACTGCTTCGTTCAGTTTGGAATACGGAAATCGCACCGTTTCTTTGTGCAGTGCGGAAGCATTTTTTATTTTTGTCAGAAGTTGAATGTAGCTCATATTACCATGATGATTTCTTTATTCCCGGTATTTCGCCGCGTGATGCCATTTCTCTGAAGCAGATTCTGCACAGTCCGAAATCACGCATAAAGCCGTGCTTTCTACCGCAGCGGAAACATCGACGGACTGATCGCGTCGTGTATTTCGGCTTTTTATCCGATCGTGCGATTGTTGATTTCTTTGCCATGATTGTGTTGCGTGTTATGTATCTGTCATTCTGAACGCAGTGAAGAATCTTCTTGATTTCTTTGGGATCCTTCGCTTCGCTCAGGATGACAACTACATTGTCATTTTTTGAATCTAAACCCTAATTTCTTATACACTTCAATCGCTTCGTCGCGATTTTTCGCATTCCGCATTGCGCAGGTTATTTGCAGGCCGAAATTCGCCGCGGACGTTTCCTGGCTTATTTCCGGGAAAACCACATGCTCTTTCAGGCCGATGTTCAAACTACCCTGCGCGTCTATATTTTTCAAGTCCAATCCTTTAAAGTCACGCACGCGCGGGAATACTACTTTGTTCAGCTTGTCCAAAAACGCTTGCATACGCTTACCGCGCAGGGTGGTTTTAAGCCCGATAGTTTGGCCTTGGCGCAGCTTGAATCCAGCGATGGACATTCGTGCCGGACGGCGCGACGGTTTTTGGCCCGTAAGTGATGCAAGCTCTTTTTCGATTTCGGGTAGTGTTTTTTCGAATGACGGATGCTGTGATGCCCGCCCCAGCCCGACGTTAACGACCACTTTTTCGATATATGGAAGTGAATGAGGATTTGCCATAGTTATGCTTTCATTACGTTTGAAATGTGTATTGAACGTGCCGCTTCAATGACCTGGCCTTTTTCCTGCTGCGTCTTGGGGCGTACGTGTTTTTTATACACGTTAATTCCCTCCACGAGCACGCGATCGTTTTTGCGATCTACGCGCAAAACTTTGCCGGTCTTGTTGCGGTCTTTTCCGGTGATTACTTTGACTGTGTCTCCTTTTTTTATCTTGTATTTCATATTACGTGTTGTGAGTAGTGAGTATTGAGTAGTGAGATTCGCCCCACTACGCATAACCCACAACTCATTTTTCATACAATATCCTTTGCCATGGTAACGATCTTTTCAAACCCACGATCGCGTATTTCGCGCGGGATCGGGCCGAAGATGCGTGTCGCGCGGGGTTCATTTTTTGCGTCAATGAGGACCGCGGCATTTTCATCAAATCGGATGTACGATCCGTCCTTGCGGCGGAGGGCATTTTTTTGACGTACGATGACTGCCCGAACCTTATCTTTTTTTAAAATTTGTTTGCGGGGCTCGGCGACCTGAACCGAAGCGATTATTACGTCACCGATTTGCGCGTAGCGGCGGCGGGTTGCTCCAAGTACGCGGAAACAGCGAATAATTTTCGCTCCTGAGTTGTCGGCTGTTTTTAGAATGGATCGTTCTTGAATCATGATAATAAATAAGATTTACAGTTCGCTTTCGGTATCGTTTTTCGGTTCTTTTTCTCCGTGTGTTATATCCTGTTTCTTGGATAGCAATTTCACTATTTTCCATCGTTTATCTCTGGACATAGGCCGAATCTGCATAATTTCCACGATGTCTCCCGTGTGATAGGCATTTTCTTCGTCGTGCGCTTTGTATTTTTTTGTTACGGCAAAATACTTTTTGTACACGGGGTGCTTTTTCTGGCGCGTGACGGCAACTACACGTGTTTTGTGCATTTTGTCGGAAACCACCGTACCCTCCAATGTTCGTTGTATCGTTTTATTATTTTCCATTTTGAGATTTTAACTTGTCACTTATTGTCGTCAGATGTGTCGCGATATCCTTACGCAATGCCCGCAGTTCTTTTACGTTTGCCGTCTTGCCTGATTTCAGGTCGAAGCGAAGCCGCGATGATTTTTCTTTCATATCCGCGACTGCCTGCTGAAGTTCGTGCACGTCCTTTTTTTTGATTTGTTCCAATGCGTCCTTTTTCATATTTATTTGGTTACGATGCGGGTTTTGACCGGCAACTTGAATCCTGCCTTGCGGAGCGCTTCGCCTGCCGTTTCGTTCGGAATGCCGTCTATTTCAAAAAGCATTCTGCCCGGCTTGACCGGAAACACATAATGATCAACAGATCCTTTTCCGCCTCCCATAGTCAGTTCCGGAGGGCGCTGGGTAATAGGCTTGTCCGGAAATATGCGTATCCATACTTTGCCTCCCCGCTTCGTGTAATTATTTATTGCTTTACGAGCCGCCTCAATCTGTTTCGAACTTACATATGCTGCGCTTACCGCTTGCAAGCCCATGCTTCCAAAATCCAACTTCGTACCGCGCGTTTCAGTGGTTCGCTTGCGCGACCGTCCTTTCTGCCATTTTCGATGTTTTGTTTTTTTAGGCTGTAACATAATAGTAGTTGTTAGTTATCAGGTTATAAAGTCTAAAGCTGGTATACTAAATAACTATTTTTTTTGAAATACTTCTCCTTTATATATCCATACCTTAATGCCGATGGTGCCGAAGGTGGTGAATGCAGTTCCTTGTGCGTAATCGATGTCGGCGCGCAACGTTTGTAGCGGCAAGCTTCCGAACGCAACCTGTTCTGTACGCGCGATTTCTGCGCCATCAAGCCGACCGCCTACCTTTATCTTTGCTCCCTTTACGTCTCGGTTTTGTGATATGCGTTCAAGGTACTTTTTAACGGTTCTACGAAAGGGCAATCGTCTTTCGAAATCGGTTGCTATCTGCTGGGCGATGATGGCGCTGGATACTTCATTACGCTTTATTTCTTCTATGGAAAGCTGTAGTACAACCGCTTCAGTATTCCCTTGGGTTCCTCGCAGGTTATTTAATTTCTGCTCGATTTCTTTGGTCAGCTCTTCGATTCCCTTTCCGCCACGCCCGATAATAAGCCCCGGTTTTGCCGCGCGAATAAGCACACGGATATTGTTGGCCGTTTTTTCGATAGTGATTGAATCGATTCCCGCTACGCCGATCTTTTTCTGGACGATGGTGCGGATCAGATGGTCTTCCCGCAGAGCTCCTTCAAACTTGAACTTCTTGGGAAGCCATCGGGATGCGTACTCTTTTGTGATTCCTGTTCGGAATGATGTGGGGTTAATTTTTTGTCCCATGATTGCAAATTTGTTTAATGGTTATGGGTGTGGATGCTGGTATGGTTTGTTGGTTCAGTTTATAGTCTTTACTCTGCCCCTGACTCTAAACCATACTAGCTTCTATACCTTTTACCTATATGTTACCTATATGCTTTTTCTACGGAATGTTCGCTTCAAAAATCCTCCTTTTTGCGACTTTTGCTCTACTTTTGTTTCTGTTTTTGCCTCCTGTTCTTTTTCTTCCTGCACATCCATCTTCTTTTTCGGCTTGTCGGTTTTTATTTTATCTTTTTGTGCTTTCTCTTTTTTAGTAACCACAAAGCCCGATTGTACACTTTTTTCGGTCTCTTGCAATACGAGCGTTACATGGCTGGTCTTTTTTTGGATAGGCGTTGCACGGCCCTGGGCGCGGGGTATCCAGCGCTTGAGCATGGGGCCACCATCTACCCTAATATCGCGTACGATAAGCTTAGTTTCATCCAGATTCTTGCTTTTTGCGTTCGCAATCGCCGATTTTAGAAGTTTTAAAAGAGGACCCGCCGCTCTGCGCTCATGGCTAAACAGCTGAGCTGCAGCACGTGAAACGTCCATTTTCTTTATGGAATGGGCGACGAGGCGCATTTTGCGCGGCGCGATACGAACGTGATTCAGTTTTGCCGTTGCTGTTTTCATAGGTTATTTTTTTGCCGCAGGCGCGGGAGCCGCTCCTTTTTCTATCTCCTTTTGCATCTTTCCTCCGTGGCGAACGAATTTTCTCGTCGGCGAGAATTCACCGAGTTTGTGCCCGATCATTTCTTCACTCACGCGCACGGGAATAAAGTTTTTGCCGTTGTGCACTTCGAATGTATAGCCAACCATTTCAGGTGAAATATCGCATGCCCGCGCCCATGTTTTAATGGGGCCTTCGTCCGGCTTCTGCTTGCTTATTTTTTTTGCGATATTTTGGTCGATGTATGGACCTTTTTTGATACTCCTTGTCATAGTTTTATTCCGGTATTCCGTATACGGTATACCGTATACCGCATGATTATTTACGTCTTTTAATAATCATGCTATTCGACCACTTGCCTTTTTTCCTTGTTTTTCGGCCTCCAGTAATATTGCCCCAGATATCTTTGGGCCGTTTTGTGCCGCGTTTCTGTTTTCCTTCTCCTCCTCCGTATTTATGATCCACCGGATTCATGGCGCTTCCGCGTACAGTCGGACGTATGCCGAGCCAGCGTGAGCGGCCTGCCTTGCCGATTGTGGTTAGCGAATGATCCATGTTAGCGATCTGGCCGATGCTTGCCATGCAGGTCCACAATACTTTGCGCACTTCGCCGGATGGAAGCTTGAGTGTGGTATAACCTTCGTCGTTTGCGAGTACTTGAGCGTACGCGCCCGCGGATTTTATAAGTTGTCCTCCTTTGCCCGGATTAAGCTCCACGTTATGCACTTGGTAGCCGACCGGAATATTTTTCATGGCCATACGGTTTCCTTCTTTCAGGGGCGCTTTATCCTTCGTGATGACCTGGTGTCCCGGACGCATGGTCGCAGTTGCAAGAATGTAGGCGCGCACGCCATTTTCATATACGACGCGTGCGATGAAGGCGGTGCGATACGGATCGTATTCTATCCCCTCGACGCGTCCTTGTACACCAAGCATTTGCTGCTTGAAGTCGATTATGCGGTAAAGCTTTTTGTTTCCGCCGCCTTGGTGGCGCATGGTGATCCGCCCGGCGCTGTTGCGCCCCGCACGTTCTTTTAACTTCTTTGTGAGCTTCTTGAGCGGCTTTGAGTGCGTCAAAACTTCCCCGTATGAAACGGATGTCATGTGCCTGCGTGATGGGGTTGTTGGTTTAAATTTTTTCATGAAAATTTACATAATCCTAATTTACAAATGCATTCGAATGCTTCAAATATTCGGATGAGCATAATTCGAATGATCGCATGCTTTCGGATACTTTATGTTTGTCCTGTTAATTCGATTTTCTGGCCTTCTTTAAGGGTTACGACGATCTTTTTGTACAGTCCGGTACGACCGATCTTGCCGCGCCAACGTCGCATTTTTGAAGTTCCCGCAAGTGCCCGTGCGTTCGTGCACGTTACGTCGTACAATTTTTCGATCTGTTTGACCGCTTCTGTCTTAGACATTTTTTTTGGCGCTATGAATACGTATGTGTTTTCCTCGGACATTCGGAGCGTTTTTTCGGTCACGTGAGGTTTGGTGATTGAGGAGTGGGACGTAGTCGTCATTCCATGTGAGCTTGTCATCCCGTGCTCGCCACGCGATCCACTCTGTCTCCCCGCCTTCGCGGGGACTTCGCTTCGCTTCGCTTTTTCTTCAGTTTTCTTTTTAAAAATACTCATTTTGTTTCTTTAAGTGATTTTTCCTTGACGATAAAGTGACTCGTAAGCTCTGGAATTGCCTGCTTGGTTATGAACAGTGCGTTTGGGCGTGCCACGTCCACGATGCTCAGCGATTTTGCCGCGACACAGGTTAGCTTGGGAACATTTCGAGCCGCAAGGAAAACTTTCTTGTCTTTGGACGATGTAACGACCATTATGCTTCCAAACTCTGTTCGAAGATTCTTTGTTTTGGTCGAAAGCTCCTTTGTTTTTGAAAATGTTTCAGGCGTAATACCTTCCAGTACGAGCACCTTTCCGTCGCTGAATTTTTTTGACATAAGCGAAAGCAAGGCTGCAACTCTCATCTTTTTATTGATCTTTTTTTCGTACGATTTTTCGGCTATCGGGCCGTGTGTTACACCTCCGCCAATCCATATCGGTGAACGAATGGATCCATGGCGAGCGCGTCCGGTTCCTTTCTGGCGCCAGGGTTTCTTCCCTCCCCCTCGCACTTCGCTGCGATCCTTTGTTTTTGCCGTCTTTTGTCTGTTGTTGGCCAACTGTGTCACGATCGCCTGCTGTACAAGCGCCGGCTTCCAAGCCACATTAAACAATCCGTCTGAAACGGTTATTTCTTCTGTTTGTTTCTTTTCTAAATTATATATGGGGACTTTCATGATAAAAATAATTTTGAATTTTGAATTTCTAATTTCGACTCAATTTTGAATGACCGAAATTTCGAAATTAATATATTAGGATTTGATTCGAAATTCGGAACTCGAAATTCTAAATTTATATTCTACATCTTCTGTATATACACGACCGTTCTCTTATTTCCCGGCACTCCTCCTTTTACGTAGAGCAGGTTCTTTTCGGCATCAATCTGCACGATAGGTATATTTCTCAGGGTGACGGTCTCGTTTCCCATTCGGCCCGCCATTGGCTTATTCGGCATTACGCGCTGCGGAGCGGTTGCTCCAAGTGAACCCGGCGCTCGATGTCTGTTCTTTTGTCCGTGCGTTTTTGGTCCGCCGTGGAAACCATGGCGTTTCACGACACCTTGGAATCCGCGTCCTTTTTCGATTCCTGTGATACGGAGCTTGTCTCCTGTTTGAAATTCGGATACAGTCACAATCTTCCCAACCTCATACGCATCTTGTGTTCGGAATTCGTGAATGTATCTGAACTTGAGAGGTGAGTTTTGAGTTGTGGGTTGTGGAATTTTCTTTAGATGACCCGCCATTGGCTTATTTACTTTTTTAATGGACGAGTCAAATCCCACCTGCACGGCAGCATACGTGTCTTTCTCGGGTGTACGCACTTGCGTTACGGTCACCGGTCCGGCTTGGAGGACAGTGACGGGGACGACTTTTCCCTTTTCGTCCCACACCTGATCCATCTTCACTTTTTTTCCGATTAAGAACATAATCGTAAATATAATTCTAATCTACAAATCTATTCGAATGTCCCAAATGATATTCGGATGAGCGGAATTCGGATGAATGTACGCCATTCGGATACCAAATAAAAGCTCCAGGCGTGAGTCCCGTTAGAGAACGCCCTGCTCCTGGCACGGCTCCAGCCGCCTTGGGGCGACTTTTCTCTAACGGGACGTGAGCTTGGAGCTCTATAACGCTTGATGAATGGTAGATAAAATCTAGCAAAACCGCTGTCCTATGTCAACAGGGTGGTCGGGGGTTATCCACAGGTGTCAAAATTTCCTACGATAATTTTCTCTGTCATCGCGAGCAAAGTCCGTAAGGTTTGGCCTCGGTTTGGGGAGGCCGAACCTTGGTCCGCGGACTTTGTGAGGTGGTCTCATCGAGTAGAATTATAAATCGCTTGAATTTCAGCAGCCGACAATGCCCTATTGTAGATGCGGACGTCGTCGATGATACCGGTGAAATTTGATCCCCAAAAACTTCCAATTATGAGGTCGTATGCATCAGTTGATCCTATGCCGTATGACCATGGATTTGTACTTGCTAATAATCCATTGGTGTATCCTCTAAATGCTGTTCCGTCATATGTTACAACTGTAAATTTCCATCCTGTACCACGCATGTCATTGGCACCAAATGTATTATCAAGATCGAATCCATGTGTAGATCCGTCCCCTCCTTCCAATCGTCCATTTATGCCATGGATTGTAAAACCTGGACTTGGACCATAAAGACCTTTGTTAAATTGAGGATAATAACCAGCAGAACCAATTAGATTCACCCATTCGATTACCGAGAAAGAATTTGTTGTATTAAAGGTGCTGTTTAAAATTTCAGGTGCTCCCACCATCACATAATCATTACTCCCATCAAAACTCAAACACCCTCTCACTTTGCAGTTAGAATCACTCTGCCACGTGGGTCCATTGGTCAGCGTCCCCGTATTCCCATTCCCACTACTATCCGCCGCTGTGGTACCTGTCCCCTCATCAAACGTCCAGTAGCCCACCAGGCCATCATCATTGAACGGCAGGAGGTCTTTGTCATTGCCCCGCTCATAGATAGAAAAGGAATCTCCCCCATCAGAGGCCGTCTGGGCTCGGTATTTATCGGATTCCATCAGGGCATTCAATTCAAAACTCCCTCCCATCACTAACGTATAGTATTGTCCCGTGGAGGTGCTATTCACCGGATCGAGAGGCAGTGTCGCAAGGCCTGAAAAAGATGTATTGAAATTGATGGGTATCCAGCCATCACTATCCGTATCCCGCATGGTTGCTTCATCTGTGGCACAGGCGTAGGTATAGGGACTGGGAAGGGTTGGAAGGCCCAAATCACTGCAATCTGCCTGTGTTGCCAGCAATGAGGTATATACCACGGTATTTGCAATGCCATTGAATACATCCGGATCCTGCGTTTCCAACAGATAGAGCGCTTTTTCCACCGCGGTGAGATCCTGAATACGCTGGCTATCTCTGGCTTGGCGCAGAAGTTCAGCTGGATTGAGTACGACGACCACTGCGGCGGTGAGGATGGCGAGGATGCCGATGACTATCAGTAGTTCAACCAAGGTGAAGCTTTTGGAATCTCTGTGCATATTGTCCTAAGTGTAACACACCACAAACGTAATACAAAAATCCCCGAGTGCGGGGATTTTTGATGACTGGCTACATAAGTTTTACTTCGATGTCTATGCCGGCGGGAAGGTTCAGATTGCTTAAAGATTCAACAATCTTTTGGCTTGGATTTATGATTTCTATGAGCCGCTTGTGCATCTTCATTTCAAACTGTTCGCGGGAATCTTTATGCACGAAGGTGGATCGGTTGACCGTATATTTCCGCAGTTCGGTCGGCAGTGGAATCGGGCCAATAATTTCGGCTCCATTGCGCACCGCCGTATCCATAATCTGTTTGGTGGACGTGTCGATCAGGCGGTGGTCGTAGGATTTTATCTTCAGCCGTATTTTATTTTTAACGTCTTCCTTTTTAGCCATGAAGCTCTTATTTGAGAATCTTTGTGATTGATCCCGCTCCTACCGTGTGGCCTCCTTCGCGAATAGCGAACTTCTGCTGCTCTTCGAGCGCGACCGGCGCGATAAGCTTCACGTTAATGTTTACCGTATCGCCCGGCATAACCATCTCGGTTCCTTCTGGCAAAATAACTTCTCCTGTTACATCGGTTGTGCGGAGGTAGAACTGCGGCTTGTAGCCCTTGAAGAACGGCGTGTGACGCCCTCCTTCCTCTTTGCTCAGCACGTAGATTTGCGCTTCGAAGTCGGTGTGCGGAGTAATGGATCCGGTCTTCGCAAGTACCTGTCCGCGCTCAAGATCTTCTTTTTTGACACCGCGCAGAAGGATTCCGGCATTGTCACCGGCTCGCGCTTCGTCCAGGGTTTTATTGAACATTTCGATTCCGGTCACAACCACTTTGCTGGTCGGTTTGAGTCCGACGAGTTCAACTTCTTCGTTTACCTTCACAATACCGCGCTCCACTTTTCCGGTAGCCACGGTTCCGCGACCTTCAATCGAGAAGATATCTTCAATCGGCATCAGGAACGGCTTGTCGGTTTCGCGTACCGGCTCGGGAATGTATTCATCCATTGCTTGCACGAGCTTCAAAATCGGTTCAATTTCGGCACTGTTGGCATCTTTGGATTCAAGCGCCTTAAGAGCTGATCCCCGGATGATCGGGGTTTCGTCTCCGGGAAATTCGTATTTTTTAAGCAGTTCGCGGACTTCCGATTCAACGAGGTCGATGAGTTCGGGGTCGCTTACCATATCTACTTTGTTCAAAAACACGATAATTTTCGGCACGCCCACCTGGCGTGCAAGCAGAATGTGTTCGCGCGTCTGAGGCATCGGGCCGTCGGTTGCCGCTACTACCAGTACGGCTCCGTCCATCTGTGCGGCTCCCGTAATCATGTTTTTGATGTAGTCGGCGTGTCCCGGCGCGTCGATGTGCGCGTAGTGGCGCTTTTCCGTCTCGTATTCCGAGTGGTGCAATGCGATCGTAATCCCGCGCTGCTTTTCTTCCGGCGCGTTGTCGATCTGGTCGACCGCTTCTTCTTTGCTAATAAGCCCCTTCAAAAACAGCGCGTGCATAATCGCCGCGGTCAGGGTCGTTTTGCCGTGGTCAACGTGGCCGATGGTTCCGACATTGAGGTGCGGCTTCGAACGTTCGAATTTTGCTTTTTCTGCCATATGATTTTATTACTATTAATTGATTTGGTTAATATTATAGCGGGATTTTGTTAATGTCAATATCGTACTCTCCTTCTTTGACTTCCTCTTCCAGTTCCTTTTGTATTTCGTCCATTTTTTTGAGCTTGTCCATAAGCTGCTGGTACTTTTCATACGTGACCACCGTATAGAGCGGTATGCCTTCCTTTGATATGACGCAGGCGTCTTCGGATTCAAGTGTTTTTTTTATTTTTGAAAAAATTGTCATAGTAATGAATATAAAGTTACACAAATTCTACCATCGATGTCATGGCAGCATCTCCAATGCGTCGTTTCCCCTGCTTAATTACTCGTATATACCCTCCTTTTCGCTCGGCATAACGCGGAGCTATTTCGTAGTACAGCTTTTGCGCCGATTTTCTCGGCAGGCGCGCGATAAGCAGGCGCAATGAAGCGGTGTTTTGCTTTTTCGCGAGCGTGATCATTTTTTCCGCCTCTGTCTTGAGTGTCTTGGCGCGTACGTCGGTGGTTTGTATCTTTTCTTTTTGAATCAAATTCGATACGAGCCCCTGTATAAATGCCTCGCGCTGTCCCTTGGTTCTATGAAATTTTTTACCTTTTTTCTGATGCTTCATTTCTTTGCTTTCTTTGTTGTGGTTTTTTTGGCAGCCGTCTTTTTTGGTTTTGCCTCCGCTTCCTGTTCAAAATCTTTTGTCTCAATCGCTGATACGATTTCAAGGTGATCTTTAAGTATGTTTGACGCTTTATGCAGCGCGCGGGATGGGCTCATAGTTGAGTCGGTTTGTATGCGGAGCGTAAGGCGATTGAAGTCGGTGCGGTCTCCTACGCGCATATTTTCCACGTCGAACTGCACATTGATGACCGGTGAAAACAGCGCGTCGAGCGCGATGGATCCGACCTGGAGTTTTTCCATCTTTCTGCTTTCCGCCGGCGAATATCCCAGTCCTTTTTCGGCGACAAGCTCCATTTCAAATTCCCCCGATTTGGAGGTGATGGTTGCTATATGGAGATCGGGATTTACGATTTGTACCTGCGAGGGCGCGTGTATATCTCCTGCAGTCACCGCTCCCGCCCCTTTCTTCTTAATGGTAAGAGTTTGGGGTTCGTCCGCAAAAAACATCATGCGGACTTTCTTCAGGTTCAGAAGCACGTCAACCGCGTCTTCGAGCACGTCGGGAATGGCAGTGAATTCGTGCTTTACGCCTTTTATTTTTATTTGCGTGATAGCAGCGCCGGGCAGTGAAGAGAGCAGTATGCGGCGTATCGCGTTGCCGAGGGTAATGCCGTAGCCGGTATAGAGATTCTGTATCTCAAATATGCCTTCGGATGGCGTTTCCGACATTTTTTTTATTACGACGTTTTTGCTTAAAAATGTGTATTCCATAATTGTGTTATGTGTTGTGAGTTATGAGTTGTTGGTTTTGAGTTGTCCCACTACTCATAACCCACTACTCACTTCTCAAGTGTTAACGACTGTAGTAGTCTACGACCAAATTAATATCGCATGGCAGTTCCACATCTTGGGGAATTGCCGTTACTTTGCCTGTGTATTTTGCTCCATCCACCGCGAACCACGACTCCTGATGTTTGGTTTTCAGTATATTCGCGAGGTCTCTAAAAAGCGGGCTGGTTCGCTTCGATTCCTTGATGCGGATTTCGTCACCGACACGTACGACATACGATGGGATTGTCACTTTACGTCCCTGCACTTCGATATGACCATGGCTGATGATTTGGCGCGCAACGATCCGTGAGGGCGCAAGTGACATGCGGTATACGACGTTGTCCAGACGGGTTTCGAGCTGTTCAATAACGGATTCCGTTACCGATTTTTTACCTGAGGCTGCTTTGGCAAAAAGTTTTTCCATCTGGCGTTCAGTGAGCCCGTACGAGATCTTCACTTTCTGTTTTTCCATAAGCTGCTGTTTGAATTCCGAAAATGCGCGGGTGCGCTTTTTGCCGTGCATACCGGGGCGTTCCGGACGGCGTAGCATGGCGGATTTGGGCGATTGCGAACGGTATGCCTTCAACCCGAGGCGGGTGCCAAGTGCTCGTTCTTTTTTCTCTTTTGCTCGCAGTAGTCTCATAAATGTGTTGCTATACCCTTCTTGGTTTGGGTGGGCGGGGGCCGTTATGCGGGATCGGTGTCGCGTCTCGCAGGGATGCGACTGTAAATCCCTGCGCTCCCGAGAGCGTGCGGATGACCGAATCACGGCCAGATCCTACTCCTTTTACCACCACGTGCAGCTGGAATGGTCCGGTTTTTTGGATTTTTTCAAGCACGACTGCCGTCACTTTCTGCGCCGCGAAGGGCGTTGCTTTTTTCGGTCCCGAAAATCCGAGTGATCCCGCGGATGCCCATGTGATCACGTTTCCCGATGCGTCGGTAACGGTGATAAGTGTGTTGTTATATGACGCCTGCACGTATACATGCCCGCTCTCCACCTTCTTGGATGACTGTTTGGCTGCCGTTTTTGCAACTGTTTCCGCCGCTTTTTCTTCGACTCGCGTGTCTGCCGATTGTTGTACTACTTTCTTTTTGCCCATGGTTATTTAAGCTCTACTTTCCTCTTACCGCTCCCCGCAGTCTTACGAACATTACTTCGCACGGTTCGGGAATTTGTTTTTGTCCGCTGACCTCGTACCGGAAGCTTTTTAGCGTGCCGAGCTCCGCGATACGACTGGATGTCTTTAAGGCGTGCGATATTTCCGCGTACAATCTGGCGAAGCTCCCCTTCTATTTTGAATCTTTTCTCAATGTACTCTTTTATGCCGTTCAGGTCTTCAGGCGAAAGGTCTTTAGCGCGCTTTGCGGGGTCTATCTTTGTTTCGCGTACGATATCCTGTGCGCGCGTGCGTCCGACGCCGTATATGTAGCTCAGCGCTATGCCTACTCTTTTTTCGTCTGGAATTGTGATACCGAATAATCTCATAAATGATAAAATCCTAATCTACAAATCTATCCTAATGCTTCCAATACTCGGATGAGCATAATTTGGATGATTCCATGCTTTCGGATACTAGCCTTGGCGTTGTTTGTGCTTGGGATTCTTGCAAATAACGTATACGTGCCCGCCTCGGCGGACCGTTTTGCAATTTTTACAAATTTTTTTTACAGATGCTCTGACTTTCATGTTGTGTTATGGGTTGTGGGTTTTGAGTCATCTCACTACTCACTACTCATTACTCAAATCCTACGCATTATAATACCTCGATTTCCATCGGGGCTTATTTTTACAAGAACCGTATCGCCCGGCAATACTTTTATGTAGTGGATACGCATTTTACCGGACAGGTGTGCCAAGACCTCTTTGTTGTCTATCTGCACACGGAACATGGTTGAAGGCAATGTTTCGGTGACGATGCCCTGCACCAGGTTTTCCAATTTTTCTCGTGCCATGCTTAAGTGGCTATGATAGTAAATGAGCCGTTTAAAGTCAAGTCACTACTCAATGTTGACCGATATGCGGTTTATATTTTTCGGGGCATGTGAAACCCAGAACGGCCAGAACGAAACCGAAAGCTTGTCCACGCCATCCTTGGACAGGAGCGCCGATTTTACTTCGAGCTCCCGCATATTCGCAACCTCACGCTTGATTTCGTCCGGCTGCAGTTTTTTCCAGTAGGTCGCTTGGACCTTGATGGGTAGGGTCATTATTCCGGATCCGAACTGCGGCGAAGGTTTGGTGTATGTTACGGTGAAATCTTTTTCGGTGCTTTGTTCATCCGTCGCTTCGGCCTCCAGTGCGAGTTCGCGTATGAATGTATGCACGTCCTGTTCATGGAATACGAATGCTTCCAACTCCCCTTCGAACACGACGCTGAATTTCCCGTCTGCCGTGAGCGAGCGATCAACATTCTTCGAGATAAGCGTAAACCGTTCCGCTCCATCCACGAGCATGACATCCTTTGGTATTTGCAGAAGCACAAGCGATTTCAGATCCCCTCGAAGCTGTTCTTCTGCTTGCCGCTCGGCCGCTTCTATGTCGGCATCGGTGGGGTAGGGCGTCAGGCCTCGTGTTCCTCCACGAACCGGTTGCGTGATCTCTCCGTAGAATTTTCCGTAGCGCGATCCGCCTTCGAAGCCCGGGATTTCCAGGCGGGCGATGCCATCGGTATTGTATTCGGGTCCAGCTTTATCGGCGATAATGTCGGCTTCAATACTGCCGGGCGCTCCCGGCACGGTTACGCGGTTTGCGAGTCGGTAAATTTTCCCGTCCGGCGCCTCGAATCGCGTTGTGGCGACAAGCACTTGCGTCGCCGGACCGAATTCGTTGTGAATGATTATTTTCCCGGTCGCCTTTTGCTCTTCGTTCGTCTGACCCGTCGGATTAAAGGTGAATACTTTGCTTACTTCCTTGGCGATGATCTCACCGGGTATTTCTTTGGCGGATGTATTTGGTTCTCCGATCGATGTTTTAATAAACACGGACTCATCGTACGCAACCGCGTCCTTCTTCATTACTATATGTATGTCCACTTTCGGCAGTTTTGCGGCACCGAACGCAAGCAGTGCTATAACGATGATTCCCGCGATTACGTATCGTCGAATGCGGCGTGGTTTGCGCTCCTTCATAGGCGGGCTCGCCTCGCCGAAGTCTTCGGCGTAGCGCGGATCGGCGGAACCAAACGTTTCCTCACGCGATTCCTCGCGCGATGTAAACAAGTCGAAATCCTGTAGTGGTTTGGGTTGCAAAAGCGTTTCCTCCTGCGCTGCAGTTGGAGCACTCGCCTTTCGGCGAGGTTTCGCTGGGACGATATCCATCACTTTTACGATTTTTTTCTTCTTAGGCATATGGTGAATTATACATCATTCAATTATATTTGGTAATAACCAGCGAAACAATTTCTTCATAAGGTGTCGCATATAACTTTTTTCTTCAAGCGATAGCGCGTACTGCAGCGCGCTGGTCGCGTGAGAGTCGGTGTCGCCTGCTTTAAATGGTATGAGTCGCGCCGGAAATTTTTTTTGCTCGGAAATAAAATAATTGAGCATTCCCGCCTCCACATACGCGTCTTTTACTCCTGTCTCTTTTTTGAACGACAGAATCCCCTTTTGTAGGCGTGAAAGCTCGTCATGCAGGATTTTTTCAATAAATTTTCGTGCGGCGGGAGAAATACCATCATGCACGTATCTTTGAAGTACTGCACGGTAGGCGTCCTTTCCTATGCCCAGCATATTGTTGCATGCTTCGTATAAGCTGTGCGCACCGAAGTTAAAGCTTCCTGCGTGCGCCACTTCCTGAGCCGAACTCAAAAATACGTTCGTGCGGCTTCGTTCCACGATGCACACAAGCGTCGGTGAAGCGCTCCGCAGGCCGTATGCTACCGCGAACCCGTTTTCGAGGGCCGACTGTATCCGAGCGCGCTTGGGAAGTATTTTTGCAAGTTCGGTGTAGATGGGCCGGTACAAATGCGTTTGCACGATTCCGACACGCATATCCGGACCGGTTATTGATGTAATCGAATCTTCCTGGATGTGCAGAATATCTTTCGTGCCTATCGCCGCGGATACGAGCGAGTTCTGCGCAAGGAGCGTATTTACGTCATCATATTTGCGGCTAGCCATAAAGAGCTTTTTATTCTTCTCCACCAGTTTCCACACCGCGTGCGTAAGGAACGAATTGAGCTCTTGGGCGCGCGCCTGCTCGGAAGACTTTTCGCGCTTTGAGACAACCGCTTCGTAGCGGCTCTGGCAAAACTGATGTGGGATTTGCAGCAGCAGCCGATAGTGGAACGGAAAATATATTATTTTCAGAATGAAACGCAGGATCTTGTTCTGGGAAAGCTGTTTTTCCTGCACGCCGCGCAAGGTAAACGACCGTGACTCGGTTATTTTTTTTGTTTGGGCGTTGTACGTGAATCGGTGTACCGCCAGGCCGTCGTCACTGAATGTGAGCATGAGGTAGTATTGTATGCGGCGTATGTTTTTTAGCAGTGATAACATTATATTTTATTCTATTATAGCTCTGATTCGCTTCGTGTTTTTGCCAAGCGATTCCTGCTTTATGATTTTAAATGTACCTATTTCTCCGGTATTTTGCACGTGTGGTCCGTTGCAAAACTCCGCGCTTACGACGGCACCTTCGGTCCCTATGTAATATACCTTCACAATGTCGGGATATTTTTCTTTAAAGAAGTGCAGCGCTCCGCTTTCTTCGGCTTCTTCTTTGGACATTTCTTTAAAATATACGGGAAGGTCCCTTTGTATAATTTCCTGCACGTCTTGCTGGATTGCGGCAATTTCTTCATTGGTCAGCCGGCGATCGAAGTTAAAATCAAACCGTAGGCGCTCGGGTGTTATATCCGATCCCATCTGCTGGACGCTTTCTTCGAGTGTTTTGCGCAGTGCTCGGTGCAGGAGGTGTGTGGCGGTATGCATGCGTATGACACGCTTTAGTTCTTCCTCGCTTCCGGCTTTCAATTCTCCGGTGTCCAACAGTAGCCCGTGACCGCCGAATTTCTTTCCCGCCCCCGCTCGCGAAGTTTTCTGATGTTTTCTGAACGCTTCGTCGAATTCCGATTTGGATATTTTGCTGTAGACGTCGTCTTCAACGACTTCTCTAAGCAATTCAAACGGAAGCCCGAATGATTCATACAGGTGGAACGCGTCTGTTCCGGTTATCTTTTTTTCTTTCTCAACGATTCGTGAGACCTCCAGGAGCCCCCGTTGAATGCTTGTGCCGAATTTTTCCGACTCTTCCTGCCAGACGTGGATAACAGATTTCGGAGATCGAATTTCTGCGTATAGTGGTCCGTATTGTTTTGAGATAACCCCGGCGCCGAGCGCGAACGGGTCGGTGTGTATGTCGTTTTTCATTTTCAGCCCAATGATCTTTCGCAGGATCCTGCGCAATACGTATCCCGCATCTTTATTGCTGGGGGTAATACCATCGGCGATCATAAAAACGCCTGCGCGGATATGGTCGGCGAGTATACGGATATCACGGGTTGATGCTTCCGGCGCTTCCTGCGTGAGCATGTCTATAAGTGGCTTGAACGCGGATGTTTCGTATACGCTCTTTTTTCCCTCCGGCATGCATAACAGCCGTTCAAATCCCATGCCTGTATCCACTCCTGGGGTTTCAAGTTTTTTGTATTCAAAATGGTTTTGAGGTTCAACATTTTTTGTCACCGCGTAATATTCGTTAAACACAATATTCCATACCTCTATGTTGTCCACATAGATTTCGGTCGTGGGGCCGCAAGGACCTTCGCTTCCGGTTGGCCCCCAGAAATTATCCGCACGGTTGCCAAATGCTATTTTTTCTTTCGGGAGTCCCATAATGTTGTGCCAGATTCTGAACGATTCCTCATCTTTCGGCGTGTTGGCATCACCTTCGAACACTGATACATGTATGCGCTGGGGATCTATGTGCAGGCGCTCGGTCAAAAATTCATATCCCCATCTGATCGCGTCTTCCTTCCAGTATCCGCCGAACGAAAAATTACCCATCATTTCGAAGAATGTGAGGTGCGTTTCGTCGCCTACCTCATCTATGTCGCTCGTGCGCACGCACTTTTGTATGGATACGGCGTTCTTTAATCCAAAATCCTTTTCGGCGTTGAGCTCGCCGGTGTAGTAGCGTTTGAATTGCTGCATCCCCGCGGTCGTAAAAAGCACCGACGGATCGGTCGGCACGAGCGATGACGAGGGCACGATGGCGTGGTCTCTTTCTTTAAAAAAGTCGAAAAATTTTTTCCTAACCTCCAAAAACATGATAGTAGTATAAAGTAACAGCGTCCGAGGTTCAACCTTGATCTGGGAAGGTTGAACCTCGGACACAATGATTCTTACCAGCACAAAAAAACCGGTCAATCGTTGCGATTGAACCGGTTAAAAATTCACAAGGACCCGCCGAGATTTATATTCCAACCCGTAGGTAAAATATAAACTTTCGAATCTAAGGCTGTGGTATCTCACTGTCGGCTCGACGATACCCAGGAGTATCGTTTCATTGCCTCCCACCTATGCTGCGTCCAAAAATCCTATCTTTGGGCCAGAATCTCGGGATCGAACCGAGTTACAGACATAAAAACGTGTGGTACATGCACCAGTGTGCTGTACGGCACATTCTTATCCTCACTTATGGGCGTCTATAAGGCCACCTCCATCCTGTTCCTCGTGAATGTAATTTATTCAAAATTCTGTTTGGATAATATTCCTCTTTGCAAAAAATGTCAAATCTCGTGGCGTCCAAAACAAACGCCATGGCGTGAAGTGAGGGTTTGTAGTTCGCCTCAGTATTCCTCCAACGCTTTTGATTTTTCGTGCAAACGCATGCGTTCCAATGCTTTTGCTTCGATCTGGCGGATCCGCTCGCGGGTGACGCCGAATTTTTTGCCCACTTCTTCAAGCGTGTGAGTGACGCCATCGGCAAGCCCGAACCGCAGCGCAAGTATCTCCTGTTCGCGGGGTGTAAGGTCGTCCATAATTTCTTCTATCTTCTCGCGTAGCAATGTGTGCGAGGTGAGTTGGTCGGGAGTGAGCCCCTTCTCGTCTCTCACGAATTCGGAAAGAGTTGTCGCGTCCTCATCCTCCCCCACCGGCAGCTCCAGCGAAAGCACCTCCTGCGAGATTTCCTGAATGTGGCGTACTTTTTCCACCGATGTACCCATTTCAATCGCGATTTCTTCGGCAAGCGGATCGCGCCCGAGTTCCTGCGAGAGACGGCTTTTGACCTGCGTGTATTTCGATATCGTTTCCACCATATGTACCGGTATGCGGATGGTGCGCGATTGGTCGGCAAGCGCGCGGGCGATAGCTTGGCGAATCCACCAGGTGGCATACGTTGAGAACTTGAATCCTCTGCGGTAGTCGAACTTATCCACCGCTTTGGAAAGGCCGATATTCCCTTCCTGGATAAGGTCCAGAATACTCATATTATTACTGCGATTCACGTAATGCTTGGCAATGGACACGACCAAACGCAGGTTCGCCTGTATGAGCCGCTGGCGGGCTTCCTCGTCCCCTCCTTCGGATCGTTTTGCGAGATCCTTTTCTTCTTGCGCGGTGAGAAGCGCGGTTCTTCCAATCGCCTTCAGATAGAGCTGCACGGCGTCAGGCAGGTCTGCCCGTTCCAGCTCTGCCATTTCTTTTTCAAAATTTGTTGCCTTGCGTGGAGCGGTGTCTATGAGCTGGTCTACTTCGATGACCTTGATGTTTTCCGCGTCCAGTCGCTTATAGATATCATCCAAAAAATCGACGTCTTCCTCAATAGTGGGAAAAACCACTAAAATTTCGGAGTCGGTTAAAAACCCCCTGTTTTTGCCGCGAGTGATAAGTTCCTGCATCTGCTCTTCGGAAAACCTGGGCGCGTGCTTCTTTCGCGCGTTCAGTTTCTTCTTCGGGGTCCTTTTTGTCTTTCTTGCAACCTTTTTTGTTTTTTTCTTTGGCCGGACAGCTTTCTTCTTCGCCTTAGGTTTTTTACGGACGTTTTTTCTTTTGTGTTTTGGCATGCTAAAAAAATAACAGCGCTATTCTAATCATTTTCCCTTAATTTTGTTAATTCGTCAAATTCCTTAAGGAGACGGGATGACTCTTCGGGTTTTCCTTCGGTCTGCGCCTCTTTCATACGTATGACTAGTTTTTGCTGTTTTGCTTTCAAATATTCGCTTTTCAGCTCGTGTAGAAGAAATTTGATTTCGTTGGAACTCGTTTCTTCGTCTCCGGTCACTTCGAGCGATGACTGCATTTCCAGAAGATCCTTCGTCTTCTGGTCGAAGGCGCTTTTGGGAAAGTATGCCGTGTATGGCTCGATTTCATTACGCAGCGACGGGTAGGCGGTGCATACGAGCGCGATCCTGCGTGCTATTTTTTCGATGCGGGATGTAGGCGCCTCTTCCACTGCCTGAGCCGTTTGCGGTTCCGTTTTGCCGCTGCGGGTTTTTTTTATAAGTTGCAGCTCTTCGTAGAGCACCTGTTCGGGTATGCGGGTTTTTGCGGCAAGCTGTTGGATCCATGTATTTTGATCTATGGGGCTTGCGAGCATGAGTGTTTTTTGCAGGAACGCGCGGGTTGCCCGTTTGATATCGTTTTTGAACTGGTCAAGAAAAAAACGGTCGTGATAGAACTGGAACGGAGTCAACTGCATGCGTTCAATAACACCTTTAATCTTCCCGGGATTTTTTGCGATGTATTCGGACGCGTCTTTCCCGTCGGGCACAAAAAAAAGCCGTGCCGTGAAATCAAGCATATGCGCCATATCGAGCGTGCGTTCCGCCGCGAGCTTGCCCGCTTCGTCGGTATCAAACGCGAGCACGATGCGATCGGTTATTTTGCGGAGTGTCTGTAGGTGTGTGTTGGTGAGCGCGGTTCCCGATGTCGCCACTACGTTTCGCACTCCTTCCTGATATAGTGTTACTAAGTCCATCTGCCCTTCCACGATTGCCGCGTATTCCAGCTTCTTTATTTCCTGCTTCGCTTTGTCCAATGCGTACAGAATGCGCGATTTGCTGAATATGGGCGTTTCGGGTCCGTTTATGTATTTGCCCACATTATCGGTTTCGAGATTTGGCAGAATGCGTCCGGAAAAGGAAACGGTCTTACCGAATGTATTTTTGAGCGGGAACATAACGCGCCCGCGGAACCGATCCATATATGTGCCTCGATCGGTTTTGAACGCGAGTCCGGCTCGCTCAATATCCGTAGCTGCGTAGCCGGTGTTTATAAGATGCACCATGAGCGCATCCTTGGCGTTGGGCGCGAATCCGATGCTGAACTCCTCGCGCGTGTCGTCGTGGATACCCCGCTGTTTCAGGTAGAATTTCGCTTCTTCGGATTGCGCGAGCTGGTCTTCATAAAATTTCACGGCGGCTTCGTGGATGTCATACAACACGCCGAATTCTTTTTCCTGCTGAGGATTGAATTGCTTCAGTTCGACGCCGGCTTTCTCGGCAAGCGCTTTGAGCGCTTCGTAAAATTCCACCTGCTCGTACTTCATCACAAAGCTGATCACGTCCCCTCCCTCGTTGCATGATCCGAAGCAGTGCCAGCTTTGGCGATCGGGAGACACAATAAAAGACGGGGTCTTTTCCTTGTGGAATGGACACACCGCCTTGAAGTTCTTCCCAGCCGGCATAAGCGGAATATAGGAGCGGATTATCTCCACGATATCCAGTTTATCCTTTATTTCTTGCACGGCATCGTTAGGCATAAAGTTCAGTATACGCCCATTCCTTCTTTCGTAAAGTGCGGAGTTCGTAAGGTTTGGCCTCGGTCTCGTGAGGCCGAACCTTGGTTTCACGGACTTCACATTGAATGTGCGAGTCCGGGCCTCGTGCATTACGGTTGGAGGATGTCGTCCACGTTGCCGTTGATGGAGATAACCACGTTGCGGACGGTCGGGAATTGTTTGAGCGTTCGGTCGATCTGCGCTCGGATAGCTGCAATGCGGCACGATCCCCCACCCGGCTCCAATTCCTTGCTGAAATCCGCGTACGCGGTGCCCTGTTCTATGCGCAATGAGTTCAGTTTTGTGCCGGTCGGAATGTTCGTGTAGTAGTCGAGTCCCGGCTCTTTATCGATGGGGCCTAACAGCAGCTCCCCAATCGCGGCGGTTCCAACCGATTGCGTATAGGGAATAACCCGCTGTACTTCGAATACGGCACTGCACGTTACCTGTGGATCGTATCGGTCATTATTGAAAAAAACTTTTACGTTCGTGGTTTGGCGGTGCGTAACGTATATGGTGACGGTCGCGGTGTTTATCTGCGATCCGTCCCGTGCCGAATATTCGAAGGCGTCTATAAACACTCGTTCGCTTGGAAGTGTGTTTTTAGAAAGCGTGAATGTGTAATTAAATTCACCGAATTCTCCCATGCCTCCGGTTTCATTCATAACCGGCTCTTCAAAAAGAGTTGTGGTGGTGGATGTGCGCACGCGAATCATAAATGAATTTTCAAATACGCGCGCCACGCCGCTTACCGTTATAACGGCATCGCTTACTACCTGTTGGTCAGTGGGTGTATATATGATGATGGCGGGCGCTTTCGTGACTCGAATTACCGAAGCCAGTAATGAATTACTGGTTGTCCAGGTGCCCTCTACCGATACATCAAATCCCTTTTTGAGGTATGAAAAGTCCGCTTCACCGCCGCTTTCATTGAAGACGCGCGTATTGCGATCTATCGCGACGGGATATATGTGTTCTTCTTGCTCTACGGTAAGTACGCGTGCTGACGCGGCTACGTTTGTGATGGTGCCCTGTATGGTTGTAGGCTGCTGCGAGTCGGGCGAAAGCGGCGTCTGCGCCGTGTCCGAAAATCCCCATATAACGGAGCCGATGACGACGAGTGCGACTATTATTATACCCGCTACGATCCAGTTTTTACTCATGGTATTTTGTATACAACATATCAATCACCTTCGCAAGTTCGTGATCTTTTTCGGTAATCTTTCCTTCGTCGTGAGTAGTCAGCGTCATAGTGACCTTTGTATATGATACGTGGATATCGGGATGATGTTGCAGACGCTCGGCTTCCGCCGCCACAACGCTCACAAAAGCTATGGCTTGCTTGAAGTCAGGGAAATTAAAATCTTTTGTGAGTAAATTATTTTGTTCCGCCCAGTTCATAGTTTTTCTCCGCCGCCGCCCAATCCAGCACCTGCCACCATGCATTGACATAGTCGGCGCGTCTATTTTGATATTTTAGATAGTATGCGTGCTCCCATACATCAAGTCCGATAATCGGAATCCGTTTCTCCATCAGCGGCGAATCCTGGTTTGGCGTGCTGTGCACCCGCAAATTCTTTTCAGCATCCATAGTCAGCCATGCCCAGCCGCTACCGAACCTTCCCGTGGCTTTTTCTTCGAATTTTTTCTTAAAATCATCCATCGATCCGAATGCTTCTTCAAGGGCAGTCTTTAGGTCTCCTTCGGGCTCTTTTCTTGGATGTGGGCTCATACTAGTCCAAAAAAAAGAGTGATTTGCGTGTCCTCCGCCGTTGTTTTGCACTGCAGTGTGGATGTCTTCGGGAATGGTGTGGATATTTTCCAGCATGCCCTCAAGATTGCCGGTATCCACTTCAGGATGTTTTTCTAGAGCGGCATTGAGCTTGTCTATGTATGCTTGGTGATGCTTCGTGTGATGAATCTCCATCGTTTTGGCATCAATGTGCGGCTCGAGAGCATCGTAAGAATATTTCAGTTGAGGTAATGTATACATGGTATTTGAATAATTTTGAATTTATATTCTCACTCCTTCGGATCGGAGTTTTTTTATTTTGCCTTTTATTCCGCCGGGGCCGCTATAGTGCCCTGCTGTCCCGTCACTACGTATGACGCGATGGCACGGCACTCGTTTCATATCCTCGTTATGCTTCATCAATGTTCCTACCGCACGAAATGCCCGCGGGCTTCCCGCTTTTTGCGCAACTTGCTTGTATGTCATTACTTTGCCCTTTGGAATGGAGGCTACTATTTTTAAGACTTTTTCTTTGAATGTTTTCATAATTAAATAAAAACCCCTCGGGTCCTCACAACCCAGGGGCTTCCTACTAACAATTTGATTATACACCTATTTTTTCAAAAATCCAGCTATCTGTGGATAAATGGAATTGGGTTGTGGGTAGTGGGTTTTGAGTTGCGAGAAGTCTCGCTACTCATAACTCACTTCTCATCTCGTGGCATTGTAAATCGCTTGAATTTCAGCAGCCGACAATGCCCTATTGTAGATGCGGACGTCGTCGATGAGACCATCAAAATATCTTGCGGACTCAGCATAATTTCCCCCTATAGAAAGATGAAAAATCCCCACCGAGTTAGGAATGCTTCCTGGGGGAATGGTTCCTATAGGATCCAGTTTCTCACCGTTCAAAAAAACCCCACTAAGATCTCCGTTTAAATCATAAGAGGCTGTAGCGTGATGCCATTGTGCTAAAGATACGGCCTGTGTTGTATTAATACTTTTCCAGGTGTTTGCGGTTGTTGAATATATTCCAAACTTAAACTCAAGAGTTGAATTAATTTCAAAATAATAATTATGTTTCCATGGATAGTCTTCCGTTCTATGAACAATCGCATACACACTATCCAATGGTGGATAAGAATCCAAATATACCCACGCGCTTATTGTCAAAAAGTCCAAATAATTTCCTGTGCCCAAAGGAACAACGTCATCTTCCCCATCAAATTCTAGACACCCTCCAACTTTGCAGTTAGCGGAAGTTTGCCACGTCGGTCCATTGGTCAGGGTTCCGGTATTGTTGTTGCCTGAATGATCATAGGCAGACGTGCCGGTCCCTTCATCAAACGTCCAATAGCCCACTAAGGAGGTATCGCCATAATCAAGAGGAATCAATGCTTTGTCGGTTCCTTTTTCAATAAGTCCGGTAAAACTGCCTCCATCGGTCGATACCGCATCACTACTTCCTCCCAGGCCATATTTGTCAGATTCAGTTGCTCCTGCCAGATGAAAGGATCCTCCGCTCATATACGTATAATACAGGCCTGTAGAGGTGGCATTGGTGGGATCAATCGGAAGGGTGGGTAGGCTGATGATGCCACTGCCCTGGGTAAAATCGATGGGTATCCAGCCTAATCCGTCTATATTGCGATAATTAGCTTCTGTACTGCAGGCATAGGTGTAGCCACTGGGAAGGGTGGGAAGGCCGAGATTAGCACACTGGGCATCAC